>JAQGHR010000057.1 GCA_028291545.1 Planctomycetota bacterium | reverse complement strand
GCAGAAGCGGGAGAGATCGTCCATGGCGCGGCTCCGCCGGTGCAATCCTCAAGGCGATGCCCAGTTGCGTCACCGGCCTGTGATACACGAAGACCGAGGGATCGTGCAACACAGTTAGGCCACGAGGAAAGACCGAGACCACGGTCGATATCTTCGCGGCTCCGGCGGCGATCGCCGAGAAGCGGAGCGACTGGGCCACGGCGGAATCCATCCTCCGGAACTGGCTGGCGATCGACCCGCGTAGCGCCGAGGCTCACCAGAGGCTGGGCGTGGTCCTCTTTCGCACGACTCGTCGGAACCTCGCGGCCGAGGAGTTGAAGAAGGCGGCCGCGCTCGACACGAATTTCGGTCCGGCCGGGCCGATCCTGGCGTCACTGTACATGGAATCTGGGGAAGGGACGAAGGCGGAGAAGTGCTTCCAGGCCGCTCTGACCTATGGGCCGACCGATCCCAGGGTTCACATGGCGTTTGCCTCGTGGCTGGTGGACAGGGGCCGGATCGACGAGGCCGAGGCGCACGCCGAGCAGGCCGAAAAATACGCACCGACGGCCGTGGAACCGAGATTGCTCCGCGGACAGATCCTGCTACTCAAGAAGGATTTTCAACGAGCGGAACAGACGTTCCAGGCCCTGCACGTCGAATCGCCAACCGATGCGGGTATCGGCGGACTCTGGGCCTTATCCCTGGTCGAACAGTCCGATCCGGTCAAAAAAAGGCGAGCACAGAAGGTCTGCGACCTGGTCTTGAGGCTCGCTCCCTCATCGCCCGATGCCATTGCAGTACGAGGTGTCGTCGCCCTTCGATCGGGAATCCCGGAGGATGCGGAGCGCTACCTGAGCGCCGCGGCCGGTTCGGGGCCACTTTCCGCGGACCTGGTGTTCGAATTCGCCCGTTACCTTGCCGAGCGTGGTCGTGCCGGCGAAGCGAAGCCGCTCCTGGAGGCGGCGATCGCGGCCAAGGGACGATTCTTGCACCGGCAGGAAGCCCAGAGCCTGATGACGAAGATCGTGAAGGAGGTCAAGGGTCCGGGAGGTTGAGGAGACGTTTTCAGAAGGGAATCCCTCCGAGGAACCCGAATCCGTATCCATACCCGACACCCAGGGGGCGGCCATACGCGTCGATGTGCTGATTGAGCGTCTGGGTTCGTTCAATCCCTTGTTGTTGCGCGCGAATCTGGGCTTCTCGCGAGATTGCGGAAGGGCCGTCGCCAAACCGCGCGACTCGTTCGGGGACTGAAGGCCTCTCGAAGGTCTCGGGCGGCCCGTAATATTCCGCTCTGCGACCGACGCCACCGGGGTTCCGATAGCCGGGATCGAAGTCCCGGTGATACTGAGGTGGTTGCGGTGCGGTCCGCGAATGATATGGATACGAGTTAGAGTAAGAATAGTCCGAACCGGTCCTTCGGCTGCTCGTGCCCTGGGGCCGTTCCGAGGGTGACGATCGAGTCGCCTTGGATTGATTCGGAGGATCCGAAGTCGACTGACCTGTCGTGGCGCCAGCCAGACCGATCAGAACGAGGACCGGCACCGAGAAAAAGTCAGGTTTCATGGCTCATACTCGCGGAGATGCCGATACGGACCTCTCCGCGAGGACCGTTGGAGCAAATCCGACGCCGAATGCGCCTCGCATCAATCCGGGTCATATCCAAGATTGGGTGCGAGCCAACGTTCGACCTCCGCGACGGGTCGCTGCTTCCGCGAGGCGTACGAAATGACCTGGTCTTTCGTCAGGAGGTCGACGGCGAAATATCGCGCCTCGGGATGGCTGAAATAGAAGCCGCTCACGGACGCGCCGGGATACATCGCGAAGCTCTCCGTCAGGCGGATTCCGGTCGAGTCCTCGACGTCCAGAAGCTTCCAGATCGCGGCCTTGTCCGTGTGATCCGGGCAGGATGGATAGCCTGGTGCCGGACGGATGCCATGATATTTCTCTTCGATCAGATCCTCGGGTGAGAGCCGCTCCTCTCTGCCGTAGCCCCAGTCGCGACGGGCCATCTGATGAAGCCGTTCGGCAAACGCCTCAACCAAGCGGTCCGCGAGCGCCTCGGCCATGATCGCCGAGTAATCGTCGTGGTCGGCGCGGCATTCGGCCAGGATCGACTCGATTCCATGACCGGCCGTCACGGCGAACGCACCGACGTAATCCGCGATCCCGGACTCAACCGGCGCGACGTAATCGGCCAGGGATCGGAAGTCTTTCTGGCCTTCGCGTTCCCATTGCTGCCGCAACATGGGAAATCGGACAAGTTGACTCGATCGTGTCTCGTCGCGGTACAGGATGACGTCCTCGCCGTCGGCATTGGCGGGGAAGAAGCCGTACACGCCGTGGGCCTTGAGGGCGTCCGTCCTCACGAGCTTTTGCAGAAGGGCTTGGCCCTCATCGAACGTCTTCCGAGCCTCCGCTCCGAACTGGGGATCGTCAAAGATTTTCGGATACTTACCCTTCAATTCCCAGGTCATGAAGAACGGAGACCAATCGATGTAGTGCACGAGCTCCGCGAGGGGGAAGTCTCGCACGACCCGGGCGCCGGTGAACGACGGCTTGGGGACGTGAGACATGGCCCAATCGATGGAAAACTTCCGCTTCACGGTGTCATCGTAGGGCACGAGCTTTCGCTGGCGACGACGCGAGAAGGACACGCGTTCGCTTTCCTGCGAGGCTCGGTTCTCGCGATCGAATTCAGGGCGGGTCTCATCGCGATTGAGTTGATCGACCACGTTGACCGAGCGTGAGGCGTCCCGGACGTGGACCACCGGGCCGGAATAGGCCGGCGCAATTTTCACGGCCGTGTGGCGGGCGCTGGTGGTCGCACCACCGATGAGGAGGGGCATCGTGAACCCTTCGCGTTGCATCTCGCGGGCGACATGGACCATCTCCTCAAGGCTCGGGGTGATCAAGCCGGACAGGCCCACCATGTCGGCGGAATGCTCGCGAGCGGCCCGAAGAATCGTTTCGCACGGGACCATGACGCCGAGGTCGATGATCTCGTAATCGTTACATCCAAGCACGACCCCGACGATGTTCTTGCCGATATCGTGGACGTCCCCCTTGACGGTTGCGATGACCACCTTGCCCCGAGCTTGCCGTTCGCCGCCGCCGTTCTTGAGCTTCTCGGCTTCCATGAACGGCATGAGATACGCGACAGCCTTTTTCATGACTCGAGCGGACTTGACGACCTGCGGCAGGAACATCTTGCCCGCGCCGAAGAGGTCGCCGACGACGTTCATGCCGTCCATCAGCGGCCCTTCGATGATCGAGAGCGGCCGCTCGAAGTTCTGGCGAGCCTCCTCGGTGTCAGCGTCGATGAAGTCGGTAATCCCCTGGATGAGCGCGTGCTTGAGCCGCTCGTTGACCGGGGCCTCGCGCCAGGCGAGGGCCTTCGTGTCCGCCTTCTTGCCTTTCTTCTTCACCGTCTCCGCGTAGTCGGTCAGGCGATCGGTCGCGTCGGGTCGGCGGTTCAGAAGCACGTCCTCGACGCGTTCCAGAAGTTCCTTGGGGATCTCCTCGTAGACTTCGAGCTGTCCGGGGTTGACGATCCCCATGTCCAGCCCGGCCTTGATTGCGTGATAGAGGAACGCGGCATTCATCGCCTCCCGGACCGTGTCGTTTCCGCGGAAGGAGAACGAGACGTTGGAGACGCCGCCCGAGGTCTTGGATTCGGGGAAGAGACGCTTCAGCTCTCGAACCGCCTCGATGAACTCGACGGCATAGTTGGCGTGTTCCTCCATCCCGGTGCCGACCGTGAGGATGTTGGCGTCGAAGATGATATCGGATGGGGGGAAGCCGACTTCCTCGGTCAGGAGCTTATAGGCGTGTGAGCAGATCGTGACCTTATCTTCCCGCGTGACCGCTTGCCCTTTCGGGATGCCCGGAATCACACCATCGTCGGTGAACGCCATCACCACCACGGCCGCGCCGTAGCGGCGAACCAGGCGGGCCTGATGCAGGAACTTCTCGACCCCCTCTTTCAGACTGATCGAGTTGACGATGGACTTACCCTGGACGCACTTGAGCCCGGCTTCGATCACGTCCCAGTTCGAGCTGTCAATCATGATCGGGACGGGCTGAACCTTGGGCTCGGCCGAGATCATGTTGAGGAAGCGGGTCATCGCCGCGACCCCGTCGATCATGCCCTCGTCCACGTTGACATCGAGAATGTTGGCGCCGTTTTCGACCTGCTCGCGGGCGATGGCCAGCGCCTCTTCATATTTCTCGTCCTTGATCAGTCGGGCGAATTTCTTCGAGCCGGTGATGTTGGTACGCTCGCCGACCATGACGAAGTTGGACTCGGGGCGGACCACCAGCGGCATCGTGCCGCAGAAGGCGGAGAGGGCCGGAAGATCGGGGACCTTGCGAGGGGCAACACCCGCCACTTCTCGGGCAATCGCCGCGATCCAGTCGGGACGAGTCCCGCAGCAGCCACCCACCAGGTTCAGCCAACCGTTGCGGGCGAACTCGCCCAGGGTGCGGGCCATGTGGTCGCGGTCGCCGAGGAAGCCGCCCATGCCATCGGGCATCCCGGCATTCGGGTAGCAAGAAATCCGGGTCTTGCAGACCTGCGCGAGGCTCTCCAACGCCGGTCTCATCTGGTCCACGCCCACCGCGCAATTCAGGCCCACGCTCATGGCGTCGATATGAGAGACCGACAGATAAAACGACTCGGGCAATTGAGCGGACAGGGTGGCGCCGTTGTCGAAAATGGTGCCCGAGATCATCACGGGGATGCGGTGGCCCAGTTCCTCAAAGACCTGCTCGATCGCGAAGAGGCAGGCCTTCATGACCAGGGTGTCGAATGAGGTCTCCGGCAACAAGAGGTCCACACCGGCCTCGATCAGGGCTCGAATCTGGACTTTGTAGTTGGCGGCGACTTCATCAAAAGTGACGGCGCGCCAGCCGGGGTCGGCACCGAGACCGAGCGAGAGGTTCTTGCTGGTCGGGCCGATCGAGCCGGCCACGAAGCGAGGCTTGTCGGGGTTCCGGCGCGTGAAATCGTCCGCCGCCCGGCGGGCGATGTCCGTGGCCCGCCGGTTAATCTCAACGACATGCTCCTGAAGCGAGAACTCCTCCATGCCATAGGCGGTCGCGTTGAACGTGTTGGTCTCGATGATGTCCGCGCCTGCCTCGAGGTAGGCTCGATGAATCTCATCGATGATTTCGGGTTGGGTCAAGCTCAGGAGATCGGTGCAATTCTTCAGAAACTTGTCTTCCGGATGCGAGGCAAATCGGCTCCCGCGCGCATCCTCCTCCTTCAATTCCTTCGAGAAGATCAACGCGCCCATCGAACCATCGAGGACCATGATCCGCTCGGCCAGGATCGTGTCGAGAAGGTCCTGGGTCGTCGAGGCAGCGGAACGGTGCATGATGACGTCTTCCGGGGCGGGATGGGTTCGTCAAGAAACGACGGAACGATCCACGTCATAGTGGCTTGAGTTCGCGGAGAAGAATCGCAGTTCGGGCGGGAGGCGTCCGATTATCGGGCGATTTCCGATGGCCTGTCAAGGCGAGGACGCGATCAGGCCAAGCGCGTTCAGCATCATCGCGAAGGCCACCAGTGCCCAGAGCCAGAGCACGACCTGGAGGGGCGGGCTGGGGCCCCGGAACCGCCGCGGACGTCCCGAGTCCCGTCGCTCCATCGCACGCTGGCAGACGTGCTTGCGCCAGCGAAGAAAACGGCCGGTGCCTCCACAGTCCAGGCAGTGGAATTGCATGAAATTCGGCAACAAGGCGAGGGAGGCCGTCATCATGACCAGGAGCATCGGGGTCAACGGCCCGGCGAATTCTCCGAACGAGGAATGATAGAGGGCGACCAGCCAGACGACGAGATACAGGAATCCGAGGAACGGATTGGCCACGACGCGCAGGTAAACTTCCGGCTCGGTGCCCAGGCCACCGCTCAGGAGGCCGGGGCGCTGCGAGACGAACTCGGGATCGGGCGGATCATGGGATCGTTCGACGTCCACGGTGCGCAGTGCCTCAGGAGCGGGCGACGCGATCCAGTGAAGGCGATATCCGGCTCCTCTTCATCATGTCCCGGAGAACCTCTCTCGGCAACCACGTCTGGCCTAGCAGAGGCAAGACCGCCGAGACGGACGGCTCGAACTTTCAGTCTCCCGACCGTCGCAACCAGACGGCATATCGCCCATATTGCTGGATATTCTTGTACCCGAGGTGAGGCAGGGCGACATCCAGACCGTACACGAAGTCTCCACGTTTCAGGTCCGACGGAACAACCACGAGCGTCACCGGGTCGGGTGGCGCATGTCCCAATACCGGATCGTTGCCGGTCAGGGCGGCCAGGAGCCACTGCGAGCGAGGCTCGGCCATGTGAGCGGCCTCGTAGGAGGCATAGAGCCACTCGTCGTGAGCCAGATCCGTTCGCCCATAGAGGCGATTGAGCTGCGGTTGGCCGACGAAATAGCGGCGGTTTCGTGGCGTGCCGGCGACCGTGGGATCGGCCAGGACCTGGGAAATCAACTGATGGCCATCTCGACGGAACGAGTAAGAGATCTCCGCGAGCCGGACATCATTCGCGAACAGCACGAAGGCGGCCAGACCGATCACGACGGAGCTGACTCCAAGCTTCGGCGCGTCCAGGACGCGGATGGCCGCACGGGCGACGAGGATCGCGGCCCACACGAACGCCGGCATCGCATAATTGACCCACGCGCCCGTGCTGCCCAGGCAAAGGGGGATCATCGCGGCAATTTCGGCGAGCAAGACGACCCAGAGCGTGGCGTCGAGCCTGGTACCCACTATGGCTCGTCTGGGACTGACGAAAAGGACGCTCAAGGCCAGCGCGATCAGGCCGACGGAGAGTTTGGCGACCGTGAGAAATACCTCCCTGACGTGTGACCAGTCCGCCGGTGCAATCTTTCGGAGTTGACTCGGAAGCTGCACGACCGAATCCGCCATCCTCCCATCGGTGACATACTGCTCCCATCCGTAGTAGGCCGCGGGAACCAGAAGGCCAAGCAGGAAGCTCACGGTCACCAGCCCGAAGCTTAGCCGGCCCCGGAACGCCGAGATTAGTAGGAGGATCGCCGCAACGCCCGCCGCGACGATCAGATGCTGCTTGGCACAGACGGCGAGCCCGAACATGAGTCCTGCGAGAGGCAGGGACCAGGCGTGGGACGGACTCGATTCCATCTCACCGGACTCGCTCTTGAATCCAGACCAACCCGGGCGATGCGCATCCTTTCCACGAGATAAGATCGCCCTGAGAACGAGGCCAAAACCGATGGTCTGGAAGGCGATCCCGAGCGTGTCCGGGCGTACCGTGAACGCGAAACTACCGAAGACGGGAGATGTGGCGGTCAGGAGCGCCGCCCAGGCACCGACAAGGCGAGATTCGCGATCTTGAGTCGCGATTCGACCGGCCGCGATCAGGATCAGAATCATCCCGATCAGGGAGAGCGTTCGTCCGGCGATCAAGGCGGCGACGATGGATGACGCACCCATACGGGCTATCGGCCATGCGCCCAGACCGGCGAGGCGATAGTAGAGCGGGGCGTGGATGAGTACGAGCGGATCAGTTCCCGAGAACGGCCCGTAAAGCGTCGAGGGTCCGTCGTGAAGTTGCCGGGCGACGGCCAGCGCCAGCGGCGTCTCCAGATGATTCGTGTCATCGGCGTCGAACGCGATCCAGGCGTGATAGCCGAGATAGACGACCGCCGACGCGAGGAGGGAGGCCGAGACGACCAGGATGATCGCCCCTCGTAGCCACGTCCGGGGACCGGGCTCGGTCGGTCCCGGCGTTCTTATTCGAGGATCGTCCATGAATCCCTCGTCTCAAGTCGTGTAATCGGCATTCAGGCGGATGTATTCGGCGGTGAGGTCGCAGGTCCAGAAGCGAATGGAGGCGCCGCCTCGGGTGAAGGAGAGCAAGATATGGACCTCGCGATTCGCTCGAAGATCGCGAGACACGCTTTCGGCGTCGAAGGGCAGGGGGACACCCTCGGCATAGAGAGGGACGCCGTTGAGACGGAGTGACATCTCCGATTCGGCGAACGGGATGCCGGCGTAGCCCGCGGCGGAGACGATGCGGCCCCAGTTCGGGTCGGCACCATGAATGGCGGTCTTGACGAGCGGGCTATCGGCCACCGCCCGCGCGATCTTCTCGGCCTCGTCGCGGTCGCGACAGCCCTGCACGTCCACGGTGATCCGGTGCGTGGCTCCCTCGCCGTCGTCGGGAATCATCTTCGCCAGCTCGATGCAAGCGTCCTCCACCACTGCCGAGAAGGCCTTCAGGTCGTCGCCGCGAAGGAACGGGCGGTCCGAGTTGCTGCCGGCCAGGAGGAGCACAGTGTCGTTCGTGCTGGTATGGCCCTCGACCGAGATGCAATTGAAGGATTCGTCCACCGCCCGGGACAGAATCCCCTGCAACGCCCCGGGCGCGATCCGGGCATCCGTGATCAGGAATCCCAGCATCGTGGCCATCCTCGGGCCGATCATGGCCGCACCCTTCGCCATGCCGAAAAGCGTGAACTTGCCGCTTTCGAGCGGGATGCGGCGCGAGACGATCTTGGGCCGAGAGTCGGTGGTCAGGATCGCGTTCGCCGCGTCATTGAACCCGGAGGGCTCGTAAGAAAGGGCCTCGAATCCCCGTCCGATCCCCTCTTCGAGACAGTCCATCGGCAACTGATGCCCGATGACGCCGGTGGAGGCCACGAGGACGCCTTCGGGATCGCATTGGAGGTGATCCGCCACGATTTCCGCCGTGCGACGCGCGTTCTGATAGCCGACCTCGCCGGTCGCGGCGTTCGCGTTTCCGGCGTTGATGACGATCGCACGGATGCCGTCGGAAGGCAGCAGTTCGCGGTCCCACTTCACCGGGGCGGCGGCCACCCGGTTGGTGGTGAAGGTCCCGGCGGCCGCCCCGGGCGCGTCGGCCACGATCAGGGCGAGGTCGAGCCCGCCGGACGGCTTGATTCCCGCTCTCACGCCGCTGGCGCGATAGCCCTTCGGGATGGAGAACTCGCTCATCGCTCTGCCCGCCTCGTACAGACCCGTGACATACGCAGTAAGACGCTATTGTGCCGTATAGCCGCCGTCCACAAACAGGCTCGCCCCGGTCATGAAGCTCGACGCCTCGGAGGCCAGGAACACGGCGGCCGGACCAAGCTCGGCGGGATCTCCCCAGCGGCCGAGGGGAATCTTGCTGGTAAACGTGGCGTTCACGACCGGGTCCTTGATCAACGCGAGGTTCATCTCGGTGGCGAACGGGCCGGGGCAGATCGCGTTGACCGTGACATTGAACGGAGCCCATTCCAGGGCCAAAGTCTTCGTCAGCATGGTCAGCCCCCCCTTGCTGGAGGCGTAGGGCGTCCGGTTCGCGATGCCGACCTCGGCGAGCATGCTGGACACGTTGATCACGCGTCCCCATCGCTGAGCTTTCAGGATCGGAGCGACCGCCCGGCAGCAGAGCCACGGGCCCTTGAGGTTCGCGTCCAGGACCGCGTCGTAGTCTTCTTCCGAAAGTTCCTCGATCGGCCCTCGGATGTTGATCCCGGCGTTATTCACCAGGATATCGAGACGCCCGAGGACCTCGCAGGTTCGCGCGACCATCGCCTCGACCTGATCGCGGCGGGTGACGTCGGCGGACACCCCCAGGGTCTTCCGTCCGGTCGAATCGGCAAGCACCTTGGCCGCGGATTCCGCCGAGTCCAGGCTCCGCGCCGAGAGCGCGACCGAGGCGCCGGCGGACGCAAGCGCCTGGGCGATGGCCATCCCCAGCCCGCGAGCACCTCCGGTCACCAGAGCGACCCGGCCGTCGAGGCGGAAACGATCGAGCACATTCATGGTTATCGAATCCCAGGCGCATTCGATCGAGAGAAGAGGGACCAAAGCCTAACCGAACAGGGGGGTGGATCGCTACCGAAGAGTGGCAGGCTCGGAGCGATCGTCGTCCAACACGGAACGGGGCCCGAGCAAATCCAAGGGCTCGGCGTTTCTGAGCCCCGAAGTCCGAGGCACGGACTGATCCGGGCGTAACGATTCTGCGGAACACTCCGCGTTCGCCGATTGCGGTGTTCCTTATGGTTGTCCTGGATGTTCGCGTGGTCTGGGTCAAAGATGGCCAAGAGACTGTTCTCGGCGACCCGGGATTACTGGGTGATTTGGAGAAAGACGTTGAAGCGGGGAATCCCCGTATGACGATGCTTTCCAGTGAGTAGGCGGACCCGCGCCGGAGGATCCGGCATCCGAGGATGGAACCGACGGGACCGCCCCGTGTCCGGAGAGCTGTCGTGGAGCGTCTATCCATGCGTAAACTTCTGTCGGTTGCGCTCATGGCCCTGTTTGTTGGGGTGTGGGGGACCGATCGCACGACGGAGGCGGCCAGCTATGCTGGAGCGGCCTCGAACCGCTGTTGTCCACCCGAGCAGGAGTGCGGGGGACATATTGAGTACCGGGATCAGCTTTGCACCGTGTTGAAGCCGGTGCAGGAGACGATCTACGTTCCCCAGAACGTGACGACCACACGCGATGTGGCCGAGACGGTCATGCAGCCGAAGACGGTCACCACCATCCAGACCGTCACGGAGCAGCTTTGCAAGGATGTGCCCTACACGATCCAGAAGCCTGTTTACCGCACCGTGATGCGGGAACAGCGTTACACGGTCCAGCGGCCGGTTTCTCGCACGATCTGGAAGGAAGTGGCCTACACCACCTGCCGTCCGGTCCGCGAGACCCACATGGAAACCAAGTCGTATACCGTGGCCCGTCCGGTGACGGAGACGCACCTGAAGACGGTCAGTTACACCGTCTGCAAGCCGGTTCGCGAGACCTCATACAAGACGTGCTATTACACCGTCTGCCGACCGGTCCAGGAAACGGTCATGAAGACCGTTCCCTACACGGTCTGCCGCCCGGTCAGCGAGACCTGCTTCAAGACGTGCTATTACACCGTCTGCAGGCAGGAGCAGAAGACCTGCTACAAGAAGGTTCCCTACACGGTCAGCGTGCCGGTCAGTTGCACCGTCATGCAGCCGCAGCAGTACACGACGATGGTGCCGGTGCGTCAGTGCGGCTACAAGCAGGTTCCCTACACTGTCTGCAAGCCGATCCGCGAGACCTCGTACAAGACGGTGAACTACACGGTCTGCACGCCGGTGCGGCGGACGGTCATGCGGACCGTCAACTACACCGTGTGCAAGCCGGTCCGTGAGACGGTCCTGAAAGAGGTTCGCTACACCACCTGCCGCCCGGTGCAGACGACCTCCTACAAGACGGTCTGCGAGACCAGCTACCAGACGGTCACCGAGACGGGTTGCCGCACGGTCGAAGAGACCGTCTGCGTCCCCCGCACGGTCTCGCGTCAGGTCTGCAAGACGATTTGCGAGCCGGTGGTCGAGCGGGTTTGCATCCCGGGCAAGCTGGTGTGCGTGAACGGTTGCTGGGTTCAGAGCCCGCCGACCTATTGCGAGAAGACGGTCTACCGGCCCCGAAGCGTGATGGAGACGGTCTGCGAGACGGTCATGGACCGACAGGTCGTCTGCAAGCAAGTCCCGTTCACCATCTGCAAGCAGGTGCCGGTCACCACGCAGAAGACCGTGCCGGTGACGACCTGCACGATGGTCGCCCAGGAATGCGTGAAGCAGGTTCCGGTCACCACCTGCCGCATGGTTCAGGAGGTCTGCTCCAAGCAGGTCCCCGAGACCATCTGCGAGACTGTCCAGACCCAGTGCAGCAAGACGGTCCCCGTGACCACCTGCCGCATGATTCAGGAGACGTGCGTCAAGACCGTTCCCTACACCTACTGCACGATGGTGGCCCGCACGGCGACCCGTTGCGTGCCGGTCAGCGTCACGAAGATGGTCCCCAAGACCATGTGCCAGACGGTGCCCTACACGGTCACGATCAACGTGCCCGAGACCATGAGCCGGCAGGTGCCGTATACGGTCACTCGCCTCGTGCGAGAGACGGCCGTGAAGCAGGTGCCCTGCACGATCACCCGCATGGTGAGAGAGCAGTGCGCCAAGACGGTCCCGGTCACGACCTGCCGCATGGTGTCGGAGGTCTGCTCCAAGCAGGTCCCCGTGACCACCTGCCGCACGGTCTGCGAGGTCCGGCAGTGCCAGGTTCCGGTCACGACCTGCCGGATGGTGTCGGAAGTGAAGACCAAGCACTGCCCGCAGACGGTCTGCGAGATGGTGCCGCAGGAATGCGTCAAGATGGTCCCGCAGACCGTCTGCGAGACGCAGACCATCCAGTGCGTCAAGAAGGTCCCCTACACCGTCTGCCGCCAGGTACCGGTGACCACGACCCAGTGCGTCCCGGTCTGCGTGGTGCGGAAGGTGACCGAGTGCAAGACGATCTGCGTGCCGAAGACGATCTGCAAGCAGGTGCCCGTGACCGTTCACTGCCCGGTCGCCGTGACCGTGCATTGCCCGGCCCCGATCTTGCCCTCCTCGCAGTGCCTGCCGTCGGCCCAGAGTGTCGCCTCCCCGCAAAGCCCGGTCACCGTGATCCCGGCCTGCGGCGAATGCGACGCGAAGCACCCGCTCCTCGGTCGCCTCTTCTCCCATAAGAGGGTGTGAGGATCGACGAGGATGAGGTTCTAACAACATCGGCCGGACGCTCCACCTGGAGCGTCCGGCCGATGCCGTTTTGGTCGTGGTTCAGCGCCCTTCAGGCCTTGCGGGCGAGGGCCTTCTGGATATACGGGACGGCCTCAGGAGTCTTGCAACTGGTGTCGCCGTGATCCACAAGAACCTTGCCGATACGGGATGCGGCGGCGAGGGCTTGATCTCGAAGTCCCGGCTTGTAGATCCCGATCGAGATCAGAGCCCCATTCATCGTGTGGCGGACGCGATTCTTCGAGGCGTGGATGGTGCTCTCGATGGTCGTGATGCGGGCCGAGAAGAGCGAGTCGTCCTGGTCGGTCGCATGAATGGCGAGGCCCGCGAGCAGGGACCAGCCGGAGCTGGCGATCCACTCGTTCTTCGACGCGGTCCAGCGCGTCATCAGATCGACCCCGGCAGGGCTTTGGGCGGCGACGCCAGCCACCGCATCGGCGATGGGATAATTCGTCGCGGTCTTGACCCAGTTCGTCAAGCACTTCGCGGAGATCGTCTTGGGGTCGGCGATCATCGCGGCGAAGATGCGGGCATCGTAATTGCCCGTACTCCAGAGCGCCTCGGCCAGAGGCTGATCGACCTTGATGGCCTTCTTCAGGAGCTTCAAATCGGCGTAGCTGACACCGAAGAGGTCCGCATCGGCTCCGTGGCGAAGGTAGGTCTTGCGGGCCTGGGCCGTGCCGCGCGTCTTCAGCTCGTTCATCACTTCGGTCACGTTCATCGTGATCGTTCTCCGTGAATCACAAGAGGCGTTCCAGGCGGGGCCTCAGCCGCATGAAGGCCCGCGCCCGGTGGCTGAGCTGATGCTTGACGATCGGCCCGAGTTCACCGAAGGTCTTGTGATATTCGCGGATGAGAAAGAGTGGGTCATATCCGAATCCCCCGGAGCCGGAAACTTCCCGGGTGATTCGTCCGCGACACTGACCTTCCGTCTCGGCCACGATCTTTCCGGACGGGTCGGAGACCGCCAAAGCACAAACGAAGGCCGCGCCCCGACGATCGTCGGGCACATCCGTCAGGGCCGCCAGCAACTTGCGATTGTTGGCGTCGTCGTCGCCGTGAGTACCGGCGTAACGCGCGGAGAAAACCCCGGGCGCGCCGTCCAGTGCGTCGACGGATAGCCCGGAATCATCGGCGATGACCCAGGAGTTCAGCGCGGCGGCGGCCTCGGACGCCTTCTTGCGGGCATTTCCCGCGAACGTCGGCGCGTCTTCGACCGTCTCGGGCAGGTCGGGAAAGTCCGCAAGCGTGTGGATCTCCAGCCGGGAGAGCCGTGCGGAGGGCTCCCACGGTGGGGCGAGGAGGGCCGTCATCTCACGGCCCTTTTTGACGTTGCGTGTGGCGAGTATCAGCCTCACATCCGTTGCCCCGAAAGCGACCCGGCGAGTGCGTCACTTGGCTTTTGGAACTGGCATGGGCGTTTGCGAGGGACGCAGGGCGAGTTGGGTGAATCCCCTGCTGCTCAGCTCCTTGGAGACGTTCTTCATGTTGTCGTAGACCTGCTTGAAATTCGGGTCGTTCGGCGAGTTGAATCCGCCCACGGTGACGACGCTGCCGTACCGCGAGTGATAGAAGTACGCCTTCATGCCGCCCATGCTCTTGCACTTGTTAAGAGCCTCGACAAGCTGTTCCGCGTCGTCGAAAGCGGTCTGGAGCGGGCTGGTCTTCAGGCTTTCCTTGTTGTCCTTGACCGTGGCTCCCGTGGGCAAGAAATACGCTCGCCCGGTGTATTCCGCCACCTGAAGGGTATAGGCGGCGGGATTGTGGAAGAGGCTTCCCGACCCTTTATTCATGAGCAACACCAAGGGGTCCGCCGGCTTCGTCTGCTCGAAATTCTGGATGGCGACGAAGGGATCGAACTTCTGTCCCTGCTGGACGACCGGTCCGTGAGGAGCGACGCCCGGGCCTGCGCCAGGGAACAGGTTCTGCGAGGGCTGGAACGGATTCGTCGTCATCATCGCGCGATTGAGGCCCTTGCCCTTGCGATTCTGGTAAATCACGGGGAAGTCCTTCAAGCAGCGCGGCACGATCTTCTTGACCTGATGGAGCAGCTTCTCCGACTCGTCGATGGTCTTGCAGTTTCCCACCAGGACGGCCGCTTCGTCGTGAGTGCGGAGCTTCTCGGGGAGGGCCATGTCGCCGTTCCGGGCGTGAGGCGGCGCCGTCGGCTGGATGCCCTGGATGTTGCTGTGCATCGGCTGCACCTTCACGAACCAGATGTACGCGGGCAGTTTATACTCGCGTCTCAGTTCCATCGCGAGGATCTGCGCGTACTTGGCGGCGTCGGGACCGCGGAAATTATAAGCGCAGACCATGAACGGGCCATGCTCCTTCTGGAGCAAATAGGCATCGATCGGCTCCGCGAGCGCGGCGAGTTTCGGCGCCTGGATCTGATCCAGCGAGATCGGCTCAGGGACCTGATCGTTGGATCGAAGGAGGTTCGGGTCACGGGTCGGGTTGCCGGCCTTTGCGGTCGCCGTTGTTCTGGACGCGGTCCCCGGCGGGGTGAAGGTCCCCGGCACGGTTGTGCCCGCGCCACCCCTCGGCGGCGGCTGGGGCGAGCCCTTGCCGCCGTACTGGGCCGAGGCCGGGATGGACAGGCCGATGGCAAGGCCAAGGGTCAGAGCCGTCGTCGTCTTCCGAGTCTTCATGGCGATCCCCTCCTTGGGAGCGCGGACCGATCCGGCACGCGTGAGTCGCGAACGTTCCATGCCGGACGGGGTTCATGCGGAATCAAGTGCGAGGTGGTGCCCGGCAGATCAAGGGCCGGACTTTATCAGACGGGGAATTTTCTGCCCAGAGCGAAATTCCACGGAGATAGCGTCGCCTGCATCGACGCGAGCGCGGGGCGTCCGTACTTGCGAGATGCTCTCGACCCACCCCGGCTTTCGATCGCTGCTGCCCCGCCCGTCAGGGAATAAAAATCCCCCGAGAGGAATCGAAACTCATTTCCACGCGAGGTTCGTCACCAACACTTCCGAGAAGAACATCGTGACCGGGACGGAATTCGATCCCGGAATCGCTGGAAATGGGCGCGATCCTCCGTCCGTGTGGCAGGCAGAGTCTGCCAGGACCAAGGATGAGGCCGTGGGGGCGGCTCTGGCAGCCGTTTCTCCATCAATCGCCGCCTGACAGGACGTCTCTCTGGATTTCCATCAACTTATCAATCCCTTTGCCGGCCAGATCGAGCATCGCGGTAAGCTCGGGTCGGCGGAAGACCCCGCCCTCGCCGGTGCCCTGGACCTCGACATAGCCATCGGGACCGAGGCGAACGACGTTGAGATCCACGTCCGCGTGGGAATCCTCGGAGTAATCGAGGTCGAGCATCGGGACGCCGTGGATGATACCGGCCGAGATCGCGGCGACCTGGGCCTTCACGACGCCGAGCGCCGCATCGCGGAATCGGGCATCGAGGGCATCCACGACGGCGACATAGGCGGCCGTGATCGCCGCGGTACGGGTCCCGCCGTCGGCTTCCAGGACGTCAGCATCGACATGGATGGTGAATGGGCCGAGAAGGTGGAAGTCGATCACCGCGCGGAGGCTGCGTCCGATCAGCCGTTGAATCTCGGTGGAGCGGCCATCCGGACCGCGTTTTTTCCTGGTGGGAGTGCTGCCCGGCAACATGGCGTATTCGGCCGTTAGCCAGCCCGTCCCCTTGCCTTCGAGGAACGGGGGAACCTCCTCGGTAATCTGGGCGGTGACGAGCACGGAGGTCCCTCCGCAACGGTAGAGGACGCTTCCGGGACATGTCCGCAGGTAACGCCTCTGGATCTGAACCTCGCGGGCTTCCTGCGGTGTGCGACCGTCGTGACGCGACATGGGAGGCCTCGTGGGGACCGGGGGGTTGGTCAGCGAACGCTCGCATGCGATGAGATCGGACGCCCGTTCACTTCCACATTGTCCTCGCTCAGGAGCCAGAAGAGCAGGGCCTTCTGAAAATGAAGACGATTCGCCGCCTGGGGGATGATCCGGCTGCGGGGATGGTCGAGGACTTCCGCGGTCACCTCCTCGCCACGGTGGGCGGGCAGGCAGTGGAGGAAGATGACGCCGGGCGAGCCGAGATTCAGTAGGTCGCGATCCACCTGATAGGGCGCGAAGACTTTACCGCGAGCCTCAACCTCGTCCTCCTGCCCCATGCTCGCCCAGACGTCGGTATAAATGACGTCGGCGTCCGTCGCCGCGCTCCTCGGGTTGTGTTCGACCCGGAGGGCAACCCCGGGGAAGGCGGCGGCGAATCGGCCCCGGAAGTCGTCGGGGAATTCATATCCTGGCGGGCACGCCAGGACGAACTCCAGACCGGCCAGCGCCGAGGCCACGGCCAGGCTCATCGCCACGTTATTGCCGTCCCCCACGAAGGCGAGCTTGAGGCCGTCGAGCCGTCCTCGCTCTTCGCGGATCGTCATCAGGTCGGCCATCGCCTGGCAGGGATGGGCGGCGTCGGACAGGGCGTTGATGATGGGGATCGTGGCATGTCGGGCGAGCTCGACGATGGTCTCGTGTGAGAACGTACGGATCGCGATCGCGTCGACGTACTGGCTGATCACGCGAGCGAAGTCGCTGACGCTTTCTCGTACGCCGAGTCCGACGTCCTTCCCCTGGAGGAACAGCGCATTTCCGCCAAGTCGGGCCATGGCCGCTTCGAAACTGACGCGGGTCCTGAGCGAGGGCTTCTCGAAAATCAGGCCGAGGATGCGTCCGGGCAGCAACTGCGGGCGGTGACCTTCGCTGTCGTCGCGCTTGAGGCGGTCGGCGAGATCGAGGAGGCCAAGGGCCTCCTCGCGCGAGATGTCGAACAGGTCCAGAAAATGGCGGTGCATCGGAGAGGTTCCTGCCTTACGTCTCAAGAGGGCAGCCCGCGAAGGACGTCGCCGAGGATGGCGCACCCCTCGTCGATCTGCGCATCGGTGATGTTCAACGCCGGCAAGAGGCGGATCACGGTTCCGTGCGTCGCGTTGATCAAGAGCCGTTTCTCCAGGCATCCGGCCACGACCGCGGACGCATCCTCGCTCAGTTCCATGCCGATCATGACGCCCATGATGCGGATGTCGCGAACGAGCGTCGGCATCTCCTCCCGGAACCGTTCGAAGTGGCCCCGGAACCGCTCGCCGATCGCCTTGCCGCGCTCCAATAGCCCGTCTTCCTCGATCGTCTCGATGGTCGCGATGCCGGCCCGGCACGCGATCGGGTTGCCTCCGAACGTGCTGGCGTG
Organism: Planctomycetota bacterium; assembly: GCA_028291545.1. Taxonomy (GTDB): domain Bacteria; phylum Planctomycetota; class Planctomycetia; order Isosphaerales; family Isosphaeraceae; genus JAQGHR01. Next base: position 148,525 of record JAQGHR010000057.1, on the reverse strand, counting down.
CATCCCGGGCTTGAGCGTCTCCGCGACCTCATTCGTCGCCATCATCACGCCGGCCGCCACGCCGCCCGCGAGCGCCTTGGCGCAGGTCAGGATGTCCGGCTCGATCGCGAAGTTCTGATAGGCGAACCAGGTGCCCGTGCGCCCCAGGCCGGTCTGGACCTCGTCCAGAATCAGCAGCGCACCTCGCTCGTCGCAGAGCTTGCGAAGCCCTTCCAGATAGCCTGGGCCGGGCAAGCGGACTCCGCCTTCTCCCTGGATCGGTTCGACCAGAACGGCCGCCGTACCTTCGTCCACGGCGGCATCGGCCGCGGCCAGATCATTGTGGCGGATGTACTGAAAACCGGGGACCATCGGCTCGAAACCGTGGTGATACTTCGGCTGAGCGGTCGCGGTCAACGCCGCGTAGGTCCGTCCGTGAAAGCCGCCTTCCATCGTGACGATCTTGGTCCGGCCCGCCGCGTGGCCATGTGCTCGCGCGAGCTTGATGGCCGCCTCGTTTGCCTCCGCGCCGCTGTTGCAGAAGAAGGCCTTGCCCCCGAACGATCGTTCGGAAAGCATCTGCGCGAACTGGCCCTGGGCCTCGGTGTACCAGGTGTTCGGGACGTGAATGAGCAGGCCGATCTGCTCGCGAACGGCCTCGACGACCCGGGGCGGGCAATGACCCACGAGGTTGCATCCCCAACCGGGGAAGAAGTCCAGATACCTCGTCCCCTCGGCGTCCCAGATGAGCGATCCCTCACCGCGAACCAGGCAGACCGGATAGCGCCGGTAGTTGCCGATCACGTACTGGTCGAACTGGGCGATGGTCTCGGCGGTCGAAGGACTCGCGGTCTGGGTCACGGGCGGGAGACTCCGGTACGACGAGGGAAGGAACGGGGGACTCAACATCAGATTTCGCGCGCGTCGAACAACGGCGCATGCTTGACGACGGGCTTGCCGATGACGGGGGCTTGCCCCGGCGTTTTCTCCAGGCCGAACGACCCATCGGGCGGCATCCCGATCTGGATGAGATAGGGGCCGGAGCTATTGATTGCCAGCAGGATCGTTAGCATGACCCACCACGACGCGACGTCGACGGTGCTCGGGGCGAATCGAATCAGGGGGGTCGAGATCGCGATGGCGGCGACACCGAAGATCGGGCCGAGCATGAAGAGGCAGAGCAGGAGATCCGCCATCGGAAATCGCCTGGGCATTTGCTGGGCGACCTTTTCCGGCAGGGCCCGGAGTCGCGCCTTGTAACGAGCTTGCGCGATCATCCCGCACGTCGCCCCAACGACGGGAGTCACGATGTTTCCCATCACGAGGAGTACCCCAAACAGCCGCTCATTCATGGCACCCGCCTCGCATTCCGGGCGATCCCACTGGATGCCGATTCCGCCTCACGACCGAGCCCATCTTAACCGATGCATCCTCAACTTCAGCCCATCAATCCAGATATCGCAAAAGACGTAGGATGCGGCGAGGACGGCCGCGTAGCCCAGGATCACCGCCAGGAGGGTGGGATGGACCAGCGCCCGCAGAGCCAGGAAGGCGACGTAGGTCGGCCGGAGGGCGAGATCCCACGAGTTCAAGCGCACGATCAGGCCGAGATAGACCCCGAGTGAGACAAGGACGAAGAACGGGACCGCGACTCGCACAGGGCGGATGGACCAGCACTTCAGGGCGCGCACGATTGGTCGGATCGAGAGTGCGAAGCAGGCCATCCCGAATCCGCTGTACGCCAGTAAGAAGGCCGCCTGCTTCGCGACGCGCAGCGCCGACAGGTCGTTCGGATTGGTGGTCTCCCTCACAGCCTGAAAATGCGGATTAAACAGGAAATGCCTCCACTCGGTCATCAGGTAGCAAGCATTCGGCAGGAATGCCAGCCAGAGCAATCCCAGAGGAACGATCGCCGCCAGGGCGAGCCGCCTCCGCTCGACCCGTGCCCACCTCGCCGTTCTCGCCAGGGCCTGGGCCAGGAGCACGGGGACGGCCGCGAGAAACAGATTCCAGAGCGTCCAGGTTGAGAGCACGTGAAGCCTCCGTCGGTGCGAGATCGGAATCGCCCGCATCCGTCACGGGCCATATCCTCAATTCGCGTTCGGGGCGATTTGTCCGACACGTCTGCGGGGCTGGGGTTCGTCGTTCCCCGTCTCCCGCGAGATCTGAGTGCCGATCCCTTCGTGGGTGAAAATCTCCAGCAGCATCGCATGTCTCAAGCGACCGTCGATGATGTGGATCTTGCGGACTCCGGCCTCCAGGCACGCCATGCAGGCCTCGACCTTGGGGATCATGCCCTTGTCGATGATGCCTCGCGAGATCAGGTCGCGGCAGCCGTCGGGCGTCAATTCCCGGATCAGCGTCGAGGGATCGTCCTTGTCGCGCAGAATTCCGGGGGTATCTGTGAGGAAGACGAGCTTCTCGGCCTGCATGGCCGTCGCGACGGCCGCCGCGGCGGTGTCGGCATTGACGTTGAGCAATCCGCCATCGTCGTCCTCGGCCAGGGAGGGGAGCACCGGGACCACGCCGCCGAGGCACATGCTCTCGATCGGGGGGACCTCGACCTCTGTCACCTCTCCGACACGGCCCAGGTCGATCGGGTTACCATTGGCTCCGGGAAGTGTCAAACGGCGGCCGAACAGGCATTGCTCGGTCGCCTTATGATGCATGCCCGCGGCGCGTCCGCCAAACTTGTTGATGTGCCGGACGATGTCGGCGTTCACTTCCTCGGCCAGCACGCGGGAGACGATGGCGAGCGTCGCGTCGTCGGTGTATCGCCGGCCTTGAACGAACGTCGGCTGGAGTCCCGCCCTGGACATCGCGGCATTGATCGCCTTGCCGCCGCCATGCACGACCACCGGCCGCATGCCGACGGTCTGCATGAACACGATGTCCACGAGCAGGTCGCGCAGGGCGTCCGGGTCTTCCATCACCGAGCCGCCAAGCTTGATGACGGTGAAGCGACCGTGGAACTTGCGGATGTATCCCAACGCCTCGATCAGGACGTCCGCCTTGCGGATCGCTTCTTCATGCACGTCCGGTATTCCCACACCCAGGGTGAGGTCGAGATCAAAGCACCATTCTGAAGGGCGAGGGGGCGAATGTAAAGTGAGGATTCCGTGAGGATGAACGACCGATACTCCACTCCCGATCCCACTCTTTCCCCGATCCGCACCGGCTTCAATCGCCTGCATTATTTGCAGGATGGGTCAGCCGTCGCGGCGCGACGGCGAACCCACCCTACGAGATAACGAAGGACCGGGTCCGGCGCCTGGAAACCTGATTCCTTGTGAGAAACCGGGTCGCTCTCCTCCAGTTCAAATCGTGCTGGATGTGAATCGTGAAGACCCTCGACAGAGGTATCATCGCGTTCATACCAAGCTCTGAGCACGGAATCGGCGCGGGCCTGGGTCATGAGTCGCGACCGAGCCGTAGACCGTCGACGATGGGATGAGCCACAGAGCCTGGATCCAACCCGAGACGGTCGGCGCGGTGGATTGCCGCTCAGGTCGTGCCTTCGGCCTTCTTCGCGGCGGCGGCGAGCGGGCGCAGCACCGCCAGCATCGTGTTCAGGTGGGCGAGCTTGGGTCCGAATTTGTCGACGAAGTCGGAAAGGGCGAAATCGCCGTCGACGAGATTTTCGTGGTGCTCATCGACGTAATCCGCCAGCTCACGCATCAAGGCGGCGTGCACTTCCTCAAGCTGGGTGAGGGATTGTTTGGAAAAGTCGAGCATGGGCTCGTGAGCTTGCTGCCAGCGTTCCAGTTCGGCAATCTGCCGGGCGCGCTGATCGCGATTGAATTGCGCCGCCTCGCGAGTCAATTCGAGCTGCTGCTTCTGCATCTCGAAGACCTGGCGCTGAATCTCCAGATTCTGGGACTGGAGGTTGGCGATCAGCTGTAGCAGGGCCACCGGGTCGGTCAGGTGGGGTGGGACCGCTGTGGAAGGCGCGCCGGTCGGCGAAACCTCCATCCGATACGTCCACGATGGGGACGACGGGTTCTCACGAGACGACACCCGGGCCTCCTCTGCTCGTCTTCTCGGGTTAATCGATCCACGCCCGACACAATCGCCGCGACGGACCAGGATCGGTCGATGCACGACTGTACCACGAAGGTTCGATGCGAGAATAGAGCAGGGGTTCGGGCTTGGCCGTCGGGTTGAGCCTCGTCGGGCTCAACCCGGGACGAGATGGAAGAAGGCGTCGGCCAGGGAATCGACGATGTCGCCCGCGATCATGCCGATCTCGCCGTTCTGATCCTTCGCGATGTCCCCGGCCAATCCGTGGGCATAGGCGCCGAGCACGGCCGCCTCGAACGGCGCGAGCGATTGGCCGATCAGAGCGCCGATGATCCCGCCCAGGATGTCGCCCGAACCGCCGGTCGCCATGCCGGGATTGCCCGTCCTGTTCGTGTAGACCCGCGTACCATCGGTCACGATGGTCCCCGAACCTTTCAGGACCACGATCAGGTGGTCGTGCTGGGCCAACTCCACCGCGTGCGCCTCCCGGTCGGCCTGTACGGCCTCGACGGGGACGCCCGAGATGCGGGAGAACTCCTTCGGATGGGGCGTGACGATCACGGGGCGCTTCAGGTTATGCAGGAGATCGGCCTGATGTTCCAGGCAGTTGAGGCCGTCCGCGTCAATGATCGTCGGCAGCGTCACGCTTTCGAGGACCCAACGCATCAGCGCGCGAGTCTTATCGGTCGTTCCCAGGCCGGGGCCGACGACCAGGACGGTCGAGGAATTGACCAGTCGTTCCAGGTCCGCGGCGCACGCGGGGAAGTCGATGTGACCGGCGCCGTCGTCCTGGAGCGGGTACGCCATGTAGCTCGGTTCGAACTGGGCGACGGTCGGCTGGACCTCGAACGGGCAGGCGATCCGCACTTTTCCGGCGCCGGACCTCAGCGCGCCCGCCCCGGCCAGGGCGGCCGCCCCGGCCATCCCCCGGCCGCCGCCCAGGACCATCACCGTGCCATAATCTCCCTTGTGGCCGGCCGCGTCACGAGGCTTCAGCTTGGGGATGTCATTGTAGGGTTCGATCGCCATAAATCCTTCCCGGCGGACGCGCACCGGCGCCCGGTCAATGGATGTGTGTCAGGTTCAGTCGGAGTCGCGTTCCGCGCGAGCGAGTCCCGCTCTCCGCGCAATCAGGCCGGCGACGTATCCGCCGTTGAATCCGGCGTCAATGTTGACGACGACCACGTTCGAGGCGCAACTGTTTAGCATGCCCAGCATCGCCGCCAGACCGCCGAAGCTGGCCCCGTATCCGATGCTCGTGGGGACGGCGATCACCGGGCAATCGACGAGACCGCCGACCACGCTGGGCAGAGCCCCCTCCATCCCGGCGACCACCACGAGGACATCGGCCCCACCAAGGTCATCGAGCCGCGAGAGCAACCGATGGAGCCCGGCGACGCCGACATCCACCACGAGCTTGACCTCGCAATTCCAGTTCTCGGCCGTGACCCGGGCCTCCTCGGCAACGGGTAAATCCGAGGTTCCGGCCGTCACGATCACGACGCGCCCGAGCTTCGGCCCAGGATTCGCGGGACCGGGTAATCGAAAAGTCCGAGCGACCGGGTGAAAGACGCCGTCTGGAAAGGTTTTCAGGAGGCTCTCGCCAATCTCACCGCTGATTCGGGTCGCCAGGCCGGCCTGTCCATGCTCACGTAAGGTCCGCAAGACGGCCGCGATCTGCTCGGCGGTCTTGCCCTGGCCGAAGATGACCTCGGGGGCGCCGCAGCGCGCCTGCCGCTGGAGATCGACCTTGGCGAAGTCACGCACCGCCGCGTCACCTGGAGACTCCCGAAGGGCCTTCTCGGCATCGGCGGGAGAGATGGACCCGTCGCGAACGTGGCGCAGAAGTTGTCTCAGCAGGTCCACTGGAATCCGGGCCTCACGGGGCGGGCGATGACAAGAATGGAATCGTGACGAAGATTTCGTACCTTTGTAGCGTCTCTGTCTGGCCGAGACAACCAGGGGACGGCCTTTCTTCAAAGGCGAGGGGCGCGTTATGATCATTCCACGGATGGGTTTTTGAGGGACGACCACGTACGATCCATCGGGTCCGAACCGTTCTGGGGGACCGCATGTCGCTCGAAATCAAGACGGACGGCGACACCTCGCCTGGCTCGCTCGTGAAGACTGACGCCGCCGTCCCCTCCAAATATCCTATTGCGAAGCCCGCGACCAAGATCCCAAAGATCAAGGCCGACGAGCCCGAACAGGCCGACCTCGTCGAGGACCTACTGTCCCCGCCCTCGGTCAAGAGCTTCGCCTGGTCGATTGCCGCTCACACGGTGTTACTCCTGATCCTGGCATTCTGGTACTTCGCGCCTCCGATGATGGCCAACAAGGTGTTCGATACCAGGCTGGCCGGCTCGGAATTCGGCGATCCGGCGGGCGAGCAGCTCAAGGGCGGACTCGGGATGGATACGCCGCTCGCCATGCCCGAAGCGCCGGCCGGCCAGGCCCTGGAACGCGTCGAGTCCACGATCACCACAATCCCGGTGCATGAGATCACGCCCACGGCCTCGGCCTCGAATCGCCCGAAATCCAACAGCGCGGCCAACGGTGGCGGCGTGAACCTGACGAATCCCGGTCAGGCCGGGAATGGCGACGGGTTCGGCGTGGCCAAGTTCGGTCATGGTGGCGAAAATATCAACGGAGTCGAAGTGAAGGTTGGCGATCCCCAGTTCACACTGATCTGGGATTCTCGCGCCGATATCGACCTCCACGTCATCGAGCCGGGCGGATATGAAATCTTCTGGGAAAACAAGGGGATCGCCAGCCCGCAGGGCGGCGAGATCGACGTGGACGACGTCGATGGATTCGGTCCCGAGAACATCAATTATGGCGCGGGTAAGGGACCGATCGGGAACTACCGATGGTTCGTGCATTATTATGGTGGGCTCGGCGGAATGGCCCAGCAAACGCGCTGGAAAGTCCGGGTCAAGCACGCCGGGAACATCGAGACCTTCCAGGGCAAGTTCAGCGCGATCGGCCAGAGGAGCCAGGTGTATTCGCTGAAGGTGTCTCCCGACGGGAACGCGAAGGCCGCCGAACGTCCGGAAAATCCCAGGGATACCCCGTCGGGCGGCAAGATTGCGGACGCTGTCGGCAGTGTGAGCACGGCGCCCATGCCGGCCGCGGCCGCCCCGGCAATGACCGGCCCTCGGACCTTCGCGCCCTCGGGCGCCGGCTTCTCGGTCAGCCTGCCGGGCGAGCCGAAGGCCGGACGCAAGGACTGGGAGACTCCGCTGGGAGCGGCCGTCGCCCAGGTCTATTCGCTCGACATGGCCGAGGGGGGCGTCTCGATCACCACGCTCGACTTCCCCTCCGCGACCATCGCCAAGGCCGACCCGAGCAAGCTGCTGGATGACATGTCCTCCAAGGCGGTCGTCGAGGCGAAAGGGACCTCACCTCGTCAGGCCAAGATCGCGCTGGCCGGCTCCGCGGGCCGTGAAGCGGATTTCGCCGTGCCGGAGACCGTCGTGGCCGGAGGCGGTGTCGGCAAGGCGCGAACGTACCTCGTCGGCAACCGAATTCTCGTCGTTTCGGCGATCGGGACCAAGGCGTTTGTCGAGGGGCCGGACGTCGACGCATTCCTGAAGTCGCTCAAGCTGTCCGACGGAAAGTAGCGGACCTTCGAGCACGGTCAGCATGTGTTTGACGGAACGGCGTCTTACGTGATGCCCGGGTGATGATGAGAAAACGGAAATCGGCGGGCGATTGCTTGCATGATTCCGTTCGGGCGGTTATGGTGAATCGTGGCGTCATCTCGATCGCTCGAACTCATCAGGTCAAGGGTCATCCGATGCGAAGGATCTCGGGAGGGGGGCGAACCAGGATGGGCTTCACGCTCATCGAGCTGCTCGTCGTGATCGCGATTATCGGGGTGCTGGTGGCCTTGATCCTCCCTGCCGTCCAGCAGGCTCGCGAGGCGGCGAACCGCACTAAATGCCTGAACAACCTGCATCAACTCGCCATCGCGGGCCAGACCTATCACGACGCCTACGGATACTTCCCCTCCGGCTGGCACTGCGACACCAACGATCCGAACTGCATCCCTCAGTCGGCCCAGGCTTACATGTGGAGCGGCCTGACGGGGCTCTTCCTGAAGATGGAACAGGAGAACCTCTACAATGAGATCAATTTCTCCTGCCCCCCGACTTTCCCCGAGAATCGGACCTCGGTCCGTCGCCAGCTTGACGCCCTCCAGTGCCCCTCGAAGGGGAAGGCGACTAACGCCAACTCGGGGGTGATCCAGACCCCGGACGGCGCCTCCGTCCGATTCGGCCCCGACGACTATCGGGGGAACATGGCGGCCGGAACGATCTTCGGCTGTAATCCCACGACGAGCAACGATTACTTGTGTAATCAATATGAAAATGGCGTGACTTACCGCAATTCGGAAGTCTCGATCGCCGACATCAAGGATGGTACATCCACGACGATCTTCATGGGTGAGACCCTACAGGGCACCTGGCCCGACGCGACGAGCAGCGTTGTGCGTACGGCCATCGATCGCACGATCAATCGGCCGATCCCCGGCACGAATTTCTTCACGTACTGGGGCAGCAAGCACAACGGACAGGTCAATTTCGCCAATTGCGACGGCTCGGTCCGCACCATTCAGGCCACGATCAAGCGACAGATCCTTATCAAGATGATGACCCGCGATGGCGGCGAGTCGATCTCCTCCGAAGAGATGCGATAAGCCCCGATCGGGATCGACGGTATTTCGAGCCATCCAGACGGGCCGTTGCGGGGTAGACCTCGCAGCGGCCCGTTTCGCTTGAGACCTTGTGATTTCGTCATCTCGACGCGATGGAGCGGGGCCTTCAATCGCGATCGCTCAGGGTTTACGATACGCACGGGCCGAGCGGGCGAGTCTCCAGCGACCTCACGCTGCGAGTGGGGGCTGCCCTGGCGCGCCAGAACAAATTGGGGGAGAGCCTCGTGACGAATTCCGCGAATCCGTGGTCGAAGGCGCCGCGTCGAGCCCTCATGATGTGGGCGGCCATCGGCCTTTTCGTCGTGGCCGGGCGAGAGGCGAGTGCGCAAATCCCTCTTGAAGGTGCGGCGCCGGCGCACTGGATCTGGGCTCCGTCGCCCGATGGGGCGAAGGGGACGTATCCGGCACAGACGCGGTACTTCCGCAAGAAATTCGAGATCAAGGAGAACGGTTCGAGACTCTCCGTCGACGTGACGGCGGATAATGCGTTCCTGCTGTTCCTCGACGGAAAGCCGATCGCACGTGGCTCGGACTGGCACACCGCCAGGAACGTTGAAGTCAAGCTGCCCGCCGGGTTCCACGTCCTTGCCGCGGAAGTCACCAACGATGCGCCGGGACCGGCCGGATTTTTGTTGCGAGGCGCCGTCACGCCGCTGGGCCAGGTCGCGCCGGTCCATACGGATGCGTCGTGGCGGACGGCCGAGTCCGTGCCGGCGGGCGACGCCTGGAAACGCGCCGAATTCGAGGATCTGAGCTGGTCCAGGGCCGTGGATCTCGGCCCGCTGGACACGAAACCCTGGATCGGGCTGGTGTTCGAGTCCGGGGATTCGGCCGGCCGGTTCAAGGTGCCCGAAGGCTTCAAGGTCACGAGCGTGGCCTCGCCGAGTGTGACGGGCTCGGTCGTCGCGTTCAATTTCGATGAGAAGGGCCGCCCTTGCGTCAGCATCGAACGTGGGCCGATCGCGCGTTTGATCGATAAAGACAAGGACGGTAAGTACGACGATCGGCAGGTCATCTCCCCCGATATGAGCAACTGCCAGGGCTTCAACTTCATCCGAGGCAAGCTCTACGCGGTCGGACTGGGGCCGGAGGGGACGGGGATCTATCGGCTGACGGATTCCAACGGGGATGGCGTTTACGAGAAGAGCGAACTGGTCCGCGCGACGACCGGACCCGTCCAGGAACACGGCCCTCACGCCATCGTGGAAGGGCCGGAAGGCTCGCTCTATTACAACAACGGAAATCACGTCCACCTGGAAGGTGCGGTCGACCCGAAAAGTCCGTCGAATATCGCCTATGAGGGCGAGCTGTTGCCGCATCTGCCCGACCCTCGCGGGCATGCCAACACGATCAAGGCCCCGTGCGGCGAGATCCTCCGCAGCGACGACGACGGCAAGACCTGGAGCCGGGTCTCGGCCGGATTCCGCAACCACTACGACTTCGCGTTCAACCGCGACGGCGAGGCGTTCACCTTCGACAGCGACATGGAGTGGGACCTCGGCCTACCGTGGTATCGCCCCGTCCGCGTCCTGCACGCGACCCCCGGCGCCGAGTTCGGCTCGCGAAACGGATCGGGCGTGTGGCCGTCGTACTTCTTCGACGGTCTGCCCTCCACCCTGGACGTTGGCCGGGGCAGCCCGACCGGCGTCACCTTCTATCATGGTCGCGCGTTCCCTTATGAGTATGATGATAACTTCCTGATTTGCGACTGGTCGCAAGGCCGCATCCTCGCCGTCTCGATGGAACCGGACGGGGCCTCGTACAAGGCGAAGCTGAAGGAACTGGTGAGCGGGCAGCCGCTCAATTGCACGGATATCGAGGTCGGCCCGGATGGATCGGTGTACTTCACGACGGGGGGGCGGAGCACGCTCGGCGGCCTCTACAAGGTGGAATGGGTCGGGGCCAAGCGGGGGCCAGGGCCGCCCACAGACCCCTATTACTTCGAGGCGGTCGGCATGGAATCGCCCCAATCCGCGTTCAGTCGAGCCCGGGTGGCCGAGCTGAAGAAGGGGAACGAGAAAACCTGGCCCTTCGACCTGCGGAACGTCATCCAGAGTGAGAGAAGTTTCCCGATCCATCGCGTGCGATCGCTCGACTTGCTGGCCCAGTATGGTCCCGCACCGGACGACGCCCTCCTGGCCAACCTGAGCCGCGACGCGAGTGAAGTTGTTCGTCGCAAGGCGGTTTTCCTTCTGGGAACGAAGACGTCCCCCCTGGCCCGACAGGCCGTCTCGGAGGCGCTCACCGACAAGGACCCGATGGTCCGGCGACGGGCCTGCGAGGCGATGGTGCGATCCGGTGGCGAGATCCCGGTTTCGAAGGTCGCTCCTCTGCTGGAGGATCCGGACCGGTGGGTCCGCTACGCGGCGCGGGTCGCAGTCGAGCATGGAGATACGATGAAGTCCCGAACCATCCTGCTCGGGACCAGCTCCCCTCGCCCCCAGTTCGAGGCGATGCTCGCGATCCTCCGACGTGGGGGACTCGACCGGGAGACGCAACAGGAATTCCTGCTTCGAGAACTCGGCTTGCTGGCGAGCATCGGCGACATGAACGACCGATTGGACCTGCTCCGCCTGATCAGCCTGACGTACTCTCAAGGCCCGCTCAAACCGGGCGAGTGCCAGGCAACGCCGGCGATCCGCAAGCAGCTTCTCGTCGCCTTCGCGAAGATCCCGGCCGAGCGCATTTCCAACCAAGCACGAGATCTCGCCACCAGCACGAGCGCGTCCCTTCGCTACGAAACGGCGAGACTCCTTGCGTTCGTGAATGAGCCGAAAGCGATCGCTCCGCTCCTCAAGGCGTTGCAGAGCGAGCCGGATCGAAAGTTTCAGGTCCATTACGCGTACTGCCTGCGAGCGATCAAGGACGGGTGGACGGTCGCGGACAAGAAACAGCTATGGGCCTGGTACGAGACCGCGAGTCGCTGGGAGGCGGGCTACAGTTACCTCGGATACCTCGATTTCATGGTCCAGGATCTCACCGCGCTGCTCTCGGCGGAGGAGTCCGCCGCGTATCTCGCCGACGCCGCCAGGACCCCGTTTCCGGCGCGAGTTCTCGTCAGATCGCTGGATCTGAACGCGAGGACGGACGTCATCAAGACGATACCCGGTCTGTATGCATCCCTGGCGAAAAGCGATAACCCGGGGGCGGCCAATGAGCTGAGAACGCTGATCCTCGAAAAGCTCGGACAGGCTCAACCGCCCGAGGCCCACGCCGCCCTCAGGGCGTTGGCCAAGGGCGATCCGGACCGTCGCGACCTCGTCGCACGAGCCCTCTGCAATCACACAACATCCGAGGACCTTCCCAATCTGGTCGTTGCCCTGGAGTCGCGAGATCCCAACACGACGAGTCAGGTTGTCAGCGCGCTGTTGAAGCTCGACGCACGGCCCGAAGGACCGGACGCGGTTCGGGCTCTCCTGCGATTGAGCAAACGGACCGGACCAGTGATGCTCAGGCCGATGGTCGAGCTGACAGCCCGATGGCTCAAGGTCCCGGCGATTGCCGAGACGGATTTTGATGCGGCCTTCTCCGCGTGCGAAAGCGCGTATCATCGGGCGTTCCCGGATGGCCCGAAGATCGAGGACACGCAGGGCGGCCAGAACAGTTATTCCCTGGCTCAATTGCTCACCGGCGTCTTGCAATCCCCGGCCCGCAAGAATGCCTCCGTCGAGCGAGGCAAGCTCGTGCTGGGCAAGGCCAAGTGTCTGGACTGTCACAAGCTGGGCGACCAGGGGCAGGGGCTCGGCCCCGACCTGACGACGGTCGCGAGTCGATTCCGGCCGGGTGAGATCCTGGAATCGATCGTCGATCCCTCGAAGGTGATCTCCGACCAGTACAAGTCCACGACCGTCGCCACCAGGGACGGCAAGATCCTCAATGGCATGCCCGCCGGCCAGGACGAAAAGAACCTGGTCCTCTTGCTCTCCGACGGCACCAAGATGACGATCCCGAAGGCCGAGATCGACGAGCAAAAGGAGTCCAGGGTCTCCGTCATGCCCGAGGGTCTCGTCAACGCCCTCAGTTATCAGGACATCGCGGACTTGCTGGCTCTGTTCGAGGCGCAGCCCAAAGTCGAGATCAAGAAGTAGGACGAAGGAGCATTTGTAGGGTGGGTCAGCCCGCCGGAAGCGGCGCGACGACTTGCCCACCCTACGGCTACTTCTTGGGCTTTGCGCTGGTGCTGAGCGTCCGCAACTCGCGAATGACCTGATCGAGCTTCTTTTCCAGAACCTCGTTCGTCGCCCCGCGAGGCCTGGGAGCGAAATCCTTCGGGTATTGCGTGTCATCCACGAAGACCCGATCGGAATCGGCCGGATCGACTTTCACGCGTTTTCCGTCGTCACTTTCGTTCCATAGGCCGAGTATCTCATCGGTGAGAAACTTGGCCATATGTTCGACGACCTTGGTTTTGATTTCCCGCCTCGTGAGACCCTGGACCTTCAGGTCGCCGTAGAATCCCAGGCCGATCGTGCCATCCGGTCGCACCACGCGCTCGCCGGTGACCGGACGGCCGGGGAGGGCCTCCAGGACCTCGACGAGGATCGTGTCGCCGATCTGGACGGTGCCGGGCTTGCCGGGCCGAGCGTTCGCGGCCTTCTCGGTCAGGTTGGCAATTTCGCGGTCCAGACGCTCGACGTCGCGATGGTGCCGCGAGGAATCCTTCCTCAGTTGCTGCATCTTCGTCTGGACTTCCTCCAATCGCTTGCGGGCAAGATCCAGTCGCTTGGCGCGTTCATCCCCAATGAGCTGCCGGGAGATCATCCGCTCCTCCACATTGCCGGTCAGTTGGGCCGTTTCGGTGGCCGTGATGACCTGGGAAAGCGATTGGATTCGGTCGCGAAGCAGATCGATCTGCGACTCCTCGTCCTCGATCTCCGACTGGAGCGCGTCCCTCCTCACGCCCAGGATTTCGACCTGGTGAAGGATCTTGCCTGCCGTTTCATCGCTGATCGATCCGGCGGCCGGTTCCTCGGTCCGTCCCTTCGGAGACGGTTCAGGTGATTCCTTCTTCCTCGCCTCCACGGGGCTGACGGCCTCCCCGAGGTTCTTCGCGGGATTCGACGCCGGGACATTCGCCGGGGGGAGTTGCGTGCGGCGATAAACGGTGAGTGTCCGTCGATCACCCTGCCGGGTCACGAGTTCAGGCGGCGCGGTGGCGCTATCATCACGATACGAGCAAATGACCAGGGTATCGCCGTCCAGTTTGTAGCTGCATCTGGTGATAAGTGGCATGCCAGCCGCGCCAGGAGTGCCGAACTGTCGTATCCGCCTTAGATCGCTAGGCTCCGGACGAAGTTCCATGACGCGAGGCGTTCTTAAAAGGTTGAGCCTGAATCGTTTTTCGTTCACCAGGCCGCCGTTTGCGAGCCGGAGCGATCTCGCATTCCCTTGAAAAACGAGGTACTGGAGCGGATTATTCACGGTGGTCACGTCACTCGCCTCGCCATCTCTTTCCCCCGAGACGGGCAGCCAGGCCCCCTGGAGCTTTCGCAGCTCGGCCTTGACCTCCTCGGAGTCGCTCGAATCCGGGGCGGCACGTCGGAAAACCGACTTGATGCGGCTATCATTGGGCTGTGTCTCGAAGTCGGCCGGAGCCTTCAGGGGATCGGATGGATCCATGCAAATCGTGAAGGACGTCTCGTCAAGCTGATAGATCCCCCGGCTCGTTTCCTCCGCCCCTCCCGCCGCAATCCTCCTCCACTCGAACGTCTTGGGGGCCGCCGACGGGGCGAGCTTGAGTGTTCGAGGAAACGCCGGTTCGCCATCATCATTGGTGCCAAAGAGTTGATCGTTCTTGATGCTGATCTGCCGAAGTGACGAGGACTGGTATGGCTCCGCCAGACGATTTCCCCGTGTGATCACGTCCGTCCGTTCCCATCGCCCCTGAAGACGGTCGAGATCGGATTTCGGCTCACCGGGCTTCGCGTCGGACGGCCGGGTCTCCGCCTGCGCGATGTTGGCCGGCCTGTCGCTGGCGCCTTTCCCACCGTCCTGTCGGGCGAGCACTGCGGCGCCGCCGACGAGGAAGAAAAGTCCTGCGAGGCTGGCGGCGAGGACGCTGAGTTTCTTGATCATCATGGCCCGTGCGGTCTCCTGAACCAGAACAGCGGCCGAGGCCGAGAGTGTACCGGCGACGGCGGTCTTGCCGGCCGCGGTGCTCATCGCAGAGCAGATGGTTTTTTCACGCAGGGAAACGGGGACGGCGGCGCGGGCCTCCCGTGCCAGGCCGCCGAGCATCGCGCCGGAGAGGACGGTCAGGCCGCGTCGTTCGAGACGGGCCTTGAGGACTTCCTTCGCCCGAGACAGGCGGCCCTTCACCGAACCGATCGGCCATTGCAATCGGCGCGCGGCCTCGTCGTGGGTACGGCCTTCGAGGAAGCAAAGAACCACGGGGGCGCGATACTTTTCGGGCAGGCTGTCCACGACCTCGTGAAGGGCGAGACGAAGCTCCCGGCCTACGGGCTCGACGGCCGGAGCCGAGGCGACGGCGTCCGGAGAGGACGTCTCCCTCGATTGACGCTTCGCCTGGTTTCGCCCGGCACGAACGGCCACGCGGTAGGCGACACGATGAAGCCACGGGCCGAGGAGGTCCGTGCCCCGGATCGACGCGGCCTTGCGAACGAGCAGCAGGAACGTCGCCTGGAAGGCGTCGTCGGCCGCGTGAGGGTCGCGAAGCACGCGACGGCAGACGGCCAGGACCATGGGTCCATGCCTCGCAACCAGGGCTTCAAACGCCACCTCGTCCTTGGAGACGAGGAATCGGTCCAGGAGCTGCGACTCGCTGAGTCCCGAGATCGTACCCTTGCCATACAGGCGCTGGACCTGCCTCCCGATCTCTCCGAACGTCCCGTTCGCCATCGTTGTCGATCCTCCAGGACCCCGAAGCTCGTCGACCGGTCCCTTCATGAGAGAGACCCGGAACGGGGCACGCGGTTACGGATTTTTCTTCGCGGCTTGGAATCCCCATTGTGGTCGGGCCGGAGAGACCGGTGCCAGCAGGATTCCAGAACGACGCGACGCTCGAAGATCCTGCCCGTCGGGCCGGTTCCAACCCACCGGACGGGGAGAGGCGAATCTCAACCCGCCTTGTCGGGAGGGATCGGGGGCGACTACACTGAAAGGGAATTGCCCCCAGGGTTCCGCTCGCACGTCGAGCGATGGCTCTTCCATATTCTTCCTGAGATCACACCAAGATTATGTCCGGCCGGGTTGTCCTGGCGATGAGTGGCGGGGTGGATAGCTCGGTGGCCGCGCACTTGCTCAAGGAGCAAGGGTACGAGGTCATCGGCCTGTTCATGAGGACCGGTGCGCACGGAAACGACCTGGAACGACGCACCAAGACCTGTTGCAGCGCCACGGACGCCGTCGACGCTCAAGCGGTGGCCGATCGGCTGGATATCCCCTTCTATGCGCTCGATTTCGAACGAGATTTCGCGCGGATCATGGATCAGTTCGCCAGCGAGTATGCGCTCGGCCGGACGCCCAATCCATGCGTCATGTGCAATATCTGGCTGAAGTTTGGCAAGTTGTGGGCCTACGGCAAGCAGGTCGGGGCCGACTTCGTGGCCACCGGCCATTACGCCCGGATGGCGACCGACGAGCTGGGCCGTCGTCGAATCGCCCGCGCGGTCGATTCCTCGAAAGATCAGTCCTACGTCCTGTTCGGGCTTCGTCGCGAGCTGCTGCCGCACGTCCTTCTGCCGGTGGGCGGATATACCAAGGCGGAGATCCGGGCGGTGGCTCGTGAGCTCGATTTGCCGGTCCACGATAAGCCGGATAGCCAGGAGATCTGCTTCGTCCCCGACGATGACTATCTCCGCTTCGTCCGGGATCGCCGCCCGGATTTGAACGCCTCGGGGCCGCTCGTCGACCTGGATGGGACTCTTCTGGGGGAGCATCAGGGGATCGAGGCATTCACGATCGGGCAGAGGCGAGGTCTCGGAGTTGCCGTGGGCGAACCGAGATACGTCGTGCAGATCGAGCCCCAGAGCCGTACGGTACGGCTGGGTCCGCGACAGGCCCTGGAACGAGGCGGGCTGGAAGCGACCAGGTTTCACTGGCACATCGACGAGCCCGCGGAGCCGGTGTCTTGCCTCGCCCAGATCCGTAGCCGGCATCGCGCGGTCCCGGCGCGTGTCGAGCCGACGAAAGGCGACGGGGCCCTTGTCCATTTCGATCAGCCGCAACTCGCCGTCACGCCGGGGCAAGTCGTCACGGTTTACGACGGAAATCTCGTCATGGGCGGAGGATGGATCGAGCGCGCACTCTAGCGCCCGTCCGTAGCGCTGGAATCCGGTCCCGTGATGAGTCGCACCCTGCTCCCTGGAGACAATCGTGGTTACTGTCGGCATGTATTATGACGTGATTCCCGAGAAATCGGGGATGTTTACCGCCAAGTTTCAGGAAGTCATAGCGCTTCTGGCGACAATCCCCGGCCATAAGGTGACCTACCTTTATCAGCGAGTCGATGACCCGGACTCGTTCGCCGTGCTGAGTGAGTGGGACGACCGCGAGGCGTTCCTCCAGTTCATCGGCTCCGAGACGTTCCGGTCGGTCACGCAATGGGGCAAGGAGCAGGTGCTCCGAGGCGCTCCGAGACACAAGATCTATCCCCGGAGCGAAGACCTCGGACGCCCGTCGCCGAAGTGAGGCGGTCTCCTGGCGATCGAACTCAGGTTGTCAAGTCGGCAAACTTGGAATAGATTCTTGCGCCCTTCGCGGCCGGCAGCATCGTTCTGCTCGCTTGATCCGCCCGCGTCCTTGCCGGAGTTTTCTCCTCATGCCCCGCGTCAGCTTGATCCTGCCCTCGGTTCCCGGCGACCCTCGGCCCGATGGCGAGGTCGCCGCGTATCGCTCGGCACTGGAAGCCGCAGGGCATGAGGTCGAGGTGTTGATCGTGGTCGGGCCAGGAGTACCACCGGGGCTGGACGGGGGCGATGGCTGGCGCAGGGTCGTCGCCAACGATCCAGGCTTGGCCTCGGCGGCCATGGCGGGGCTCGACGCGGCCGACGGGTCCGTCCTTCTGGTCCTGGACCCGAGGATGGGGTATCAGCCCGAGGATCTCGCGCGGGTTGTTGCCCCGCTGGCGGAAGGCCGGGCCGAACTCGCGATCGGCAGCCGGTGGTGCAGTCCCTCGAAGGCTGGCTGGCTGTTTCGGCTCCTGGGACAGTTCGCGAAGCCGTTCACGAGCACGACCGACCCGCTCTCCGGTCTCGTGGGGGTGACGAGGGAGGCGATAGACGCCTCCTCGCACCGTTTTGGCGCCGTCGGGGCCAAGTTTTCCCTGGAGTTGCTGGGGAAGCTTAAAGGTCGTCGCGAGGACGTCGCCGTCGAGACGCGATTGTCGTCGCGAGGACGGTTGCCGGGCTGGGACGACGTCCGTCATATGAAACGACTCGCCGATCACCGGTATGGAAATGGCTCCCGGCTCATCCAATTCTGCGTCGTGGGCGCGTCGGGCATGTGTGTCGACCTCTTCAGCTATTTCGTCTTCCAGAAGCTCTACGAGCGCACCTCGCTCGCGTATTACAATGTTCCACCCACGAAGGTGAGTCTCGCGCTGGCGATGGCCGGATCATCCGCGATCGCCGTGGCGCTCGTGTGGAATTTCTCGCTCAATCGCCGTTTGACCTTCAGTTATGCGAGAGGCGGTTCCCTGCCTCGTCAGTTCGCGGCGTATGTCGCGAGCAATCTCCTCGGGGTCATGGTCAGTCTGGCATTCCGGCTGTTATTGCCGCGCAAAGTCGCGTTCTTCAATGCCCACAAGCTCGCGGCGGCCGTGGTCGGGATCATCGCGGCCACGGGGATCAGCTTCTCGATGTCGCGATGGGTGGTGTTTCGGAACAATCCGTCGGTCGCCTCGGTCGAGAATGATGAACCCGTCGACGACCGATCGCCCTCAGGCTCCGAGGATGGCAGGCCCCTAGGTTGTGCGATCGTGATCGAATAACCGGTTGTGCCACGAACCACCGCGCGGGATCACGTCACTTCTTCTTTCTCGGATGAGCAACCCGATTCAACGTCGCCTTCGCGATCGGGCCTTTGTGGCTCGTGATCGGTCTGGGCTTCGGTTTGGATCGTGCGTGAGCGAGCGCCTTCCTGGATGCAACATTTGGGGTCTTGCCGGTTCTAGTTACGCCGGGAGCGGCCGGAACATGAAGGGCCGGATTGGCGGCGCCGCCGCTGATCCAGAACGCCGCGCGTGATCCATCGTTGTACTGGACCGTCACGGAAAACGGGCGGCCCGTCTCTATGCGATCGGGCTGGAGGTAAAGATCGGCCGTCGTCGCCCCCGGAGAGCGGACCAACACCGCCTTCCACGGGCCGCTCTGGCCGCCGAACTGCCAGCGACTTCCTCCGAGGCCCTGGATGTCGATGAAAACGATCGCGCGATCGGATCGGAGACCATTCAAGACGACATGGATGTCCTGGATGCCGTCCGGCTTTCCGGGGGAGCCTGGCCCCACCAGATCGCGACCATCCTGGCCGAGCCACACCCCCGACGGTGTCGAGCTGGAAGCGAGCGCGACCCAGGTTTCGGGGCCGATATTCCCCGCCACGTCCACCGCGCGAACGCCGATATTGCCGCCTGCGGTCGTCGAGAACGAGGTCTGTCGATCGATCGAGATGAACGCTCCGCTGGTTCCTACCTGGTACTCGTAGGAATCGTCGCGACCGGTTGGGCTGAAGGAGACGCGGCCATCCGGTTGGATGGTGAGATTGGCGACTGCGGACGGAGCTGTGGCGTCGATCGTCAGCGTCATGACGGCCGAGTCCGACGCATTGCCCGCGGCGTCGAGGCGGTGCAGGCTGTAACCATAACTGCCGTCGGCTCGCGAGATGGGATCTCTCAGCGAGCCCGTTCCGACCCTCCGCGCGATCTCGACCCCGTTCGCCAGAAGAATCATCGTGTCGGTCGGGTCCCCCGTGACGTCGAATTCGGGATTCACCACGCGCGTGATCCGATCCGTCGCGGAGATGCCGGTGTCGTTGGAGGGTTTCAGGAACGGGATCGAGTTGATGGGCGGGCTGTTGTCGAGCATGAATTGATACGTCGACTCGGGGGATCGCCGCCCCTGAGCATCAATGGCTCGCAGCCAGATCGTATTGGAGACCTGGGTCAGGCCCGCCGGCAGGAAGCCGGAGGGTGAATTCACGGGGAGATAGGCCGCCGCGCCCGAGACGAGATACTCATATCCGACCGCGCCGGAGACCGGGTCGAAGCGGAGGCGGCCATCCATCGTGATCCTGTCCTGATCGCCGAGGCCCGTGTCGTTGACGAGCGATAGGCCGCTCGGTGCCGGAAGAACGGCCGCCGGCAGCGATCGTGTCTGCGCGCGAACGACCTGCCCGTCGATCCGGCCCGCGAGGACTTTCAAAGGAGGCGGGATCGTCCCAGTCGGGACACTGGCCGTGTTTCCCCCGGTGGTCAGCACGAGTTCGCCCGGGTCGAGCGATCCAGGGTCACCAACGACCAGCCCTGTCAGGCCAGTCGCGCCGCCGCGAGCGGACAGGAATGACGACGACCAGACGACGGTGTTGTTGGTGAGGGAGCCGGAAAAATAGACTCGCCCCGCGTTGGACTTGATCACGCTCGAATGCTCGACGGCGAGGGAGGCTCCTCCGGGCGAGTCCTCGATGATGTTGCCATCGATGGTCGCGTTGAGAAAGGGAGCGTGTGACCAGCCCCAGGTCTCCGGATGCTCCGAGGGTGCGGCGGTGATGCGAAAACCGGCGGCCCCGCCGAGCAAGTGGTTGTTCAGGACCTTGGTTCCGAAGTGGTTCCCAACCAGGACAAGGTCTCCCGCGCCCGTGCTTCCGCGGGTGTCGATCGTGTTGCCCTGAAAGGTCTCGCCCACAAAGCCCGAGGCGATCGAGATCGCGTAGTTGCCGGAGGGGAGGGGGGTGTCCATCAAGTAGGTTTGGGGGCCGAGGGCCTGGGCAATCCGGCGATAGGTGCCGGCGGCCGGCCCCGAAAGGATCGCCACCATGTCGCCCGTGTGCGCCGGGCCGCCCTGGGGCGGGGGGATCTGGAGCACGAGACCGCCGGATGAGATTCCGGTCGGCATCCCCTCGAACTGAAGGCTGTACGACTCGGTGAGGATGATCTCGGCCGCGTTCATATCGACCGGGTCGCCATCCCGAGGCCCGATTCCGACGACAAGGTTACTCGAAATCGAGTCGTTGAAACCGCTGCCCGAAAGGACGGCGAATCTCCACGTCCTCCCGGACGCGCCTTGAGGTTGAGCCGTATTACCTTGAATGATGACGTCGTGCGTGTTGTGCCCGGCGAAGGCGTTCCAGCAGTAGGTGTTGGGAACCGTGCCGAGGTAGTTGTTGTTCACGATCGTCCACGGACCGTTCAGGAATTCGGTGGCACCACCCTTGAGCGTGTTGCCCTCGATCCGTCCATCAAGGCCCGATGCCAGCCGGATGAGCCGAGGCGCCTCGACATTGCCGGAGAGCACCGGGGGTGATTGCAGGTCCAGGTTCCTCAGGAGCAGCCCCACCTTGAGTGCATTGTGTC
This sequence comes from Planctomycetota bacterium, assembly GCA_028291545.1. Lineage (GTDB taxonomy): Bacteria > Planctomycetota > Planctomycetia > Isosphaerales > Isosphaeraceae > JAQGHR01. Next base: position 127,280 of record JAQGHR010000057.1, on the reverse strand, counting down.
CCGAGTCCAGGTTATCCGTGGTGCCGATCACGGCGGGGCCATAGCTCACGTTATCCGCCCAGCGCACGGGCGTCGCGAACCGGACGGAGAATCCATCGAGCGTCGTGTGACCGGCATGGATCTTGATTGCCGTGGACCATGCGGGTTCGCTCGCCGCCTGGGAGAATTGCAGCGTGACTCCCGGATCGGCCACGATGGCGACCGGCTGATTCAGGATCAGTGGGCTGCTGAGCGCGTAGATCCCGGCCGAGAGGCGGACCGTCCCGAATCGATTCGCGAGGTCGTTCAAATTGTCGCCAGGATGGGCCACCACCGAGGAAGCAGCCGGACCGGGTTCGCGCCTGCCGGGATCGGTCGTGCTCGCGAGGAGTTGCGTCACACTGGTCGTGCCGTCATCGAACGCCAACCGGAGCGTGAGCGTCGCGCCGGCTTCGTCACGATCGGGGGGGAAGCCGATATCCGCGCCGGCACTGGTCGTGCGGAAGCCGAGCGGCCCGGACCATGGATCGGAGTAGAATGAGCCGCCGCTGGCGCCACGATAGACCCAGAGGCCACGGGAGGAATCGCTGAGAGCGGCCGCGACGATCGAGCGTCCGGCCGGGAGTCCGCTCAGGGCGATCCGGGCCGAGCCGGGACCCATCAGGTCCGAGCCGTCCTGCCCGATCCAGGACGCGGTTACGGGACCTTGAAGCGTCGGGATCGGGCCGGCCGTCGCGGGCTGGGCGAGGTTGGGGTCGGCGTGTCCGGCGGTCGCCGTGACCGTGTCGGTCTTGTGATTGGCATAGGTGATCGTTGCCGTGAACGTCTGGCCGGACGGGTCACCATACGGATTGATGTAGAGGTCGGCGACAGACCCGTTCTGGCTCATCGAGGCGTTCGCAAAGCCGGACGGGTTGGTCCCCGAAGCCCAGTAAGATCCTCCCGAGGAAACGATCGTCACGTCGGTGACCGGTGTCGTGGCCGAGAGATTGCCGAGGGTCCAGCGAAGATCCTGGACACCGTCCGGGCCGACCGACGGCCCGAGGCCGACGAGATCGTGACCGTCCTGACCGATCCAACCGAGCGTGGCCACGGCCGAGGGCATGCGCAGATTCGGATCGGCCGTCCCGCCGTGAAACCACAAGTCGGATTTCGTGTTGTCGTCGTAGGTCAGGACCATCTCGAACGGGCGGCCGGTCTCGGACTGGGAGGGCTCGACGTAGACGTCGGCCGTCGAGGCGCCCGCGTTACGGACGATCGCAGCAGCCCAGGAATTTCGTCCGCCCGGATACTGCCAGCTACCGCCGCCGAGCCCGAGAATGTCGGCGGCCACGACCGTCCTGAGCGGCGATAAGCCGGCGACGGCGATGTGAATATCCTGGACCTGGTCGCTGCCCGGCGCGGACGAGGGGCCGACGAGATCTTTCCCGTCCTGACCGATCCACGCCGCCGAGGGGCTGACTGCGGCGAGCAGTAACCGAGGCTCAAGAAGCACGATCTTGGGGCGCGTTGCGCGGAGGCGAGGCGTCGTCATCGGGGAGGTCTCTCATAGTCGCGACCTCCCTGGGCGACGGGGCATTCATCCGTTTCTCAAAATGAGCTCATGTTGCACTGCGAACTGCTGGTCGGTGAGAGAGGATGCGAGGAGGCCCCCTCTTGCCGAGAAAAGGCGCACCGCGATCCTGACCGGCCATACCCGAGGCATGGCAGGTCTCTCGGCCGTTGCGAAAATCGTCCCGAATGGATTGGTCCGGGCTGTCCGAAAGCGTAGGGGCTAATCAGGTTGTGTCGGAAATGCAGTTGGTGGATGCGTCGCGATCAGGTGCGAAGTTCAATAAACCAAGGCTGCCGAAGGAGTCTAGCATGTGCAAGCGAAAAGACAAAAGTTTTCTTGTGAACTCAAGTTGACGCACCGATCGGACGAGCCGTCTCGCAACCGATGCAATCCGCATCGTTTCGCGCGAGCGGTCATTGCAAGCCCGCCGAACCCACGCCCCTGTCGGGCGGGCCTCGGCGCAACGGATTGACGACGGCGCAAGCCGTCCCACCAGGGCGGCAGCCGAGCGGAGGCGGCTCTGACTGTTGTGACCCGAGCTCGGCTACTCTTCGATGCCTGTCCCTGGGCAGACGGCTAGCGGTCGATTTTCCGCATCGGTTCTGCCGGGACTATGGCCCCATCTCGGGGATCTCGCCACCGGCGCGGGTGCTGATGGCTCGCCAGGACGCCGGAGAGATCCCGTCCTTCACGAAGGAGACATGACCGTCGCAAAAGACCACGTTGACTCCGGCGGAGTGATAGCTGCGGGCGGCCTTCCAGCCGGGGTTATGGTAGGCGGAGCAATCCGGGCGTTTCGCGTTGGGAGGCAGGTAATGGTTGTAAAGCGTGTTCAAATAATTCCCGTCCCACCAGGCCGCTCCCTTGTTCATGAGCCATCCACTGCCGGCGGACGCACACGCGGAATCGGTCAAGGGACCGGACGACACGCGGGCGAAGGCTCGGGTCCAGGGGGAGGGCCACGGGGTAGGCGACGTCTGCGAGTAGGGTCCGGCGATTCCCAGCGGGCCCTCGGAGGCCGCGACTGTCGTACTCAATCCGTCAAGGATCTCGTTGGCAGCATGGGATTCCATCGTGAACGTTCCCGAGGCGCCGGCCGCGTCTCCGCCTCGCGATCCATCCCCCGAGCAGAAGGCGTAATTCGTCGGTCCGGAATCATCCGAGGGAGCGTGGGCGCCATCGCTCGGGCAGAGGAAGAGACTGACTCGCGTGGCCATGGCGGTGGCGTTCTCGGCGTAGAACGGCCAGAAGGCGGAACCGCCACCAACCGGCTTGTGTGCGAGCGGAAACGAAAAATTGATGGCATCGAAGAGATTCACTTGCTCCAGGTAGGGCGTCATCTGGGCAAGGACGGACCAGCGATACTGCAGGGGTGACGTCTCGGCGGGGACCGGGCCCGAGGCGACCAGGAAGCCGACCGGGAAGGAATTTTTCGCCGCTAGATAGTTGTGCAGACCGAGGCCGAGTTGCCTCAGGTTGTTCGTGCATTGGGCTCGCCTGGCCGCCTCTCGGGCCGCCTGGACGGCGGGGAGCAAGAGCGCGACAAGGACGCCGATGAAGGCGATCACGACCAGCAGCTCGATCATGGTAAAACCAGATCGCGACCGTGGAGGACGAGTCATGATGGCACGCTCTCTTGATCGGGAGGGTCGCTCGCTCGACCTGTTATAGCAGATCGCGCGGCCGAAAGAATCCAACAAAAAAAGAGCGGCGGGGTCGAGATGTGGCACCTCAACCCCGCCGCTCGGCTTGCATCACCACCTAAAGCAACACGGAGCTATCGCCCGATTGACTCCAGGGTCGCATCCAGTTCTCGCACGATGGCCGGACTGAGCTTGGACTTAGCCGCTTTGGCTTTCTCCAGGCAATCCGCCGCCTTGCTCGCGCGGCTTCGATCCTTGCTCAGCAGCTTGCCTAGGTGATAGTTGAGCATCGGATGGTTGGGCGAGTTGCGGAGGCCCTTCGTGTAGGTGTCCTCGGCCTTCTTGGCCTGGCCCATTCCCTCCTGAATCGAGCCGAGAGTGTCGAGGAATTCCGCCGGCAGCCGGGTGAGATCGGCACCCTTCGCGAACCCTTCCGCCAGCTCCAAGGCCTCGGGGTTTCGATTCAGGTAGCGATGCAGAATCCACGCCTTGTTGTTGACCGCCTCGATTTGGTCCGGCTGGCTCTTGAGGACGGCTTCGTACTGAGCGACGGCCTTGAGGAAGTTCTCTTTGGCTTCGGCGGGTACGGATGTGCTCTCGGCCTTGGCGAGCAGGATGTCGCCGTAGGTCAGGTGGACGATCGGCCGATCAATCTTCTTCGCCGCCTTCTCGGCCCATGGCAGGGCCAGATCGACATGCCCGGCACGCTGGAAGCCCACGGCGGAGGCTAACGCGAAGACTCCGCGCTCGTCCTTGGCCTCGAATGACTGGGCGAATTGCATCGCCTCTTGCAAATCGGCCGGAGGCGCCGGCTGGTCCCGGCCGCGAGGCTCGCTGAGGTGCTGAATCAGCGCCGAAAGCCCCGAGTCATCGTTCGGATTGACCCTGAGTCCCTCCCGCAGCGTAATCAGTGCCTTGGCGCGATCGTCGTCCATCAGCCGGATCTCGGCCAGGACGTGGTATGCATCCAGGAACTTCGGGTTGGCCCTGATCGCTTCCCGGAGTGCGCCAGCCGCCTCCGTGCGTCGTGCCGCTCGTTCCTCGGGCGTCCCTGGCTGAAGAACGAGTGCCTGGGCTCGCAGCAGCAGGGCCGTGGGCTGATCGCTGTCGGAATCGAGCACGAGCTTCGCTTGTTTCAGGGTCTCGTCGGTCTTACCCAGGGCCAGATTCGCCTGCGCGAAAGCCAGGCGGATATCCGTACGACGTGGGCTCCTCTTGAGCGCCTCGTCGTAGGCCCGAACAACCTCTTCGGTCTTGTTCTCGGTCGCGTAAAGCTGGGCGCGGAGCAAGGGACCGATTGGCGAGGACGCATCCATCGTCGTGATCTCGCCGGAGATCCGCTTGGCCTTGGCCATGTCGCCATTGCGGGCGGCCAGCTCGCATTCGGCCTGCGGGAAAGTGACGTCGTCGGGAAACTCGGCCCGGAAATGCCGGATCAGCTCGGTCGTCTTGATGTCGAGTGACCTGGCCGAAGCCTTATCACCCCGATCGATCGCCGCCTTGGACTGCATGGCGATCAGGCCCACGAGAGATGCGGCGAGCCGAGCGTCCTTGGGGGTCTCCTTCAACAGATCCCGGACGACGGCCTCCGCGCTCGCGAACGACTGATTCTCACGGTAGGCCTCGGCCAGAACGCGTTTCATCGCCGGCGAGGGATCGGCCTTCGCCACTTTCTCGACGAAAGCGATCGCGTTCGCGTCGCCTTTGAGCTTCATCACCTGAAACTTCGCCTGGATCAGCTCGATCGCCGAAGGGAAACTGGCCAGCCCCTCATCCAGCGCGGCCAAGGCCCGGGCCGTGGCCTGTTCCTTGGGCAGTCGGAGGTTCTCGGCTGCGGCAAGCATCAGGTAAATGTTCGAGGGCTGCGACTTCTTGCCCGCGATCGCCGATCGGAGCACCTTGACCGCATCGTCGGGCCGATCCTTCGAGGCGAGCGAGAGCGCCTTGTAGGCGATCGCCCCGGTGTGAGATGGATCGGCCTTCAGGACCGAGTCAAGCTGTGCCATGCAGGACGCGTCATCGCCATGACGGCGGTAGAAGTCCGCGGCTTGAACGCGCTCGTCGGGGGTTGTGGTCGGCGAGGCGAGGAGCGCCGCGACGTCGGCTTTCGCTTGTTCCAGCTCGCCACGACCCGCGCGAGCCGCGACCAGCTTCCACCTCACGGAGCGGTCCAGATCCTTGGACTGTCCGCCCTGGAGGAGCGATTCGAACCTGCGGATGGCGGTTTCGAGATCCTGGTTCTGGAGGGCCATGTCGGCCAGCGCCCACTTGGCGGCCGTCGTCAACGAGAGGCCGTCCTCGATCTCCTTGACCGGCTGGTCCTTGAGGATTGATTCGAGGGCCTGTGAAGCCTTGGCGTGGCCTCCCGAACGCTCGTCCAGGATGGCCTTCCACAACTGGGCGACCTTGTTATTGGGATCTTTCTTGAGGGCCGCTTCGAGGTGCGACGCGGCGGCTCGCGGGTTCTCCCTGGCCAGGGCAAGCTGGGCGTCCAGGAGATCGGCGGTAGACGCTTCCTTCCAGCGAGCACGAATCTGGGCGATGGTCTTCGCGGCCGCGTCGAAATCACGGCCGGTGATGTCCAGGATCGCGAGTTCGGCGAGCGGAGCGGACGTCTCGGCGGTCCTGGAGAGACCGACGAGAATGGCGCGGGCGTCGGCCGGTTTTTTCAGGGTCGTGGCCAGGAACTTGGCCCGCAGCATGGAGAGGGCCACGCGTCCCGGATGTTTCTCCAGATACTCGGCCAGGACGCGATCCGCGCCGGCATTGTCGTTGGCCGACGCGTGGAGGACGGAATCCAGTTCGGCCAACTCGTCGCTGTCCGGGTAGCGTGTCCTGGCACTGGCAAGGGCCTTGGTCGCCTCGGCGAGCTTGCCGGACTCCTTGAGGCTCAGGACGATCAACCGTTCGGCGGACGGGCCGATCTTGGCGTCGCCCTTCAGCTTCGCGAGACGACTCATGCCTTGCTGGCTCTCGCCGAGCTGAAGGTCGATCTGGGCGAGGCGAAGCTGCAGATTGGCGGGCATGGGCTGGCCGTCGGGTACGCCCTTCTGGAATTCCACGCGAGCGAGCCGAAGTTGCTCGGGGGTGCCCCGGGCCTGATGGGCCTCCCCTTTCAGAAGGTGGAGCGTCGGCCCCAGCTCCACGGGCAATTCCCCTCGGGCGACATCGGCGAGCAGTTTCGCGATAATCGGTTCGGCGTCTTCCGGATAGCCCGCCTGAAGCATCGACCAGGCGGCCCAGACCTGATATCGGGGCTCAAGGCGGTCCTGCCCTCCGAGATGGTAGGCACGCTGGAGGTATTGCCTGCCCATGCCCTGTTCGCCGGTGAGGATCATGGTCACGCCATAGAGCGCCTGCGCGGTCGATGCGTCGGGTAAGGCCGCGGCCGCCAGCTTGAGCTCGCTGACGGCCTCATCGCGGGCCTTCGGATCGATGGTGACCGTCTTCGAGTCGCCCGGATCTTGCGCGGCGGGGCTCGTCAGGCCGGACTTGTCCAGCGCGATCAAGCCTTTGAAGAAATGGCCCATTCCGGCGAGCCGGGGGTTCGCGCTGGCGGAGAGATCCTTGATAAAAGGCGCCGCCTTCTCGAATCGCGAGGGGTCGTCGGTCCGGGAAAGGGCGGCCTTGACCGCGCTCTCTCTCAGGCTCGCGGCGACCATCTCCCACGCCGGAAGGCTGGCGATCGGCAGCTTCAAGGCCCGCGAGGCCACGGTCAGCGCCCGCTCGGCCTGGTCGCGGAAGACGAGGTGTTCCGCGAAATCGAGATGGACGTTGAGGTTGGACGCGCCCGAGTTCTCGATCGCGCGAGTATAGATCGCCTCGGCGACCGTCTCCAGCGAATCACCCAGACTGGCGAGGTCATTCTTGGACGCGGGGGTCCTGGCGGCGAGGCCCTTCAAGTGCCTCTGAACGTCCTTCACCGTGGAACCGAGGAGGCGGGTGCGCGACGAGGACGGCTCGGGTTCGGACGCAAGGGTCCGCGCCGCTTCGCCGAATGCCGAGACCCGGGCGACCAGCGTCTTCGGATCTTCATCCCCAGCGATCTCCATCATGTGGAGGCGGAGCCGGGTCAGGCGCTCGGACGCGGAGAGCGCCGCGTCGGGCGAGGTGGTACGGGCGATCTGGAAGACCTCGCTCAGGGCGGCGGAGTCCCCGGTCTCTCGGGCCAGACGGGCCCTGACCCAGAGGGTGCGGACACCGGTCGGCGCGGCCGCGGTCAGTACCGCCAGATGTGCCTTGGCGGTGGCGAGGTCGGGGGGCTGGTGGTCGAGGCTCTCGAGCGCCTTGACGTAGTTCGCAGCCGGGTCCTTGGGCTCGATGGAGATCAACTCGTTGGCCCATTCGAGTGCGTCGCTCGCATCATCGCGGGCCAGTGCGTCTGCCAGGAGTTGCCGCCTGGGACCGGGCCGGCCCTTGCCGTACTTGGCGGCGTCCGTCAGGGCGCGGATCCGCATGGGCCGCAATTCCGCCCGTTTCTTGGGCGCATCGACCATCCAGCGGGCGATCATCTCGGCCAGCTCTTCATGGATCGAGACGTTCTTCTGATCGAGTTGAAGGGCGCGGCGATAGTGGATCAAGGCGTTGTCATACTTTTTCGCCTTGGCGTCTTTCTGGGCCTGCGGCAGGACGTCCTCCGAGCGGCCCGGCCACGCATACGTGATGGCGAGAAGGCCCATCACGGCGCTGATCAGGAACAATCCGGAGAGGACAATCAAAGGTTTCCAGCGCACGGTCATCGGGCTCATCTCCTGTGGGCTCGGGTGCCGTGCCGCGCGAGGTCGGGAGCAGTTCCAACGAGACCCATCATCCGAGATGAGTCGAGGACCGATCCATCGCGCGGCCTGGGGACATCTCGGATCGAAGCTAGTGGAGGCGGGGGGCGAGTTCGGGTTGAAAGGTGGGTTCCCTGGGCGACGCCATTCGCCCCTACCTCAACCCGTGAGGTCGCAATCCCTTGCCTGAACTGTCTCGAGCACGAGGATTCTCAGCGGATTTCAGCATAGTGTGCCCGACCGCGATCTTCAATAAAAATCTGGACCACCTCGTCAAATTACGCGGGGTGTCGGCTCCGCATTCGAGACAAGGGGCTTGGCTTACGCGGTCCGATGTGTTTAGAATCGGCTCCGCGTTTGTGGGATAATCTTCGGCGATGCCGTCGCATGAGATCAGCGATGACGACGCCCTGAGCCGGCCCCACCCCGCCCGAACCGGCCCGCCGAATCGAATACGGCGGCGACGATCTCCTCTCGATTCCTCGCCCTCGCTTCGTTCCGCTCCGTCGACTCGTCGCGATTTTTTCCACACCATTTCACGCGTTTCCCGACCACACCGAAGGGCTCGACATGACCACGTTGCGGCGCACTGACACGAAATATGACAACAATGGCCAATACTCTCGGGCGAGCATCCTCCGGTATGAGAAGATTTTCGGCGCCGGTTACATCAGCACGGGCGGTCCCGCGACGACGACCTATTTGTGCAATCTCCTCGGCAACAAGCTTCAGCCCGGCGTCAAGGTCCTGGATGTCGGCTCGGGCATCGGCGGGGCGGCGTTCCACCTGGCTCGCGAATATGGCGCCATCGTCACAGGCGTGGATCTCTCGCCCGAGATGACCGACCTGGCGCTCGACGCCACGGCCGATTCCGGAGTCTCCGGCCAGGTGACCTTCCTTCTGGCCGACGTCCTGGAGACGGAATTCGACGAACCGTTCGATATCATCTGGTCGCGCGACGCCCTCATGCACGTCCACGACAAGAAGCGGCTCTTCGCCAAGCTCTACAGTCTTCTCAACGATGGCGGACAGCTCGTCATCACCGATTATGCGCGTGGCCAGCAGCCCGGCACGCCCGAATTCGAGGCGTATGCGAAGAGCACCGGCTATCACCTCGTCGAGCCCGCCGCCTACGGCAAGCTGCTGGAAGAGGCGGGGTTCACCGACGTGATCGCGGAGGATGCCACGCCGAAGTTCACCGAGATCCTCAAGAATGAGCCGGTGAACCTCGCGGCCAACCGCGAGGACTTTCTCAGCTCGTTCTCCGAGGCGGACCTCAACTACCTCGTCGATCGATGGGCCATGAAGGTCCGCTTCTGCGAGGCCAACGACATGAAGTGGGGCATCTACAAGGCGACGAAGAAAGTCTGATTCCGTCGAAGAGGCCGAGTACCGATGACCGGCGACCTCTCCCCCGAGTAGTCGTCGGTCATCCTTCGTTTGCGATCTGTCCTTCATTCAACCGCCGACCTTTGCGGGCGCCCGACTCGTGCCCAACCCCCCCGAACTGAACGACGAATCCGACCTGGCCGGGTTTGGGTATGCGCAGAGCCTCGGCCGGTCGCTCGGGGGGTTCTCGTCGTTCGCGGCGGGATTTGCCTACATTTCGATCCTGACGGGCCTGTTCCAGATGTTCCCGATGGGCTACCGGGCCGCCGGACCCGGCTTTTTCTGGACCTGGCCGGTCGTGGCGCTCGGGCAGATTTGCGTGGCCCTCGGATTCGCCGAGCTCTCGGCGCACTTCCCTCTGTGCGGCAGCGTCTATCAGTGGGGCAAGCAGGTAGGCTCCGGCTGGTTGGGATGGCTGGCGGGATGGGTATCTCTCGCCGGATCGATCGCGGCCCTTGCGGCGGTCGCCATGGCGCTCCAGTCGGTCTTGCCGATCATTTCCCCGGCGTTTCAATTGATCGGGAGTGCGGCCGATCCGGCGGATTCGGCCAAGAACGCCGTGATCCTCGGCAGCGGCCTGATCGTGCTGACGACGATCCTGAACGCTCGCGGCGTTGCGCTGATGGCGAGAATCAATAATATCGGGGTCCTCGCGGAGATCCTGGGGGCCGTCCTTCTGGTGGCGCTGCTGTTCGTGAAGGCCCGTCACGGTCCAGGCGTCGTTTTCGGTCGAGGGATCTCTCCCTCGGGCAAGGTCCTTGGCCCCGGCGCATTTCTGGCCGCGGCGCTCACCGCGTCGTACGTCCTCTATGGATTCGAGACGGCCGGGTCGCTTGCCGAAGAGACCGTCTCGCCACGGAAGAAGTCACCGCGAGCGATCCTTCATGCGATCGTCTCGGCCTCGATCCTGGGGGGACTCCTGATCCTCTCGGGAATGATGGCCGCGCCCGATCCGAACGACCCGACACTCGGACTGCCCGATGGCGGGCTGGCTTCGATCGTGACCAGGGCCCTCGGACCGGCGATTGGCACGATCCTGCTCGCGTCCGTCGCGATCGCCATCGGGTCTTGCACCCTGGCGGTCCAGACCGGCGCGGTGCGATTGGTCTTCGCGATGGCGCGCGACGGACTCTTGCCCGGCGCGAGGGCGTTGGCGACTGTCGATCGGACCTCGCGGACTCCGATCGGTCCGGCGGTGGCCGTGGGCTTCCTTGCCGTAGCCGTCCTGCTGCTCAATCTGAACTATCCTCGCGTCGTTGAGGCGATCGGCTCGGTTTCGGTTGTGTGGATCAATCTGGCATACTGGCTGGTGAGTTTTCCCCTGCTCGTCTACCGACTCAAGGGCTGGCCCGGGGCCGACACGACCGATACCGACGGCACACGCCTGTTCTCGCTGGGACGATTCGGCCTGCCGGTCAATGTCCTGGCGGTGGTATGGGGATTCGTGATCGTGATCAATACCGGGTGGCCCCGAGCCGAGATCTACGGCGCTGAGTTCCCGCAGCGATTTCTCGCCCCGCTCGGAACAATTGCCCTGCTTGCCGTTGGCGGCCTTTATTATAATACGGCCAGGCGAGGCGTGGCCGCCGGTGGGGCGACCCCCGCGAGGAGGGGCGACAATGGTTGAGAATCGGGCGCGGGACCGAAATACCCGGTGGCGATCCGTGGGCGACAAGCTCGCGCGCAACCGCGTGGCGCGCTGGGTCATCCGCGGCGCCCGCAGTCGCGCCCTCACTCGTCGCACACCCAGGACGGGACGGAGCCTCCTGGTCCGCACTCTCGCCTGGAGTGTCCATCTCTACACGGCACTCGGCGCCGTGGCCGCCGCCGGGATGCTCGTCCTTCTCGTCCGAGGCGATGCGTCGGCATTTCGCGGCACGTTCCTCTTGATGCTCGTCGCCTGCCTGATCGACGCGACCGACGGGACGCTCGCCCGCCGAATTCGAGTCAAAGAAGTCTTGCCCGGCTTTGATGGGCGTAGGCTTGATGACCTGGTCGATTGGCTCACATACACCTGCTTGCCGCTGATGCTCATCTGGCGAGCCGAGATCCTGCCGCCCGGGCAGGAGGTCTGGCTGATCGTTCCGTTGCTGGCCAGTGCGTACGGCTTCTGCCAGACGTCGATCAAGACCGACGACGGCTATTTCCTCGGCTTTCCGTCGCTCTGGAACATCGTTGCGTTCTACCTGTACGTGCTGGACCTGCCCGGGAGCGTGGCCCTCGGGATCATCCTGCTGCTTTCCGCGCTGACCTTCGTGCCCAGCCGATACCTGTATCCCTCCTCGCGGCCGGGTCTCCTCAACAAGATCAGCAACATCGGCGCCGCGTTCTGGTCGCTGCTGCTGGCCTGGATCTTCTGGTCATTGCCGGGCGTCAGCTCGCCGGGGCACCGCGTGCCGGATGGCTTCACCCGGGCGTTGGTCCTGGCGTCGACGCTTTATCCCCTCTGGTACCTCGGCGCATCCTGGGCCGTCACGTTCCGATTCTGGTGGGGCCGCCGCACGCGGGTCAGATCGCTGCCCGTCGACGAATCGTGATCGGCGGATCAAGCGAGTAGCTTGCTGACGAGCTTGCCATGCACGTCGGTCAGCCGGAAATCTCGGCCTGCGTATCGATAGGTCAGCTTCTCGTGGTCGAAACCGAGAAGGTGGAGGATCGTCGCATGGAGGTCATGGACGTGGACCTTGTCTTCGACCGCCGCGAACCCCGCCTCATCGGTCTTTCCGTGAACGTATCCGCCCTTGGCCCCGCCGCCGGCAAGCCACATCGTGAACCCGTAATGATTGTGGTCGCGGCCTGAAAGCTGAGGGAGTTCGGCGACCGGAGTGCGGCCGAACTCGCCACCCCAGATGACGAGGGTGCTGTCGAAGAGGCCCCGCTGTTTCAGGTCGGTGAGGAACGCCGAGATCGGCCGATCCCATTCCTTGGCCTGGTGGCGATGGGCCCCTTCGATGTTGTCGTGATTGTCCCAGGGCTGCCCGTCGCCGCTCCAGACCTGGATGAATCGGACGCCCCGCTCCAGCAAGCGCCGGGTGAGCAGGAGCTGTCGGCCGTGAGTGGAATCGCCGTACATCTCGCGCGTGGCTTTCGGCTCCAGTGCGAGATCGAAGGCCTCGGCCGCTTCGGATTGCATCCGGTAGGCCAGCTCGAACGACTGGATCCGGGCTTCGAGCTGCGCGTCCGCCTGCCGGGGTTCCAGGTGGGCCTCGTTGAGCCGGCGGACCAGGTCGAGCTGGCGACGCTGCTGCTCGGGTGTTGCCGAGTTGTTCTTGATATTTTCGATCAGCTTCTGGACGTCTTTATGCTGCGTATTGATGTACGTTCCCTGGTAGGCTCCCGGCAGGAACGCCGACCGCCAGTTCTGCGTGGAGACGATCGGGTAACCACCTGGACACATGGCGAGGAAGCCCGGCAGGTTCTGGTTCTCCGACCCGAGTCCATAGGTGACCCACGACCCCATGCTGGGCCGGGCCAGCCGGGATTCACCGCAATTCATCAGCATCAGCGAAGGTTCATGATTGGGCACGTCCGCCACCATGGAGCGGATCACGCAGAGGTCGTCCGCGTGCTTGGCCGTCTCGGCGAAGAGTTCGCTCACCTCCAGGCCACATTCCCCGTACTTCGCGAACTTGAACGGGGATCGAAGCGCCCCGCTGGTCTTCCGCTCGGTCCGTAGATTCGGGTTCGGCAGGGGCTTGCCGTGGTACCTGTCGAGGAGGGGTTTCGGGTCGAACGTATCGACCTGCGACGGCCCCCCGTTCATGAAGAGATGCACCACTCGCTGCGCTTTCGGGGCGAAGTGAGGCCTCTTGGGTGCGAGAGGCCGAAGGTCGATGTCGGCCCTGGCCTCGGAGGCGAGCATCCCCTCCCCGGCCATCACGCCCGCCAGACCCACGAGGCCGAGGCCCATGCCTCCGCGCTGGAGGAGTTCGCGACGGGTGAGGAAGGCGTCTTCGGGGCGAAGGGGATGATGAGACATCGGCGAAGGCTCCAGGACGGACGCACTCGAGGGGAACTCAATCGACAAACACGAACTCATTGGCAATCATGAGTCCTTGCACATAACGATCCCAATCGCTCCCGTCGCTCTGGCCCAGGAACTCCCCGGCGATCGCGAGTTCTTCCTTCGAAGGCGCCCGGCCGTACAGGAGATGATAGAGCCGATCGACTCGTCGTGTGAGATCGGTCTCGCTTGCCAACTCCGGCCGCTTCAAGACCGCGCGGGCGGCCTCAATCGCGAACGGATGATTCATGAGGAACAGGGCCTGGGGAGCGACGGTGGTCTGATCGCGCCTCGGATTCGTCGTGCTGGGGTCGGGATAATCGAAGGCGCGATACAGGCCGGGCAGGTTCAGGCGATCGACCTTTCCATAGAGCGTCCGGCGATTCGCTGTCGGCGTCAGGATGTCCGCGATAGGCGGGCCGCCCAGCGTCCGATCGAGGCGTCCGGAAACCGCCAGGAGCGCATCGCGGGTTGCTTCGAAGTCGACGCGGCGGCGGTTCATTTTCCAGTAGAGGGCATTCTCGGGGTCCGATGCCCTCGACTCGGGCCGGTCCTGGCTCGATTGCAGATAGACTGAAGAGAGCATCATCCTGCGATGGAGACGCTTGACGGACCAGCCATCGGCCACGAAGCTGCGGGCGAGATGATCGAGTAATTCCGGGTGCGAGGGTGGATCGCTGCGGAGGCCGAAGTCTCCCGGCGTCCCGACAATTGGCGACCCGAAGTGGTGCATCCAGACCCGATTGACCAGGACCCGCGAGGTCAGCGGATTGTCGCTGGCGGCAATCGCTCGGGCCAGTTCCAACCGACCGGACCCGTCCTTGAACGGTTGGCGCTGGTCGCCCGCGATCAGCTTCAGAAATCGGCGAGGCGCTTCCTCTCCCTGATTTCCCGGATTCCCCCGGCGAAATACCCGGGAGTTGAACGGGTTCGGCAGATCTTCAAGGACCATCCCCCTCGGCGGTGCGCCGGGCCCCGTGGCTCGCCACGTTTCCACGGCGGAGAGCAACTCCTTGAACTGCCCCTGGGACGCTCGATCCGGCAGCAGCGCCAATCCGCCCGTCGGGTTGAAGGGCACCTCGGGCGGAGCGTTCGGCGCATGGAAAACCTGCCGAAGCTCCTCGTGGGCGGGGTCGGGAAGAACCGGCGATGGGGAACCGTTCAACGCGGCACGTCGTGCGAAGTCCTGCGCGATCAGCTCGGTCCGATTGAGCACTTCCCCGAAGATTTTTGCGGCCTCGCCCAGATTGGCGGGCGGATGATCCGTCAAGGCTCTCAGGATCAAGGGATTGATCGGCCGGGACGGCTCGGGTTTCGCGGACAATTGGGCGATCAACGACGCGGCTCGCTCGGCGAAACCCTCCTTGGGCAAGGCCGAGAGCGCATGCCAGGCCCCGAACACGGGATGATGCGGCTCTCGGGTCGAGCGCAAGTAGCGCTGCCAGCGTCCCAGGACGACGGGGTTGAGATCACCTTTGTCCGCGATCAGCATGAACTCGCCCGTGTCGGGCTGACTGCGCGACCTTGACGCGACCAGGAGGTATTCGGCGACGCGAGATCGGCCCTGTCGCACAACCTCCTCGTACTTCTCGCGAGTGAAGCCGGAGAGTTTCTTCTCGCGATTCTCCAGCTCCCTGGCAAAGCTCTCGTACTGGGGTGTCTTCGGAGGCGGCTCGAACAACGGGGGCAGAGTCGGTTCTCGCGAGGAGGCGAAGACCCCGTAGAGCGAGTAGTAATCCTGGGTCGGGATCGGGTCGAATTTGTGGTCGTGGCATCGGGCACAACTGACGGTCAATCCCATCACGCCGCGAGTTACCACGTCGATCCGGTCGTCGAGGATATCCTGATCGTTGTTCATGAACCGGCTTCCGATGGTCAGGAAGCCCATGGCGGCAAGAGCGCGTTTGTCATCGGCGAGTGGGAGACGGTCGGCGGCCATCTGCTGGATCAGGAACTGGTCATACGGCAGGTCCTCGTTCAACGCGCGAACCACCCAATCCCGATAGGCGTACGACCAGGGGAAATTCCCCTCTTCGGTGAAGACGTAGCCTTTCGTGTCCGCATATCGGGCCACGTCGAGCCAGTGTCGGCCCCAGCGTTCCCCGTAGTGCGGCGAGGCCAGCAGGCGATCGACGACCCTGCCGAAGGACTCCGCGATGGGGGCCGGGTCCGCCTCGAATGCGGCGACTTCCTGGGGCGAGGGCGGCAGGCCGATCAGATCGAAAGTGGCGCGGCGGATGAGCGTGCGGCGATCCGCGATCGGCGAGGGTTCCAGCCCCCGGGCTTCCAGCTTGGCGAGGATGAATCGATCGATGGTGGATCGCGGCCACGAATCGTTCTTGACGTTCGGAGCCACGGGATCGCCGACCGGACGGAAGGCCCAATGCGTCTTGGTCGGGTCGTTCCTGGGAGTCTCCGGTTTCGTTTCCGGCCAGGGCGCGCCGCGACGTACCCACTCGGTCAGGTCGGCAATCGCCTGATCGGGAAGCTTCTCCTTGGGAGGCATCTTGACCTCGCCAAGCTGTCGAACGGCCTCGATCAACGGACTCTTCTCGGGCTCGCCCGGCACGATGGCCGGACCGCCCGCTCCGCCGAGCAGGGCGTGAGCCATGGAATCGAGGCGAAGGCCGGATTTCTGCTTTTCCGGGCCGTGACAGGACTGGCAATGTGTGACGAGCACCGGGCGGACCCGTGACTCGAAGAACGCGGCGTCGTCGATCGAGACGGGCTTCGTCCCGTCGGCGCGACCTGATGTAAGGATGACGAGCGAGAGCCAGACGGAGGCGTGAACGGATCGAACGCTCATACGCCGGAAGCCTCGGGGAGGGTGGGTGGGGCGGGGCGGGCTGATTCGGCAATTCTAGCAGACACTGGCAGCCAGGGCTATCCCGGCGCATGATGGCGAGACACGACTCACGGGAAGGACCTGTATTATGCCGAGAAAAGTCCTGATTCTCTCCGCTTCGGCCGGCGCTGGCCACGTCCGGGCGGCGCAAGCCCTGGAGAGAGCCTTCGAAGCAAGCGGAGAGGTCGAGGAAGTCCGTCATGTGGATACTCTGGAATTCACCAACCCATTGTTCCGGAGGATGTATTCCAAGGCCTACATCGATATGGTCAACACCATGCCGGAAGTCCTGGGATGGCTCTACGATCAGCTCGACACGCCCTGGAAGAACCGGCCAACCAAGCTCGCCTTCGAGAAATTGAACACCCGACCGTTCGCCAAGTTGCTCCGGAAGTACCAGCCGGACGTCACGGTGTGTACGCATTTCCTGCCGGCCGAAATCATCGCCTGGATGAGGGCCAAGGCCAAGCTCGTTTGCCGGCAGGCCACGGTGGTCACGGATTTCGACGTGCATGCGATGTGGTTATGCCAGCGGTGCGAGCATTACTTCGTGGCCATCGACGAGACCCGGGCTCACCTGCAAGAGCTTGGCATTTCTCCCGGCCACATCACCGTAACCGGGATTCCGATCGACCCGGTCTTCTCGGCGCCGGCGGACAAGGCGGCGATGCGATTGAAGCACGGGCTCAGGGCGGATCTGACGACGATCCTGGTTTCCGCGGGAGGGTTCGGCGTCGGTCGCGTCGAGGAATTGCTGGACTCGCTGGTTAATCTGCGAAACGAGGCCCAAATTATTGCCGTCTGTGGCAAGAACGAGGAGTTGAAAACCAAGGTCGAGAATCAAGTGGCGAGACTTGCCTCGCATCCGAGGGTCACGTTCAAGGTGCTCGGGTTCACGAAAGAGATGCACGAGTTGATGACCGCAGCCGATCTCATCGTCGGCAAACCGGGAGGCCTGACGACGTCCGAGGCGCTGGCCAAGGGGCTGATTTACGTCGTGGTCAACCCGATTCCGGGTCAGGAAGAGCGGAACAGCGACCACCTGCTCGAAGAGGGCGCCGCCATCCGGTGCAATAACCTCCCCGTGCTTGCCTACAAGGTCGATAAGCTGCTCGATGATCCCGCCCGCCTGGCCGCGATGCGGGCGAACTCGCTCCGCCTGGCACGGCCGAACGCGGCGATGGACATCGTCTCGTTGGTGAATAAGATGTAGACCGCATAGGCAATTCTAGAAATTTTGCATGTTGTAGTATTCCATTGATCGACAGTTTGGGAGCCTTCACCCCATGCCTCGGACAACCGATGTGCGCCCCGCCGCCGCGAGCCTCTACCTGTTGCCGGTTCGGACCAGGATGCCGCTCAAGTTCGGGCCGGAGACCTTGACGGAGGTGACATGCGCACGAGTCAAGCTGACGGTCGAGGACCGTCGAGGCCGGCGCGCCGAGGGCTGGGGTGAGACGCCGCTGAGCGTTCAATGGGCCTGGCCGAGTCGGCTCACGGTCGCGGAGCGGTATGAGGCGATGGTCGGTTTCTGTCGAAGCCTGAACCGGTCCTGGGCATCGGACGTCCAGAGCTTCGGACATGCGATGGAGATCGGCCATGAATTCATCGACATTCATCTTTCGGAGCTCCATGGCCGGGAATTCGAGGCCGAGAAGCTCCCCGCGGAACCGATGCCATGGTTGGCGGCCCTGATCTGCAACTCCGCCTTCGATCTGGCACTTCACGACGCGTATGGGGTGCTGAATGGCGTGCCGACGTATCAGACATATACCTCGGAATTCATGAACGCGGACCTGTCCACGTACCTGGGCGATCCAGAACTCTTTCGCGGTCGCTACCCGGCCGATTTCTTCGCCGATCCGGTGCCGACGTCGCTGCCCGCGTGGCATCTGGTCGGCGGCAAAGATCCGATCGACGCGGCGGAGCTGACCGGCGAGGAGCCGCGCGACGGATACCCTGTGTTGTTGCGAGACTGGATCGAACGCGACGGCTTGACGAGCCTCAAGGTCAAGCTGCGCGGCGACGACGGGGAATGGGACTACAATCGCATGGTGAAGGTCGGCCAGATCGCGAACGAGACCGGAGCCGAGGCGATTTCCGCCGATTTCAACTGCACAGTGCGCGAGCCCGACTACGTCAACGCGATCCTGGACAGGCTGCGTCTTGAGCAACCCTGGGTTTTCGAGCACTTGCTCTACGTCGAGCAGCCGTTCCCGCACGATCTTGAGGCGAACCTGATCGACGTGCATTCGGTCTCGGCACGGAACCCGCTGTTCCTTGATGAGAGCGCCCACGACTGGCGGTTCATCAAGCTCGGCCAATCGCTGGGCTGGACCGGCGTCGCGTTGAAGACTTGCAAGACGCAGACCGGGGCCTTGCTCTCGCTGTGCTGGGCGAAGGCGCACGGGATGGCGTTGATGGTTCAGGATCTGACGAACCCGATGCTCGCCCAGATCCCGCACGTCCTGCTCGCGGCGCATGCGGGCACGATTCGCGGCGTCGAAACCAACGCGATGCAGTTCTATCCCGAGGCGTCCCGGCCCGAGGAAGCGGTTCATCCGGGGCTGTATCGGAGGAGGCAGGGGCGCGTCGATTTTTCGACTGTTGGGGGAGACGGTTTCGGTTATCGATTGGACCGGATCGGGCGCACATTGCCGGCGCCGGTCACGGTATCGGAATGACCTTGATCATGCTATTCTGATCATGGAGATGATCCCCCTCATGGAGGAACGACCGTGATCGATTTCGCCGCTTCGCGACGATTGGTCCCCCTGGTTCTGAGCCTGTTCGTCGCCCTTGCGACGATCGCGAGCGCCTCGAAGGTCGAGACCTGGAGGCAGGACTCTCCAGCGGCCTTCGCGAAGGGGAAGAAGGAGCGGGTGGTCGTCTCGGACACGGGCCGAATTCGCCTCGGGAGGATGGTCGAGCCGGTCGGGGCACTCGACGCGGCCCATGTTTGGGACCTCGCTCGTGCCAAGAGCGGAGCCGTTTATGCTGCGACGGGCAGCTCGGGGAAAATCTACCGCAAGACCGGCGACGACCCCTGGACGATGGTTCATGACTCCGACGACTCGCAGGCGCTCTCGCTGGTCGCCATGCCGGACGGGCGAGTCTTCGCCGGGACGGGGCCGAGCGGGAAAATCGTGGAGCTGACCGACCCCAAGACCCCCACGTCGCAGATTGATGCCGCGGTGAAGTACATCTGGGACCTCGCGACCGATCCCGCCGGAAACCTATACGCCGCGACCGGGCCGACCGGTCAACTCTGGAAGCGGGACGTTGCGGGGAAGTGGAGCATCCTCCTCGACAGCAAGCATTCGCATCTGCTGTGCGTTGCGGTCGGGCCGGACGGATCGGTTTTCGCGGGAAGCGACGGAGAGGGGCTGATTTACAAGGTCACGCCCGACGGCAAGACGTCGGTGCTCTACGACGCCCCTCAAAATGAAGTCCGGTGTCTGCTGGTCGGTCCCGACGGCGGCCTCTACGCCGGGACCGCGGCGGAGTCCGTAGGCGGATCGGGAGGGGGCTCCGGCCGAGGGTTCGGCAGCCCGATGGCGATGGAGGGCGCGGTTGCACCCGGGTCCGGCGCGATCCTCACCGCTCAGGTACCGGGCGTGCGCCCTGGCGATGCGCCGGCACCGCCGGGCGTCGGGAATCCTCCGGGCGGGACCGCCACGCCCAGGCCGGGTCCTCCCGGAGAGAACGCGGTCTATCGCATCGGTACGGACGGCGCGCCTCGGGAGATTTTCAGGGCGAAGGCGCTGATCTACGCGCTGGCGCTTTCGGAAGATCGACTGCTCGTCGGAACCGGACCGGAAGGGATCATTTATGAGGTCCGCGATCTCGGACGCGAATCGGCGCCGATCGCGAGGCTCGATCACGGCCAGGTCCTGGCGATGCTCGGCAGCGAAAAGGGCGACGTCCTCGTCGGCACCGGAGACCCCGGCGCGGTCCTCAAGCTAACTTCCGGTTACGTGGAGTCGGGCTCAATCCTTTCGGACATCCACGATACCAAACTCGTGAGCAAGTTCGGTGCGGTGTCGTGGAAGGCGGAGGTTGCGGAGAAAACGTCGGTGGCCGTCCAGGTCCGCACCGGGAATGTTGGCGAGCCTGACGGGACCTGGTCGAACTGGTCGCCGTTACTCACCGACCCGGCCAGCGCGAAGGCCAGCGTTCCGCTGGGCCGTTTCGTTCAATATCGGGCGTTCCTGAAGACTGCGGACCCGGCCTCAACGCCCGAACTCCGATCGATCTCCCTTTTGTATCAAACCGCGAACTTGCCCCCCGAGATCGCGAGGATCGTTGTGCCCGATCCGGCGGCCGGCGAGGGTGCCCAGCGAGCGCCGCGTCTGGCCGTTCGTTGGGATGCGAATGATCCGAACGACGATGAGATGACCTTTTCTCTCGCTCTCCGCAAGGACGGCTGGCCCGACTGGGTCAAGCTGACCGAGACGCCGCTCACGGAGAAGGCGTTTGCCTGGGACGTCACGGCGATCCCGGCAGGCCATTATCGATTGCGAGTGACGGCGACCGACCGGCCCTCGAACCCGCCCGAAACGGCCCTGACTCGTGAACTCACGAGCGACCCGTTCATCATCGATCACCTCGGGCCGTCGATCGGCGTGGCGACGGCCGGGCCGGGGGTAAAGGTCACCCTGAAGGACGATTTCACCCGGATCGTGAAGGCAGCCTATGCCCTCGATGGTGGCGAATGGGTCGCGATCTTCCCCGATGACGGCCTGTTCGACACGCGGGACGAGACCATCTCCATCGCGTTCAAGGACCTGAAACCCGGCACCCATGTCGTCACCGTTCGCGCCACCGATGCCGCGGGCAATCTGGGGACCGGAGACGCCGTTTTCAAGGCGCCATGAAGAACGCGGGCTGGTCTTCGCCGACGAGAGGCTCGGGGTCGTTCGGCCGAACTCGAGCCTCTCGCGGTCGCAGTTTATCGCAAAGTTTCGAGACGGCAGCCCAGGTTATTTGGCGCCGAAGGCCGCGACGATCTGGTCGTGATCGCGACGGATCACGCTGGCGATCGCGGTGCCGACCTTCGCCCTGGCTTTCGAGCTGACGAAGATGCCGTACTTGCTTATGGAGACCTTGATATCGTTTGGCCTGGGGTTATCCAGGTTTGTCGTGAACTGGATGCTGGAGGTAACGGTTCCGAAGAAGCCGATCTTGTACTTGACTTGCGCCGAGCCGCTCACGGTACGGCTCGTATCATCGGCCGTCAGTGCATCCAGGGTGATTGAGTTGCGCCGAAAGCTGGACGTGGATGACGCGATCGCGATGGCCGTGTCGTGACCGATCGTGCTTGTCTTGAGATCGACCACCTTGTACTGGTGGACCATCGCCGGCCCGTGGACCCCGGCCGAGAGCAGGCAGATCGGCTCCAGGCGATCGAGTCGGGGCCGGAACTTGCGCGACTTCGAGGTGGGCATGGTGTTCCTTCACACACAGAGGTGGAGATCAAGGTCTCGGGTCGCGTCCGAGCGACCGGCGGGGAGCGTATCTCAGGTGAGGCCCGGATGCAACGTCAGAGCGGCTGGAGATTGTAATCACGGGACACATTGCCTAAGATACTATGCCCATTCGAAACTCCCGCCCCACATCCTCCCCCGTTCGAGACCTCCCGCCCATGATCCGCCTGGTCAACGCCCGCAAGAATTTCGGACGCCAGACCCTCTACGACGGCATCGATGCATCGATCGTGCGAGGTGAGCGGATCGGCCTGCTGGGGAAGAATGGCGCGGGGAAAACCACGCTGTTCAAAATCCTCGTGGGCCAGGATCACCTGGACGCCGGTGAGATGATTCGAGATCGAAAGAGCTCGGTCGGATATCTGCCGCAGGAGATTCACCCGCTCAAGGTGGGGACGGTCTTCGAAAACATGCTCGCGCATCTCGGCCCCTGGACCGAAGCGGACGTGCGGCTGAAGCAGGTGATGGCGGGGCTCGAAGCCGGCGATCCGAACGCCCTCGACGACTATGACGACGCGATGGAAGCGTTCCACACGGCCGGCGGCTACGAGATGGAATCTCGGGCCAAGGAAATCCTCATGGGTCTCGGGTTTTCCGTCCCCCAGCTCGACATGCCGGTGGCGACCCTCTCCGGCGGCTGGGCCATGCGCCTGGCTCTCGGCGGATTGCTGGCGTTCGAGCACGATCTGCTGCTCCTTGACGAGCCGACGAACCATCTCGACCTCTTGAGCGTGAAGTGGTTCGAGGATTTCCTCCGCGGCTATCCGGGGGCGATCCTGATCACCTGTCACGACCGCGACTTTCTCGACCGTGTCATCACCAAGACGTTCGAGCTGGAACTGGGGCAGTTGTATAACTATCCGGGTAATTATTCGGCGTTCCTGCCGCAGAAAGAGCATCGCCTCACGGTGCATCAGGCGAGCTTCGATGGCCAGCAGAAGAAACTCAAGCAGATGCAGGACTTCGTGGACCGCAACCGTGCCAACGCGGCGACGGCATCCCGAGCCCAGAGCCGCATGAAGGCGATCGAGAAGATGGACCGGATCGAGGCGCCCCAGACCGACAATTCGACCATGCGGATCAAGCTCCCGGAGCCGCCCCGGAGCGGCCAGATGGTCGCGAAACTGGAATCGGTCGGTTTTGCCTACGGATCGAAGATTGTTTACTCCAATCTGGATCTGGAAATCGAGCGCGGCGATCGCGTGGTGCTGGTCGGCCCGAACGGCGCGGGTAAGACGACACTCATGAAGCTGCTCGCCGGAGTGAATTCTCCGACCCGTGGCGAGGTGGTTCTCGGGGCCAACGTGTTCTCCACGTATTTCGCCCAGCATCGAGTTGAGGCCCTCAATCTGAAGTCGACGGTCATCGCCAGCCTGCGCGAGAATCATCCCGGCGCCAGCGAGGGCGCCCTCCGCCACATGCTCGGCGCCTTTCTCTTCGGCGGGGAGGCGGTTGACAAGCCCATCAGCGCCCTGTCCGGCGGCGAGAAGACCCGGCTCTGTCTGGCAAAAATCCTGACGGTGGCGCACAACTTCATCATGATGGATGAACCGACCAACCACCTGGATATTGCCAGCCGGGACGTCCTGGAAGAAGCCTTGCAGTCGTACGCGGGAACCCTCTGTTTCATTTCGCACGACGAGCACTTCATCCGCGCTGTGGCGACGAAGGTGATCGAGGTCGAGAATGGCAAGGTCACCGTCTATCCCGCCGATTACGAGAGCTATCTCTACATGAAGCTCAAGGCGAAGGACGATTCGAGCCCGTTCGCCGTCCTGACCCGCGGCCTGCCCAAACGTGAGGCGAAGTCGGACAAGCGCGGCATGTCGGTGGCCTGATTGCCCGATTTCGGACTCGCACATTCCTCCAGGGCGGAACACACGCTCCTTCTCACCGGTCCTGCCAGCATCTACGATGGTATAGCCGAAACGAGTGACCGCAGTCCGAGCATCACCCAGCCCGTCCGGGACCGATTCACGGCACGGATCGCGGTTGGCCTGATCCGAAGGGACCATCCGATGACCGTACGCTCCGTGCCGTTGTGTCTTGGTCTCGCCGTCGCCCTGGCCTGCGCCGGGAAGGTCACGGCTCAGGAAACCTCGGGTTCCACCACGGCCAAGACCGGCACGGGAGCCTCAAAAGCCGGCACAAAAGCCGCGACCGCGCCAAAGGATAATGCAGACAAGGCGGAAAAGGCGGGGACGAAGAAGGCCGCCACATCCGGGAAGATCGAGAAAGCGACCTTCGGCGGCGGTTGCTTCTGGTGCCTTGAGGCCGTGTTCGAGAAGATTCCGGGCGTCAAGAATGTCGTCTCCGGCTACTCGGGTGGCACCGTTCAGAACCCCTCTTATGAAGAGGTCAGTACTGGCGAGACGGGTCACGCCGAGGTCGTCCGGATCGAATTTGATCCCGAGCTGGTCACTTACGAAAAACTCCTGGACGTGTTCTGGGCCTGTCACGATCCGACCACGCTGAACAGCCAGGGGCCGGACTTCGGCACCCAGTATCGCTCGGTTGTCTTTTACCACGACGATAAACAGAAAGTGGCCGCCGAGAAATCCGCCAAGAAGCTCACCACGGCGCGCACGTATGACAGCCCGATCGTGACGGAGCTTGTGCCGGAGGCCCCGTTCTTCGTGGCGGAAGCCTATCATCAGGACTACTATCGCAAGCACCGAACCGCGCCCTATTGCCGGATGAACATTGCGCCGAAGTTGAAGAAGCTGAAGCTCAAGTGAATGTCGGTGTCGTCGCTCAGTCCGGGATAATTCGAAACTCCAGCGCGACCGGCCGGGCGAGCCTCTTGATCGAGGCCGTGATCGGCCCTGCCTGTTTCTTGGCCTCGTTCAAGGGCAGCCCCTTCGCGGTGTCTGGACGCTTGTGTCCGACGAAATCGAGCCAGGCGGGACTCATCAACCGCTCCCGTCGCCGCACGAGTTCGCCGAGCTCGGCGCTTCGGCGGTTCGTCGAAAGCTCGGCGAGCTTGAGGAGATCCACACCCTTCGTCAGCTCGTCTCGCGTCGCTTGCCCGACGACGTGATCGCCTTCGTAAATCGAGTACCGATCGCGATCGAGACCGGTGATGGTCAGTTGATATTGATTGAGCCTGGCATCGATACCCTCGCGCTTCACGAGCGTCGCGTTCCAATCGGGATCGTGCGGCATCGGGATGCGCGAGACCCAGGAAAAGCGAACACCGCCGGACTCGGATTTCAGCGCGGAAACCTCTCCACGCTCGACCGTGAGCGACTTCGCATCAATCGCCGCCGTATCGACGATTGCGGAGACATTCCACGCCGCAAGGATGGCTTGCGCGATGAGCCACTGCCCGCTCGAATCGAGGTGGACGCCGTCTCCGGCAAGGCGGTAACCCTTCTCCTTGGCCTGGGCTTTCGCCAGATGGGCACGAATTGGCGTGTGAGTGTCGATAGCCGAGAACCCGACTCCATTGAGCGTGGTGAGCCAGGCGGCGTAGCGTTTGAGGACGTCGTCCTCATAATTCGCATAAGGACCCGTCCAGCCGTATTTCGCCGCGCCGAGGGGCTGGACGGTCGAGCGGATGGGCTCGGCATCGAAAGGAGGCGGGGTGACGACGAAGGTACGAATCCCGTCCTCGCGGCAGCGAGATACCAACTTCAAGTACGCATCCTGATACTTCGCCAGCCGCGCTTCCGAGAACGGGGCATAGATGCCGTCGTTCATGCCGTAACAGGCCATGACCACGTCGGGTTTGATCCTGGTCAGGGCGCGTTCCAATCGCTCATGGACGCTGGGTCGGGGCCAGGGGTGGGTCGGTTCGGAGAGTCCGGAGACCGTCTCGCTGGGCAGTCCGAGATTGATGAATTCGATCTCCCGGTCGGGAAATCGGGTGGCGAAGTAACTCTCGATGTACGCCGTATATCGTCCGGCGGCCGTGATGCTATCGCCCAGGATCAGGACGCGATGCGCGTCGCCCAGCGGCGGAGCCTCCGAGGGAACGATCAGAGCGAGGAGGAGAGGAATGGCCGTCATCGGACCGGAGCTCCAGGAGGAAGGGTCGTGGCCGCGGGGCGGGAATCGCATCACGCACACGGAGGGTGTCGCCCGAAGACGGCACCCCGCCGTGCTCAAGCTTTACTTTTTCTCGAATTGCACACGCCACACGGTTCCGGACCCGTCGTCGGTCACGAGCAAGGCCCCATCCTTGGCCACGGTCACGCCGACCGGGCGTCCCCAGACCTCGGCTTGAGGTGTGACGAAGCCGACGAGGAAGTCCTCGAACTCGCCGGTCGCCTTGCCGTCCTTCATCGGGACGCGGACCACCTTGTATCCCGTGCGATGGGCTCGGTTCCAGGAGCCGTGTTCGGCCGCGAACCCATCGTGGCGGAACTCCTTGGGGAAGGATGCGCCATCATAAAAAGTCATGTCCAGCGAGGCCATATGCGATTGGAGGAGGACGTCGGGAACGATAACCTTGTCCTTCAACTCGGGATGCTTCCCCTTGTG
Source organism: Planctomycetota bacterium (assembly GCA_028291545.1). Taxonomy (GTDB): domain Bacteria; phylum Planctomycetota; class Planctomycetia; order Isosphaerales; family Isosphaeraceae; genus JAQGHR01. The sequence continues at coordinate 101,120 of JAQGHR010000057.1, read as the reverse complement.
GCGAGGGTCCTGGTGCGAGCCGATGTAGTACCAGGGCCAGCCGTAGAATCCGCCTTCCTCGACATGAGTGATGTAGTCGGGCGGCAGATGGTCGCCGAGCCCGTCCCGTTCGTTGACGGACGCCCAGAGTTGACCGGTCTTCGGATGGACTGCAAGCCCCACGGCGTTGCGAATACCACGCGCGTAGATCCGCTCATTCTTGCCGTCGGGATCGAACGCAAGAATATCGGCTCGACGCGTCTCGTTCTTGTTCTTGTCCACGTCGTCCACGTTCGATTGCGATCCGACGGAGACGAACATCGTCTTGCCGTCCTTCGAGAATTGCAGATCGCGGGTCCAGTGGCCCCCTCCCGTGAGCCGGCCGCCGCCGGCGATGTTTTCCACCACGGTTTCGGGCTTCCCGGAGGCTTCAAGATCGCCGTTCTTGTAGGGAAATCTCACGACGGAATCGGTGTTGGCGACGTAGACGTACCTGGGTTCATCACCGAGCGGATAGAACGCGATACCGAACGGCTGCCGGAGACCCTTCGCAAAGACGCGGGTCTCTTCCGGCTTCCCATCACCGTCCTTGTCGCGGAGCACTTTAACCCGCCCCGGGCCGCTCTCGGCGACGAAGATATCGCCATTGGGCGCGGTCACGATCACCCGGGGATTGTCCAGTTCGGTGGCGAACTCCGTGACCTTGAACCCGTCCGGGGCCTTCGGCCAGGCACCCTCTGGACGCTTCACGACCCGGGACGGATTGCTCGCGCTCGGTGTCTCGTACGGTTCCGGCAGGTCGGCCGTGGTGATCTTGCGACGAACGCCGGGGGCATCGGTCGAGAAATCGCCCAGGGCCTCCTTTCCAAGGCGGGCCTTCGGCTCGTCCGCGGTAACCGGGGCCGAAGTCATCAGGAACGCGAAGAACATGAGTCCGCTACATCTCTTCATTTGTGCGCCTCGTCGTATCGTGTCGGTGGCCGTCGCGATAGGGGGTCTATCATCGACGAGAAGTCCGGGTGGTGCAACATTCGCGCCTCGCGGATGCTGCTCGCGCGGACGTGAAGGCCCGCGTGGAAACGGAAACACGCCGGCCGGTCTCGCGGGTTGCGTCGGCTTCGTGTCGCCCGTTAAGATCGGCCCTCGGCTCCGCTCGCGGGTTCGCCGGGACGATCTCGCGTTTCAGGTCGATAGGGCACAGATTTGCCGCGATCGGCTGCATCCGCCCTTCCGGTCGGACGGCTTGCGTTGCCGGGTGGGCGAAGTGATCATTCCTCGTCGTGGAAGGGATTCTCATGAAGGCGATCGTGATCGGAGGCTCGGGCCAGATTGGCGGGTGGTTGCTCCATTCGCTCCGGGAAAATGGACACGAGTCGGTCGGCACCTATTGCACGGTCGCGTATCCGGGGCTCGTCCGGCTCGATGGGGTGGACCTGGAAGGCTCGGCCCGTTGGCTGCGGACGGAGAAGCCTGACGTCGTCTTCTTCCCGGCCGGATTCACCTGGGTCGACGGTTGCGAGAAGGACCCCGCCAAGGCGCGCGGGGCCAATCTCGACCAACCGTTGAATCTCGCGCGGGTGGCGGCCGACCTGGGTGCGAAATTCGTCTATTATTCCACCGATTATCTCTTCGACGGTCGCCGTGGCCCGTACGACGAGCGCGCGACGCCGAACCCGCTGAGCGTTTACGGACAGGCGAAGCTTGAGGCCGAGCAGGAGCTAATTTCGCTCCTCGGCGATCGCGTCCTCATCGCGCGAACCTCCTGGGTATTCGGCCCCGAGCGGCAGGGGAAGAACTTCGCCTATCAGCTCGTCAAGACGCTTCGTGCGGGAAAGACGCTCACGGTGCCCTCGGACCAGGTCTCGAGCCCGAGCTATGGGCCGGATGTCGCGAGCGCGACCGTTCGCCTGATCGAGGACGGACACTCCGGAATCTTCCACGTCGTGGGACCCGAGGTCATGTCCCGGGTCACGTTCGCGCGGGCGATCGCGGAGGAATTCGGCCTCGAACCGTCCCTGATTCAGGGCAAGGCGACCGCGGAGATGGGGCAGGGCGCCCCTCGCCCGCTCGATGGCGGGTTGCTCGCGTCGCGACTCGACCTCGCCCTTCCAGGAGCGATGAGATCCCTGGCCACCGCGCTCGCCGACTTTCGCGAGACGCTTCGGGGCGGTGGAGAATGGGCGAATCCTTCGTGAGGAACGGTCTTGAGGATCATTGCGGCAAGTAATGCCGGGCCAGTTCGCGGAACTGGTCCACCTCGCTTTGCCGCCATGTCTGGTCGAAACCCAACTCCTCGGCCATCAAATCCGCAACCCGTGGAGCGGCGTCGATACTGGCCCTCGCGTCGAGGAAGAGGGCTCGCGATCGCCTTGCCAGAACGTCCTCCACGTGCCGTGCCATCTCGTGGCGAACGGCCCAGACGACCTCGCCGCATCGCGTGGAGAGCGAAGGATGCACCGGTTCAGCCCATTCGGGTTTCGATGCGATCAGTTCCTGAACGTGGGTCGCTTCCGAGCCGTACCACGCCAGGGGAGAGGTTGGATCGCTCGGAATCGCCCCATGAAGTCGCAGTGTCTCGGTGATGCAGGGGGCTCTGGTCAGCCCGCCCACCTCGACGGCCCTGTCAACCGTGTCGGCGGCCATCCTCCGGTACGTCGTCCACTTCCCGCCGGTCACCGTGACGAGACCGGACGGCGAGACGAGGACGGCGTGCTCGCGGGAGAGCCTCGCCGTTGATCCCCGGGCCTTCTGTTCCAGGAGCGGCCGGAGCCCGGAGAACACGCTGCGAATGTCCTCGGCTCGCGGGGCACGAGTCAGGTAGCGAGCGGAGTCCTCCAGTAACGAGGTGACCTCTTCCTTCGAGGCGTGCGGCTCGATGGTCGCCTCATTCACGGCGACATCCGTGGTGCCGACGAGTACCCGGTCGTGCCAGGGGATAAGGAACAGGACGCGGCCGTCGTCGGTCCGCGGAACCATGAGCGCCGCGTCGTTCGGCAGGAAGGCCCGATCGAGGACGATATGCACGCCTCGGCTGGGTCGGAGGAGTTGAGGCGCCCGCGCATCGTCGATCCTTCGCAGGGCGTCAACATAGACGCCACACGCGTTCACGACCGATCTCGCCGTGATCGAAAGTGCCTCTCCCGTCTCCGAATCGCGGGCCGTCACGCCGGTGACGCGCCCGCCGGATTTGATGAGATCGACGACGGGCGCGTAATTCAACGCCGTGCCGCCCTGATCGAGGAGCGTGAGCATGAGGGAAACGGCGAGCCGGGAGTCGTCGAATTGCCCGTCGTGATAGAGGATGCCTCCGCGAAGTCCTGCCGATTTGAGAGTCGAGACCGTCGCCATCGCGTCGGTTCGAGAGAGCCATCGCGAGGGTCCGAAGCCGTGCCCGGCGCCGAGCAGGTCGTAGGCCTTCAGTCCCGCCCCATACTTCGCCAGGTCCCAGTAGGAATACGCCGGGACCAGGAACGCGCGATCATGGACGAGATGCGGGGCGTTCTGAAGCAGGAGGCTCCGCTCTCGCAGGGCCTCGCGCACGAGGCCGATTTCCCCGCGAGCGAGATACCGGACGCCTCCATGGATAAGCTTCGTGCTGCGGCTGGATGTTCCCTTGGCGAAATCCTCCGCTTCGAGCAGGAGCGTCTGATAGCCGCGGCTGGCGGCGTCCAGGGCGGTCCCCAACCCCGTCGCCCCGCCGCCGATCACGACGACGTCCCAGACCCTGGATTCGCGAATCCTCGCGAGCATTTCCGCACGCACAGACCAGGTCTCCCGGACTCTCGGGTCAGCTCATCCCGGGTGGAACCCTCGGGCGTCGGCCAGGATGCTTCCCATCTTGCGTCACCGGGAGAGATCCTCGGACCGACGCCCGGGCGGCTCACGGCAGCTCGCGAATCCGCAGGTTCTTGAACTCAACCGGCGCGCCTTCGGACTCGAGGCAAAGGTATCCGGTTTTCGGGTTGCAATTGGCGCCGCCGGAGACTTCCTCGCCGTTGACCCAGAGGCGAATCTCGCCATTAATGGCGCGGATGTAGTAATGATTCCATTCATTGAGTCCCTTGCTCAATCGTTTCGACGGGAAGCTTCGAGACCCATCGGGGGAGATGGGCGGAAACGGCTTCATCTTCGACGTTCCCACGGGGAAGACGTCGCCGTGGGTGGTGAACCAGTCGGGCTTCTTGCCGGTGTCCTTCTCGTATTGCTCGGCGTAACCATGGTCGAGAACCTGGATCTCGATCCCGCCACGGGGCAAGGTCCCCGGCTTGAGCCCTTCGAGGGAGGCCTCGCCCGCCCAGACGAAGAGGCCGGAATTGCCGCCGGATTTAAGATGACGCCACTGGGCGACGAGTTCGAAGTTCGTGTACTGACTCTTCGTGCGGGTCACGCCCACCGGTTGGCCCGTGCAATGGACGAACCCGTCCTTCCAGGTCCAGGTGCTCGGATCGCAGTTCACTCGCTCGAAGTCCGCTTCCCCAAGGGTTTTCCATCCCGGCCCGGTGCCGTCGACGAAGGCTCTCGGCTCGGCCGTGGGGGCGGCGGCGATCACGACGGCGGAGAAAAAGAGGATCGACGCGATCCCGATCGTCGGTCGCTTGAGTCGCTGGTTCATCATGGCCCCTCTGGAATTCAAGACGCGGCAGGTGGTGAGTCGAGCGGTAGGGCCTCTTCGTAACATGCCGGGGCGGCTTCCGCCAGCATGTCGCTTCACAAATGCGGGCGGCTGGGTGCTTCCCGAGGTAAGCTCGCGGACCGTGTCGGTTAGCGTCTGGCGACGGAGGCGGTGAACACCACCCAACATGGAAACACACTCAAATGCTCAGGCGAGAATCTCTTTGACGACCCGGCCGTGGACGTCGGTCAGGCGATAGTCGCGTCCGGCGTGGCGATAGGTCAGCCGTTCGTGATCGAGGCCGAGGAGGTGAAGGATCGTGGCGTGAAAGTCGTGGACGTGGACCTTGTCCTGGGCCACGGCGACCCCATAGTCGTCGGTCGCGCCGAAGGTCATGCCGGGCTTGACTCCGCCGCCGGCCAACCAGGAGGAAAAGGCCTGGTGGTGGTGCTCTCGCCCGGCGTGCCCGGCCTGCTCGTGGTACGGCGTGCGGCCGAACTCGGTGGTCCAGACGACGAGCGTGTCATCGAGCATCCCGCGTTGCTTGAGGTCGGTCAGGAGGCCCGCGATCGGCCGATCAACGTTCCTGGCGAGGGCCACGTGGTCCTGCATGTTGCCGTGGGAATCCCAGTTCCCCGAGGAACCCGTGTCGATCAATTCCAGGAACCGGACGCCTCGCTCCGCCAGCCGGCGCGCCACCAGGCACTGCCAGCCGAACCCGGTCGTCTGCCCGCGTTGCAGGCCGTAGAGCGCGAGCGTGGCGTCGGATTCCTCCGCGAGATCGAAGGCGTGCGGGGCGGCGCTTTGCATCCCGAAGGCGGTCTCGAAGGACCGGATGCGGGCTTCGAGGGCCGCATCTCCCGGCCGGGTCGCAAGGTGGCGGCGGTCGGCGCGGGCGAGCAGGTCCAGCTCCCGGCGCTGGGCGGCCTGGCTCGGGACGCGCGGTTGGATGTTCGGGATCGGCGTGGGACCGGGGACGACGTGGGTGCCCTGATGACAACCGGGCAGGAAGTCGGCCCCCCAGGTCTGAGCCCCCGCATACGGCGCGGCCGGGGCGAGGACGAGGAATGAGGGCAGATTCCGGTTCTCGGTCCCCAGCCCGTAGCTCACCCAGGACCCGATGCTGGGCCTCGCGAAGGTGAACGACCCGGTATGCATCCCGAGCGTGCCCTCGTAGTGATTGGTGTGGTCCGACGACATCGACCGGATCACGCACAGGTCGTCGGCCATCGCGCGCACGTTCGGGAAGAGGTCGCTGATCTGCGTCCCGCACGATCCGCCGGGGCGAAACTCCCAGCCGGGCTTCTTGAAGTACCGCTGGAACTGGCCGATCTTGCCTTGCCAGTTATCGACGGTGATGGATTTCCCGTGATCGGCGACGAGTTTCGGCTTCGGGTCGAAGGTATCGACGTGCGAGACCCCGCCGGTCATGTAGAGGAAGATGACCCGCTTGGCACGAGGCTCGAGATGCGGCGTCCGCGGCGCGAGCGGGTCGGTCGTCGCCGGGCGCGTCGCATCCTCGGCGACGGCACCGTCGGCGAACAATCCGGCGAGGGCAATCGCGCCAAATCCGCCGGAGGCGCGGGCAAGCATCTCGCGGCGGGAGATGGGTTCGGCCGTCGGGTCACTCATCGGGGCCGGCTCCAATCAATCGACGAAGAGGAATTCGTTGCGAGCGAGCAGCGTTCGGGTGAGGGCCGACCAGGCGCGCCGCTCGGCCTCGCTCGCCGGGACGCCCGAGGTCGCGAAGTCGAGCTTCTCCGCCGCGAGAAAGGCGAGGGACTCGTCCCTGTCGTCAACGGTCGGGACGCGAGCAAACGCCGTCTCGAATGCGAATGTGAGTCGCTCGGCATCGTCGGCCGACGAGGCGAGAATCCGCCCCGCCAGCGCGGCCGCCTGCTCGTGGAGGAACGGGTCATTCATGAAGAAGAGCGACTGCGTCGGGACGGTCGTCACCAGTCGCCGGGCCGTCGACGAATTCGTGTCTGGGCCGTCGAACAGCGCGAGGAACGGGTGTCGCTTGAGCCGCTGATTCATGAGATAGACGCTTCGGTGCCTCGTCTCATAAACGGCGTTAAACGGGGCGTGCTGGGTAAATCCCCAGGTCTCGACCGGAGGGAACGGGTGCGGACCGGCCGGCGAGAGGTCGAGCGTACCCGCTGCGGAGAGCATCGCGTCGCGAATCTCCTCCGCATCCAGCCTCCGCCGAGGGAAGTGCGAGAGCAAGGCGTTCCCGGGGTCGACCGTGGAGAGCTCGGGACCGGCGGCGCCGGAGAGCCGGTACGTCGACGAAAGCATGATCTGACGATGTAGAGATTTGATCGACCAGCCACCGTCGCGGAAGCGGATGGAGAGGAAGTCGAGCAACTCCGGGTGAGACGGGGCCTGGCCGCGCCGTCCGAAGTCGTTCTCCGTCGCGACCAGCCCTTGTCCGAAATGATGCTGCCAGACCCGATTGGCCATCACGCGAGCGGTCAACGGATTGCCGGGTCGCGTGATCCAGTTAGCCAGGTCGAGTCGCCCGCTACCGGAATCCGGAGGCACGGCGTCTCCGCCCAGAATCTGCAAGAATCGGCGGGGAACCTCGTCGCCGAGGATCGTGGGCTCGCCGCGTTTCTGAATGCGGGCGTTGTGGGCCTGGCCCTCGGACATCCCGTAGGCGACGGGGTAGGGGCCGGCCATGGTGAGTGCAGAAGCCGACCGCTCCAGCTCGGTTCTCTCTTTCGCGAGTCCGTCGAGGGTCGCCCTCAGAGCCGCGGCTTGCTTCTGGCGATCGAGGCCGACGTCCCCGTGTTCGCCGGACGGACTCTCGCCGGGAGGTGCGAAGGGGTCGTCCTGGATCGCGATATTATCGAGCTCGCTGGCGGGCTTGTTCCCACCGAGATGGCCGTAACCATCGACGAAGAAGTAATCGAGGTTGCCGTCCCATCCGGTCGAGAACGCCCTTGCGGAGAACGGTGTCAAATCGCCGGGAACCCCGATCGTGCCGGAATAGGTGCGTTTGTCGAGGTCGGCAACAACCTGAAGGTTGTACCAGACTCCCGCCTTGAGCTCGCGAATGGCCTCACGAACATCCCCGGAGCGAGCGACGAACTGTCGGGAATTGAAGTACAGCTCGATCGCGGCCGAATTGCCCGGTCCGTGACCGAGGTAGATGCGGTACGACCCGTCTCCGCCGCCAGTCGAATCGACGACGCGAACGTCAAGGTTGAGATGAACGAGATTGTCGCTCGCGGGCGTTCGATTGCGAGGGAGGGCCTGTTCAATCGCGTTGTTTGCGGAATTGTTCGGCAGTGAAATCCCTCGTGAACCGGACGGGAACACATTCGTGAACGGGCTTTGAGACGCGCCGGTGACGCGGGCACCGTCGACGAATCCCCAGGGACGACCTGGACCCGCGGCCAGCGCATGGGTCTCGAACGAACCGTCGAGGCCAACCAGCGATTTCAACTCCGTCTCCGTGGCCTTTTTGCGGGCGTCGATCGATTGAATTTCGGCGGTGAACTTGGCCAGGGCCTCATCAAAGGTCTTCTTCTTCGCGCCGGCTTCGGACGGCGGGACCAGGGGCGCGAAGTCCCGCGGGCGTCTCTTCTCCTCCGAGCCGGGGAATGCGTAGCGAGTGCTGTCGAAGATGCCGTAGAGCGCGTAGTAGTCGGATGTCGTGATCGGGTCGAACTTGTGGTGATGGCACCTTGCGCAGCCCACGCTCAGGCCGAGGAACGCCTGGCCGAGGGTGTCGATCGAGTCCTGGATCGTCAGGTGCTGATAATTTTCGGGGTCGAATCCGAACCGGCGAGAAATCGCCAGGAACCCGGTGGCGGTGACCATCTCCGCATAGCGTTCGGGCGGCGCATTCAGGCCGAGAAGATCGCCGGCGACCTGCTCGCGGAGGAACTGGTCGTAGGGCTTGTCGTTGTTGAACGCCGCGATCACGTAATCCCGATAGAGATGCACCTCGCGGACGGGGAAGTCGGCGGTCTCCCCGGCGGTGTCGGCGTAGCGCACCACATCCAGCCAGTGCCGGCCCCAGCGCTCGCCATATCTCGGGCTCGCGAGGAGGCGATCGACGACCCGGGCGAAGGGATCGGGGGAGGAGTCCGCGAGGAAATCGGACACCTCCCTGGGCGTCGGGGGCAAGCCGGTCAGGTCGAAGGTGGCGCGGCGGATCAGGGTCCGGCGATCCGCGAGCGGCGAGGGAGAAATCCCGTTCGTCTCCAACTTCGCAAGAATAAAGGCATCCACGTCCGTTCGAATCCACGAGCGATTCGCGACCGCAGGAATCGGCGGATGGGCGAGCGGCTGAAACGACCAGAATCGGCGGTCCGCCTCGGTAATTTCGCCGGTGCGGATCGTGACCGGCCGATCGCCGGCAGGCCACGGGGCACCCAGTTCGACCCATCGCTTGAGATCGGCGATCTGGACGTCGGAAAGCCGTCGATCCGGCGGCATCGCGAGGTCGCCGGCATGCGTGACCGCTTGAATCAGGAGACTCTTGGCCGGATCGCCGGGCACGATCGCCGGCCCGGTCTCACCTCCCTGAATCAAGCCCTGGCGAGCGTCGAGGCGGAGCCCTGCTTCTTGTTTCTTGGCCCCGTGGCATTTCTGGCAGGTGCCGGCCAGGATGGGACGAACCTTCTGCTCGAAGAACGTCTCGTCGGGTTCGCCGGACCGGGCGACGGTCATCGAGGGGAACAGGACAAGCGAGACGAGGATCGCGAGTGCCGTCTTCATGGATCGGATCCCGCGGTTGACGGAGAGGAATCGTCCTGGCGTCAATTCGGTGGATTGTGTCGCATGTCCCGAATCGCCGTCAATCCGTGCGCCGATCGCCACCGGCTCAGATTAGCTGGCGGATGGGGCTCGCGGTGGAGGGCAGGATCGAGACGGGCCGGTTGGTCCGGTCCGCAATGAATTCGTGAGGATTGATGCCGAGGGTGTGATAAATCGTCGCCAGGACGTCGTGATAGTGGATCGGGCTTGCGTTGGCGTAGGCGCCCAGACGGTCCGTCGACCCGATCACCTGCCCGACTTTGAGGCCGCCGCCCGCGAACAGGACGCTGTTGACGGGCGCCCAATGGTCGCGACCGGCGTCCTTATTAATTTTCGGGCTGCGACCGAACTCTCCCCAGACCACCACGGTCACGTCGTCCTGCAATCCGCGGGCGTGGATGTCTTCGACCAGGGCAGAAACGCCGCGATCAAACAGGGGCAGGTGTTTTCGAAGGTGGGAAAAATTACTGCCATGCGTGTCCCAGAAACCGTAGGCGACGCTCACCAGCCTCGCGCCGGCCTCGACGAGGCGGCGAGCGGCCAGGAGCTGGTCGTTCCACATCGGGGCGCCATCGCCAAGATGGGTCGACGAGCCTCGCCCGTAACGATCCCGTATGCGAGGGTCCTCGCGCTCGACGTCGAGCGCGGACGCGACCTTGCTGGTCGCCAGGACGTCGAACGCTCGGCGATAGGTCCCGTCCATGCTGTCAAGCTCGGCCGAATCGCCGAGACGTCGGAGCCGATCAAAGGAGGCGAGCAGGCCGCGACGGCCCTGGAAACGTTCGTTGCCGACGGTCGTCTGCCGCATCAGCGCGAGGTCGTCGCCGCTCATTCTCGCGGCGCGGTAGGCCGGGCCGAGATAGCCGGGTCCTGGAGCGTTGTAGGGCTTGTGCTGCATCGTGGGAAACAGGTCGATGAACGGCGGGACAACCGGGTCGCACACGCCCTGGACCCGGGCGACGACCGAACCGATATGGGGCTTGCCCTCGCGCTCGCTCTGGCTCATGGGGAAGCCGGTCAGATTCTGGAAACTCGAATGCTCGTCGCGCTGTCCCACGACCGAGCGGACGACGGCGATCTTGTCCATGGACGCGGCCATCATCGGCAGCAGTTCCCCGACCTCGATGCCCGGCACCCGAGTCGCAATCGGCTTGAATTCGCCCCGCACTTCGGCAGGTGCGTTCGGCTTCAGGTCGAACGTGTCCTGATGCGACAAGCCCCCGGACAGGTAGACCATGATCACCGCTTTGTGGGGACGCCTGACCCCGGAACCATCCTCGGCCTTAAGGAGTTGCGGAAGCGCGATCCCGCCCATCGCCAGACCGCCGATCATCAGAAACGATCGGCGCGAGACGTTGTCGCAATAGCGATGACCCTGCCCGAAAAGCGTCAGCATGCGTCGCACTCCGTCAGACCAGCACTGTCCGACAGAAGTTTAACATTATTTCGCGGTGATCGGAACATGGAACCGGACGACGTTCCGCAATCGGACGAATTTCAGGTGTTCACCAGACGGGATTCGCCGCGAACCATCTGCCTGGTCATGATCGCAAAGTGCGTATGCATGATGCATTTGAAGGCGAACTGGAACAGGTATCGGGGTGGTCGGCCCGAGAGCAGGAGCTTTCGCAACGAGGCCGCGTAGACTTTCCGATAGGGGCGTGTACGCGGGTCGGTCCAGATCCGAACGAGCATGCCCACCGCGGCGAGGATGGTGAGGGTTTGCATCTTCAGATACGAGAAGGGGCGGTGACGGCGAAGCCAGTTCATCTTGGCCGAGGCGAGCGGTAATTTCCCCTCCGTGAACAGGGCGTCGAATCGTGCGAAATAGTGCTCGGCGTCGTAGAGCCTGTCCATCAGGTCGAGCCAGCCATCGCGCAGGGTCTCGACGCTCATCTTCAAGGGAATGACGTTGGTCGCGATCCGGGGATCGTCCGCGGCGGCGTTATCGAGGCGTCCGTCCGCCTCAAGACGGGCATAGAGGGGCGTCTTCGGGATCGCGGAGAGCATCCCTGCCATCGCACCCACAATGCGGGCCTTTTCGAGGAACTCGTACTGACGGTCGAAGACGTCGGCTTCGTCGCTGTCAAACCCGACGATCATGCCGGCGTACACCTCCATGCCCGCAGCCTGCACTTTGTGGACCCGTTCGATGATCCCGCCGCGCATGTTCTGAAACTTCTTGGTCTCTTTCAGCGCCGCCTCGTCCGGGCTCTCGATCCCGATGAAGACGGCCACCAGCCCCGCTTCGGCCATTAATTGCAACAGTTCGTCGTCCTCGGCGAGGTCGAGCGAGGCCTCGGTGAAGAAGGCCAGTGGATAGCCGCGCTCCTGCTGCCAGGCGATGATTCCGCGGAGGATCTCTTTGGCCGCCTTCTTGTTGCCGATGAAGTTGTCATCCACGAGGAAGATGACCTTGGCTCCCAGGCGGTACTGGGCGTCCACCTCGGCGATGACGGTGGCGACGGTCTTGATCCGGGGCTTTCGGCCGAAAATGACGATGATGTCGCAGAACTCGCACTGAAAGGGACACCCGCGCGAGGTCTGGATGCACCCCATCGCATACTCGCGAAACGGCACGAGGTCGTAGCGGGGCAGGGGAACCTTCGTCATGTCCGTCTTTTCGGCTTGCTCGTAGCGCTTGGCGTACGACCCGGCCTTCCAGTCTTCGAGGAATTTCGGCCAGGTGTCCTCGGCTTCGCCGACGAACGTGACATCGACGAGATCCTCGAACCAATCCTCCGCGACGCTGACCCAGGGGCCGCCAATCACGACGAAGATGCCCCGGCGGCGAAGCTCGACGAGGATCTCGCGCATCCGGTCTCGCTGGACCGTCATGCCGGTGATGCCGACGATATCGAACTTCTCCAGCTCGTCGAAGTCGATCTCACGGATATTCTCGTCGATCAGGACGACGTCGTGGCCCGGTGGCGTCAGGCCCGCAATCACGGGCAAGGCCAGGACGGGCATGTTGGCCTTTTTGCCCAGGAGCGGGAGGCCGTGGTTCAGCCCCCAGAACGAGGTGGGGAATCGGGGGTTGATCAGGCAGATCCGGGCCATCGTAGTCGGTCCTTGCTTGGGCGAGACCGGGTCCCGGTTCCGGACCAATCGGTTTGGGAACTGCGTTGAGGTGGAGCCATGTTCCTACTCCAGAATCGCCTCGAAATAAAGGGGGCATCGCCCTGGAGGACTCGATTCCTCAATTTTGGCACCCAACTTCCCTCTAGGGACACGGAATCCTACCATTTATCTTGCGTAGCATCCGCACGCGATCCTCGACTCCGCCGGACCCACGCAACTTCCGACGTTGACCGCCAAGGTGGTTGGAGTCGAAGATACGGGTACACAGAGCGAATTCGGCGCAACGATCCGGACCGACCGGGGGCGACTCATTCCCCTGCCCGCGCCACGATTGCTGGCCTCGCCCGCGGAGGGCTAGAGTCCATGACGACGAGACGAACCCCGCGTCCGGTACTTCGCGTCCTACGCGGTCCGACCCTGGGTCAAATTTTCGAGATCGATCGCGTGACGTCGATCCTCGGTCGGGATCCCTCGTGTGAGATCGTGATCGATTCTCAATCGATCTCACGAAGGCATGCCCGCATTGAACGGCGGCCTCAAGGTGTTTTCCTGGAGGACCTGGGGAGCACGGGTGGGACCCGTATCAACAATCAGCCCGTTCACGGCGTCGTCCCCTTGTGCCATGGCGACCGCATCGAGGTCGCCGATTGCCTGATGGTTTACACGTCGGTCGACTCCGGAGAGGTGGGGGGCGGTCGGGGCGACACCACCATTCTCGGGATTCGGGATACATCCGGGACGGCGGAACGCGCACTCGTGGGGGTACGTCCGGCGGAGAAGCTGAGCGCGATCCTGGAGATCAGCCGCGACCTCGTCGGCTCGCTCGCCTGGGAGGAAGTGCTCGGTAAGGTCCTCGACGGGCTGTTCCGCATCTTCCCGCAAGCCGATCGCGGATTCGTCCTTCTGGGAGAGGCGGGAAAGATCGAGCTCGTGCCGACGGCGATGAAGCTGCGGTATCCCGGCCCGGCCCGTCTGACGCTGAGCCGATCGGTGCTCGAACACGTGATGATAGATTGCCAGGCGGTCCTGAGCGAGGACATCCGAGGTGACCTTCGTTTCGAGGCGAGCCGCAGCGTGGATGAGGCGGGGGTTCGCACCCTGATGTGCGTCCCGCTGAGGGACCATACCCGACGTCCGGTGGGCGCCATCCAGATCGACACCAGCGACCCGGATGCGAGATTCGGGCCGGAGGATCTCGACCTGCTCGTGGCCGTTGCCAGCCAGGTGAGCATGGCGGTCGACAACGCGCGGCTCTATCGCGAGGCGCAGGTCGCGCTCAGGCGAACGGCCGAAAGCCAGGCCCTCGTCGATGCGATCCTGTCGGCGGCACCCGTGGCGGTAGCCTTCCTGGATACCGAGTTGAGATTTCTGCGCGTGAACCAGGCGATGGCCGCGATCAACGGGCTGGCGGTCAACAGCCACCTGGGCCGCAAGCTCGGCGACATCCTGCCCGTCGTGGCCCTCCGGCTCGCGCCTCTCATCCAGACGGTCGCGGCGACAGGCAAGCCGATTCTCGGCATGGAAATCAAAGAGGAGAACCCGGCCGTGCCCGAGCGGGCGAAGTCGTGGTTGGGCTATTGCTATCCGGCCTTCGGTCCCGACGGGAGGACCGTCGGAATCGGGCTGATCCTGGAGGATGTGACCGAGGCCCGGCGTTCCGAGGCCGAATTGCGCGCTTCCGAAGAGCGTTACCGCATCCTCTTCGAATCGAACCCGCATTCGATGTGGGTGTACGACACGGAATCGCTCCGTTTCCTGGCTGTCAACGAGGCGGCGATCCGAAATTACGGCTATTCGCGTGAAGAGTTCCTGTCGATGACGATTCTGGATATCCGCCCGGAGGAGGATCATGCGCTCGTGCATCAGGCCGTACAGAATGTCCGCGGGACCACGTACTTGAATGCTTCGGGCTGGAGGCATCGGAAGAAAGACGGATCGATCGTGAGTGTCGAAATCAGTTCCCATGCGCTCCAGTTCGCCGGGAGGCCGGCGAGGCTGGTTCTCTCCAGCGACGTGACCAGGCGCCTGGAGGCGGAAGCCGCCGTCCTTGCCGCCAAGGAGTCCGCCGAGGCGGCGAATCGCGCCAAGGACCGATTTCTGGCCGTCCTCAGCCATGAACTTCGGACACCCCTGACCCCTGTACTTCTGTCCGTTTCCGCGCTCCTTGATCGCGGGGAAGCTCCCGAGGATCTCCGGCCCACCCTGGAGATGATCCGCCGCAACGTCCAGCTCGAGGCACGCCTCGTCGATGATCTGTTGGACATTGCCCGGATCACTCGCGGAGGGCTGGCGCAATCGCCCGAGGTGCTCGACATTCACCAGGCGATCCGCGAGGCGGTCGATATCTGCCAACCGGCCGTTCAGGCCGCGAGGCTTGACGTCGTATACGATCTCACAGCCTCGGAACCGTACGCCAAGGTTGACCCCGCTCGCATCAAGCAGGTTTTCTGGAACCTCATCCGAAACGCCGCGAAGTTCACGCCGCCAGGAGGCCGGCTCACGATCCGTTCCCGGAACGAAGACGGCGCTTTCGCGAACGCCCTTGGCACGCGGATCGTCCTGGAATTCGCCGACACCGGGATCGGGATCGAGCCGGACCTGCTGCCCAGAATTTTCGCTCCTTTTGAGCAGGGAGAAACGGGTAAGGGCGGTCGGCATGGGGGGCTCGGACTCGGTCTGGCGATCAGCCTGGCGATCGCCGAGGCGCATGGCGGGCGGTTGACAGCGACCAGCCCGGGACGCGATCAAGGTTCCACGTTCCGTCTGGAGTTGACGAGCGTCCCTGCTCCCAGCGATCAGACGTCCGTGCCGGACGATTTCGGAGCGGCATCGACCCCGGCTGGGACCCGGGTCTTGCTGGTCGAGGATAATCGGGACACGCTCAGATATCTCAGGCTGGTCCTCGAACAGCGGGGTTTCCAAGTGGTCGCGGCGGAGAACATTGAATCCGCCCGCGCCGCGGCCAGTCAGCAGGCGTTCGACCTCTTGATCTCGGATATCGAGCTCCCGGACGGCACCGGAATCGAGCTGATGCGAGAAATTGGAAGTGCGCATGCTTTGCCGGGGATTGCCATGAGCGGCTTCGGCTCCGAGGACGACATTCAGATGAGCATGGAGGCGGGATTTCGTGAGCACCTCACCAAACCGGTCGATACCGCGCGTCTAGACGCGGCGGTCGGCCGAGCCATGAGACAACGGCCTTCGATCCCGACGGGTGCCTGAGAGCGGCGGCAGATCGATCCAGGTCGGATCTGGCACCGTAGCCGCGTCGCACGCTCCGGGGTAATAATTGGTCCGTCGATCGGGGAATCGACGCTTTCTTGACAGGATGCGCCGATTGCGGTCTCGTATCACGAGCGCCGATGCGCATTCATCTCATCCATGAGTTCTACTTCGAAGAGGAGCACGTCGCGTGAGAATTTTCCTTCGTTTCGTCGTCCTGTCCTGCCTGGTCTGCCTGTCGGCGACGCCGATCCTCGGGGCCGAGAAGGAATCGGTGGACCGCATCGTGGCGGCCGGTCGCGAACAGAGTCAGGTGATGGATCATCTGGACATGCTCACGAATCGAATCGGCCCGAGGCTGACGAGCTCCGACAACCTCCAGACCGCGTGCGAATGGGCCAGGGACCGGTTCAAGAGCTTCGGGATCGAGAACGCTCGCCTGGAACAATGGGGCGAGTTCCCCATCGGCTTCAATCGAGGACCCTGGTCGGGCCGTATGGTCGAGCCCGTTCAAAAGGCGCTGACGTTCGGGACGAACTCGTGGACCGCGGGAACCAAGGGCGTCGTTCGCGGCAAGGCCGTGCTCGCTCCTGAGAATGAGGAAGGGCTCGCCAAGATCAAGGATCTGCTGCCGGGAGCGTGGGTGCTTCTTCCCGCCGGAGGTTCAGGGCGAGCACCCGGCGCTGGGGGGGAATTCCGAAAGGCGCTCGATGCGGCCTATGAAACCGCCAAGGTCGCCGGTTTCGTCCGATCCACGCGAGGCGACCTGATCCTGACCGCGGGCAATTTCAAGATCTCGTGGGATAAGCTGCCCACGGTGCCATCGATCAACCTGCTCAAGGTTCAGTTCGATGAGCTTGCCGGCCTCCTCAAGGAGGGCAAACCAGTTGAGCTCGAATTCGACATCCGCAATTACTTCAAGAAGGGCCCGATTCCGCTCTACAACGTGATCGCGGACATTCCGGGGACCGAGTTCCCCGACGAGTACGTGATCGTGGGCGGCCACATCGATTCGTGGGACGGCGCAACGGGCGCGACCGATAATGGCACGGGATGCGCCACGACCCTCGAGGCCGCTCGCGTCCTCATGAAGTCGGGGATCAAGCCGCGACGTACGATCCGCTTCATGCTCTGGTCAGGCGAGGAGCAGGGGCTGCTTGGCTCGCGAGCCTACGTCAAGGCGCATCCCGAGCTGACGAAGAAGATCTCCGCCGTCCTGGTTCATGATGGAGGCACGAACTACCTTTCGGGCATCGGCGTGACCAAGGCGATGCGTAAGGACATTGACGAGGTCTTCTCCTCGGTGCTTACGCTCGACGAGAAGATGCCGTTCGCGATTCGCGAGGTCTCCGGGCTACGCGGCGGAGGCAGCGATCACGCCTCGTTCCTGTCCGCCGGGGTCCCCGGCTTCTTCTGGGGTCAGGCGGGAAAGGCAAATTACACGCACACCCACCACACGCAGTACGACACGTATGATACCGCGATCGCGGACTATCAAAGGCATTCGTCCGTGGTGACGGCGCTCGGCGCCCACGGCATCGCCAACCTCGACCATCTCCTGTCCCGGGACGGGATGATATCGGCCGGAGGAACGCCGGGAAATCGACGACTTCTTGGCGTTCAACTCGACGAATTGACGATCGTCGAGGTCGTCGACGGAGGAGTCGCTGCCAAGGCGGGCATCCGCGCTGGCGACGTACTCGTGAAGGTCGGTGACAAAACCGTCTCGTCTCGCGAGGAGTTCAGCGCCGCGATCCAGGCCGGCGAGCCCTCGAAGAAAATCGTCGTCAAGCGTGATGGCAAAGAGATCGAGCTCCCGGCGACGTTTCCCGCGAATCCCCCCGCGCCGGCCCCGGCAAAGCCGTAAGCCCGGAGTCGGTCGTAGAGTTGGGTCCGCGATGGCGGACCCAACCGAAACCTCTCGATTCACGCGGAGCCCACTCTACTCACTCGTCCCCTTCGTCTTCGTCTTGGCCAGCACGAGATTCTCGATGAAGAACTCCATCATCCGGTCCGTTCGGATGGCGGCATGGCCCTGGTCGGGACCGACCTGGACTTCGAAGCTCTTGCCGGCCTGCTGGAGTGCGGCGATGAGTTGAAGTGAGTTCGACGGATGGACGTTGTTGTCCGCCGTCCCGAAGAAGAGCATCAGCCGCCCCTTGAGGTTCGGGGCGTACGTCATCACGCGGGCCGCGTCGTATCCCTCCTTGTTTTCCTGCGGAATCCACATGTAGCGCTCGGCATAAATGCTGTCATAATTGCGGTAGTCCGTGACTGGTGATGAGGCGCAGGCTGCCTGGAAGACGTCAGGGAACCGCAACAGGCACGTCGCGGACGATGTGCCGCCGTACGATGTACCGAAGATGCCGACGTGGTTTTTGTCCACATAGGGCCGGCTGTGGAGAGACTTGACTCCTTCGGCCTGGTCGTCCATCTCCACGCGGCCGAGCTTGAGGTAGATCGCGTCGAGGAACTTCTTGCCCCGACCCGCGGCGCTCCGGGAGTCGAACGACGCGACGAGGAATCCATATTCCGTCAAAGGGTTCGGGAGTGCGAAAGTCTCCTGAGCGGCATTCGTCGCCGGACCCGCGTAGACCGTGACGAGCAGGGGATAGGTCTTGCTCTCGTCGAAGTTTGACGGGCGGTGGAGCAGGCCGTGCAGTTCCGTCTGGCCGTCGGCGGCCTTGAAGGTCAGGAGCTCGACCTTCTTGAGTCCGATCTTGTCGAATTTCGACGTGTCGCTCTCCGCCAGGGTAGCGAGATTGCCGCTCTCGACGCTTACGACCCGTGTGATGGGTGGCGTGTCGTGAGTCTGGGCCACGTCGATGAAATGCTTGCCGTCCGGTGCGACATTGACCGTGTGATGAAACGCCGGGTCGGTGAGCCGCTTGTCGTTCTTGCCGTCCAGCCCGACGCGGTGAAGCTGCATCTTCATCGGGTTATCGCCGCTTCGGGCCGTGTAATCGAGGACGTTGGCCTCCTCGTCAACGCGCACGATGTCACCGATTTCAAAGGGATGTTCGGTGACGGTCGCGAGCAGCTTGCCACTCAGTTCGTAGAGAAAGAGATTCTTCCAGCCGGTGCGTTCGGACTCCCAGAGGAAGCGTTTGCCATCCTTGAGGAACCGCATCTTCGGCGTATTCTCCACCCAGCTTGTGGGCCACTCCTCACGAACGATGACGCGGCATTTTCCGCTCTCCGGATCGGCCGCGGAAAACTCCATGACATTCTGCCGGCGGTTCGTACGGTTGAAGAGCAATTCCTTCCCATCCGGCGACCAGGACACGTTGTACACGTAGTGGCCCACGACCGCGTTATCGAACGGCTTGCCGTCGCGAACGTCGACAGTCACGGTCTTCTTCGTCGAAACGTCGTAGATCAGGAGGTCCACCACCGGGTTCGGCGTCCCGACCTTGACATAAGGCTCGGCGTCGAGGGTGTCGTGGACCTGGGTCTGATTGTAGGAGAGATAATAATCCTTCACGTCCTTCTCGTTGAATCGGTAGAAGGCGATCTTCTTGTTGTCCGGCGACCACCACATAGCCGTGTTCTGATACAGTTCCTCGCCATAGACCCAGCTCGCCGAGCCGCACTTGATGCGGTTGGCCTCGTTGCCCTCGGTTGTGACGGCGGTCTCGATCACGCCTTTCGGGTCGCTGAGCCAGAGATTGCGGTTACGATGGAACGCCTTCAGCGTGCCATCGGGCGACAGCGCGGCGATGAATTGCCTCCCCCGGTCGGGGAACGGCCCCGCGGCCCCGGCGTTGACACGCGCGGGACGGCGTCCCGACCGGACCGGGGTCATGACCGTCGCGGCCCCGGCCTGTTCGATCGACTTCTTCTCGGCGAGGTCGAAACGGTATCGCTTCCCGTCCTTGGAGTACTCGTACGCCTTCCCGTCGTCCGACCACGAACCAGGCGCGACCCCCAACTTGACGGAGCCGAAGATCTGCCGGCTCATCGTCTGGTACTGTTCGTGCCCCGGCATCGTCTTGAGTCGGTCCTGGGCACTCGCGACGGCCGAACAAAGCACCAGCGCCATGGCCCCGATGCCGAACGTGCGGGTCGCGGCAGGCCGATCGAACCGGATTTTCATATCAATTGTTCCTGGGTCGTTGTCGCGTGGAGGAAACATGATCGAAGAATGACCTGACACATGGGTACGTGTGAGGCCGGAATTGAATCAGGTGACGTGGTCCCGCTTACTCATCGGATCTCTTGGCCTCTGGGCTGGACGGCTTCGCTCCCGGCTCGGCTCCCTGGAGATGCCTGACGAAGAAATCCCGGAGCCGCCGCTGACCGTACGGACCGCTCCCCGCCCCGTGGTCGGAACCGGGGAAGACGATCAGCTCGAAATCCTTGTCGGCCTTGATCAGCGCGTTCACAACCTGCATCGTCGACGCGGGATCGACGTTGTGGTCCATCTCGCCGACCGTCAGCAGAAGCTTTCCCTTGAGCTTGTGCGCGTTGACCACGTTGGAGGATTCCTCGTAGTGCGGGCCGACCGGCCATCCCATCCACGCTTCATTCCACCAGATCTTGTCCATGCGATTATCATGGCACCCGCAGTCCGCCACGGCGGCCTTGTAAAAATCACCGTGCCAAAGCAAGGCCGCCAGCGCGTTCTGGCCGCCCGCGGAGCCTCCGTAAATGCCAACGCGAGAAAGATCCAGATACGGATATTTCTCGGCCGTCGCCTTCATCCA
Source organism: Planctomycetota bacterium (assembly GCA_028291545.1). Classification (GTDB taxonomy): domain Bacteria; phylum Planctomycetota; class Planctomycetia; order Isosphaerales; family Isosphaeraceae; genus JAQGHR01. The sequence goes on along the minus strand of JAQGHR010000057.1, from coordinate 80,750 downwards.
GAGGATTCGATCCGGGAATCCCGCGTCCGCCAGGTTCTTCCAGCAGACGTCGTGAAACGCCTTCGATCTCCAGTTCGTGCCCATCCCGTCAATCTGAACCACGACAAATCCGAGATCAGTCAGCGAACGGAACAGTGGGCCCGCCTGGAAGGACTTGGGGACAAAGGCGCCGTGAGGGCCGGCATAAATCTGTTCGATGATTGGGTACTTCTTCGAGCGATCGATCGTCGAAGGCCTCTGGATGATCCCGTGAATGTCCGTCCTGCCGTCCCGGGCCCTGGCCACGAACCGTTCCGGCGGCTTCCACCCGGCCTTCTCGATTTCCGAGATATCCGCCTTCTCCAGCGGACACACGAGCGAGCCGTCCGCCTCCTTGCGCAGTTCGTGGACGGGCGCGAGATCGACTCGCGAGTATGTGTCCAGAAAATATCGCCGATCCGGCGAATACCGAATCTCGTGAGTCCCGTCTCCTTCGGTCTGCACTACCAGACCGCTGCCGTCAAAGTTCACGCGAGCGTGATGGATGTGGTACGGGTCCTGACCTGGCCTGATCCCCATCGCGCGGAACCAGACCTGTCTCGTCTCCTCGTCCACACGTTCCACGTCTCGAACGACCCATTCTCCCCGGGTGATCGGGTTCTTCACGTTGCCCGAATTCGCATCGATCAAATACAGATGATTCCATCCATCCCGCTCGGACATCCAGAGGATCTCGTTCGTCTTATCGAGGAACATGACGAAGGTCTTGTTCGAATAGTCGACGAAGGTATCGCTCTTCTCGTCGATCAGCGATTTCGCTTCGCCGGTTTCGGCATTGACCGAGACGATGCGGAGGACCTGATGTCCGCGCTGATTGAAGAGAAACGTGAACCGCGAGGAGTCCGGCGACCAGCGAATTCCGTCCAGGCTCCACGGGTTCGCGAAGAGATCCTCCTTGATGGGGATCTCTTTTCGAGATTCCAGGTCAAACAGGTGCGGCTTGGCCACGGCGATGCGATCGCCCGGCTTCAAATATTCGTGAGACGTCAGCCGTGGCTGAACCTGCATGACGGGCGACGATCCGATCAGATACACCTTATGCGATTCGGCCTTCGCGGTCTGCAACGCGACGACCTTCTTCGAATCGGGCGACCAGAATACGCCCGACCCGTATGCATCCGCCTCGGTCCCTTCCGTGCTGAGGACGACAACCTCGGCTCCCTCCGTCGCTCGCACGTGGAGGTTGTGATCCTTGAGGAAAGCCGTCCACTTTCCGTCCGGCGAACGGGCGCCCGGGGCCGTGATCCAGGGACGTCGGCCGTTGCGACGATTCTGCGGCCCGACCGAGGGACTTTCCCCGGAAGGCGGCGGGTCGGCGGATTCGAGCTTGTCCTTGGAGGTGTCGTAACGCCAGCCCTTGCCTCGCGCTTTGAATCGCAGCGTGCCGTCATCCTCGAAGGAGATCGCATCGAGCGGGAGATGGTCTGCGGTCGTCGGCATTTCCGTCGCCTTCGCGAGTTTCTCCGCGAGCCTGGCATGATCGAACGCCGGCTTCCGCTCCCTCTTGATCGCGTCCACGACGAGGAATTCCCGGACACCTCCGGCGAGGTCATTGCGATACCAGAGGCGGTCCCCCTTGTCGAACCAGTGCGGTTCGAGTCTATCCTTGAAGACTCGGCCGCGTGCGGGACCGCCTTGCAACATGAGGGAGGACGGTTCATCGAACTCGTCGGCCCGGCTAACTCCCACGAGGCCGAGGACGACGGCCGTGCTCGACAGGACGACCCGTCGAAGGAGGCTCATCGCCTCGGGACCGAAGAACATGGTAGCTGAGCCTCCAGAGGCGATGAGGGTCGCGAGCAGACCTGAACGATGGCACCTCATCCGCTCACTTCGAGGCGACGCCGGCCCACTTGACGAAGTAGAAAATCAAGGGCTTCTCGCCCGTATTGACGATGCCGTGGGGGGCATTGGGGGTGGTGTACATGACGGAGCCAGGCCCGACCTTGGTGGTCTTGCCGTCGCAGAAGATCTCGCCGGTTCCGGTCTCGACGATCATGACTTCTTCTTCGGCGTGGGTGTGGGGCTTGTGCGGAGTCTGTCCGGGTTCGAGCACGAAGCGGCCGGTGATGAACTTGGTGCTGGCGGGCGTGTCGCCGCTCACGTAAGCCCCGGCGGCTCCGACCTTGCGGTTTTCGTAGCTGAACGGCTCCATTTTCACCTGGGCGAGGTTGACCGTTTGCGATGCGATGGCATCCGCTCGCTCTTTCGCGAAGGCGGCCTCTCGTGTGGCCCAACCGATCGCGAGAGACAGGGCAAGGACCGATGGAGCGGCGATCAGCAACCGACGTCGAAGCGTGGCCAGACGAGACGGGGGCATGAGATTCCTCCAACTTCAGGGATACGGCGATTTCCAGGACATGGAAATGCGACGGGATGATGCTAATCCGTTCGGTAGGCCGGTGAAAGGTGGTCTTGCCAGTGAGTTCAGATTGTTCGAGGCTAGAAGGCGATGTTCGAGCGTCTCGAAGGGGAACGAAAGCCAGCCGTGAGGCGATTTCCGTCACGCAGATGCATCCTGAACGGCTTGCTGCTCCTCATGGCCGCGTCGGTCAGCGGCGGGCGGGCCAATTCGATCGCGCGCTCGGGTGAGGCTCCCGAGGCTCGGGCCCTGGCGTACCTGGCGCGGGAGGTGCCGCGATGGTCGCGAGACAATCGGTGCTTTTCCTGTCACAACAACGGGGACGCGACCCGGGCGATACTCGCGGCGAAGGCCGATCGGTCCCTTCCGCCCGAGATCCTGGCGGAGACGCTGGCGTTCCTGTCTCAGCCCGATCGCTGGGAGAAGAATGGGGTGGACGCGGCATTCAGCGACAAACGACTGGCAAGAATCCAGTTCGCCTCGGCGCTGTCGGCCGCCGTCAAGGCCGGACGGATCGAGGGGGAAGGGGCCCTGCGTCTCGCCGCGGACCTGGTGGCGAAGGATCAGGATGGCGACGGTTCATGGTCGATCGACGAATCGGTGCCCGTGGGTTCGCCAGCGACGTACGGACCGCCCCTGGCGACGGCCATGGCCATTGGCGTCCTCCAGAAGGATGGTCTTTCCCGGCATGGTGAGGTGATCGACCAGGCGAAGAAATGGATGCGAGCCCGGCCTCTCCTCAATATGAATGATGCGGCCTCGTTAATGATGGCGCTGATGGACGAACCGCCATCCGATCGAGCGCTTCGAGATGGCGCGATGGATCTCCTGCGCCGGGGCCAGAATCCCGACGGGGGATGGGGACCGTTCGCCCGGTCGGCGTCGGAGCCCTTCGACACGGCGCTCGCCCTGATCGCGCTGAAAACCTCGCCCAACTCGCCCGAACTGGAGGGGAGGATTTCCCGCGGCCGTGCCTATCTCATCGCGAATCAGGCCGCCGATGGTTCCTGGCGCGAGACGACCCGGCCGGCGGGCGGCGAGAGCTATGCGCAGAGGCTATCAACGGCGGGCTGGGCCACGATCGCCCTCCTCGCGACGAGACCTCCCGGCCCGATCAAGGCGACCGCGCCGGCTGGACCTTGAAGGGGAGCGTGGTGCGAGCCGGATCGACCTGAGGCTTCACCGGGTTCAGGTTGTCGACCTCGAACGGCCTCGCCACACTGTTGCCGGCGAGGTCCTCAAGTTCGGGTTCGACGCGAATCGTGTATTCACCGTCGGTCCAGGGATGCTCCGGGAGGAATGACCATCGCAGCGAGCCCTCCTCGACGCGGACTTCGCCTCGGACCTTTTGACCGGTAGGATCGTGAATGACAATCGCTCGATCGAGCATGGCGCGGTCGAGAGGCTCGGGAAAGGTCAAGTTCAGGGGGCCGCGGGTTGCGCTCGCCGGCGATTGGATCTTCCAGGCTTTCGGATCCGGTTGCGTCTCATCGGCCGGGCCGGCGCGAAAGGACCGCTTGCAGTCCTCTCGCAAGGGCTGACCGGACGCATCGTGCCATTCACGGTCGATGCGAAGTGAGTACGTCTCTCCCGACTCCAGGATCGGCCCGTCCTCGTCGCGAGGACGAAGCCCGCGCTTGATCCGTCCGGGGTCGAGGAGCAGGGTGAGCCGGGTTCCGCTGGCGTCCCAGAGTTCCTCACCGATTTCCAGAAACGGCGAAACGAGTACCGTGCCCGAAGCATCGAATAACCGCACGTGCTCGTAGACCTGGCCGCGAGTCATGGGCGCGGAGAAGTAGAGGTAAAACTTGAGGAGGTTTTCCGGGAGAACGGGACCGGAAGGCTCGACACGCACGACGAACGCGGCCGGCGGTTTCGGAACCGGCGGCGGGGTGAATTCGGCGAGAGGAACCGTGTCCGCCCGAGGGTGGGGCAGGAGCGATGGATCGAGCCTGACCCTGTGGTGCAGACCCGGTTCGTACGCGTAAGTGGGCTCGAATCTGAGAATCTCGCCGATGACCCGGTAACGACCGGGGATCGACGGTGACCCGGCCCGATCCTTCCCGACCGAAATCGAGAGGAGCCGCCCCCAACAAGCGGCGTCCCAATCAACCTTGGAGAGCGCCAACAGATTCTCGGGATCAAGCCCTCGGACCTCGATGACGGGCGTCCGCTGTGTTGTGCCGGAACCGACGGCGATGGAAAGGGCCTCCGCCCGCGCCGGACGAGCGTCGTCCGGCGCGGCGGGAGGTAGCGAGAACATCGCCAAGATGACGATTCCTGATGGGGCGATCATGGGAGTTCGATCGTCTCGAGATTCATGATTCCGGCCGGCGTCTTGACGAGGATCAGGGCGTGCGTGTCGTCGAGCTTATCAAGCTGCTCGACACCCTTCAGGTTCGCAAGGGTTTCGTATCCGAGGCCCTCCTTATCCTTGACGGGCTTGCTGATGGCCGCGACCTTGTCCGCGCCCTCGGTCGGGATCTTCATCACGCCGCGGCTGCTGTTGGCGAGGAGCAGATAACCCTTGCCACCCTTGGTGTAGGTGATCATGTCGAGCGGGCGGTTGCGGTTGCCAAGCTCGGCGATGGTCGTGCCTTTGAGGTGAGAGCCGGCCTTCATCTGGGAGACGGGAATCTTCACGAGCGGCGTGCAGGTGTACGCAGCCAGGAGGTAGGATTCGCCCTTGATCTGGTAAGGGACAAACGTCCGGATGGGAGACTTGGTCTCGAATCGGCCGTGAGCACCATGGTAAATCTCGACGCTGGTCCCCTGGGCCGAATCGGCAAACGGGAAAGGAATGGCCAGCATCCGCGAGGAGAACTCTTCATTGGATAGCCCCGCGACGAAGACCCGGCCATCAACATAGGCAAGGTCGGTGATGACCTCATTCCTCGCGTTTCCCGACGCCGGGGCGTTGGACAGCTCGGCCTTGGAATACGTGACATCAGTGAGCGAGACGAGCTGAAGCTTGCCGTCCTTCTCGATCCGCACCAGAGCCGGAGACGCGTCCCCTCCCTTGCCGCGAGTGACGGAGAGGTAGGCGCGACCCGAGGACGGATTGACGGCCAGGTCGTTGATGACAATCTTGTCGGGCGTCGTTCCGAGGAGTTCGGCAGCTTTCTCGTTCACGGCATCAACCTTGAGCGAGGCGCCCTCGGATTGTGCCTTCTTGTCGCCGAGATCGACGGCCAGGATCGCCGCGCCCTTGGTGTCGGCCAGGAACAGCAGGCCGTCGGGACCGAACGCGATCGGCCCGGCCGACTTCCACTCGGGAGTTCCTTTCACCGGCGCGTCTGCGCTCGCACTTCCAACCGCCAGCACGGCGGCGGCAAGACCGGCCAAGACAATTCGCATCGCTCGCATGATCGAGGCTCCAGGTGAGGACCGAACCGAGATCGACAGGATTGGCCGATCAAGGGAACTCGGCGTCATTATCTCCCCGGCCGGCCTCGCGGCAACGATAATCCGGCGCAAGACACCCGGAATTCTTCGCGACGAGGACCCACGCCTGCATGATTGGCAAGGCAGCCATGCCTCGACTAATCTCCGTACAAGGAGCGGGATCAGTCTTTCTCCGCGACCCATCGATTCAGATACGTGTCCCGCTCCGACGGCGGATCGGCATAGGGCTCGGTCCAGACGTCCTTGCCGTCGAGCGTCATTGACGCCTCTCCGCCGCCCAGGCGGGCGGCGGCATAGGACCAGATTGGCGTGGCGGACGAGGCTGGCACGCGGTTCGCCTCAAGGACGAGGAGGACGTCCGGGTTTGTGCCGTAGGCGAACGCGAAGAGGGCGCCATCGACCAGGCCCGCGGTTTCGTCCTTGTAGCGATGGAGCGGGCTCGTGAGCAGCCGGAGCTGGAGGCGTCCACGCGCGGGACCGGCATATTCGCTCGCGGCGAATCGTCGGGTCAACGACCTCATCTGCGCGAGGCGAGCACCCTCGGTCGCGGCGGGGGCAGGGGCGTCGGGCACGGCTTTCGGCAACAGGCCGGGCTTGCGGGATTTCCAGGATTGACCTGCGCCGAGATCGACCGAGAGGAGTCCCGAAGAGAGTGTGACGATCCCCTCGACCCATCGCCGCTCGGGGGGACGCGCCGGTAAATGTTCCACTTTCAACACGGCCGCCGGACGCCCTGTCGCTCCCCAGGCCCAGAGCGTTGCATCGTGGATGGCGCGGGGTTCGTCCGAATACCGAAGCAAGGGCTCGGCGCGAAGGGCCACCGGTTTTCCGCTCTCGGATGCTGGCTCGGCAAGCTCGCGGACCGTGATGCCGCGTGCCATTGCCGTCATGGCCTTCAACCGAAGCGACGGGTCCTCGCCGCTCCGGCCTGGTTGATTCGCGACCGCCATCGACGAAGTAACGATGATCCCCGCCGACTCCGCGAGGAATGTTCGCCGCGAGACCGAGAATTGCCTCATCGTCTCGCTCCAAGATGTGAGAAAGCGTAGGCGCAGGATCGAGTCGGGAATATCGGATAGTGTGGCACGGGAAAACCGGGAATCTTACTCTTTCGGGACCCTCGCGGTCCTCACGATATGATACGGTTCTTCCGCGGCGGCATCGGCCGTGTAGGGACAATTCCAGACGTCCTTGCCATCGAGTTGGGCAGCGAGCTTCGCGCGAGAGATGCGGGCAAACCCGACGGACCAGAAGGCCTTCTTGTCGGTGCCCGATCGGGCTTCGACGAAGGCGAGTAACTCGGGGTTTGTACCGTAAGCATAAACGAAAATTGCGCCATCCAGGAGCCCCTTCTTGGGCTCGTCGTAACGATGAATCGGACGGGGCAAGAGTCGCAATTCGAATTGCTGGTCGTCTCCGTTGGTCGGACCGATCTCCTTCGCGGTGATCCGACTCGCGATTGTCTTCATCTGACGCAGCCGTTCGGATTCGCTGATGCCCGGACCCGCGCCGCCTGGCACCGCGCTCATCTCGACTCCGTTCCCCTTCGGCGTCCAGCGGAGCGGGCCGCCGAGACCCGGGCGGTACGCCGCTCCGAGAGGCAGGTACGTTCCAGAGGCTGAGCCGAGGATCGGGCCAGGGGCAACCGCGATCAGTTCAATGGACCAGTTCTCTACACCCTTCGGCGTCCCATACAGTTCCATGGTTCCGAGGGCCACGGGTCGGCCAACCGAGCCGAAGGCCCAGAGTGTGCCATCGGAAAAGTCGCGTGTGGGATCGTTCCATCGGTGAAGAGGCTGGGGCGAAACGACCGCATCGTCGGCGGACGGTCTCGACGTGTCGGAGATCTTGAGGTCTTTGATGAGGCGGGTCATCTCCTCCAGTCGTGCGGCCCTGTCGTCTTTCGGGTCCGGTTCCTGCGCAACGCCGAGGGAACTGATCAGGAGAACAACGAGGGATGTTACCCATGACGCAGTTTTTCTGGTGAACATAACGATCGACTCCGATACCTACTTCATGAGCCATCGAGTACTGCTTCGCGAATGCCCCTTGCCTGGCTAGTTCACGCAAGTCCCACGCGGCGCCTCCAGACCCATTCGGTCGTCAACAGGGCGATCAGGAGGGCCATCAACCAGCCGTGGCTCCACGCGGGCATCGTTCGAACCTCGGACGGGCCGACGGAAATCGGCAGACGGCCGAGCATCGACGCCAGGTCCGCGGAACCGTGGAGGAGGGTGCCCCCGGAGGCCTCGGCCAGGCGCTTCAAGAGATCGTGATCGGGCAGGGGATTCTGCTGCTCGGAGGGGTCATCGAGAATTTGAACGTCAAGAGCGGTGCTGTCCACCTGGGTGTTCCCCTCGTAGGCGGTCAGTTCGATGCGTAGTCCCTGAGTGAGAGCGACTCCGCTCGGGAGCGATTTTGCATCCGTGATCGCGAGAGTAGACCTGTACGATTTCTCGCCCGCCAGCTTGTTCAGCTCGAACTCCTCACCCCAGGGGAGCAACGGGCCGCCGATCGCTTCGATTCTCGCGCCCGAAGGGCGGCGTAGCGGAGATGCATCCGAGGTGCTCTCGGCGGCCGACTTCGGCTCGATGGAGACCGTGACGCGATAATCCAGAGTTGCGGCCGCGTTCTCATCGAACGCCTTGGCGTTGAGCACGATCGGTTCGCCGGGACGATAGAGCCGTTTGTCGGTCTCGGCCAGGAGCCGGCGACGTCCGATCGAGGAGTTTTCGGTCAGCCAATAAACCGCGTTGCGCCAGAACTTCTTGTAATACCGCGCGTCGGTCCCACCCCACGATTGCGAGAATTCGCTGGCAAATCTTCGGGTGATCCCCGTTGTCAGCGCCGCGGTTCGGCCCCGACCGAAGGGCTGTACGGCGATCGCGGGGCGCGCCTCGCTGGCGGTCCCCTCCCAGGCCAGGACCTCGGCCGTGGGCTTGACTCGCCCCACGCGATTTCTTCCCAGGAACTTGGGGACGGTCGCAAGCAGAGCGCGATTCTCCGCGTCGTCGGCCGCGATATGCAGGATGGCGTGGAGAGGGCCATCGGTGACGGGCTTGATCGATACGAGCGGTTGTTCCCAGTCTCGTCCATTGTTGACAACCTCGACCGGAAGCATGGCCCCGACCGCCGTTCCCGCCCATCGGCCCGAGCCGAACGAGTTCGGCCCGCCGACCATGCACAGTCCACCCCCCCGACGACCGATCCAGTCGTCAATCCAGGAGAGGAACTGGTCGGAAATCGCCTCGCGAGGGACGTTGCTGAGGATGATGGCGTCGTACGCGAATAATTCCGAGGGTGTCTCCGGCAGCCCCCTCTGCTTCTCGTCCGCGCGACCCAGGGACGAGAAATCCCCGTCGGCCGAAGGCAAGACGGCCGTGCATTCGATGTCGGGATCTTCCATCAGGGCCATCTGGAGTGCCGAATAGGCGCCGCGGACCTCGGTCGATCCGCCGAAACCGAGGAACCCGCCTCGCTGGACCGCGAAATTCTCGACGCTTCCTTCGAGATAGAGCACGCGAATCTTGGTGTGATCGATGGCAACATCCGCGGTGAGCGTGTTGTTCCGGACCGAGACCTCGCCGACCTGAGGATCAATCGTCGCGGCGATCTTTCGGTCCTGCTCTCCCGAGGGGAAGGTGAGCGTGTAGCTGTTCAGACCGTCCTGGAGGACGACCGGCGTTCTCCCCAGGATCGCGCCGGGACGCCCGTCTCCGCCGACGGCAACGAGCTTCAATTCCGCACGCTTTCCCTTATAACCATAGCTGCGGACGAAGAGTTGAACGGGCACTTGCGACGACTTCCGCACCAACGAGGGCGCGACCATGCTCACGATCGCCACATCGCCGCCAACCAGGTCACTGCCCACCGGAACGACGTGGATCGGCACCTTCATGTGGCGATATCCGGCGGCGACCGCGTCGGCGCGTTCAGGATCTCTCGCGCGACCGTCGGAAAATACGACCACGGCCTGAGGTGGAGTCTGCCCGAAACGACCGGAGAGCGCTTCAAGCGACCCGGAAAGCAGGGTCTCCGCATCCGTCGGCGCGGGAGGTGGCTCGGTGGTCGGATGGGGTTCGGCCGCGACCGCTGTACCGGCTCCTCCCCGTGGCGCGAGTGCCGGTTCAAACCCCTTCCAGAAGGGGACATCGATGGCGGCGAGTCGACTGCCGAACCGGAACAGGCCCAGTTGGGGACCGGTTCGAACGTCCCGCGACTTCTCGGCGGCCTGGATCGTGGCCACGACCTGGTCCCATCGCGTCTTCCCGGTCTCGCCCAGGGCCATACTCTGCGAGGTATCCACGAGATACACGACCTTGGCCCGCTCCACAGAACCGGGGGCCTCCTCAACCCGGACCGGGTTCAGCAAGATGACCCCAACGACGGCGAGGATTAGGCCACGAATGGTCCAGAGCCCCCACCGTCTCGACAAGGCGATCGGCGCCCCCATCGCTCGGCGCATCAGCGCGAAGCCCACGAACGCCCCGAGGGCCGAGGCGGCGATCACGCTCATGGAGAAGGGCGTCGCCCAGTGGAGTGATGTCCTGATCATAAGAATAACCGTCGCTCCGCCGCGTTCTCGGACGATGGGTGAAGGGGTTCAGGCATGAAGCTCGATCGTGGTGGACACACTAGTCTCCTCCTCCGCCCTTGGAGAGGACCTCGTAATAGCGTTCGACCATCTCCTTGAACTTCGGTGGCATCACCTCGTCGCGAGCGGACGCGAGATCTTTGAGGATCATATCCTGAATCTGGTCCTTGATCTGGGACGAGATCGTCGTCATCGCCGTCGTGTACGCGCCCGGAGCGACGCGGTGATCGGGCCCATCCGTCCAGTGCCATGCGCCGGAGGCGCCCTTCCATCCGCCATCACGAAGGGCGTCGGCCAGGTCGGCCGCCCCGGCGATGCCGGCCTTTTCCAGGTCGCGGATCAGGGCCGAAGCTTCGCGATGCCAGGCCGTGATCTCGCCATCGGTCTTGACCTGGGCGAGCTTCGCGGTCAGGGCGGCCACCCGGCGGTCAAATTCGATCATGGCGGCGATCTGCGGCGAGACGATCCCCCGATGGACCAGTTCCAGGGTCTGGCCGATGCGCTCGAGCTTCCCGGCCAGATCTCTCGCATCTTTGCTGACATCGGCCGGCTTCGTGCCGACGCGGACTTCGCCCATTCGCTCGGTCTTTTCCACGATCTCCGCGACGGCCCCGCGCTCAAGGATCTCTTTGACCGCGTCGGCCGCCCGGCCTTCACCCTTGGCGTCAATTTGCTTGAGCCAGGCTTCCAGGGTCCTGGCCATCTCGGCCATGCGATCCATGCGTTCGGCCTCGTTCAACTCGCTCCAGCCGGCCCCACCGCGAGATCCCTTCCCCTTGCCCGGCTTCGATCCCTTGCCGTCACCCGGTTTCTGGCCCTGACCGTCTTTGCCCGGTTTTTCGCTGTCGCCACCGGAGCCTTCAGGGTCTTTCATGTCGGCAAGTTCGCTCTCGCGATCGGCAAGCTCCTCGGCAAGATCGCGGGCCATCGCGAGCTCGTCCGCAACCTCACGCGAGATCTCGCCCTTCACCTGTCGGGCCAGGTCATGGAGCATCCCCGCGCCCTTCCTGGCATCCTCGGCGGCTTCCTTCGTGTTGCCGCGGGCGAGGGCACCTGAAGCCCTCTCAGCCTTCTCCGCGGCCTTGGCCATCCGCGCTTTCGCCAGGTCCGAGGCGGCTTCGATCCGCTTGAGCTTTTCCTCCAGCATTCGGGCCGTGTCGGCGATCTCCTCCTGTTTCTCGGTCAGCTTGCGACGCTCCAACGACTTCGATTCGCCACCCTCACCCTCCTCGCCCTTTCCCTGGCCTTTCGACCCCTTCATGCCCTTCGGGCCTTGTCCCTTGGAACCATTCTGCCCCTTGGACTGGCCGTCTTTCTTCGCCTCGGCGTCCTTCGGTTCGCCGTCCTTTTTCGCCTCGTCCTTCGGCTCCTCGGCGTCCTTCTTCTCGCCGTCCTGGCCGCGCTCGCCCTTCTCGGCCTTGCCGTCGGGGCCGGTCTCCATCAACCCGGCGAGGGATGCGTAGACGAAGTCCTCCTCCTTGGCGAGATCCTCCAGCTCGGCCGCGACCTGTTCGGCCTCCTCGTCCTTGCCCTTGGGCTTGCGGATTTTTTGGGCCTGCTTGCGGTCGAACGATCGCATGGCCTGCGCGGCCGACGGGTTACCGCCGATGATGGTTTGAAGCTCGCGGCGGGCCGCCACGAGGTTTTTCAGCGCTTCGGTCATGCCGACCGGTGCTTCCCCGTTACGGCCCCGATCCAGGGCCTCGACTGAGGCCAGCATCGCCTCCTCGGCCTTGTGCAACGCCTCCACGCGAGCATCGGCCAGACGCTCGATCCCCTCGGTGAACTCTCGGGTCATACCCAGGAGCGTCTCCTCAAACCCGGCGATCTTGAGCGGATCTTCGGATTCGATCCGGTCCGTCGCCTTGTGTTTCGCCAGGCGGTGCGCCCGGTTCAGATTGAAGCGTTGGCGGCCAATCAATTCTTCGAGTGTCGCCAGCTCATCCGGCTCTCCCGGCGCACCGGCGGCTGGGTCGGCGAGCTTGTAGTCGCGTTTGAACGGCCGCACGTCGATATAGCGGAGATCCGTTTCGCTACGCCTGGGGCCGGCCGGGAAGTTGTCCTCCGCAAACGCGTAATACGTCACGCTATCCTGGGGAGTCGCCGCGAGGGTCTCCATCAAGAGTGTTTCTTCCAGCATCGCGGAGGTCAGTGGCTTCTTGCCCTTTTCCAGCGCGAAATCCTTGAGTATCAGTGTCTTTTCCTCGCCGTCGCCGAATCGAAAGACAATCCCTGCCTTGGTCACGCCGAAGTCGTCGCTAATCCGGATCCGTTTCCTCACCTCGGCGACCGGATGGACTTCCAGCGCCTCCTCCGGCTCCTCAAATGCCACTCGGGGAGCCCGGTCTTCTTGCACGTCAATCCGGTATTTGTTCTTCGGCAAGACGCGATCGTCGGCCGTACGCGTCACGATCTTGTAATCAAGATCCTTGAGGAGTTTCATATTCGTGACGAAGGACTTACCCTCGCGCCAGAGCGTAATCACAGTCGGCGCGGGGCGAGTCGGATTCTTCGGCGTAGGCTTCCAGGCAGGATCGGATACCTCTAACAAGGCAGTTGTCGGCAACGAATCGAATGTGATCGCGAGTTTTGCCTCGGTGCCTTCCACGGCCGAGATATCGCCACCTTTCGTCTTGCTCGGCTCCAGGCCCGTGTAGGCGGGTGGCGAAAGTGTGACGGTGAATTCCTTGATCTCCAGCGGGTAGCGAACGTCGACCTTGAACGTGTCCGAGCGAGTCGGACCGGCAATGACGCGGTACTCGAGCGGATCTTCAATCTTTTCGACGACGGATTCTCTGCGGAGCTTGGAACCCGAGTCGGGCACGTCGAGCTTCACGCTCTTCCACGCGGAAGTGGCTTTGCCGGCGGGACGCGATTCGAGGAGGATCTTGGGCCGCATCCGACCCCGCACGTCGACGGCGATGGTCACATTCGCGCCTTGATCGATTCGGATATTGCCGGGAAGTACGGCCAGGGTCGTGTAGGGCTTCTCGATCAGCACGGCGCGTTGAACGGCGATCCGCCATTCCACATCCCGGGTCGCCGCGAGTGCGAGCAGGAGGAGCGGAACGGATGCGACTGCGGCAGTCGCCCAGATACGCCTCCAGGGAACGATGGAATCGAGGGGAAGGGGGCCGACCTGCGCCTCGGTCTCGTCGTTCAGGGCGTCCACCAGGCCAGGAGTCGCGCCTTGGGTGACGATCGCATCGTCCCCGAGCCCTGAGTACTGGACGACGGTCCGGATTCTCTGGCCGAGTTGCGGGAATCGACCCTCGATCTCGATGGCGGTTCTGGGTCTCGTCCACCATCGCAGGGGCACGACGACCCACCGCCAAAGCGTGGCCGCGACGGCGACGAGCAAGGTCGCCAGGCCGAGAGCGCGGGCGGGTCGTGACAGTTCGAACCGGTAGTCACTCCAGGCGACGAGACCGAGGCCGGTCGACGCCACGAGCAAGGCCGCGGCCAGGCCCAGGCGGAGCTGATAGTTCCGCAACGCAGACCAAATTTGCTCGAATCTGCGCTGGAACCTGGGTTCGTTCGTCACGGAAGGGTCCTTTCACGTTGCGGGATTGGCTCGTCGGTCGATGCGTTTCGCCTGGAATGTTGCCTAGGGGATACCGTGTCGTCCGCCGTATTTCATCATGTTCCATCACGCCGCTGTTCGGTTCGCCAGGAAGCATTCGAGCATCAAGACGCCGGCAAGAGTCAGGGCGAGCCAGGGCCAGATTTCGTCGCTGCGCACGCGATCATCCGCCTCGACCCTCCCGACCGACGTCCGGGCGGGAGCCGCCTTCATTTCGGGAAGTCTGAACCCGAAGCGATCGGCGAATTCCTTGGGTGTGCATCGGGCCGTCTCGGTTTCGTATGGGTCGAGATTCGTGACGGTGACCAGCCCATCGGCGTCTGAGATGCCTGCGTCCTTCCCACCCGAAGCCATCTCCTGGCGGATCTTGCCCCCATCGGCCAATCCCGCGGCATGAGAGACCATCTGATGCACCATGGGCAGGAACATGCGGCCTCGCGGCCAGTCGCTCCATGCGCGATCGCACGAGGACGTGAACCAAAGCACTCTGCCCCGGCCGACGGTTTTTTCGAGAAGCGCCGGATTGCCGCCACCGAAGGTTGCCAGCACGCGTGCGGACGGGTCGGGGAGAATCTTGGTGATGGTTGAGAACGCGGGCCGTCGCATGTCACCGAACTCGGGATCGGCGAACGGTCGGAACACAGGGTGCGACTCCTGCCGGGTGTCGATCCGAAAGGGCCGATCGCCGGACTTTTCCGGGCCGATGATCTTGCCGACACCGAGACCCGCGTGGGCGAGGTTGGCCGACGCCTCGGCCGTGACGCCTTCCCCCGAAAAGACCAGAAATCCGCCACCCCTGGTCACAAAATCGGCGATGGCCTTCGCATGGCCCGCCGAAAGATCACCCACGTTCGCGAGGACCACGACGGCGAATCGCGACAGGTCGGGCATCCCGGACCGGAGTTCGTCCGAGTTGATCGTCCTCGGAGCGAAAGGTGCTTTCGCGTACGTTTCCCCGGCGGGAGCGAGCCGCAGAGCCGCCTTGAGGAAGTAGGTCTCGGATTCAAACGACGAAGTGCCAGGGTCGCCGTCGACGAGCAAGATGCGCGTCGCGGGAGAGACGGAGAGCGCGACGTGGCGGCGATCATCGACACCCAGG
Source organism: Planctomycetota bacterium (assembly GCA_028291545.1). GTDB lineage: Bacteria > Planctomycetota > Planctomycetia > Isosphaerales > Isosphaeraceae > JAQGHR01. The sequence goes on along the minus strand of JAQGHR010000057.1, from coordinate 65,668 downwards.
TCGTCGCCGGTCGAGGCCGAGACGTTGCCTCGCCACAGGCCCTCCGGTATCTCGGGCAATCGGAATTCGAGGATGGAAGAGGAATTCCCGGCGAGGTCGACGGTTTGTCCCAGGTCGATCGCGTCAATCCCCGGCGCGGCCAGATGCAGCTTCACCGGAACCTTGCCCACGGGCATCGGCGAGGCGTTGCGGACCGTGCAGGAAAGGACCCCTTTGTCTCGGGGCCGAAGGCTCTCGGGCGAGACGCTTAGCGCGGTCACCCCGACGTTCTTCGGGAACGAACGGCCGAGGTCCAGGAGGGTGACCTCGACGTCGGAGGGCACCTTCACGGAGTCTCCCCGGTCGAGGCCCGAGCGCTGGAGGTCCGTAAAAATATGCAGCTCTTTCTTGCTTGCTTTCGATCGCACGCAGAGGTCGCGCGCCCAGGCCATGGCCGCGCTATAGTCGGTGCCCGAAGACGTTGGTTCCAGATCGGCTTTGATCGCGTCCGAAGCCCTGGCAAAGGGGAAGACCTCGCGGTCGAAGAGTGCGATTTCCAGTTGAGTGCCGGAACCGGCGCGGTTGACGATCGTCCTAAGGGCCGCCGAGGCGAGATCGATAGGCCGCTTTCCGCCTACCAGGCCCATGCTGGCCGAGCGATCGACGAGCACGACCACGAGACGACTGCCGTCGATGGGTTCGTTCGCGAGAAGGTAAGGCCGGGCGAACAGAAAGGCGATCAGCGCGACACCCGCGAGGCGCAGGGCGAGCAGCACGTATCGCTTCAGTTTGCGCTTCCTGGAATTGTCGCGCAGGACGATCTTGAGGAACTGGAGCGTCCCCAACTCCACGGTCCGGGCCTGTCGCCGGAACATCAGGTGAATCACGATCGGGATGGTAAGGGCCCCGAGAGCACCGAGCATCCCGGCTTGGATGAAGGACATGGCGTGCTTATTTCTCCAAGTTATTGGCCGGTCGAGCGGTCGCCGCGTAAGCCGACTTGGGTCCAGGATTCGCGGGTCTTGGCCAGTCGGCGACGTTGTGCTCATCGAGGCTTACGATCAAGTGGGCCGCCGCAATGCGCCCCATCCCGTAGGACCACGTCGGTGCGGCTTTCCCCTCTTGCCGGGCCTCGATGACGAGCGCAATCTCCGGATTCTGCCCGTACACCATGAAAAATATCGCTCCGTCGATCAATCCGTTCGCGGGATCGGAGTAGCGATAAACGGGCTGGGGAAGCAGCCTCAATTCATAACGCTCGGGCCGAGCCGTTCCGCTCGGCTCCCAGAGCTCGAAAGCCTTGAACCGTCGCGCCAGTTCCCTCATCTGGCGAGACCGTTTCCCCACTTCATCGGAAGGAGAGGCGACGGACGAAAACGGCTTCATGGAGATCCCGCGCTCCTCGGGTGCCCATTCCCATCCCCCGAGGTACTCCCGATTCTTCACCGCGACGTTTGTCTCCGAGAGCGAAGTAAACTCATGGACCCACTGGATCACGCCGCTCGGCGTCTTCTCCAGAGACAGCGTGTAAAGCGCGGCCGGCCGTCCGGTCTTGCTGAATGCCCAGACCGACCCGTCCGAGAAGCGTCTGGCGGGATCGTTGAATTTGTAGATCGGTTCGTCTATCAATGCGGTCCTCGATGTGCCGCCGGCCGTCTCCATCGTGGCATTTCTTGCGATCTCGCGCATCGCCTTCAACTGTCGCGTCGGGACGGAAACATCCTGTGCCTCGATATTCGCGAGTAGCGCGTTCAGGCCGAGCAGGAAACAGATGCGAACTATGGTCACCATCGAGTTATGCTCTCCCGTGAAGAACGCGGATTCAAGAGGGATTCGTCACAGCGAATCCGAATCGTTGTCGCACCACGCTCCACATCAAAATGCCTTCGCTCGCTTGATGAGATAATCCAGGATCGCCCGATCGGGCGGGTCGCTGGTGACGAGTTCAACGCGATCGATCGCGCGTTTGCGGCACTCGACCTCGATGGCTTCACGCCACTGGTTGACCGCAGCTTGATAGGCTTCCCGAATCCCCTCAGTCTGCGTCGTCAAGGTCTCGCCACTCTCCATGTCGCGGAAACGAATGTTCCCATCGATCGCAAGATCACGCTCGGTGGGATCCATGAGGTGGAAGAGAAGTACCTCATGGTTCAGATAACGGAAGTGGTCAAGCCCCCTGGCGATCGCCTCGGGCTCGCCGAACAGGTCGCTGATCAGGACGACCAGGCCCCGGCGTCGGGCCAGGCCGGCCGCCAGATGGAGCGCCTTCTCGGTCCCGGTCGCCGGCTGCAGTACGCAGTTGGCGATCGTGGCAAGAATCTCGTCGAGCTGGTGCGCCTTGGCCTTGGGCGGGATGTGGGCCAGCACCGAATCGGCGAACAGGGTCAGGCCGACGGCGTCCCGTTGCGAGAGCGCAAGATGGGCCAGCGCCGCGGCCAGCGAGGCCGCGTAGTGCAACTTGCTCCGCCCGGCATTGGCGCAACCCATGGAGGCACTGGCGTCGACGAGGAGATATAGGTTCAGGTTCGTGTCTGCGTCATATTCCTTGATATAAAGCCGATCGTGACGTGCATAGAGCTTCCAGTTCAAGTGCCGGAGATCGTCGCCCGGCGCATACTCGCGGTGCGAGGAAAACTCGACGCTCATGCCGAGATACGGGCTCCGGTGGAGGCCGTGCATCGACCCCTCGACGATCGACCGGGCGCGCAGCTCGATCGACTCCAATCGGGAGAAGAAGACGGGATCGATCAACTCGCGATAATCAAACGACATGAGCGATCACCCCTCGGTCTTGACGCTCTCGATCAGGCGGCGAATCACGGCATCGGCGTCGACCCCGTCGGCCCGAGCGTGGAAATTCAGGACGAGGCGATGCCGCAGCACGGGGCCGGCCTGCGCCTTGACGTCTTCGAAGTCGACGTGATATTTCCCGGCCAGGATCGCCCTCGCCTTGGCCCCGAGCACGAGATATTGCGAGGCTCGGGGGCTGGCCCCGTAGAGCAGATATTTATGCACGCCGTCGATCTCTTTCGACTCGCCGGGGCGGCTTGCCGCGACGAGCCTGACCGCGTACTTGATGACCGATTCGGCGATGGGCACGCCGCGGACCAGCTCTTGCAGGCGGAGCAGCTCCTCGGCCTTCAACACGGAATGGGCCTGGCCTGTGAAGGTGCCGGTCGTCCCCTTGACGATCTTGGTCTCTTCCTCGATCGTCGGGTACTTGACCTTCAGATTGAACATGAATCGATCGAGCTGTGCCTCGGGCAGCGGATAGGTCCCCTCCATCTCGATCGGGTTCTGCGTGGCGATCACGAAGAACGGCGGCTTGAGCGGATACGTCCGCCGTCCGATCGAGACTTCATTTTCCTGCATCGCTTGCAGCAACGCGGCCTGGGTCTTGGGCGGAGTGCGGTTGATCTCGTCGGCGAGCAAGAAGTTCGTGAAGACCGGGCCGGGCAGGAATTCGAGCTTGCGGTGCCCGGTCGCCGCGTCCTCCTCGATGATGTCCATGCCGGTGATGTCCGACGGCATCAGGTCGGGGGTGAACTGGATGCGCTTGAATTCCAGGTCCAGGGTCTTCGCAAGCGTCCTTGACATGAGCGTCTTGCCCACTCCCGGGACACCCAGGAGCAGGATGTGCCCTCGGCAGAGCAGGCCGACCAGGAGCTGGTCGATCACCTGTTCCTGCCCGACGACGACCTTGGCCATCTCCTCGCGGACCTTGAGCCTTGCCTGGCGCAAGCGGGAGACGACGGCGGCGTCCTCGTTCGAGATCGCCGGATCATCACCGCTCGCCACGGACTTCGGGGTATCCATCGTGCGCGCTCTCGACGGGGTTGAGAAAATCTTGATTCAGGGCTTCTCGGTGCGGATGAAGTAAGGAAGCGCCGGGTCCTTGTTGATGCGGCGGTAGGGGAGATCCCAGACGTTCTTGCCCGCGAGGGTCCCCTTGAGGTCGTAGCACGTCATGGGGGCGAACGCATAATGCCACTCCGGCCCATCGTTTCCGGGCCGCGCCTCGATGAAGAGAAACGCCTCGGGGTCCGTCCCCATGACGAATGTGAACAACGAGCCGTCGATCAGGGTCGTCCCCTCCTTGCCGAATCGCGCGATCGGAGTAGGCAAGAGCCGCAGGTCGGCCCAGGTCTTCTCCTTGAACTTGTCGGAGGCGTGAAACTGCTGGGCCAGCGCCCGCATCTGTCGCCCTCGTTGCGAGACCGTCGCGGAGGGCCGGGGCGCCCCGGGTAGCGGGTGGAACTCGAGTCCAGGTTTCCGGGGCGACCAGGAGGTCACGCCGCCGCGGGTACCGGCAAGCGCCTCGGGCGACAGGGAGATGAATTCATGAATCCACAAGCCAAGAGGATCATTCGAATTCTTGATCAAGAAGATTTGCACCGCAGCCTCGGGCCGGCCGGTGTCATCCAGCCAGAAGAAGATCGCCCCTTCTTCGATGTCATCCGCCGGTTGCTTGCCCATGCGGAAGGCCGGCTCGGCCTGAAGTTTCAGCGCGCTCTTGCGGCCGCCGTCTCGCTCGAAGCGATACTCCGCGGCCTTGGCCTTCATCAGGTCCAGTCGCTCATCGACTTTCGCCGTCTGGCCGAGAGTGGCCGTGGCGAGGATCGCCAGGAACGCGTTGGTCATGATCGGCACTCCCTCCACGATTCGGGACGCTTGCCTCGGAAGGAACTCACGCCGGCCAAGCGTGCTGCTGTTCGATCGTCGGGCGCAACCGTTGGCGCGAAAGCCGCGAACGCGAGCATGGTGGCGATCATTTCGGCCCTCCTACCGTTTCCGCGGACTTTGGCGTTGCGGGAGGCAAGCCGACTGGCACGCGTGAGGAGAGAAAGCCGTCATCCTTTGGTCCCAATGTTGGCGGCTTCTTCGCTTCGGAGTCCTTCTCCTTTTTCGCCGCCTTGTCTTTGTCCTTATCTTTCTTCTCGTCGGGCTTCTTCTCTTCGACGATCTGCCCGCCGGACTCCGGGGGCAGGAAAATCAGCTGCACTTCGCTTCCGTGACCGTCGCCGTTGTCGTCGAGTTGCGCGTGCTCGGTCGCGATCAACTCGTCGTCCGCGTAACGCTTCATCACGTCGACGACGACGGCGAGATACAAATCAAACACGCTGAATGTGCCGTCCTTATCGCGAGCCGTTTCCGTGGGAGGTGCAGCGAGCACTTCCGCCAGGGCGACGGGATAAACCGTCTCGTTCACCTCCTGGTCCGCCTCCGTGGCCGAGATGGAAACGCGGCCGGGTCTGGAGAGCGGCTTGAGGAAAAAACCGCTTGCCGACGTGGTGATGAAGAAAACCTGCTCCCTGGCCTCGATCCCCTCGAACAGCTTCCCGAACGCCGTGTCGGAAATGTCCGGACCAGGAAGGTTCAAGTGAGCATGGCGGCCGTCGTAATGCGCATGGCCGAGGACGATGACCCAGAGGGCATCTTGGCCTGTCGATGCCTTGCGGATGGCCTCGACGTCGGCCGCAAGATCGTTCTTCGTGGAGAGGCCGCGACTGTTCTTCACGTTCGGGCCGTCTTCGGGCTTTGGCGCGACCCCGAAACGGACCCAGACGTCCTTGGAGGCAAATCCATCCTGTTCGACGAGTGCCTTGGCGATCTTCTCCACCGCGCCTGCATACTTCGATCGGTGCTCCTCGTCCCCGGGCAGGCCGCATATTATGAGTGCCCTGCGTGTGGGGGCGGCGAAATGGTTCGGCTTCGGGGGCACGTCCTGGGCGGTGGAAGGGGCCATAGGACTGGACGCGAGGATGAGGGCGAGCAGGAAAAACCGGCTGCGTGGGCGAGTCGATCCCCGTTTGTTCGGAAGCAGAGGCCGGCGCTGGTTCATGGCTTGGGCCTCGCGGTGTCGGGGGCGATAGGAATCTGGAGGGTTTCGACTTCGCTGGTACCCTCGATAGCCGGGATGCTCCGGTCGCGGAACGAGCGATATCGTCCGCCGGCATCCTGAGTAGGTGCGTCATACGGAATCATAGGAACATTCATGACGACCTTGCCTTCATGCTTCACCGTCAGGTTCATGTCGGTGAATCGCGCCAGCCCGAAATGCCAGGACGGGGTCGCGGCCTTCGTCGCTTTACGGGCCTCCAGGACCAGGAGGAGTTCGGGGTCCGTGCCGGCCGAGGTCACGAAGGCGAAGACGGCACCGTCGAGAACCTCGGGATCGGTGCTCTCGTAGCGAAAGATCGGCTGCGGCAGCGTGCGCAGCTCCCAGCGTCGGCCCTTGGCGTCCTCGGTCGTGGCGGCGAAGTCGCGTGCGAGCGCACGCATCTGTGAAAGGCGCAACGACGGTGTTCGACCGGCTGGCGGAGCCGCCTCGATGGCGGCGGGCGTGATTCCGGGCGCGAGGGGCGTCCAGGTATTCGCGCCGGGCCGGTTCACGTCGAGGACGGTGGTTGCCAGGGAGTGGAGTTCGTGATTGAGATTCCTGGGGCCGGTGCCCGGGTACGAGAAAAAGGTCCCGATTACCTCCGCCCGGCCCCGATTGGTCCAGACGTAGACCTCACCGTCCTGCTCTCCGCCACGAATGGGGTTGGTCCACACGTAGACCGGCTCGCGCTTGAGCTCGAGCTTCTCGGCACGAGTCCTGTCGCGATAAATGGCGTATCCCTTCGCCTCTTCCAGGTAGATCCGGTGGCACTTTTCGCGCTTGGCCTTCGCGATCACCTCCGGTGTCTCCTTGGCCGCGCCACCATCGGGGGCAGGTGCTTGCCCGCACAGGGCGGGGATCGCGAGTAGGACGAAGTAAGGAGACCTCACCTGTTATTCCTCCTTGGTTTTCGCGGTCTCGCCGAGTCGGGAGACGATCTCAGGAATGAACCGGTCTTGATAGAAGCGGAATCGTTGCCTCGCGTCGCTCGTGAAGGTGTGGTCGTCCCCTCGGATGGCGTTCCAGACCTCCTGGTCTTTGTGCTTGAGCCACAGGCTCATGTCCGAGAACCGTGCCGCGCCGAACATCCATCGGGGTCCCTGGGGCGTCTTGCGGGCCTCGATCAGGAGGATCACCTCGGGGTCAGTGCCCGCGGAGGAAACCAGGGCGAAGACGGCGCCGTCGATGACATCGGGGTTCGTGCTCTCGTATCGATAGAGAGGGCTGGGTAACAGCCTCAACTCCCACGTCTGATTCTGATCGCTCAGGCTGCGTCCGCTGAATTCGCGGGCCAGCGATCGGATCTGGACGAGACGCTGGGCGGGCGTTGGCGCGGGCGGGGCCGCCCCCGCGATCGGCTTCAGATCGACGCCGGCCGCCTTCGGTGCCCATCGATTGGGAGCGGACCGATCGATCACCAGGACGGACTCCGACAGGGAGTGGAGCTCGTGGCAAACCACCCGCTGTTTGCCGTCGTGATGCGGGTGGGAGAAGATGCTTGCAACGACCTCGGGCCGGCCCTGATACGTCCAGAGGAAAACGTCACCTTCCTGCCCGCCGACCCGCGTGGGGTTGGTCCATCGGTAGACGGGCTCGCGGCGTAGCGTGGCCTTCGCCTTTTTCGCCGCGTCACGATAGATCGCATAGCTCGCCGCGTCGTCCGCATGGAGCGTCAGGAGTTTCTCACTCCGCGCCTTGGCATCGATCGGAGTCGCCGGATCTTGCGCCATCAGGGTCAGGACAATCGACACGACGAGGATCGCGGAGGCCTGGCCAGACATAAGTGCCTCCCGGGAAGTGTTACGGAACGAGTCGGACGACTACAAATATCGCCGAGCCGAGGGGCGTGTCAACGAAATTCTTCGGAAATGAAATTTGAGTGGGATTTCCCCGGAGTTTCAGGGTTTTCCCGAGCTCTGGGGGAGGATCTCCGCGATCTTGCGATCGACGTAGAGCCGGTATCGTTGGCTGGGCTCGCCGCCCTCCTGGATCCTGGCGGGCTTACCCGCCCAGACTTCCTTGTCCTTGTACTTCAGCCACAGGTCGAGGTCGGAGAATCGCGCGTTGGTGAATTCCCATCGCGTCGATCCATCGTTCTGTATCCGCGCCTCGAGCATGAGCAACAGTTCCGGATCGGTCCCGGCGGAGGTCACGAAGGCGAAGAGTGCGCCATCGATCACCTCGATGTCCGTAGATTCATAACGGTACAAGGGCTTGGGCAATAGGCGGAATTCCCAGCGTTTCCCGCCGTGGTCGAGCGAGTTACCGGAGAAATTCCTGGCAATTGCCGTCATTTGCCTGAGTCTCGTGGGTCCCGTGGCGCCGGGTGTGGGGGCGTCGGGCACAGCCTGGAGAGTGATCCCGGCAACCTGCGGTTCCCAGCGATTTGTCGCCTTGCGATCGGCGAGAAGGACCGTCTGGGAGAGGGAATGGAGCTCATGGCAGATGACGCGTTGGCCGACCGCTTCGGGGTGCGAGAAGATACACCCGACGGCCTCCGGCCTTCCGCCGTAGGTCCAGAGGAAAACATCCCCCTCCTGGCCACCGCTCCTCGTGGGATTCGTCCACCGGTAGACGGGCTCGCGGCGAAGTTCGAGCTTTTCCTTGCGATCCGCGTCTCGATAGATTGCGAACTCCGCAGCGTCCCCCTCGTGCAGGGCCAGCAACCGCGCTGATCGACCGAGTTCCTTCGCCTTGACTTGCCCCTCGGGCCGGGTCGACTGACCCACAATCACGGCGACGATTATTGCTTGAATCATCATGTTGGGAATCCGGAGATTGGGACGACCGGGTTTCGTGATCGGACCGAGGAAGCCTTCAGATCCTCATCGAGTCTTCGTCGCCGCCCGATATTCATCGGGCGTGTCCGCGTTGACCTCTTCCACCACGTAATACGAGTGGATGGCATCGAGAACATTCATGTTCCCATGTGGAACCGTCCAGACCTCACGACCTTTGTATCGGGCATGAAGTTCCAGATCGGAGAAGCGAGCGAGCGCGAATTGCCACCCGTTGAGTCGATTTTCCAGCAGGAGGAAGATTTCGGGGTCGGTGCCGTGCGCGAGGCAGAAGAGGGCTCCGTCGGTCGGATCGGCGCCGTTCGGCTCGTATCGATAAAGCGCCCTGGGCATGAGTCGGAGCTCGTTCTTGCCGGATTTCTCATGCACGCTGGTGCCGGCGAAATTGCGGGCGATCTCCTGCATCTGACGAAGTCTCGCCGCGCCGGAAGGGGCGGGGACCGGGGCGTCGGGCACGGGATGAAACGTCACCCCCGGCTTCGCCGATCTCCAGAGCGACTTGCCTCGCCAGCGAGTCTCCAGGGGCGATAGTGACAGTGAATGGACCTCATGCTGAAGCGTTCGGGCAGATCCGGGCACGCGATACGTGAAGACGGTGCCCACGACCTCGGGGCGGCCGTTGGCGACCCAGAGAAAGACCGCGCCATCGTCCCCGCCGCGTACGGGTTGAGTCCATCGCAGGATAGGTTCCGAGAGAGGCTTGGGACGCGTCTTGGATTCACTCTGAACGACGATCTCGTAATCGGAGGCATGCTGCTTAAGGATGGGCAGCCAGCTCGTCCGATCATCCTCTTTTTTCTGTTCCTGGGCCGGCGAGGTCCCGACGATTGCTGCTATGAGCAACATTGCGGACATGAACACTTGGGCAAGGGCTTGACGTCGGGAAGAGGCCATCGTCACGTGTCCTGAAGGGGAGAGAGGACTTCAAGTACTCATGCAGACGGATGGGTCAATCACGGCCTCACGAAGTCCTCGGGCCTGTCACTCGCCTTGTTGATGACAATAAATGTCTGATAGGGCTCATCCGAGCGGCCGACGGTGTAGGGCACGGAGAGGATTTCGCGATCCTTGAACCGGACGCGGAGGTTCAGATCCGTCAGCCTCGCGGCTCCGTAATACCAGCGTGTTTGCTTGCCGTCGATTCGCGCCTCGAGCAGGATCAGGGCCTCGGGATCGGTCCCTTGAGCGAGGGTGAAGAGTCCACCGTCGAGGACCTCCGAGCCGGTGTTCTCGTAGCGGTACAGCGGCTTCGGAAGCGCCCGGAGGGGCCACGAGACCTTCTTGTTGTCGATCGTGTTGGCCGAGAAATCGCTCAGAATCTGCTGCATCTGCCGGGATCGTGCGGGCGCCGAATCCGCGGGAGCCGGAGCATCGGGAACGGGTGCAAACACCACACCGGGGGTCGCGGTGTGCCACATCTCTCGCCCTTGCCAGCTTGCTTCCAGGGGGCGAGGCGAGAGCGACTGATGCTCGTGAACGATCCATCGCTTGCCGTCGCCGGCCTTCAGCGTGAAGAACGACATCACCGTGACGGGTCGACCCGCCTCGACCCAGAGGCAGATGACCCCATCCTCACCGCCCCGGACCGGCTGCGACCATCGCATGAGCGGATCGGGCCGCAGCTTCGTCGTCTTCTTGCCAGAGGGTTCGGTGACCGCGATGACGTATTCCGTCGCATGCTTCTGCAAGACCGGCAGCCATTTCCCCTTGGCCGCGTCGACGGTCGTCGCGCGTTCGCTCGCCTGACCATGCGCAGTCGAGTGGAGCGCGGCAAGACTCAAAAGGACCATGCCGCATTGAGATCGATTCATGACAATGGCTGCCCTGAGTGTGCATCTTTGAAGGCTGCGGAGCGGCTGATTCATGCTAGCCGAAGCTATTCGGAGTCGCAATTGCCCGAACTTACGGATCGACCGGTCGATTCTCTCCGCCCTGGGACGTCGGGGGGTATGACTTCACTTTCCACCCGGGCTTGCGACGGTCGTCGCCGGTACGGCCGCATTCGGTCTGGAGGAGGCGGTCGCCGGCGTGGCCGATGCCGCCTCGGAGGGGTCGATGAGGTCGTCCTTGTCTCGATCGAGGCGACTGAACTGGGCACGATTGCCGTGGAACTCACGACGAGAGATGTCTCCGTCGCGGTTCCGGTCCATCTTTCGAAACCAGCTCGGTCCGCTCCCGGCCGGGACGGGCGCGGGGGCCGCCATTGGTCCGGCAACGGCCATGGGGACGGCGAAACCCAACCCGGCGAGACTGCCACGGCCGAGGGTGAGCTGATAGTGATGGGGGATCTCGTCCGAGGTGATCTTGCCGTCTCCGTCGCGATCCCACGAGGCCACCCGTGCGACGGTTCCTCGAAGCTCACGCACGCCCAGGCGCCGATCGCGATTCAGATCGAGAATGGCGAAGATCGCGCGGCCCTGGTCGGACGTGGTGAGTACCGTCCGGCTCTTGGCGGCGTCGATCTGGGCGTCGATGAAGGCGTCCATCTCCTTCGGGTAGAGCTTGCCATCCTTATCACGATCGAGCAGCTTGAACAGGCTCGCCAGGGGTGACGGATGATCCTTGTCCTTCGTCAATTCGGATTCCTCGAGATAGCCATTGTTGTCGGCGTCCGCGGCCTCGAACTGGCTCATGAACGCGCGTTTGGTGTCGGCCGAGGCACGGGCGCCGTCGTCGACATGAACCTCCAGGCGCACTTCGTCGATGGCGATCTCCACGTCGCCACCGTCCAGCGTCTTGACCTGCACGCCTCGGGGCAATGGACTCGCAGTGTCGCCGGCACCGACGACTTTGACCGATGCGGCCCCGCTCGAATCGCCCGAGAGGTGGACGTCGAGCGTCAAGTCGGGCGTGACCTTGGCGAGGAATCGGCGAAGCTCCTCGGTGTCGAGCGCGCCGTCCGAGTCGGCGTCGGCGAGGGAGAAGGCTTTAGCGTCGATGGCGAATTCGCCGTGGGACAGCTTATTATCACCGGGCGTCGCGCCCGAACCGTTCCCCTTGTCATAGCGTTTGATGAGCAACCGGACGGGTCGCAACGTCGTATCATCGGGCGTAAGATCGAGCACGGGAGGGACCGGCGCGAGACGGGCGCGGCGGCCGGGAACCTCGTCGTTACCCATCGCCATGGGGTTGCTAAACGGCTCGAGTTCCGCGGCGTCGATCAATTCATCATCGTCCAGGTCGAGCTGCTGGAGAGATCCAGAGGCGGAGGCGAGCTCGGCTTTCGTGAGGTTGCCGTCCTTGTCCCGATCTAGCTGATCAAAGAGGGCGTCGGTCTTGCCCCCGGCGAGCTTGCCGACCTCGACGCGAAACGGACCGAGGGCGGTTCGGAGGCCGTCGGATAGTTCTTCGATCGAGACGACACCGTCCTTGGGGTGATTGTCGAGATCAGTCCGGGGCATCGCCGTCGCAGTCCCGTTGGCAATCCGCACCAAGGTGGAAAGGGCCGTCTTCTCGGCTTCGTCCTTGCTCACGATGCCGTCGCCGTTGCGATCGAGGAACGCGTGCAGGGTCTTGACCGAGTCGGTCCAGGCCGCGCGGAGCGGTTTCTCACCGAGGGTGATCCGAAGGCGGAGGAAGATGGGCCGATTCTCGCCGAGAAAGATGACGTCCTGGACGGAATCCGTATCCGGCGCGGCATTCGACTGTGTACGCGCCTTCGGCTTGGCCGGAGAGGGATCATCGGCCCACGCGAAGGAGCCGAGCAAGGGGAGCGCGAGGAGGACGTGAGAGATTCTCATGCGAGGACCTCCTTGATGGGCGTGGCCTTGGGATCAACGATGCGAATGGGCCGGCCGACGTCGGACATATTCTGCTTCGCCGGATCGATCCCGATGGCCTTGCAAACCGTGGAGAGGAGGTCGGGGACCGAAACGGGCCGATCCTTCACGGTCATGCCGTCGGCACCGGTATCGCCGATCACCTGTCCGCCCTTGATCCCTCCGCCGGCCAGAACCGTGGACCAGGCGTTCGGGAAATGGTCGCGGCCGGCATCCTTGTTGATCTTGGGCGTTCGTCCGAACTCGCCCATCCAGACGATCAGGGTCGAGTCCAGCAGGCCCCGCGTTCGCAGGTCGTTCATGAGGGAGGACCAGGCCGGGTCGAGCGTGCCGCAGAGCTTGGCCACCGCATCGAAGTTCTTCTGATGGGTATCCCACCCGAAGGCCATCGACCCGTCCGTCGCCGAGAGTGTGACCTCGACGAACGGGACCCCGCGCTCGACCAGCCGGCGGGCCAGGAGACACCCGTTGCCGAACGCGTTGCGGCCGTAGGCATCGCGCACGGCAGCGGGCTCGTCATCGAGTTCGAACGCCTTGACGGCCTTCGATCGCATGAGCTTGACCGCCCGTACGTAGGCATCCTGATGGCTGAGCGGAGAGACGCCGGGATGGCCCGCGAGGAAGTCCTTCGACATCACCTCCATCAGGTCGAGACGCGCGTCGGCCCGCTCGCGGTTGATCTCCGAAGGCGGATTCACGTCCTCGACCTTGAGCGAGAGCTTTCCGCCGTCCGGCCCGCCGATCACCGCCCGTTCGCCCACGATCAAGGGTGCGTACTGCGGCCCGAGGAACCCCGAGCTGAACGCGGCGGGGTTGAAGGCGCGATAAGGGGAAATGCTGATGAAGCCGGGGAGCTCCGCCTGGTCATTCTCCAACTCCTTCGAGACGAGCGAGCCAAGCGCCGGATAACGGATCGGGCCGGTGGGCTGATATCCGGTGCGGAGATTGAATGTGGCGCGGCCGTGATCGCCTTCCTTGGTGCTCATGGACCGGATGACGGCCATGTCCTTCATCTGCTGGGCGAGCTTGGGCAGATGCTCCCCGAATGAGATCCCGGGGACGCTCGTGGCGATCGGCTTGAATGGGCCGTTATTGGCGTGGCCCGGCTTGGGGTCGAAGGTATCGATCTGGCTTGGCCCGCCGGTCATCCACAAGAGGATGCACGACCGCCGACGTTTGGGGTCGGCCGCGGCCCGAGCCGCTAGGTTTTCGATCCAGCCGGAGGCGGACGAGCCGAGGAGTCCGGCCGAGGCCAGCCGCAAGAGCTGGCGACGCGACAGGTGCGGAGTTTTCGGAGTCATCTGTTAGATTCCTTTATCAGAACGCATCTTTCTTGACCTGTCGGCCTCTTCGTCTCGCCGTGAGGCGCGGACCGCGCCTCAATGATTGTGCTTGAACTCCGGCCCGTTCAGGATCGCCCAGAAGACGTCTGCTAGAGCCTTCGACTTGTCGCCCGTGGGGCCTCCACGATCGACGTACGCGCTCAGGTAGCTCAGCTCCTCGGGCCGAGGGCGGCGGGTGAGAGCGGCGAGGAAAAGCTCTTCGATCCGGCCCGAGGTGTCGAGGTAGGGGGCCTCGGCCACCGCGGACAAGGTGTCTCCGGCCTCAAGGCTCGTGGCGCCGGACACGATCTGGCCGTTCATCAGCGTCAGGGCCTGGAGGATCGAGGTCTGCGCCTCGGTCGGTCTCTCGTTCCGATTGGCGAATAGCTCGAGGAATCGGCCCTTCGCGCCGGCGAGATCCATGCTGTAACCGTTTCCGCCCCCCTCGCGGAATCCCGTGGCTTGCACGAGGCTATCGAAGAGCTGACCGGGCGAGAGGCCGCGAACGGGCATGGCGGAGAACATCGGCGGTGCCGACGACTCCTTCTGTTTGACGGTGCTGGTGAGGCCGTACGCTCTCGTCGCGGTGATCGCGCGGATCAGGTACTTGAGGTCGTAATTGTGGGTGATGAACTGCCTGGACATCTCGTCAAGAAGCTCGGGAATGATGGGCTCGTTGTCCTCGCCCATGTCGTCGACCGGTTCGACCAGCCCGATCCCGAAGAATCGCGACCAGACACGGTTGACGGCCGCCTTGGCGAAGTAGGGATTCTTGTCCGACGTGATCCAGTCCGACAGCACCTGACGGCCCTCCGAGCGAGTCTTCCAGGCGGGCTCGGAGCCATCGAGATGGACGGCCTTGACGATCCTCTCCGTGCCCGGAATGGCGAGCTCGCGACGGCCGGCAACTTCGCGGATCGAGCCAAGGGCATCGTCGGTACCTTGCCGCTGCACGCCCGCGAAGAACGCAGCAAAGCTCCAGAACTCCTCGCGCTTCCACTTGGCGAACGGGTGATTGTGGCACTGGGCGCATTCCAGGCGGATGCCGAGGAAGACGCGAGCCGTGCCTGCCGCCAGGTTCTCGGGCTTGCCGTCCTTCGCGAAGTAGAACGGGACGGGGGAGGGTTCGGCCCTCGTGCTGTAGGGGTTGGCGTTACGGCCCCCGAGCTTCGCGGTCAGGATTTCGCGGACGATCGCGTCATAGCCCGCTTCCTCGGCCACCTTCTTGCGGAGCCACGCCTCGAACGGGCCGGAGGTGAATCGAGCCTGCCCGTCGGTGTCGGCCTCCGGCAAGAGGAGTTGCCGCCAGATCTCGGTGGCGCGCGCCATGTAGGCCGGGCTGGCGAGCAGTCGCTCGACGAGTTTGGCACGCTTGTCGGGGCTCCGGTCGTCAAGAAAATCGCGCGCCTCCGAGGCGGACGGAAGCTTGCCAACAAGGTCGAGGCAGACGCGGCGAAGATACTCCGCGTCATCCGCCGGGCCGACTGGCACGATCTTCGCCTCGGCCCACTTCGCGGCCAGCCTGCGATCGATGGTCTGCGCGAGGGCCTTGGCGTCCCGGGACGAGGCGACAGCGTCCAGCCCCTTTCCCGCGACGTCCGCGGCCGGCGCGAGGGCTGGCACGGACGCAAGGACCAGAAGCACGGCGCCCGTCAAGAATCGACGGTCATTCATGGCGTGGAGCTCCGGAAATCCCGACGAACAGAGTGTGCTTATCGCGTATTGTGTCGATGGGTCGCGTCACCCGGCGCCGGAACGTCCCAGAGCTTGGTGGTCCGGTCTCGCCCCGCCGTCGCGAGCGTGCGGCCGTCGGGCGAGAACGTGAGGCCGAAGACCGTGCTGGAGTGGCCGACGAGGCGAGCGACCTCGCCGCCGCTCGACGCCTCGAAGAGCGTGACCACGCCGTCACCGCGACCGGCCACGGCGAGGGTCTTGCCATCCGGTGAGACGGCGAGCGCCCGGACGCAGTCGGGGAAGCCGCCCAGAGAGAGCCTCGCCGAGCCCGCCATCATGTCCCAAAGGCGAACGGTCGAATCGCCTCCGCCGGAGATCAGCGTCTTGCCGTCGGGACTGAAGGCGATCGACAGGACCGATCCGGTGTGGCCGGTGAATTCGGAGACCTCGGCGCGCGATTCCACGTCGAAGACCTTCACCTCGCCGAACGCATCTTTTCGGCCATCGCGGTCGCCCCCCGCCGTGGCGATCAGGTGACCGTCCGGGCTGAATGCGACGGAGTAAAGACGGCCACGGAAGCCGTCCAGATGGGCGCGTTCGGCCCCCGTTTCAAGGTCCCAAAGCGTCAGAACCTTATCCTCGCCCGCGCCGGCCAGGATCGTGCCGTCGGGCGAGAACGCGAGGCGAACACACGCCTCGGTCGAGGTAAATTCCCCCTTCGAGACGCCGGTCTCGGCGTTCCAGAGTCGGATCGCATGGTCTCTGCTGCTGGAGGCCAACGTCTTGCCATCGGGGCTGAACGCGATCGACACGACGCCGCTTTCGTGACCTTGGAGCACCTTGAGGACGCGGCGCGTCGCGAGGTCCCAGAGCGCGATGTCGCCGGAGCTATCGTTGGCGAATTCCGCCACGGCGAGCGTCTTCCCGTCGGGAGAGACCGCCACCGGACCGAGGCAGCCAAGTTCCCCGCGGAAACTGGCGCGGGGGGCTACACGGCGGGCCGCCAGATTCCAGAGCCGGACCGTCTTGTCCTTCCCGGCCGAGGCGAGCATCTGTCCGTCGGGTCGGAAGCTCAGGCCGGAGACCAGCCCATCGTGTCCCTTCAGAGTCGCGAGCTTCCGTCCGTTTTCTGCGTTCCACAGCACGAGATCCCCGCTGTACTGGCCGGAGACCAGCACTCGGCCGTCGGGACTGAACGCGATGGACCGGCAATCGGTGTGCTTGATCGATGAGATCTCGACGAGCGTCTTCGGATCCCATATCTTGATCAGTCCATCCGCGCCGGCGGATGCGAGCTGACGGCCGTCTGGGCGGAATGCGATCGACTCGACGGCCAGCGAGTGGCCGTGCCCCTGCCGTCGATGATGCGTACCGACGAGGTCATAGATCGCGACTTCGCCCGGTCTCGCCTTGTCCCCGTCACCGATGGCGACCGCCAGACTTCGACCATCCGGGGCGAACTGGACGGCCGTCACCGGTGATGCGTGGTTGCCGAGAGTCTTCAGGATCGACAGTGACGCGGCATCCCAATGACATACGTTACCATCGACCCCGCCGGACGCTAGGGTCTTCCCGTCGGGGGCGAACGCCACGGACTGCACTCTGCCACGATGGGCAGGCGTCTCGACGAGCAACCGGCCTGTTGTGGTCTCGACGAGGCGGATCTTCCCATCCAACCCACCCGATGCGTAGGCCCGACCCAAGGGCGACACCGCGAGGGCAGGCCCGCTGCCCAAGAAGCCTTGATGTTGAACGATAGCCGCCGAGGGATCGAAGACCGAGACGGTATCCGCCTTGCCCGAGGTCAGTAGGCTCTTACCATCGGGTGTGAAGGCGATCGCCCATGCCTCGTCCGACAATTCGAGGGTTGCCGAGGCGGAGAGAATCGGCGCCGCGGGTTCCCACAGGGTGATGGTCCCGTCGTAGCCCGCCGACGCAATCTGCCTTGCTCCCGGCGCGAACGCAATCGAGGAGATCG
This sequence comes from Planctomycetota bacterium, assembly GCA_028291545.1. GTDB lineage: Bacteria > Planctomycetota > Planctomycetia > Isosphaerales > Isosphaeraceae > JAQGHR01. The sequence goes on along the minus strand of JAQGHR010000057.1, from coordinate 48,257 downwards.
CTTCGCCGTGACTCGCGAGCGTGGCTCGCTCCCGGCCGGTCTTCGGGTCCCAGAGCTTGACCGTCGCGTCGAGTCCCGCCGAGGCCAGGGTCTCGCCGCGAGGTGAGAACGCGAGTCCAAGCACCATGTCGGAATGGCCGGTGAGCGTCGCCCGTTCACGACCCGAGCGGGGTTCCCAGAGTTTGATTTCGCCGTCCTCGCCGGCCGTCGCGAGACTCGTTCCGCCCGGCATGAAGGCCAGGGCTCGAATCGTTGCCGAGTGGCCTCGCAGAATCGATCTCGGCAACAGGCCCGACAACTCCCAAAGAATCGCGACTCGATCCGCGCCCGCGCTGGCCAGCGTGCGGCCATCCGGGCTGAACGCGACGGCGCGAACCGCCGAGGTGTGGCCGCGGAGGATGGAGCGCAAACGCCCGGAATCGGCGTCCCACATGCGAACCGTCTTGTCCGAGCCGGCCGAGGCGAGGGCGTGGCCGTCCGGGCTGTAGGCCAGGGCGAAAACCCAGTTCTCGTGACCCGGAAGCACGGCGCGGAGGCGGCCGGTGGAAACATCCCAGAGGCGAACGATCCGGTCATAACCGGCCGATGCGAGCGTCTTGCCATCGGGGCTGAAAACAACGCACGCGATCGGATCCCGATGGCCTTCCAGGCGAGCCCTCACGGCGCCCGAGGCGACATCTCGAACGATGATCGCCGAGTCTTCTCCGGCGGACGCGAGCAAGCGCCCATCGGGCGAGTAGGCCACCACCAGGACCGTGCGAGGCTTCTGGCCGGCGGTCTGGAGGCGATCATCGTGAAGGAACGTCGTGCCGGTCGCGAACAATCGCGGCTCATCGGCCGACTCGATGTTGCGTAGGCGATTCCTTTCGGCCAGGTCGGCGGCGGCCTCCCGGACGCGGCCGTAGGGCAAGACGATCAACGCCACCAATACGAGCATGACCGTCGCTCGGACGGAGAGCCGGCTATGAACCTTTCGGTGGTTGTCGAGGATGCGGACCAATCTGCGACGAATGAGCATCCTCGATTCGAAGAGACCCAGAGACGCCGCCGGGGCGTGCGAGACGCGATCGACGGTCCGGCCGACGACGGTGAGGAATCCCTCGCCGCAGTCCCGTCGGGACGCATGCGACGCGGAGAGCGCGGCATCATCGCATGCATATTCACGAAGTTGATCCAGGATCCAGTTCGCCAGATGAACAGCCGGGTGGAAGAAGAACACAGCCTGGATCAGCCGTTGCACGGTGACGACCCAGAGGTCCCGGCGGCGGATGTGGGCCAGCTCGTGAAGCAGGACCCACTTCAATTGCTTGGGGGTCAATCCGTCCTCAAGATCGGGCGGCAAGACGACCGTCGGATGAATCAGCCCGCCGACGGCCGGCGACATGACCTGCTCGCTGACGGCCCACCTCACGGGCGACCGGACCCCCGCATCGCGCCTCAGACCGTCCAGATCCACCGGGAACCATCCCGATCCATCACCGAGGGGGACCGCCTCGCGAAGCAAGCGACGGGTATTCCTCAGTGCGACACCGAACCGCGCGAGCAGTAGGCCCGCAACGCCCGCCCAGAGGGCCAAAAGCATGCTCGACACGCTCAACGACGGTCGGACTCGGGCCGTCGCGGCATCGCCATGTGCGGCGGTGACCGGTCGGCTCGCGACCCGCGCGGGAGGGGCGACGACGATGGGCTCGGGCGCCGGGATCTCGACGACGATTGGACCATCGGACTGGCTCGCCAGCTCATCCGAAGCCGCCGGGCGAGCACCGGGGGTCGCGGTCGCCCAGTCCGAGATTCTCGCGACGCCGTCCCGCAGAGACGGGCCGGCCGTCCACGCCCAGTTCACGGGAATCGGCACGGCAAGCTTCAGGAGCACAAGGAGAAAGAGACCGTGAGCGAACTGGGCGGACATTCGTTTGCGGAACGGCAGCCAGAGCACCACGACGGCCAGCAACAGCACGGTCGAATCGACCAGGGCCCTCGCCATGAACGAAGCCCAGGCCGCACCCCAGAGATTGAAGGTTTCCACCGCTGAGTCCACGGGTCGTCCTCCCTCGTCAGCCCCCGGTCACGGTTTGGCCCCGCCTTCGCCCTCGCTCACATCCTGCTCATCGAGTAATGCACGCAACTCCGCGAGATCCTCGGAGGAGAGCTTGCTCTTCTTGACCATGTAGGCCAGGAGCCGTCCATCCAGCCCTTCCATGGTGTGGTCCAGCAACGTATCGGCCGCGCCGGCCAGGGATTGCCAGGCGGGCCGCGACGGGCGGTACAGGTAGCTGGTTCCCACGGCCGTCGCCGTCAGATGCCCTTTGTCCACGAGCCTGCGCAGCAGCGTCTTCGTCGTCGTGGGCGCCCAGCCGTGAACGCGTCCCGCTTCCTCGTACACGTCCCTGGCGGCGCAGCTTTTGAGCCGCCAGACGATCTTCATGACCTTCCACTCGGCGGTGGTCAGCGGTTCGGGGGCCTCGCGAGACATGAGCGCCTTCCCAGAAGTGTTACGAATCCCGTCGCACGACTACAAATATCGCCGAGTCCTCCGGCCTGTCAACGAAATTCTTCGGAAATAAAAAAAGACCCGGGAATCCTGGAGGGATTCCCGGGTCTGATCTTGAGCAGGGGCGTGAGGATTTGAACCCCATTGGCGAGATTTGGAGTCTCGCGGCTCTCCCAGGAGCACGCCCCTGTTGCGGCCTCACGCCATGGCCGCGGCCGGCCCGGCCCCCAGGAACCGCGACCAGCTCTCGGCTCTCGTCCCATGCGTGGCGTAGAGCGTCTTCCACGCGGGCCGCTCGGGATGCTTCCTGAGCTTCATGCCGGCCTGTTCGGGAGTGCGATTCGCCTTGCGGGCGTTGCACGAACCGCAGGCGGCCACGCAATTGGTCCAGCTCGACGCGCCACCGAGTGACCGAGGCACGACGTGATCGACGGTGATGGCGTCGCAGCCGGGTTGAGTCCCGCAGTACTGGCACGTGTGATGGTCGCGCTTCGCGAGATTGCGCCGGCTGAACGATACGGCCAGCGCCGGCAGGCGATCGTAATGCGCCAGGCTCACGACCTCCGGCACGCGAAGCCGGGCGCGCGACGTGCGAATGCACGCCTCGCCGGGCGAAGGCTCCAGACCGATCCATTCCGCCCAGGAAAGGACCTGGAAGCTCGCCGGTTCCACGACGCGGGCGGTGTCGTTCCAGAGCATCACGAGCGCGCGAACCACGGTGGTGACGTGGATCGGTCGCCAGTTTCGATTCAGGACGAGCGTCGGTCTCTCCAGCACGTTCATCGGGCCCTCTCCTCATGTGCCTGACCGGGTTCGAACCGGCTCCGCCTGCCTCACAAGCAGGTATGCTTCCCGTTACACCACAGACACAGCGGAAGGGGCGGGGTTCGAACCCGCAAGGCACTTGGCTCGACCGCGTTCCAGGCGGTTCCCGTCTCCGATTCGGGTAGCCCTTCCCTCATTCATTGCTTTGATCAGTTCTGCCCCGACCAGGATTTGAACCTGGAACCGCCCGTTAGAAGCGGGCCGTGATCGTCCGTTTCACCATCGGGGCGAATCTCGGGAGCGAGCGGAAGGCAAGGGATTTGAACCCTCAAGCCTCAAGATGAGGCGCACTGTTTAGCAAACAGGCCCGGCGATGCCGTATCCGGCTACCTTCCGTCGAGAACCGAGTGGACCACCGGGGAGTCGAACCCCGATCTCCTGCGTGCAAAGCAGGCGTCTTTCCGTTGGACGAGCAGCCCCAAACTAACAAAGAGTCATCCCGGCAGGACTCGAACCTGCGATATCCTGTTTGTAAGACAGGCGCCTTGGCCGCTAGACGACGGGACGAAGAAAAAGCGTTGCGAGCATGGGATTCAAGCTTATAAACCACCGGATTCGTGAGGCAGTCCCAGGCCCCGGTATCGAGCCGGGCTTACCGGCCTTATGAGAGCCGAGCGGGCGCCTGCCACGCCTGGGAAACGACCCGTGAGGGCGCCGGACCCGTCGGCGTGCCAACGGAGAACCAGAGGGCCAGTCGGGCCAAGACCCATGGGTGGTGAAGGAGTCGAACCTCTCGCCGGCCGCCTCACATGTTCATGGCAACGGGTTTACAATCCGCCGTGAGGAGCACCACCCGGACTGTGCAATGCGGACACAACTGGAAGAAATCGATCCTCGGCAGTGACCACGACCCACCGGCAGCGCCCCCGAGGGGATTCGAACCCCTGATCTCCTCGCTGACAACGAGGCGAGCACTCCAGGCTGCTCCGCGAGGGCGTCGCTCTTCCGAATGGCTGGCGACGAAAACGTCGCGGGAACGATCGATCCAGATCACAGCTCATGATTGACATCCGCCCTGTCGTCTCCCATTGCCGTCCGCCAATAGGGAGACGCGATCGGACGTCTGCATGTTCGCGCGATTCTCAAAATCCAATTTCACCGGCACCAGTCGTGACCGATTTGCGTGGCGGATGGCGCATAGATTTACGGCTCCTCTGATTGGGGCGTGCCAGGTAGGTGGATGCGTTTCCGTATAGGCTGGCGTCAGTCGCCGGAGGCGACGCAACCCACCGTGATTCGGTCTGGCCCGGGTGCGGTGGGTTGCGTCGCCTCCGGCGACTGACGCCACCCTACCAGGGCGGGGAATACTGCGTCCCGGTCCCTGGCAGGAACACTCGCGAGGCTCAACTAAAGTTTGACAAAGGCAAATATGCAATAAAATCATATATTATCATGAATAATATGGTAAGGGAGCAGCCCAATGCCCCTCACGGGACGAGCGATAGTCGCCTTTCACGGCATCTTAGCATGGTGCTTCCCCCATCTCCGAGGACACTTCCATGAATCGTAAACGTCGTAGCTTCCTCGGGCTTGAACGCCTGGAGGATCGTAAACTCCTCTCGGTGCTCGTCGCCGAGCGCGAGAATAACAACCGGGTCGGCCGGGCGAACGAGTTCGCCTTCGACGGCGATGGCATCGTCCAGTTGCAGGGCGTCTCGCAGAATCGGGGCGACAAGGACTTCTTCAGGTTCACGGCACCGGCTACCGGCGTCATGAACATCGCCGTGCGCGCCCGTAACGGGGCCTTCGCCCAACTCGAAGTCGAGAGCCAGGGTGGCGTCAGGCTCTTTGAAACCCAGCCGGCGGATGGGGCGAACAGCGGCAGCCTATCCTTGACTGCTGGTCAGGCCTATTTCGTCCGTCTTCGCTCTCCGGTCAACGCTCGCGCGTCCTATGCCGTGGACCTTTTCCTCGGCGGCTCGCCCACAAGCGGCGGGACCGGCACTCCGTCCCCAGTCGCCGTAGTGAGCGATTCGCGACGGGATGACAGCCTGGCCCAGGCGAACGCCGTCACGCTGAGCCCGGGAAACGTGGTGGAACTGCGGGGCACGGTCACCCGGCGAGACCGGGACTTCTACTCGTTCATCGCCCCTCAGTCCGGGCCGTTGAGCATCGACTCCATGACCACCAATGGTGTCATGGCCAAGGTCGAGCTGGACGACGCGACGGGCAATCTCCTGTTCGAGACCGAGCCCAAAGACGGCGTCAACACCGGGACGGTGCCCCTCACCGCCGGCCAGACCTACTTTCTGCAGGTTCGTCCGGTGATCAACACCGCCACGGCCTCCTATCGCGTCGACCTCCTGTTCGGCGCGGTCGTTGCCGGCGGTGGATCGACGGCAAGCGGCGGAACGGGTGGCACAGCAGGGGCAGGCACTGTTATCGAGACGGAGCCGAACGACACCAAGGGGGCGGCCGACCCATTTAATCTCGGCATCACCGGCTCGGCCCGGCTCCAGGGTACCTCGGCCAACAAGGACGATCGCGATTACTTCGTCTTCACGCCGACTCAGTCCGGCACGTTGAATGCGGTCGTCAGCACGACCAACGGCGTCTTCGCACAACTCGAGATCGAAGACTTGCAGAGCCGAACCCTGCTGGAAACCGAGCCCAACGACGGTATCAATTCCGGCCGCGCGGCTGTGGTCGCCGGGCAGACCTACTTCGTTCGCCTCCGCGCGAAGGGTGATGCACCGGCCGCTTACCTCGTTGACCTCCTCTTCGACGGAAGCGCCGCCGGAGGCACAACCGGTGGTAGCACAGGAGGAACCGGTGGGACGGTTGGGGGCGTATTCACCGAGACCGAGCCGAACGAAGAGAAATCGAGCGCCGACGCCTTCAGCCTCGACGCCTCGCATCCGGCGCAACTGACCGGCAGTCTAACCTCCAAGGATGACCGCGACTTCTTCGCCTTGACAGCGGCCCGGAGTGGAACTGTCTCGGTCACGCTCGCATCGACCAGCGGTCCGCTCGCCAAGCTGGAAATCGAAGATTCGGCCAGCGACAACCTGCTCGACTTGGAGGATGGCCGCACCAACGGCAGCTTCGCCGTCACGGCCGGAACGACTTACTTCCTCCGTCTCCGGGCGTCCGGCAACGCGGCTTCCTCGTATCGGATCGACCTGAGCCTGACTTGATTCGCGGTACTCATGACGACTCCCTTCGGCCCCGGACTTCCGCGGAAGTCCGGGGCCGTGTTCGTTTCATGAATGCCTGGTCTGTTCCGATCCGTCGCTCGGCCAGGGGACCGGGCGAACATCGTCACGTGGCATGGCGGAGGGCCGTTCTCACGCCTATGACGCGATCACCACGATCGTCACGGACAGTCTCGGTCTCCATCTTCGACCGAACGGAAGAACGACCCCACGCGTCGAGGAAACGGACGCGAGCAGCTGTTCTTCGGCACCGATGGCAACGTCTGGATTGTCGACTTGAACGAGGGGGACGGCTTCCGGATGTCGGCGAACCGTTGCGGCCTGGACATCGACGGCGAGGGCGCAAATTTTGGCGGAAGTCACGGGCGTTTTTGGCTCCCATCTACAGGACCCGCCGGGTCCAATTCCGTTCCCCATGTCACGAGGAGCCTCCCATGAGATCGCATCGGCAACGCAATCGAAGCCGTTTCGAGCTGGAAATGCTGGAGGGGCGAGTCGCCCTGTCGCACATGGGTGCCGCCGTTGAGGATGGCCCGCACCGCAACCGGGGCGGCAACGTGGCCGAGGTCCATGCCCTGAGGCATGGGGCCGACGACCCGGCCAATCACGACGTCAACGACGACAGGGGAGGGGCAGCCGAGGCCGTACATCACCATCGGGGCGGCCGTGTCACCGCCGTTACCGCCCGCCACGGCCGAGGTCACGGGGCCGATCACCCCGCAGGCCACAAATAAGGCCCGGTCTGGCGATCCTGGCCAGACCCCGACGACACCGTTCAAGCACCCGAGGAGGGAGAACAACCTCCTCGGGTATTTCCATTCACGGGGCCGAATATGCCGGCTAAATTCTCGCCGGACGATCCTCGGTCTTCCTGACCAGGGGGCGATGACTCACCGTCACGACATCTCAAGGATGGTCGCACTTGTCACGGCACCACCACCCGTCCCGGCTCCAGCGGCCATGATGCCGCCGCGGACCGTCACCTGGAGCGCACCCTTGTAGGGTCTGACCAGGCTAAGTGTCACCGCGTGAGTATCGAGGTCATAGCGGACGCTGCGAATTCGAAGCGCCTTGTTGTAGACCGTTTTGCCGTGTTTCTTGATTCCCCCGAGCACCTTGTACTGGCTCACTTTGCCCGCCGATGTGGGATCAATCGCCTTATCAAACGCGACGGAGATCGAGCCGAGGCCCTTCTTCGTACGGCTCACGGCGGCGATCCCGACGACGCTCGGGGTCGCCGAAACCGGTGGCACCGGGGCGGTGGGTGTTGACGGCCCGGTGGGGGCCGTCGTGGAGACCGGCGTGGGCTGCGTGGTTGGCGCAGGGGGTGCAATCGGCTTGGAGGTCGTCGGCACCGCGACCAGGATGAAGGGCTTGCTGGAGATCACCTCTCCCGGATACGCGTAGATCGGTGGTAGCGTCGGCGTCCCCGTCGGCCTGTAGATCGGTGTCAGGGTCGGGTCGGCGAGGGCGGGGCCGACCGGGTCGCTGATCGACTGGCCGCTCAAGTCATAGGAAATTGGCTGATCCGTGCCCTCGGAAACGAATCGGATCGTGTAGGCGCCCGGAGTGAGGAAGAGGGCTTCGGAACTGACGGTCCGGCCCGCTTTCGCGGTGAGTGTGTACCGCAACCCGCCCCCCGCGTCCAGGACGAGCATATTTACAGCCGTGCCCGGCGTCACGGTCGTGCCCGCCGTGAGAAGCAAGTGAAAGAGCTGGCTGCTGGCAACGTAGAGGTCGTAAGTCTGGGGTGAGCTGACAGCGGCAATGGTCCCGCTGGCGAAGGTGGCCAGGTCGGCCGGCTTCGACGGAGAATCGACGACCAGCTCGTAATTACCCGTGACGGTACCCGCCGGATCGTTGCCGGACACGCGGACGTAATACCACGAGTCGCTGGAAATCCCGACGGCCTCGATGGTGTATGTGCCGTTGCCGTTCGAGAGCACTCGGGTGGGCACGGGGCTCATCAGCTCGCCGTCCAGGATCGAGGCCGAGGGGGCGATCCCACCGTCGTCGAGCAATCGGATCGTCACGGTCATCACGCCGGTCTGACCGGGGATGACCTTCAACGATCGGACCCGATAGAAGTCCACGTCGGTGGCATCGCTGATGCTGCCAACCGCCTCGTAATGGGAATTGGGGGCAAAACCAGGGGTCGTCCCAGGACGCACCGCCGTGACCGCGTTGTCGTCGGAATGCAGGTCGTCGTTGAGGAAACCGCGGGCCGCACCACGCAAGATGGCGTCCACCTCGTTGGTGCCGGGTGTCCCGAAGTCGCCCGCGAGTACCCGATCGAGGACGGCCGGATCGACCGTCGATGCCGCATCAAAGGTCACCGCGAGGCCGTAGGCTCCGATCTGGAAGACGTCCCGGGCCTTCGAATCGATCCGGAGGTAGTATTTTCCGCCGGGCGAGACCTTGGGAAGACGGACCGTGACGGTGTCGCCGAACCCGCTCTCGGCCTCAGCCTCTCCGAGCACCGTCCCCTTGGCGTCCGTGACAGTCAGGTGGGGCGAGAGCAGGCTGAGCCCCGCACTCTGGAGCCTTACGGTCATCGGCCCGGTGTAGTTGCTGCTCGGCTCGACCGCGAAGACGTCCGCGTCCGTCGAGCTCGTCCTGTCGGCGAAGAGCACCAGGGGACGGGTGCTGTCGTAGCTGCTCGGAATCGGGAATCGGACGGCCGTCGCGATCGACTCATTGCCGTGGGAGCCCTCGAAATCGTCGGGCGCCCGGGCACCGAAAAGCCGCTGCAAAGATTCGATGTCTGCGGCGGTCGGTGAGGTCGCGCCCGAGAGATGAGAGTACATCGGCGACAGAGGATCGACGCTGTTGTCCTGCCCGAAGACGTGACCGGCTTCGTGCAGGGCGACGCCGAAAAGGTCGGGTGCCCCGGGGCCGCTGAACGCGAGGGAGTTCAGGAACAAGTCGCCAGCCCAGCTTCCGGCCATCAACGAACCGCCGGGCACGGAGATCGCCAGGGCATCGGGCGCCATCGGGTGCGCGGCGATCCGAACATCGCCGAACCGGGGATCATGTTGGCTCTTTCCGGCAGCCCCGATGGCCTGACCGCCGTCGGCCCTGAGCCCGATGTTAATATTGGCCTCAACCGCCCAGGTCTGAAACGCCCGCAAGACCGCCCGCTCCCAGGTCGATGTGGCCTGGAGGGAATCAAGCGTCTGGAAGAGCGTGCTGCTGTGGCCGGCGATGGCCGTGCCATCGGGCACGAAACTCAGCGTGAGATGGCGCGCGTCACCCCAGGGCACGCCGAAAGTCGCAGGAACCGAGCGATCTTCGAGCGATTCTACCCTCAAGGGTAGATTGCCCCCCCGCTTCCGCTTCGAATGAATCCCCATGGAAGCATCACCTGTGGGATCGCGGCCGCGATCATGGCGGGAATGGCGAGCTGACCTCTAGACGCGGAGACCGGGGTCGGCCCGATCGTCAATACCGATGACACGGCAGAAGGAGGAGTCCCATCCTGGAGGAACGTCCGCCAAAATCGAAGAAAATCTGAGGTCTGTAGTTCGTCGGCGACGGTTCCTACGGAGGAACATGCAGCAGAAGATACCATGACTCAAGGTCTTATGGCAATGCTTTCATGAAACAAGTGACCCTCGGCGGTCTCGCTGTCGATTCTGGAGATTCGGTCCCGATTCCCGTGCGGCCGGGTCGGTACTCCTCCCCGAAATTCCGGGCGTCGGCCGAACCGTCGCATTCCGGGAACGGAGTACCGACCCCGGCCACCCAGGACATTTCGGGGAATCTCCCGGATCGGGAGCGATACCCGACCCTGGGCTACCCGGCGGAGTTCGCACAGACGACGGCAAGCGCTTCGATGAGCCGGCGAAACTCCGGCCGATCGCGCAGGGGGTCCAGATCGGGGTCCGTCGGAACCTGTCGCAGCCAGGAGGCGTCCTGCCGAACCGCGAGGGAGAGGAGTCGCAATGCCTCCCCACGGTCATCGGGCGTGATTTTCGAGGCGAGGGCGTAGATGCACGCAACGCGATATAGCGTGTCGGCCGAAGCGTCGAGCGCGAGGCAGGCCTTGGCATCGCGGAGGGCCACGTCGCGTCGGCCCAATCGCGCGAGGAGCACACCGCGGCCGGCCAGCGCGGGGACCGACTCGGGATGACGGGAGACGGCCTCGTCGAGTGTACGAACGGCTTCCTCCGTGCGGCCGAGCGACTCGGACAGCACGCTTGCCTTGTTCTGCAAGGCCCAGAAGGATCGCGGATTGAGCTTCAGGGCGGCCTCGAAATCCAGGATTGCTCCGGCCGGATCGTCGGGCAAGCGGCTCAACCCGCGGGTGACCCAGCTCACTTCATCGGCGGGTTTGCGGCGTTTTCCCTGGAGGCGGTCCCGGGCGGCGAGATCGGCGTGCCCGAGTGCTTCGTGGGCGCGGGCGCGGATGAAGAAGGCGCGGGTCGGGGTCTCCGGCCGCAACAGGGCGAGGTCGAGATCGGCGACGGCCCCTGCGGCGTCCCCCAGGCCGAGTTTCGCCAGCGCACGGTTCGGCAGGGCCTCGAACAGGTCGGGCTGAAGGGCCAGCGCGCGGGTGAAATCCTCGATGGCGCGCGGATAGTCCCGGCTCTCTAGGGCCATGACGCCTCGGTCGAAGTAGGCCCAATCGAACCCCGGTTGGAGCCCGATGCCAACGCTGTAGCATTCGGCGGAGAGCGTCGGCCGGGACAGCCGGGAGAGACAATAGCCTCGGATCAGCCAGGCCGAGGCGTCCAGCGGATCGAGACGAGAGGCCTCCTCGGCCAGGGAAAGTGCCTCACGATCCAGGCCGTGGTCGAGCCGGTTGGGCACCAGGAGCAGCCGCTCCCGGGCGGTGCGAAGTGGGGCGGCCGTGGCGACGTCTCGGAGACGCAGGGCCTCCTTCGCGCGGCCCTCAATGCGGGCCAGGTCGGCCCGGATCAGCGTCAGGACGGCGGGGACTGAGCCCGGCCCGAAGATCGCCTCGGCCCGGTCCAGGAGCCCCTCGGCGCGGGCGATCCGCTCCGTCTTCTCCTTGGGCTCCGCCACCTCGGCCCGCCACGCCTCGCCCTGCGCCCACAGGCCCAGCAATTCGCCGAGCGACCGCGAGAGCCGGTCCCTATCCGTTTCCGAGAGCGCGGCGACGAGCGGTCGAGCCTTCCAATCGAGATCGGATGCCGCACGGTAACTGCCGGCCGCTTCCCGACACAGGGCAAGGCCCTCCTCGATCCTGCGTTGCGGACCGTCCGGAGAACTCAGCAGGAACTCCGCCTTCCGGACGTCCGAGCCCAGCCGCGTGAGCGATTCGCTCGCATCGAGTCGTTCGAGCCGATGTTGACGGTTGCGGAGCCCGCCGATCAGTGCCGCGATCAGGGCGAGGGAAGCCAGGGCCACGGTGGTTGTCGATGTGAGTCGCGGGTGCCGGCGTGCCCACTTGCCGACACGCTCGCGAACGGAAGGCTCGCGCGTGTGCAGGAGAGGGAGGTGATCGACCTGGCGTTGCAGATCCTCGACAAGGTGGCGGGCCTCCTGATAGCGCCGGGCCGGATCGGGGTCCAGGCATCGGCGGACGATGGCCTCGACGGCCGGCGAAACGGCCCGGTTCCTGGAACGCAGGTCGGGCAGCGGCCCCCGGCGATCCTCGATCATGCGTGGCAAGATCTCCCGCGTGGGTCCTCGGCGGACCTCGAAAGGATGGCGACCGCTGAGTAACTCGAAAAGGATCACGCCGAGTGAGAAGAGGTCGCTTCGAGCATCAATCGCACGAGGGACGCCCTGGAAGGCCTCCAGATGCTCCAACGCCATGTAGGGCAGCGTGCCGCCCACCATCGCCGCCGAGGCGTGGACGTGGAGCTTGAGGTCGGCCGCCAGGTTGAAGTCCAGGAGCATCGGCTCGCCGTCGTCCGTGAACAGTACGTTTGCGGGCTTCAAGTCGCGGTGCAGGATTCCCCGTTCGTGGGCATGCGCCAGGCCGTCGGCCAGGTGTAGACCCAGCCATAAGACCGCATCGACATAGTTGGACCTGCGGAGATGCTCAATCTGGGCCGTGGGTCGCGATTCCGTCGGCGCGGCCCCATCCGAGGGTGTGCTGGAAAGAGACGGAGGGGCGGCGGAATGCATCATCGGGTCCGTCGACTCGCGAAAGGTCGAACGGGCGTGTTCGCGGGTCTTGTGATCGTCCAGGGTGCTCAGGAGCCCGCGGCCAGAGCTGGGCAGTTTGCGGCCCCCGTCGAGTCCGGCGATCACGTCGGCCAGCGTCGTCGAGCCGAAGTAAGGCATGCAGAGCGCCTGGAGCGCCCCGTCACGATGGACGGAGTAGATCGGCACGACGTTGGTGTGCTGGAGCTGCGCCAGGGCATTCGTCTCGCCGAGGGCGTCGGCGGTGATTTTCAGCGCGACAGGGCGACCGGCCATCTGCTCCTGATCGGCGAGGAAGACCCGGCCGAAGGCGCCACGCCCCAGCTCGCGTCGCAGGTGAAAGCCGAGGAATCGCCCCCCCGCCTCGGGCAGGCGAATCATGCCGCGAGCCAGGCGATCGGCGGCGGTCGGGTCGACCCGGCGCAGGTCGTGGAGCACCTCGCGCTGTTCCCGCGTGGTCTTCGGGGATCTTAACGCAAACCCCAGCTCTTCCGAGGAATTCCAGGAAACGTCGCGCGAGTCGTCGTTCGTCGAATCTCCTTCATCCTCCAACCCAAGATCGGCCGGATCAATCTGGGGCATCGGCCAGTCCGCGCTGTCTCCTCCAAAGCGCAGGCGATACTCGGACGGCGATGGTGGATCACCAGCCTGTTGCCTCAGGCGATATTCCTCGAAGGCCACCTCTCGCGCACGGATGGGGTCACGGAACAGCACGGGAAAGCGTGCCTCGTACGCTTCGAGGCGATTCGGCCGATCGCGGCGCCAGCTATATTCCATGTCGACGCGGACAAGCTCGCACAGGATGGTCAGGTATCCGGGTTGATCGGGCCGGGGCAGGAACGCGGCGAGGTCGGCGTGGCCATCGCGGGCCTGCGCCTTCTCGTAAGCCTCAATCACCTCGTCGAGCCCCGGCTCCGACCGGTTGTGATTTGATTCTGACATCTCAATCGACCTCATGGATGAGCGCGCCGAGGCGGGCGCGAAACTCCTGAAGCGCCCTCTCGACGGATCGCTTCGAGCGTCCGACCTCTTCGGCGATCTCGGCGACCTCGTGCCCCTCGATCCGCAGTTCGACCATCTTGCGGTGCGACTCGGGAAGTTCTTTCAGCAAGTCGTCGACCACCAGGCGCAGAACCGTCATGGCCACCTCGTCCGTGCCCGAGGTCGCTTCCAGGCCCGCCTCCAACGCGTCGCTCTGAGAAGTCCGGCGCATGTCGCGCTTGGCCGCCTTGTGGAAATTTCCCGCCGTCCGGATCTTGTTCAGCGCGATGACGAGGAGCAGTTTCCAGATCTCCTCGCCGTCCGGGACGTCGTAATTTCCCGCCGCCAGCCGCCGGAAGAACGTGCGGAACACGGACTGGACGATGTCCTCCGGCTCGACGCGACGGGCCAGCTCCCCCGACGTTTGCTTGGCTGCCAGGGCATGGAGTCGCTGGGCGTAGCGAAGATAGAGCTGGGTGGGTGCATCGGCCTGGCCGTGACGGAACCTGCGCACGAGCGACCGGTCTGAGGCTTCGTCGTGTGACATCGATGGGTCCGTTCGCGGATGCGACGATCTGGATCGAGCTCTTTACGCCTCCAGCTTAACAAATCTCCCGTGAACTGCCCTCGGTCTCGATCTTCCCGCTGAACAGAGGAGTCGATTCGTCGCCGATCATCCGCCACGCCTGACCAATTTTCGCGATGGCTCCCGCGCACCTGGGCGGCGGCCGGCATGAAGTCACCGGCGGCGTATTCAACGTCTACTTGTCCAGTTTCTTCGTTTTCAAGGACTCGAACATCTTTTCCAGATGCTTACGAGGCAGGTCGACGTTGAAGTAAAACTTCTCTCCCTCCCCCCCGTTCTTGGGTTCGGTCTCCAGGACGTCGATCCAGTGGCCCTCGTGGTTATGTAGGCCCTGCTTCGCTCTCTTCAACTTCAAGGAGTCCAGGAATAGATATTCCTCATCCACGAACAGGACCTCGATCGGCTTTTCGATGCTCTGACCGGTGCCCGGCACGTAGAGCGTGGAGGCGATGCCTCGGGCGAACTTGCTATGCAGGTCGAGCTTCTCCTTCTGCCCCGTCTTCGCGTAGAGGACCGTGGCCAGGCCGTGAGCATCCAGACGCATAAAGCCCTCGCGAATCATGAGCTTGTCCAGGGCCGCCTCGGCCTCCTTGGTCTCGCCTCGCTGGACTTGACCCCTGACCGCCGCGAGCTCCTTCCTCCACTCGCCGTTATAGGGCTTGTAAGCCTTGGTCTCGGTAAATCCATGCCGGAGAGCCTTCCAGTCCGCTTTCTCGGGGTCCTGCTTCGCCGTCGCGAGCATGGTGGCGAATGTCTTCTCCGCCTTTTCACTCGACGAAGCGTCCTGGGCCAATCCGGCGCTGGACATGAGACTGAGCAGGATCACGACGCGCGGAACCCAACTGGGGACGATTCGCGGTTTCATCAGCGTACCCTCGTTCGGACGCGGGACGATTTGGAGAGATGCTGGGATTCTCCATGGTCCCGCTGCGTCCCGCCACAAGAATTCCTCGCGGCGAGCCGCCCGATTCGACGCCCCGACGCGAATTTGCTTTGCATCCACGTAGGGCCGGAGATAACGTCGGGACGAATCGTCATCTCCCCCGTGCCGTACAGAGTGATACGCCATGAAGAATGCTTTCCTGATCACGATCATCGCCGGTATCGTTGTCGCGCCGGGACGAGCGCAGGATACGGCCGCGACGCCGTCGGCGGATGTGCCCGAGCTGGCCGCGCTCTCCCGCCTGATCGGTAAGTGGGACAGTCAGTTCGAGGCCAAGCGGATCGAGGGCGTGACCGAAGGCGAAACACGCAAAGGGACCGCCGAGGCCGGGTGGATCCTCGGAGGCCGGTTCCTTCGCCAGACCTGGGCCGTCGAAGGGGCGGGGGCGGAGCCCGGAATGAGCGGCTCGTCGATCATGACCTACGACCCGGCGAAGAAGGCCTATCGCTCCTGGCATTTCGTCTCGACCGGATCGACGAGCGAAGGTGAGGGCACCTACGACAAGGCGACCAGGACGATCACCTGGACGGCGCGGGACGCCAACGGGTTCCGCACACGGACCAGATCCTCATTCGCCGAGGACGGCTCGGAGAATTGGACCATCACGGTCACGGACACCGAGGGCCGTATCGTCACCGATATGAAGGGCAAGAACACGCGTCGGAAGCCCTGATTTGCCGCCTCGTCAGGATTCGCTTCACGCCGCACCGATGCCTATTTTTCTGACTTGATCCGGATCTTCCGATATTCGATCACATTGGTTTCGGATTGGAGGGAGAGCGGGCCGTCAGCGGGGATCTCAAGGGCGGCTTCGAGGAGTTCGCCGTTGCAGGTGCATCGGGCTTTGTTGCCCGTGACCACCACTTCGATCGCGTTCCAGTCGCCATCCCGGTAGGCCTTGAGTGTCTTGTACGGGCCGACGCGTGGGTAATCGCGGATCTGGAGTTGATGCGCGAAGGTCTTATCACGCAAGTGCAGGCCGCTGTTCGCGTCCCTGGAGGCGCGAAATTCCAGGCGGAGGACGAAATCTCCGCCAAGAGACCGCACCGTGTCGATCTCGGTCATCTTGGGGGGCATGTCCTTCGAGCCGGTGATTACGAGAACCCCGTCCTTGACCGTAAATCGGCCACCATCGGACGCGGTCTTGCCGGCTAGATCCGTCTTGCCCAGCCGCCAGCCGGTCAAGTCCTTACCATTGAAAAGCGGCGCAAAGCCGGGCTCGTCGGCCCTCGTGACGGCGGCGACGCACGTCAAGATGACGAACGCGACGGCGCAAGTGTGAGGCGTTCTTCGTGGATCGCGCCGACTCATCAAATTGCTCCCAGAATACGATCGAACGCACCCGCTCCACGTTCCGCCCTGGACAGCGAGACCTGGCGCGGCGGGCCCGAAACATCGGCCGGAACTGACGTTATCCGGCGCCGGATGGGTCGGCAAGACCCAGCGAAGGAGTCGAGCCGAAAAAGAGAAGCTCGATCGGAGTGATATCAAGCATGGATTTATCCGCTTAATTTGGTGGGTGCAAAGCCTCCAGAAATCGCGAGAGGCAGTCGATATAGCTTCATAGGGGTCATAGCGGTCGTAACGATCAATGCGGCGAGAGAAGTCCATGTCCGAACGCCTGTCATCGCTGGACGTCTGCACCAAGGCTCAAGCGGTGTCTAGGCTGACAACGCTGCTGCTCGTCCTTGCGTGCGGTGGTCGGGCGGCAGGACAAGGGGAAAGCGAGGGGCAGCCGACCACGCTGAGTGGCTTTGCTCCACGGCTACTCGCGCCGGCACCGACACGCGTTGAGCCTCTTGTGCCCTCGTTCATCGAGAGTCTGGGGGCGACGAGTGCGACGATCGAGGTCAAGATCGGGCAGGGCCGCTTCCTCACGCTGAAGGAGGATCTCGCCGCGGCCGGTCCGCGGTTGCCTTTCATCGCCGTGGGCGACCCGACCGTGGTCGATTTTTACAAGGCCGGGCCGAGGCAAATACGCCTGATCGGCAAGCACCTGGGGACGACCGACCTCTCGATCACGACCGGCTCGGGGAAGACGTACGAATTCGAGGTCCAGGTCGTCGCCGACCTGGACGTCTTGCGGGGCCAGTTGCGGGCCATGTTTCCGGACGCCGGCCTGAAACTCGCGCAGCTCCGCGAAAAGATCGTCGTCGAGGGCCAGGCACGGGACGCGGCCCAGGTAAGCCGGATCGTCGACGCGATCGAGAGCTATGTGCGATCGATCCAGAGGGTCCAGGTCGCGAACCAGGTGGGCGACGCCCGGGAGCCGCTCCAGGTAGACGCTGTTGAGCCGAACCTACCCAATGCCGTGCCGCTCCCTCCGCTGCCGCAGGGGGCGAATCCGGCGGGGAACGCAAACCCCAACGGTGCCGCGAATGTCATCGTGAACCCGAACGGCACCGGGCTGAGCTCCTATGTGCAGAGCGAGACCAACGCTGGATTTGTGCCGGGCGTGACGGGAGGGACCGGCAACCAGCCTACTGCCGGAAACATCGCCCTCGGCAAGATCGCGACCAACCAGTCCCCGGTCATCAATCTGCTCCGCGTACCCACCTCGCAGCAGGTGCTGCTCAAGGTAAGGGTGGCCGAGCTGAACCGGACCGGGTTTCGGCAGATCGGGGCCGACCTGCTGGCGACGATCCCGCAGTTCGGCACCCTGTTCGGCACCCAGATCGCCGGCAATGGCCTGAACGCGGGGTCGGTCGGTGACCGCTCGTTCTTCACCAACTCCGGCACCTCCGGCCAGCCGGTTAACCTTCGTAGCCTGAATCTAGGGCCGGCGGCGACCGCGTACGGGACGTTCTCCCACGGGCAGTTCAACGCCGTCCTGACCGCGCTGCGGAAGAACAGCCTGCTGAAGATCCTCGCCGAGCCGAACCTCGTGGCCCTGAATGGTCATCAGGCGAACTTCCTGGCCGGCGGCGAGTTCCCGGTGCCGTCATTCTCGGGCGTCGGAGCGGGCTCGCCAACGGGTGGAGGCACATCAAGCACCCAGTTCAAGGAGTTCGGCGTCCGACTGTCCTTCCTGCCGATCATCATCGACGGCGAGACCGTACGCCTGACGGTCGATCCCGAGGTCAGCTCCGTCGATTTCTCGATCGCCACGACCCTCGTGCCCGGCGGCTCGCCCGTCCCCGGACTGAACGTCCGCAAGTCGCACACGACGGTCGAGCTTAAGCAGGGAGAGACCCTTGCGATCGCGGGTCTGATGCAGCTCGATCTCGACGGCTCGACGCAGAAGATCCCCGGACTGGGCGACTTACCCTACATCGGCGCGTTTTTCAGCAACACGACCAGCAATCGAATCGAGAAGGAATTGATCGTGCTGGTCACGCCCTACATCATTGAGCCGATGGCCCCGGGCCAGGTTCCCCCGGTGCCGGGCGATGAGGTCAAGCAGCCGAACGACCTGGAGTTCTTCTTCCTCAACCGGATCGAGGGGCGGACCGGGATCGACGGGCGATCCACCACGTCCTACGACGATCCGTTGCATCTTGTCCGACATTCGATCGTCGAGCGGAAATACCTGATCGGGCCTTCGGGCTTCTCGAAGTGAACCGGGCCGCCAGCCATCAACGGCGAGGAGTTGAGATGTCGATCCTGAACCGTTGGCGACTCGCAACCGGCCTGATCCTGGGCCTCGCCCCTGGGCTTCCCGCTATGGCACAAGGCCTGCCCGAAGCCCTGCCCATGCCGGCGTCGCCGTCGGCTGAGTTGCCGCCTCCGGTCGCGATCCCCTCGCCGACCGTCATCCACGTCCCGCCCGCCGGCCCGGGGCCGTCCTGGCAGCCGGGGGCCATCGATCCGGTCGCCACGGCCCGTCATCGGCCGAAGTTCGTCGTCCTCAAGTCGAGATCGTGGCACTGGAGGAGGTTTCAGGGCAAAGCCCTGGGCTATCCCGAGGAATTTCAACCCCGACCCTTGGGGGCGGCCCTCTACGACCACGGGCGAACCATGGTCGCCAACGGCGCGGCCGCCAAGCTCGTCCTCTTCCAGTTCGATTTTGAGGAAGGCACGAGCCGGCTGAATTCGCGCGGGCAGGACCAGCTCGCCAGGCTAGCCGCGCAGCTCGCGGCCAGCCCCTACCCCTTGATCATCGAACGGACACCCGACCGCCCGGCCCTGGCCGAATCCCGGCGATTTGCCGTGCTGGCTGCGCTCTGTGCCGGTCCATTTCCGGTCACATCGAACCGGGTGCTCGTCGGCGCGCCCATTCCGACGGGTCTGTCGGGCATCGACGCCCAGATCATCGGTGCCAACGCCCTGGAACGGACCAAGGATTATGGTCCGCCGATTCCGATCAGCAACAATGGCGTGAACAGCCCTTCCGGCGTGACGTCAAAATGAATCGCCCTTTCCCTACGCCGCGACGGACCGGATCGGACCTCGCGGACGGTTGCATCGGGCCTTGGCCCAGGAGCGCGCGGATCATGTCCCGTCCCCCTCTCGCGGTCCTGAGCGCTGTGTCGGCCCTGGCCTTGCTCGCCGGCTGCAACCAGGCGAAGCGGTCGCGGGCGACGCATTCGTCGGCCCAGTTGTTCGATACCGGAAAGGCCACGAAGGTTTCGGTCAAGCAGGCCGCCGACGTGCAGATCGCCCTGGGCCGATCGCTCGAACAAACCAATAGCGCAGCCGAGGCCGAGGACGCCTATCGCAAGGCCCTGGCGAACGACCCGAAGCGGGCCGACGCTCACGCCAGGCTGGCCATCCTCCTGAGCCAGAAGGGGGATTTCCCGGAGGCGTCGAAGCACTTCGCCTCGGCGGTTCGCCTTGATCCGCGAAACCCGGACGTGCTGTGCGACCAGGGATATAGCCTTTACCTTCAGCGCCGATGGTCGGACGCCGAGTCGAGCTTCCGGTCCGCCATCGCGCTCGACCGCCACCACGCCAGGAGCCATAACAACCTCGGCCTTGCCCTCGCCCACAGAGGCGAGGAGAAGGCCGCGCTCGCGGAATTCGCCCGTGCCGGTTGTGACCACTCCGATGCCCAGGCGAACCTGGCTCTCGTCTTAGCCACGGAAGGCCGATTCCCCGAGGCGGAGCGAGCCTACGCCGCGGCCCTGGCGGCCAAGCCGGACTCGTCGGGGGCACGCGACGGCCTCCACGCGATCGCCGCCGTGATCCGAAAGGGCGGTACGCCTCCGGCCGCGACGCTCGCCACCGGCGGCGCGATTCGCCGGGACGACGGCCTCCAACGGACGTCGACTCAGTCCTCCGCCCGCCCGGGCCCCTGAAGCATGGGCTGACATCCTGACAACCGTGACCTAGGCTTCATGCGGAAGCGCGGGCGTTCGCGCGACTACCCCTCGCGGCACATGGCATGACTGGACGGGACGGGATATCCGGGACCGCCACGAATGCCGGAGCCGCGAGACGCGACCCGTCCATCGGGGAGTCTGTGCCATGCCAGCCGCGAGGAGAGCCACTCCGTCGACTCGGGAACGCCGGGGCGCGGTTCTGGTCGAGATGGCGGTCGTGCTTCCCGTCTTCGCGCTGCTGGTGTTCGGAGTCCTGGAAGCCTCGCGATTGTGCATGGCCTCCCAACTTCTCACGAACACGGCGCGTGACGGGTGCCGCGTGGCGGTCTCCAGGGGGAAGTACTCGTCGGATGTCACGACTCGCGTCAACGCCGCGCTGGACGCATCCGGCATCACTCATTCGAATGTCACGGTCGCGGTCAGCCCGTCGGCCATCGAAAACACCAAGCTCGGCGACCAGATCACCGTGACGATCACCGTGTCGTTCAGCCGCGTGAATTGGCTGCCCAGCCCGTTTTTTTTCAAGACGACGACGGTGAGCGGCCGGGCCGTGATGAGCAGCGAACGTCCCTAGCGCCACTCCACCCGGCACCCGGCACTCGCGGCAAGAAAGCGGGGACGCAATGCGGTTGAAGCACCGGCACGTGGCATCAAAGCGGCGCGGGGCGGCCATGGTCGAGACGGCCATCGCCCTCTCGATCTTCGTGCTACTCCTGCTTGCAATGATCGAGATCACGCGCCTGGGGATGGCGTCTCAACTGCTGACCCACGCCGCCCGGGAGGGATGCCGCGTGGCGGTGATCGACGGCAAGGTCAAGACCGATGTCGATTCCACGGTTCGGGGCATCCTGAACGGCGGAGGGATCACCACGTATACCTCGGCGATTGCGACCGGTTCGTCGCCGGCAACGACGGACATCACGAACACCGTGCTTGGGGATTCGATCACGCTGACGCTCACGGTCCGCTTCAGCAACGTCGGGTGGCTCTCGACGCCGCTGTTCCTGGGTTCGGCCTCGATCAGCACTTCGGCGACGATGAGCAGCGAACGTCCCTGAATCAATCCGGATACCACCATGAGACCTCCTCGGCGGAAGTATCGATCGGGCCGCGGACCGCGGGGCACGGTTATCGTCCTCCTTACCGTGATGCTCGTGGTATTGTTGGGGCTTGCGGCGTTGACCGTCGACATCGGGGTCGTCGCCACGATCCGAGCTCAACTCCAGACGGCCGCCGATGCGGCCGCGCTGGCCGGCGCGAGGCAACTAGCCACCGAACGCCGCATGAGCAAGACGATCACGGATCTCACCGCGGAGACGACCGCGGCCCGCACCCAGGCGATCGCGATCGCGCAAGCAAACTATGTCTCCGGCAAGGCATTAAGTGCCAGCAACATCACGGTCACCACCGGCTACGTCGATGAGAGTGCCGCGAACCCAGGCAGCACGTTTAGCGCGACTGCGGCGTCAACCACGCACAATTCCGTACAGGTCAGCGTGACGTACCAATCGGCCGCCATCTTCGGCGGGGTCCTCCGCTCCGGCGGCACGACGGTGAGTGCGACGAGCACGGCCACGGTGGGCCTCGCTCAGATCGCCAGCTTCAACAGCAACCTGGGGCTGAACGCCCAGATTCTGCCCATCGTCCTCGATCAGACGACCTATAACGCGATGATTGCCGGCACGACCTCCGACCAGTACTCGTTCAATTCCGCCACGTACGTCGCGGGCACTACTAGCGGCGTCACCAGCGGCGCCGACGGGGTGGCGGAATCCAAGTTCTTCCCGGTCTCCACGGGGTCCCCGGGCAACTGGGGGACGGTGAGCTTCGACGGCAAGGGAGGCGGGGGCGCCGCCGCCCTGAAGCAGGAAATTTCCGGGTCCGGCTCGACGGCGTCCGGCATGACGCCCGCCCAGATGATCGCCGATCTCCCGTTGCCGGCCTGGTTCTACGCCAAGTCGGGCATGAACGCCTCGATCAGCGGCGACCTGACGAGCATCATGGGCAAGGCGGCCGTGGTCCCCGTCTACGACACGACCAACGGCTCGAACGGGGCCAACCTCCAGTACCGGGTCGTCTCGTATGCCGGCGTCCGCATCGTCGCCGTGAATTTCCAGGGGAGCAACAAGTATGTGATCGCCCAGCCGGCGATCATCACCGACCCGACGGCGGTCCCCGCCACGGGGAACCTGAGCACGAGCTGGAGCAACGGCGGCGTCGTCGTTGTGCATCTCACGCGTTGAACCGAACGGAGCAGACACCGATGCGTCGCACGCTTGCCCTCATGGTCTTCACGATGTTGCCTGCCACGCTCGCCTATGGAACGCGAGTCGCGGACGTTTCTTCCGCGGACCGGATCGAGGAGGATTGGGAGCTGGTCGTCGCCACGCCCGATCCCGACGCCAACGGGCCGCAGGTCACGACGATCATGAATCCGCTCCAGGACTCGACGTCCGATTTTCTGGTTTTCAACCTGAATTACCAGGACTATCCGACGTTCGTCGCCGGGGGCCTCCAGGCCAAAGTCTGGAAGGGGGGGAGCGTCGCGTCCACGGACGTGCAGGGCTCGGGCCAGCTCCAGACGACCGGGGAGACCGTCACGTGGACCCAGAGTCTGAGCCTCTCCGACGGGACCATCCGGTTCAAGATCCTCTCGGGCCAGTCGACCAAGTGGGGGAAGTTCAACCTCTCCGCCAGTGCCGCGACCACGCTCAGCACGCTGGCGGCTTACAGCCCGCAGAACTCCGCCTCGAAGTCCGCCGTGAGCTACGCCGCCAACTGCGTAACCAGCCTGACGCTGGTTCGCACCCGGTATTATCAGGACGACACGCTCCTTCGCCTCGACACGACACGCCGGCCGGTCACGCTCTCGAACTGAGCCATTCTTGACGTCCGAATCCGGGGCGGGTGTCTCTCGGACACCCGCCCCGGATTCGGTGTATGGCCGTCTGAAAGGCCACAATCGCTGTCGCTGTATCAGTGAACTCAGGATTGCCCCGATCGACGTCTCTACCGGCCCTCGCGAGCGGAACGCTCACTTTGGCTGTTCCGGAGTCGCGAAGATGGCGCTGATCTGGTAGGCGGCCGGGGCGAGCAGGATCACGAACACGGCAGGGAAGATGAAGAGCAATGTCGGGAACAGGATCTTGGTGGCGGCCTTTTGAGCCAGTTCCTCGGCCTTCTGCTTCCGCTTCTCTCGCATGGTCTCGGAGTGCTTCCGGAGGCTCTTGACCAGGCTGGCGCCGAACTTCTCGGACTGGCCGATGACCGACGAGAGGCTGAGAACCTCGTCCATGTCGCTGCGACGAGCGAAGTTATACAACGCCTCCCCCGGCCCGCGCCCGAGCTGGATCTCACGATCCACGATCCGGAGCTCGCCGCCCAGGACGGGGTGGGCCGAGTGTAGCTCATCGGCGACCTTCTTGATGGACGCCTGGAGGCTCAGGCCGCCTTCGAGGCAGATGATCATCACGTCCAGCACGTCGGGGAGTCCCCGCCGCAGCAAGGACTGGCGGGCGGTCTTGCGGCGCCCGAGCCAGTAGCCCGGGCCGAACATTCCCGCCAGGAAGAGCAGCATCGAAATCGGCATCGCCTTGGACATCGGCAGGACTTCCGCGAGCGTCAGACCCACGCCGATCACCGTGGCAACGATGAGGAGAGCCAGCTTCACGCCGAGGAAGACGTGCATCGCCTGACGTTGATACAGCCCCGCGTGGACCAGCCGGGCGCGCAGCCTCGTGCGTTCGGCCTCATCCTCCGGGACGATCACCTTGCCCATCTTGGGCAGGGCCGAACGCGCGATGGTCACGACCGTCTCCGGTCGGTCCTCGGGTCGCCCTCGACCCGCCATCGCGTCGAGCCTGGCGTCCAGTTTTCCCTTCCGGCCGGAAAGCAGCAGGCCGAAGATCGCCACCAGTGACACGACCATCACGAAGACGACGACAGCGGGCACCAGGTCGGACGACATACGGGCTCTCCCTGCGATTGGGCGTCGCCATGAAACGGCCTCAGTAATCGAAATTCACGATCTTGCGAATCCACAAGGCCCCGACCAGCTCGATCCCGAAGGTGATCAGGAGGATGTTCGGATGCTGGAACAGCACCCCGGCGTAGCCCGGATTGAGGAGGAACAGCAGCAGGAGCATCAGGGGCGGCAGGGCAGCGAGAATCCACCCCTGCATCCGGCCCTCGGCCGTCAGGGTCTTGATCGTGCCTCGGATCTTGTAGCGATCGCGGACGACGTCGGCGAGCTTGATGAGAAGCTCGGCCAGGTTTCCGCCGGTTTGCTGCTGGACGAGGACCGCGAGGACGAAGATTTTCAGCTCGATCAGCCCGTTTCGCCGGGACAGGTCGCGGAGAGTGACCTCGGGCGAGAGGCCCAGGTTCTGCTGCTCGTAACAGAAGGCGAACTCCGTCGAGATCGGCTGGGGGAACTCGTCGGCGACGGCGAGTAGCGACTGGGCGAACGTCTGGCCGGCGCGGACCACACGGGCCATCAGGTCGAAGGCCTCGGGCAGTTGGGAGCGAAGCTTTTCGATCCGCCCGTCCCGCCGTTTCTTGACGACCCAGACCGGGATGATCGCACCGACGACCGCGGCGGCCGCCGCGTCGATCGGATTGCCTCGGACGACGAAACCGATCGCGAACAGTGACGCCGCCACCAGGCCCGCGATCGCCGCGACCCGTCCGGGCGTCACGTCCATGCCCGATTGCTCGACCATTGCGATGAACCGCTGCTTCAGGCTAGGGCGCGCCTCGCAATCGGTGCTCAACTCGGCCGCCACCTGGCCCAGGTTCTTGAACAATGGCGACTTCCGCGCCTGGTCCTTCCGCTTTTTGAGGAATTCCTCGTCCACGCGATCGCTAACGCGCGACCGATCGCGCAGGAACAGGTCGGAGAGGACCTGGTAGATCGCGATCACGCCGGTGGCAGCCGTCGCCGCGGCGAGCGCCGTGACGGTCTCGGGGCTCATTTCGGCTGCTCCCCTTTGGAATGCCCGCTCAAGATCCGTCGCTCGAACATCTCCGGAGGCAGCTTCACGCCCGCACATTCCAGCGCGTCCAGGCACTTCGGGCGGATGCCATTGCAATAGAAATATCCCTGCGCCACCCGATCTTCATCCACGCCGGTCTGCTTGAAGACGAAAATGTCCTGCATGCTCACGGTGTCCTCCTCCATCCCGACGATCTCCGAGATCTTGATGATTTTGCGGACGCCGCCGGACAGCCGGGCCGCCTGGACGATCAGTTGGATGGCCGAGACGATCTGGCGGCGGATGATCCAGATTGGGAGATCGAACCCGGCCATCCCGACCATCATCTCGATGCGGCCGAGCGCGTCCCGGGTGTCGTTGGCGTGAATCGTGGTCATCGAGCCGTCGTGACCGGTGTTCATCGCCTGGAGCATGTCCAGCGTCTCGCCGCCTCGACACTCGCCGACGATGATCCGGTCGGGCCGCATTCGCAAGGCGTTCTTCACGAGATCGCGGGTCATGATCGCCCCCGTTCCCTCGATGTTCGCCGGCCGCGTTTCCATCCGCACCACGTGAGGTTGCTGGAGCCGGAGTTCGGCGGCGTCCTCGATCGTCGCAACTCGCTCGTCGTGCGGGATGAACGCCGAGAGCGCGTTCATCAGCGTCGTCTTGCCCGAGCCGGTGCCTCCCGAAACGACCATATTCACGCGAGCCCGGGTGCAAGCCGAGAGGAAGTCGACCATCTCGCTCGTGATCGCCTTCTTCTCCATCAGATCCTTGAATTGCAGGGGCGTCTTGCTCGATCGCCGGATGGATAGCAGCGTGCCGTCTAGCGCCAGGGGAGGGATCACGGCATTCACGCGCGATCCGTCCGGCAGCCGAGCATCACAGAGCGGCGAGGTCTCGTCGATCCGTCGACCGACCCGGCTCACGATCCGCCGCACGATCTCGATCAGATGCTTCTCGTCGTTGAAGACGATATCCGAGCGGCTCAACCGCCCGCGGCGCTCGACGTAGACGCACTTCGGGCCGTTCACGAGGATATCCGAGACCGTCGGGTCCCTCATCAGGGGCTCGAGCGGGCCGATTCCGAAGGTCTCGTCCATGACCTCGCCGATCAGCCGTTCGCGCTCCGCGAAACTCAAGAGGTCGTTGCTCTGCCGGCAAAGCTGCTCGGCACCGCGACGAACCTCCTCCCGCAATTCTTCCTCATTGAGCGTCCCGAGCGAGGAGAGGTCCATCTCCGAGATCAGTTTCTGATGTAGATCCTTCTTGATGCGCAGGAGCCGATCCTCGGCCGAAGCGGGAAGGCCGACCAGGGGATTTATCAATGCATTCGCAAGACGGCTCATGGCGATGATTGGCTCCGAGATGAGGACTGCAAGAGTCAAGGTGTAGCGCGAAGGAACCCGAGGCCGGCTTCATCGAGTATGGCAAACGGGGTCGCGAGAGGTGCGATGACCTCGCCCCGCTGGGACACGTGCCGCTCGGAAATCGGTCCCAGCCGGCCCGACGCGCCGGCCAGGTACGCGACGCGAAAGGGGTCGATTCCCATCAGTCGCGCGGCGGTGGCGTCGACGGCAGGGAGGTTCGTCCCGATCACGAGCAGTCCGGCCGCCCTGGGCGTTCCCATGATCGGCCCGTCTCCCTCCATCCCCACAATCCCATCAACGATCGCCAGGTGCGGACGTACCGCGGCGTTGATATCCAGGATTGAGCCCGGGATGCCCGCGTGATGCAGCACATTTTTCGGCCAGCCGTAGGCCACGCCCGGCATCATCCCGAACAGGTTCTTCATGGACAGTGTCACCCCCGCCCAGTGGTGCGTTTTCATTTTCGGGAGCGACACCACAATGTCGGCCCTTCTCAGCGACGCCGGAAGATGCAAGGCGGCCATCGACGTGGCGCCGAATCGATTTGGGACGGTCATCACGTCGTCATGATTCAGATCGACGAACTCAAGGCGAGACTCTTCGAGGATCGGTGCCAGGCCCGATTGTTCCAGCACGAAGTCGGTGTCCCGGCAATGTCCCTGACCTTCAGCCACAAAGACCTCGCCGGCGCCCCACGCTCGGAAGACCTCGGCCGCCGCGCGGATCAGAAGCGGATGGGTGTTGATGTGAGGAGCGGATTTCGATGGCTCGACCAGGTTTGGCTTGAGCATGACCGATCGGCCCCGCGTCCAGGCCGGCGACAGCCCAAGCTCGGTCAGCCCGTCGCGGATCAGGCGTTCCAGATCGACGTCGTAGGAAGCTGCCTTCGCGACGAAAACCTCCGCCCGCCAGGTCGCTTCGTCCCAGTCACGGAACAGCGACGTGCCCAGCCCCCCCGAGGCGAGCAGCCCCGCGCCGAAGAGCAGTTTTCGTCGGGTGATCCTGCCTACTGGTATGTCGGGAGTCGTGGATTCAATTGGCGTCGTCATCGTGGACGCTCCCTTCGCGCGGCGAGGCCCCGAGGACGTCCAGCGACCCGCAGTCCGCCGCCAGCAGGAGAAGGGCCATGTCCATCGCGGACCCACCACGACGAACCGCGTGATGGAAGGCCAATCGCAACCAAGCCTCGGCGCTCGCGGGAGCGGCGCCCCAGGCCCGAAGACCGAGGACTCCCCAGGACAGCGAGGCCGGGGCTCGCGTCTCCGACAAGACCGATCGGAGATAGCGAATGGCCCGCTGAACCGCCGGGGTCGCGTCCAGTTTGGATCCCGACATGGCCAGCAAGGCCAGGGCCGTGGGCGCCGGCTGAGGCCGCAATGTCGCGCCAAGGACGACGGGATTACCCATGTTCCATCCCCCGGTCGGAATCGAGCGATCACGGATCACGGCGAGCCCCTCTTGAGCGCGAGGGTGGTCGCGACGGCCCTCGCGCCCGAGCGCGAGCAGGGCCATCGCCGTGGGCTCGACCCACGAATGTGTGCCCGAAATCCAGGGCCAGCCAATGAGCGTGGTGTCGTGACCGATCGGGTTATGCTTGACGCGCGGCTCGCCGCGCCCTTTCGTCCCGAGCAACCACACGACGGCGGCCTCTCGCTCGCTGCGATGGCGTGCCACCGCCGCCCAGAGCAGGCACGCATAGGGTGTGGGCCAGCCCATCTCCGCCAGATCCTGGCTCACGCCCACGGAACCGTCGCGCGACTGCGCCGCCGCAAGCCAGCTCGCCGCCGCTCGGGCGGCTTCGGGGTCCGTTTCTCGCAACGCGAGCCCGGCCAGCGCCGTCGGCTCCGTGGCGGGGGCCGTGCTCGGTCCGTAAGACCAGACGCCCGCCCCTCGACGGAGGCTCAGGAGTCGCCGTCGTGCCTCCTCACCCCAATGCGTCGTCATGGATCAATGGTCCCCGGAGAAAGACCCCCTGGAGGACAGTCTAGGTCACGTTTGGCGGATCTCCGCCGACGCTCTTGGCCAACTGCGCCAAAGCCCGTGAGACCTTCGCGGAAGGCGACGCGAGGACGACCGGGACGCCCTGGTTGTTCGCCCGATTGACCGTCTTGGCGTCCTCCGGGACGAAATGGCCGATCTTCATCCCCAGGGCTTCCTCGGCCTTGGCCCGGGGAACCTCCTGATACTGGCCATGACGGTTGACCACCAGCCGGACTTTCTCGCGGGGGACACCGAGTGTCTCCAGGTGTTCCAGGGTTCGGCGGACGTTGCGGAGCGACGTGAAGTCCAGGCGGAAGACGAGCAGGACCACGTCCGCCTGACGCAGGACGAGCAGTTGTTCCTCGCGAAAACTATGATCGAGGTCGACGACGACGACCGGGAAGCCGATCCGGGACAGCGTCACCGCCAGCCCGACCCCTTCGGGACGAATATGCGCCACCTCGACGAGGTTCTGGGGCGCGGCGAGAAGATTCACGCCCGACTCATGCTTGATCAAAGACTTCTCGAACATGACACGATCCAGTCTCGCCGCATTCTGGCAGATATCGGCCAGAGTAAAGGTCGGCCGTACATCGAGGAGTGCCGCCAAGTCTCCCGATTCGAGCTTCAGGTCGAGGAGACCGACACGCTTGTGTTCCTTGGCCAGGCTCGCGGCGATGTTGACCGCCAGCGTGCTCGATCCGCTCCCTCCATTCGGCCCGAGCACGGCGATGAGTCGACCCGGCTCGGGTGGGCCGGCAACATCCTCGGCCCGACGATGAATGGCGGCGTCCAGTTCGGCCTCCAGGTCGGCCACGTCGACATAATCGAAGGCGCCGGCACGTAGGGCCTGGAGGACAAACTTGGCGTCGTTCGTGGGACCGACGGCGAGGATTCTCCCGGGCGCCACTCGTCCCAGATTCGAGAGCAGGACGATCCCATGTTCGCGATCGTGCGGCAACGCCACGACGACGAGATCCACCTTGGTCTCGCGACCCAGGCGATACGCGGCCTCATCGTTCGGAAGGATGTGCGAAGATGGGCATTCTTGCCCGCTGAAGGTCAGGATGTCGCGAATGCGCGCCGCCGTGGATTCGTGGTCGCTGACGATAAAGGCCGGCATTCTCGATCCTTGGGACGTTTGCCCCGCATTGACCGGTCCATTCGGATCTCAGAAACCCGCACGTGCCGTCTTGGCCAGGGAGTCTCTCGGAAAGAGGGGCCTGGCCCGACGGTCCACCGGCTCAAGACTCGTCCGCGTGTCTTGACCGAGGCGAGTGCCCTTCAGAGTCACGGCGGTGATGCGCGTCGTCTTCATGAGGACGGGTGGCTCCGCGTCCACCTGGTGATCGCGGGGATGTCGAAGCGAGATATGGAACGTCCCTGCACTCTGTCCCATGACGAGCCTGGTCACCTCGCCGGGATCGACGAGGAGCGTCACCGCGAGGATCGCCCGCTCCGCACTACCGTTGCGGGAGGACGGATCACTGCCGGCGACGAGGGCCTTCGCGTCGTGGACCTCAACGTTCTGGACCAATACGTAGACGACGGCCTCGCTCGGCAGGGCGGCCGTCCCCCCGTCGCTTTTCGTGGTCATGAGGATATCGACGCTCCTCCCTTTGAGCGAATGCGCTTCGAGAAAAGGCGATGGACTCGGCGCATGGATCGTAAAGGCTCGCTTCCCTTCGGGGATGGCCAGGTCCGTATCCTCGGCGATCGGCACAGGTATAGGCTGCGGTGCGAGCGTCGCCGGCCGCACGGGGTCGGCGGCATTTCGACGCGCGAACCGCAAGGTCCCGGCATTCATCCCTCGATTCAGGGCTTCCGCCTGATCCGGATCAACGAGAAGCGTCACCGGGCCGGCGCTGGTGTTGGGCGTGGTGGCGTTCGGTGGAGTCACTTCCCAGACCGGGATATTCTGCAAAGAGCTGCTCGCAACAGGTGGCCCGCCCGAGCCGCTGTTCGTGAAGTAGACGTCCACATGGTCGTCCACCTCCAGGGTCGGCATGTCGGCCTTGGAGATCGTGAACGCCAGCTTCCCCGAGGGAACCGTCCGCGACTTTGCCCCTTTAGGTTCGAGCTTGGCGTCGGAGACAACGTCGCCCTTGAGCATCGGGATCCGCGCGATGCGATCGACCACGTCCGACGTCTTGTCAATCGCGTTGTCGGCCGCTTGATCCCTGGGCACCTGGCGTATTTCCAGGGAGGCTTCCTTGATCGTTACACCGCGCTGAATATCGGCCGAGACGAAGACAACCGCGCGGGTCGCCACGGCGGCGACCGCCGCGGGTTGCTTCATGGCCCGAATGCCAATCGCCGCGCCCAGGCCGAAAATCACCGCAAGGCCCGCGACGATCATCGTCCGAACATTCATCGGTCTTCCCCGATCAGTGAGACCTGCGACACGGTCGACCCGGCGCGAACGAGTGACGGCCGATGCGCGAACCGGTCGAGATGCTGAACGTACGACATCGCGAAGAAGGCCAGGCAAGTCACGGCCGCGAACGGCACGAGACGTCGGCGACGGTCAGGCCGGCAGACCTCGGTCTCGATCCGAGTGCTAGAACGGCTCCACGATCCCGGCGAGAACATTCGCGCGCCGAGCAGCGTGACCTCGACAACCGCCTGCCCTAAACCTCCTCGAAGGATCACCAGGCCCAGCGCGTACCCGCCGGCCGCCAGCGCGGAGACAGCGAAGAGATCGGCCGTGATCCCGGGACCGAGCCACGCGCCGATCGCCGCGAAGAGCTTCACGTCGCCCGCCCCAACGCCCCCGAGTGCAAAGAACAGGAGCAAGACGCCGAATCCCACCGCCGCACCCATCAGGCTGTATCCCAGTCCGCTCAGACCTCCGAGCCAGGACGAGACGAGCACACCCCCGAGCAACGCGGGGAACGTGAGGACGTTATAGACCTTGAATCTCCACAAATCGGTCGCGCCGGCGACGAGCGTGACGAATGCGACGACCAACCATGGAAGGAGCTCGAATCGCGACATGAACGCACCCGCTTTAGAATCTGTGTGGCCCTATTGCCCGAGAGTCGCCATCGACGGAAGTCGATCAAGTCGACGGCGTCTCGGCAGCGGCGCGTTGGTGGATAATGGACGGGGGGACGACGTCACTCGCTGAACACGGAGGCCGTTGATCGTCAGCTACCAGTGACCGTCGTCGATACGTCACTGAACTGGCCACTGATCGCGGTCTTGAGGCCGGTGACGGCGGTGATGAGCGCGGCCCCGATGAGCGCGACCATCAGGGCGTACTCGACCATGGTGGCCCCGTCTTCCGCGACCAGCAGCGTCTTGAAGAAATTCCTCATCGCAGTTGCCCCTTTCTTGAGAGACGTTTGTTCGATCGGCCAGGACAAGTTCCCGACGGCTGACGATTTTGGGCGGAACGTGTTCCACTTCCGAGCAGGAATGATGCAGGGCGTGAGGGGGAATCGCCCGCCCGCTCACGCCCCGGACTCATGTCGACGATCAGCTACCGGTGACTGCAGTTGACACGGTGCCGAGCTGGGTGCTGATCGCGGTCTTCAGGCCGGTGACGGCGGTGACGAGCGCGGCCCCGATGAGCGCGACCATCAGGGCGTACTCGACCATGGTGGCCCCATCTTCCGCGACCAGCAGCGTCTTGAAGAAATTCCTCATCGCAGTTGCCCCTTTCTGGAGTGAGACACAGCTCGGAGTGGGCCCGATCAAGGGTCCGCTCTTTGCCACAACCGAACCTGATTAGTATCCATCGAGACGGGAGACGTCCCGCCCCGGTCCACGAAGAAAACTCATGCGGCCGTCATACCTGGATGTCGGCCTCTTCACGTCTGGGGCTCGTTGCTCACGATCTTCGCTGAGCCGGCCGCACACCGGAAACCTGTGTCACATTCGGCCCGTTGTCAATCGGCGGATCGAAATTAACGTCCGAAATTCGGGGAGACCGGGAAATGGTCGTTCTCGGTGCGCAATCTGGCAACATATGCAGACAGACTGGCTCTGTCCGGTCTGCGAGCCTTCATGCTTCCCTGGTACCCGGCAGGCATGCACGTTACCAGCGACAAACCATTGCTTGTGGCGACCCGTTGAACGGCGAACGGCCCGCCGTATTTAGGAGGTGCGGATGACGGTATTCAGCGAGCACGAATAGGAAACGATGTCCGGGTGTGTTGATGATAGCGGCGGGGATTTCGCGTCTTGGTCGCAGCAGGATGCAATTTGCGGCGACGTCAAGAGTGGCAGGCGATCGTGACCTAGGGTTTATCAGAACCCCTAGGAGACTCATCGATGGACATCGTTCAGATTCAGGTCGCGATCGCAATCGTCGTCAGTAGTATCGCGCTTTGGGCCTACCAGAATGTGATTGTTTGCGCAGGCCGAGGCTAAGCCCGTGGACCCGGTTTTCCTCGATATTGCAGGGCGACTGACGCCACACTACATGAAGACGCATCCGCATGCTTGGTCTTTCCTTGAAGACCGCGATGCGGATTGAAGTCGCGGAAGCCGGCATTTCCACAGGAATGACAGGCGCGGAGTTCCCGGCGGTTGGACGCATCGGAAAACGTCGAGGGCCTGCATGCGCGCCAGAAATGGCGGCCTCCGAGACGGGCACTAACCTTTCAGGAGCGACTCTCCGCCGTCAATCCAGATCTCCGTTCCGGTGATGTGGTCTGCGGCGTCGGAGGCGAGGAAGACCACGAGCCGGGCGACTTGCATGGGGTCGCCTTGTGCGCCGTGCGTCAGGGGGATCTGCCCCTCGGGGAACTCCACCGGAATCTGGACCTCTTCCAGGTCGCGGCGGTCGGTCTTCTCATGAATGGGCGTCTTGATCGCCCCGGGGCAGATTACGTTGACGCGGACCTTGTGTGGCGCCAGCTCCACGGCGACCATCTTGGTGAAAGCAACCTGCGCCGCCTTCGAACACGCGTAAGCCGTCGCGCCGGTGTTGCTGAACATCCGCGTGCCGTTGACCGAGGACGTGACGATGATCGACCCGCCGTGACGCTTGAGGTAGGGCAGGGCATACTTGACCGTCAGGAACGTGCCTTTGAGATTAATCGCCAGGGTCTTGTCCCATTCCTCGGGTGAGAGTTCCTCCAGCGGTGCCCAAACGCCGTTGATTCCGGCGTTGGCGAACACAAGATCAAGCGACCCCCACCGGTCGATCACGGTGCGAACCGCCCGCTCCATCTGGTCGGGCTGGGAGACGTCGGCGTCGATGGCGATCGCCCGCTCGTCGCCAATCTCCCGGACAAGATCCCTCAACTCCTCCTCTTCGGGTCCGAGTGCGGCGACCTTGGCCCCTTCGCGGGCCATCAAGTCCGCCGTGGCCCGTCCGATACCCGATCCCGCGCCCGTGACGAGTGCGACACGTCCTTCAAGTTGCATCGTACGACTCCGTCTAATACATGCAAAATATTGACAACCCCCGACATTGTCATACCGCAATTCATGCGATCGACGTCAGTCATTCCGGACGTCGGGACAGTTGCGGCCCTTCAGCTCCGCCTGAAAGCAGACAGGGTGCCGGCACGCGGCGCCGGGCGGGCTTCGCCTCGGTCCTCGTCCTGAAGTTCGCGGTTGATCGCCACTGCGGCGCGCGCTCCCTCTGCGGCGGCGACGATGACGAATTGCACGTCGCCCGCTGCATCGCCCGCCAGGAACAACCCGTCCACGCCCGTGTGTTGCTTGCCGTGGGTGATCACGCATCCGTCCTTCCCGAATTTGCAGCCGAGCAGGCCAGGCAGTGACGAGCGCTGGAGATGATCGGTGTTGAAGAACAGAGCATCGCAATCGAGCCGCCCCCCGTCCTCGAATAGGATTCCATGGAGGACCTCCTCGGACCCGTAGAGTTTTGCGACGCCTTGTGTTCGGAGTGCGATCCCGTTCCGTTCCAATCGGGCATGGTCCCGGGGGTCGACCCGTCGCCCGTCCGTGCATGCGGTGACCCGACGCGACCAGGTCCTCAAGGACAACGCCAATCCAATCGCGGCGCGACCCGACCCGTAAGCGACCAGGCTCGCGTCCCGGTGCTCCCACCCGTCGCAATACGGGCAATGGTGGACCCCACGGCCGTAGTATCGTTCCGCTCCCTCGATCGGGGGCAGGACGTCACGGACGCCCGTCGCGAGGAGGAGTTTTCGCCCGATGTGCGTTCGCCCGTCAGCGGTCGCGACCTCAAAACCGGCCCGATCGTCCGCGAAAGGTGCCTCCGCCGACCGTTGCACGGAGACCACCTCGGCCTCAAGAAACTCCACGCCGTATCGGGCGATCTCGACCCGACCGAGGTGCAGCAATTCGCGCGGAGGGAGGCCGTCGCGGCTGAGGTAGCCGTGCATGGCCTGAGCGCCCGCATTTCGAGGCTGGCCGGTGTCGCATACCAGCACGCGTCGGCGGCATCGGCCAAGCACGAGCGCCGCGCTGAGCCCGGCGGGGCCACCTCCAACAATCAGGGCGTCGTACAGCATGAGGGAATGTCCCTGCCTCGCGCCAGGTCTCACAGTCGCAGACGGGAATCGCGTTCGTTTATGCAGTCTGGATCCCGTTGGTGGGTGCCCGGGATCGGTACCCCGGCCCCGGACCGAGACTGTTGGGCAGCGGTCTCTCTTGATGGATGATTTCCAGGGGGAGCAAACGGAGACGATTTATGAGTGACTGAACACCCCGGCCGCTCGGGATCGCTGGCTTCCAGTTCTGAAGCGTCCGCCGGGTCGACGGCCCCTACCGTCGGCGGACAGTCGATCTGGCTTCATCCAGTTCAGGGCGAGGGCCGTCGTCACGCCGTAGACGATATGGGCGGCGATCATCGTCGCCTGCCTGCGGTTCGAATCTCGCCACGGCCCCGGGTGGAGCCCGGTCAGGGGCAACCATCCCGCATAGCTGGTCGCCCAGACAGCCAGGCCGAAGGTCGCACCCGAGAGTACGGGGCTCCGGGGCAGTGCCTTTCTTGCCACGGGATAGGCCGCGCCCGCCACCGCTCCATAGGCGAAATGCTCGGTGACCCAGGCCAATTCAAAGGCCGGACCGGGCAGGTCATCGGCAAGACCCGCGGCCTCTTTCGCTCGCCGGGCGACCTTGCGCGGAGGCGTCTCGCCGGGGAGGCCGCCAAAGACCTTGGCCGCAGCCAACGCGGCCGTCATCGCGGCCGTTCCGACCAGGCCTGCCGCTGCTCCTCGGGCCAGGTCGCTGGCTCGCGCGGAATCGCGTCGACTCATCATGACCTGTGCTCCTCCGCGTTCGGAGTCATACTCCCTCGGAAAGATCCCCGGTTCGAGGCGAACAGGGCCGACCGAGGCATCGGCTTCGCCCACTGCAAACCTCGCGCCAGGGCCGAGGACGCACTGCGCGGCGCATCCGGGGTCCGGACAAGGGCGCGGGACCGCTGGAGACCACTATTCGCGGCGCCCGGTTCATTCAGTCCAGGTAGAGCCTGCCGTATTTCCGGCGAAGGGAGCGGAGCAGGGGGGCATGAGAAGGCGGAGAGCCGGTCACGCGATTGATGAGGTCCGACGCGCGGTAACGCTGGCCGTGGCGGTGGATGCGATTGCGAAGCCAGGCGAGCAGGTCCGCGAAATCGCCCTTCGAGATCGAGGCGTCGAGGCCCGGAAGGTCGGCCGAAGCGGCTTCGAAGAACTGGGCGGCGAAGAGGTTGCCCAGCGCATAGGTGGGGAAGTAACCGATCAGTCCGGCGCTCCAGTGGATGTCCTGGAGACACCCCTCCGCATCATGGGATGGTGATATTCCTAGATACTTCTGATACGCCCCCGACCAGGCGTCGGGCAGGTCGGCGACGGCGAGATCGCCTTCAATCAGCGCCTTCTCCAGGTCGAATCGCGCGAGGATGTGGAAATTGTAGGTGACTTCATCCGCCTCCACGCGATTGAGCGTCGCCGCGACGAGATTGTTCGCGAAATGGAACGCTTCGGTGGTGACGTCGCGGAGCGAATCAGGAAAGAGCTGGCGCGCAAGCGGTAACCAGTGGTCCCAGAATGGCCGGCTTCGACCGATCGTGTTCTCCCACAGTCGGGATTGGGACTCATGAATCCCCAGCGACGCCGTCTCGCCCATCGGCGTCCCGTACTGGGCGGGATCGGTTCCTTGATCGTAGAGGGCGTGGCCTACCTCGTGCAGGACGCTGTAGAAGCCATCGCCGAAATTGCGCGCATCGAATCGTGTGGCCACGCGGCAGTCACCCGGCCCAAGCTGGGTGCAGAACGGATGCTCGGTGAGATCGATGCGCCCCTTCTCGAAATCAAATCCCATGGCGGCGGCCACGACATCCGAGAAAATGCGCTGCCGATCGACGGGATAGTATCGCCTGAGGATCGAGGGGTCCGGTCTCCGGGATGAGCCCAGAATGGCGTCGCAAAGGGGCGTCAGCTCACGTCGGAGTGGCTGAAAAACGGCGTCGAGCCCGCGCGCGGTCGCCCCCGGCTCGAATTCATCGAGGAGTGGGTCGTATGGGCTCTCCACGTACCCGAGGCAAGCGGCCTCTTGCCGCTTCAGCACAAAAATGGCTTCGAGCCACGGCTGAAGTCGCGCGAAGCTGTTCTCGCGACGGGCCAAGGACCATTCCTGCTGCGCGATCGTGGTCGTCCGAGCGAGCTCCTCGACCAGAGTGCGAGGCAGGCGACTCAGGCGATCGACGACCCGGCGAATCTCGCGGACGTTGGCGGCCTCCGGCGAATCGGACGTGGCGACGAGATCCGTGTTCTCGATCTCGCCGAGCGCGTCCGCGATTCGAGGGCTCGTGACCTTCTCGTGGTGCAAACCGGCGAGCTGGGCGAGCTGGTTACCCCGGTGCTCGGCCCCTCCGCGGGGCAAGTATGTTTGCTCGTCCCACCCCAGCACGGCCGAACAGGAAGCCAGTAGCGCTTGATCGCGCCAAAGACCGAGAAGTTCCTCGTAGGTCGCCCGCGTTTTCATGGTGGCATGCTCGGTCGAGGGGCCTCAACGATTCCGAACTCCGACTGGATCACGGTATCGTAAACCGGCCTCTCAGGGCCTTTCCAGATACGTGCGGAGGCCCGAGTCCGCGCCTCGATCGTCAGCCGATTGACGGCTCAGGAACCTCCGTAGGCTTCTTCGGCCGTGAGGATCATGGTTGCGACCTCGATCAGCTTCTTGTTCTTATCGCTGGCCAGCCTCTGTAGGCGGCGGAACGCGGCGTGCTCGTCGAGGCCCGTCTTCTTCATGAGGATGCCCTTGGCCTTCTCGATCGTCTTGCGATCCTCCAAGGCTTGCTTCAGGTCGGCCGCCTCCTTGTGCAAGGCCTGGAACTGCTCGAACCGCTGCATGGCGATGGTGATGGCCGGCTCGAGATCGGCCTGCTTGATCGGCTTGACAAGGTAGGCCAGGATGTGATCGGCCTCGGCCCGTCGAATGAATTCGGCGTCGTGGAAGGCGGAGACGAGGATGACGGGGACCGGGGTGTCCCTGTACAGCCGGATCGCGGCCTCGATCCCATCGAGCTCGGGCATCTTGATGTCGGTGATGACCAGATCGGGTCGAGTGACCCGGCACTGCTCCACCAGATCCTTGCCCGTCCCGGAGACGGCGACGACAATATGTCCCAGTCGGGGCAGGATTGTTCGGAAATAGTCCTGCATATCGGGCTCATCGTCGGCGACGGCGATGCGCAGTGCTCGGCTCATAGTGCCCCTCGCGGCAAGGTGATCATGAATTCCGCTCCTTCTATCGTGCCCTCGCCGACGTCGATCCGGCCGCCGTGCGCCTCGATGATCCGCCGAGTGATGGCCATTCCCAGGCCGGTTCCCTTGGGCTTGGTTGTGTAGAAGGGCTCGAAGATCCGCTGGCGTGCTTCCGGGGAGAGCCCCGGGCCGTTGTCGCGGATGTTCACACAGACCGCGGGTCGGCCACCGATCTCCGTCGGACTGCAAGCCATCCTCACCTCGACCGGGTCCGGACAGGCGGCCAGCGAATTCTCCAGGATGTTGAAAAAGACGCGTTCGAGGCGGTACTTGTCGATCTGGCACCGCAAGTCCGTTTCGCAGCCGGTCTCGAGAAGCCTTGCCTGCCGGCCCTTCCTCTCGGATTCGAGGTGCGCCCAGGCCTCACGCCAGACCGTGCCGAGGTCGCACTCGCCCAACTCCAGTCGGATCGGGGCCGCGAAGCCGCCGACATCTTCATAGAGGTGGGTGAGACGGTCCTGTGCCTCCTGCAGCCGGGCGATCAGCCCAACCGCCTCGGGCCGATCCTCAACTTTCCGGGCGAGGATCTCCAGGCATGCCTGGGTGCATTGCAGGGCGTTGCGGCTCTCGTGCGTCAAGACCGCTACCATCTGGCCGATGGCGGCCAGTCGCTCGGACCGGAGGGCACGCTCCTGGGCCTCGTTTAGTTCCGTGACATCTTGACCGATAGCCAGTACGCCGATGGCCCCCCCGTCGGAATCCTTCAGGACCCGATAGGACCACCGGATCTCGCGCTCCCGGCCGGATCGAGTCAGGATCGGGGTGACGACCCCTCGGGTGTCGACTTCGGCAAGCGCCCGCCGGAAAGACTCCTGGTCCTGAGCCCGGTTGCGTTCCGGGATGAAAATCGGGAAATAGCTCTGGCCCAGGACCTCTTCGGCGCGGTAGCCGGTAATCTCCTCGGCGAATCGGTTGAATCGGACGATCCGTCCCTCGGCATCGACCACCGCGACGAAGGCCGGGGCTTCTCCGATCAAACCCTCGGCGAAATTCCGCTCCCGCCGCAGCGCCTCCTCGGCCCGTATCCGCTCCGTGACATCGCGGTAGCTTACGACGATGGCGCTGATGCCCTCCTCTTCGAGCAGGTTCTCTCCCATCGCTTCGATGTAACGGCACGAGCAGTTGCAGTCTCGGAGCCGGAACTTGGAGACCACCGACGCGCCGGCGCGGCACCGCACCTCCTCGAAGAAGGCTCCCATGGCGTCCAGGTCGTCGGGGTGGACGATCGGGTCGCGGAGGATGTTCGTGCCGACGCGATCCTCGGGCCGATAGCCAAGCGTCCGTTCGATCGTCGGGCTCTGGTAGAGGATGGTGCCGTCCCGGTCGGTCGCCGTGATGATGTCGCTGGTATTCTGGACCAGCAGGCGATAACGTCGCTCGGCCACCCGCATCGCGTCCTGGGCTTGCCGATATTCGGACAGGCGCCTCATGCGGGTCCGGAGGTCGTCGGGCTCGACCGGCTTCAGGATGTAATCCGTCGCCCCCGGGCTCAAGGCGGAGATCGTCCCCTGCGGACTAACATGGCCGGTGATGGCGAGGACGGCCGCGTCGGGGGCGGCCTGCTTCAGGCGAGGCAGCAGATCGTCGGCCGGGGCACCGGGGAACTTGCGGTCGAGGATGATCGCCGAGATCGACGACCAATCCGCCCGCGCGAGGGCCTCGGCGGCAGAACCGGCCGACTCAACCCGGTGGCTGTCCTGTTCCAGGATGTCGCACAGGTTGGCCCGGGTGTCCGGGTCGTCCTCGATCACCAAGATATGCAGGGGGTTGAAAGGGGCCATCCGTGCTCATCCCGGCGCATGGGCCAGTCGTTCCGAGGAAGTCCGGCAGGGCGATCTCGTCGTGCCCCTTTCCACCGGAATCGTCGGACCATCGCTCGCGCACTCGGCCGGTTCGGCCGGGTCCGGTGCGCCGCTGACGTGCGTTCGAGAGTTATGGGAGAATGTCGTGAATTTAGGGACATCTGATCCGGCATGGGCGCGCTTATTAATAACTCGACGAGGTTCCGCACCGGCCGGATCCAAAATTGTATCCGCCGTCTGACTCCGATCTTATCGAGGATGAAGCCCCCGATGACAAGCCCCCGGGCCTCGGCCGAAAAAAAAGGTCGGACTCTTCCCTGATTATACGCAGACCGCATCGGGTACTGTGCCTCGCGATCAGGCTCGCCGCGAAAGGTCCGGAAGCGGCCATCCTGATGACAGCCTTCTGGACTCTGCGGCTCGCCGGGGCATTGGTTGGGATGGAATCAAAGCACGGGATGCTCGAGATCGCCCGCCCCGGCCATCGCGAACTCGGCCGCGTGACGCATGCCGGGCTCGAAGTCTGGATTGTCGCCCTGCAATTGCCGTCGGGCCTCGTACCAATCCTTGCAGGCGTCCCCCTCTGGCCTGCCCCGAGCCTCCCAGAGTTCGTAGGCGAGGACGGCGACCTGCTCGTGAGTCGAAACATGCCCACTCGGCGATCTGTTCCTGGCCTCTGAATCCTTTGAGTTCCGAGTCTCGCCCGAGGTCGCGGTCCGGTCCGTGCCGCCTCCCCGCGACGCAGGCGGGGGGACGTCTGACTTCCGCTTACTCGCATCGCCCTGCTTGCTCATGGTGGCCTCCGGGAGATAAGGAGTGGACTCGAACCTTCAACAATCGTGATGAAATCGTTGGCTCCTCCGTCGCGATCACCACCAATCCTCCGACTCGAGGATTATCGATCGACCGTCCCCGCGGCCGGCGCTGTGGACCGCTAGCCGATGCGCGAAGGCCCCCGTGCCGATCCGGCCCGGGCCGCAAGGCTTTCGGCCAGGTTCGCCTCCTCCGCCCTCCAGGGCCGTGCAGGAGACGGATACTCCACCTCTCGGGTCTGGAGCAAACACTCGACC
Organism: Planctomycetota bacterium; assembly: GCA_028291545.1. Classification (GTDB taxonomy): domain Bacteria; phylum Planctomycetota; class Planctomycetia; order Isosphaerales; family Isosphaeraceae; genus JAQGHR01. Next base: position 6,999 of record JAQGHR010000057.1, on the reverse strand, counting down.
GCTTACCTCGGGGACCGGACGGGGGCGGATTGGACGAGTGGGAGACCTCCGGGTACAGACCCGATTGCAGACGATCATGTCACCGCTGCTCGCGAAGCCCAGAATCCGGTCGAGGGAGATGTCGCTGGTCGACGGCTCCAACCTCACGTTCGTCCCTCGGTTTCGGCCTCCTGCCCGCTTCAAAAAAAAAGGCCCCGCTCGTGCGAGGTCTCGCACGGCAGGGCCACCATAGCCGATTGAAGTGTCGCCCATCACGAGCGACACGGGATGTCCCGCTTAGACTATCCGATCGCGCCCCGAAACGGAAGTCCCCGGACCGAGAATCCCGCAGGATTGCCGAATTTCCAGGCGTCCTCCGTCATCCACCAGACGGAATATGCTGTAATGCTCAGACTTTTCGAGAATTCTTCCTCACGGACGAATCACGGGGCCGTCTCGTCACGATGTAATGATGGACGTCTGACCGTGCGAGGCCATCCGGGCAACCGGAAATGTGGAGGATCGGGACCCGGTTCCTCACAGTGAATCGGGTTTCGGAGCCGGAACAAGGCCAGGCGGCGGAAACCGGGCGGCTGCGGTCCGCGCAGGGCCGTGGGATGAGCAAGTCTTCATCTCAGCGACGAGGATCGAGCCGTTTCCTGTGTACCTGCCGAGCGGGAGCAAAGAAGACGGAAAAAAATGGATGACGGAGTTGGAGAGAGGAACACGGCTTCGCGAGGTTTGAGGCGTCCCTCGACGCGTTTGCCTGTTCCGCGCCCATTCGCGCTTTGCCCTCTTCCGTTTTTCTCTGTGAACGCTTCACAACTTTCCCGTCCCTGCGTGAAACGCTTCGCGCTTGATCTGGAAATCCGCCTTTCGCGGCTGGGTCGGCTGGGTGCCCCGTCCTGACTTCTGTGCGATGATCGCGAGATCGCTCGTTCATGGGAGCGCACACCTGCCGATCGGTGTTGAAAGCCTCCACGGCAAGATCCAGACCGCAGCTACCATGCTGGCGTTCAATCATGAACTCACCCGCGGTCGGCCAATTTTTTCCGGTCTTGAGACATCACGCGTCTGCATTGCGCCAATCAGGGAAACCAACCCTGGAGGATCTCGGATGCCGCTCGATCCACGCCGCGTCAAAGGCCTGTTCAACGCCGCGCTCGACCTGCCCGATGGGGACGATCGGTCCGCCTTTCTCGACCGGGAGTGTGGCGATGACCGAGAGTTGCGGCGGCGCCTGGTGGAACTCCTGGCCGCCGACGATCACCCCGCCAGCGTATTGGAACGGCCCCTGGCGGTGGAACCCGAGCCCGTGCCCGCGACCGCCCCCGACGACCGGACGGCCGCCTCAGAGCCGCGGTTCCTTGACGAGGAGCCGACGGTGTCGATATCCGATCCGACGGCGACCTTCAGCACGGAGCCTGGTTCGCAACTCGTCGGTTCCCTCGTTGCCGACCGTTACAAGATTCGCCAGCAGATCGGCGAGGGCGGCATGGGCAGCGTCTACCTCGCCGAGCAGATCCAGCCGGTGAAGCGCCAGGTGGCGCTGAAGCTCATCAAGGCGGGCATGGACTCGCGCACCGTGCTCGCCCGGTTCGAGTCCGAGCGCCAGGCCCTGGCCCTGATGGACCACCCCAACATCGCCACGGTCCTGGACGCGGGCGCCACCGAGCGCGGCCGCCCGTTCTTCGTCATGGAGCTGGTCAAGGGCGTCCCGCTGACGGAGTATTGTGATCGGCATCAGCTGGGCCTGCCCGAGCGATTGGGCCTCTTCCGGCAGATCTGCTCGGCGGTGCAGCACGCACACCAGAAGGGGATCATCCACCGCGACCTCAAGCCCTCGAACATCCTGGTCGAGAGTCACGACGGCAGGCCCGTGCCGAAGGTCATCGACTTCGGACTGGCCAAGGCCACCGGCGGCCTGCAGCTCTCGGAGCACAGCCTCCACAGCGCCTTCGGCAGCGTGGCCGGGACGCCACTGTACATGGCCCCCGAGCAGGCGTCATTCAACGCGATCGACGTCGACACGCGGGCCGACATCTACGCGCTGGGCGTGATCCTCTACGAACTGCTCACCGGCAGCACGCCGATCCGTCGCGAGACGTTCCAGAGGGCCGCGCTGGATGAGATGCTCCGAAACATCCGCGAGATTGAGCCGCCGACGCCCAGCAGTCGAATCGGCTCCTCCGACACCCTGCCCAACATCGCGGCCAATCGTCACACCGAGCCCGCGCGGCTGAGCCGGTTCGTTCGCGGCGACCTGGACTGGATCGTGATGAAGGCGCTGGCCAAGGAGCGGCATCGTCGCTACGAATCGGCCATCGCGTTCGCACAGGATGTCGAGCGGTTCGAGAGCCACGAGCCGGTCAGCGCTGGCCCTCCAACGGCGACCTATCGGTTCAAGAAATACGTTCGGCGGAACCGAGGCCAGGTCATCGCGGCCGCTCTGGTTCTGGCGTCGCTGGTCGGCGGTATCGTCGGGACGACGCTCGGGTTGTTCGAGGCGAACCGGCAGAAGGGTTTCGCGATCGCTCAGGAAAAGGAGACAAAGAAGAGGCTGACCCAGAAGGACAAGGCCAACGAGATCCTGTTATCGGTCTTCCGCGACCTGAATCCTCGCGGTGGCGATCGTGAGAGCCTGCCACTCTCGGCTCGCCTCGGGCGGCGTCTCGACCTGGCGATGAGCGAGTTGGAGGGCGAAGCGACCGACAACCCGCTAAGTGTGGCCCGCATGCAGTTGGTCCTGGGGGAGTCGCAACTCGGCCTGGGCTACGCCGCGAAGGCGATCGCCCTGGCCACGAAAGCTCGTGCCACGATGACGGCCCGGCTCGGCCCCGAACATCCCGATACCCTGATCAGCATGAATAACCTCGCCGACGGCTACCTGATCGCCCGCAAGCTTGACCGCGCCTTGCCTCTCTATCAGGAGACTCTGAATTTGCGAACGGCGAAGCTCGGTCCCAATCACTCCGAGACCCTGGTCACCATGGCCGGCCTCGCCGACGCCTACCGTGTCGCTGGCAAACTCGATCTCGCCGTGCCGCTCCTGGAAAAGTCGATGGTGCTGACCAGGGCGACATTCGGGCCCGATCATCAGAATACCCTCACGAGTATGATCAACCTTGCCAACGGTTACCAGGACGCCGGCAAACTTGACCTCGCCCTTCCGCTTAATTTAGAGACGCTGGCGCTAAGGACCGCGAAGTTCGGTCCCGATCACCTGGACACCTTCGTCAGCATGAACGACCTCGCCAGGAGCTACCTGGCCGCCGGTCAGGCCGATCGTGCCCGCGCGCTCCAGCAAGAGACGCTCGCGATGACGAAGGCGAAGCTCGGCCCGGATCACCCTCTCACCATCACGACCATGAATAACCTTGCCGAGGGCTACCGTGCCGCAGGCACGCTCGACCTCGCCTTGCCGCTCTACATAGAGGCCCTGGCCCTGGCGAAAGTGAAGCATGGCGCTGATCATCCCGAGACCCTGACTCTCATGAATAACCTCGCCATCGGTTACATGAGCGCCGGCCGGGTTGACCTTTCCGTACCGCTCCATGAGGAGACACTGGCGTTACGGAAGGCTCGGCTCGGTATCGACCACCCGGAGACCCTCAGCAGTATGAACAACCTCAGCCTGGCTTACGTGGCCGCGGGCAAGCTCGACCGCGCCCTGCCGCTCCTGGAGGAGGCCCTGGCGTTGGCGAGGGCGTCGCTCGGCCTCGACCACCCAATCACGCTCTCGACCCAGGGCAACCTGGCCGAGGGCTATCGAACTGGCGGCAAGATGGACCGTGCCCTGCCGCTCGCGGAGGAGACGCTGACCCTGACGAAGGCGAAGTACGGCCCAGATCACCCCGACACCCTCACGAGCATGAGCAACCTCGCCCTCGCCTTCGTGGGAGCAAACAAGCTCGATCTCGCCCAACCGCTCCTTGAAGAGGCCCTGGCGCGCGAAAAGCCCCGGCTCGGCATCGACCACCCGCTCACGCTCACAACCATGGGGAACCTGGCCGCCGTTTACCGCATGACGGGGAAACTTGATCAATCGATCCCCCTGATCAAGGAGGCCCTCAGGCTACGAATCGAAAAATCGGGGACGGACCATCCCGACACCTGGTTCGCCCGCGCCAATCTGGGCATGAATTACCTGGACGCCGGGCGGATGAAAGACGCCCTGCCCCTGCTGGAAGGGGCGCACGTCGCGAGTCGCAAGTATCCCACGTTGCGCGTGGTGGCGCCGTTACTCCTGGACGCCTACGTCCGGGCTGGCCAGTCCGAGAAGGCCGCCACGCTCGCCAGGCAGTTGCTGGCCGAGAGCCGCCCCACCGTGCCTGCGGGCAGCCTCCAACTGGCCGGACTGCTCGCCCAGGCGTCGATGATCTTGCTGGAAGTCAAGGCGTGGGACGAGGTCGAGCCGCTCGTTCGCGAGTGCCTCGCCATCCGCGAGAAGGCCGAGCCCGACGCATGGACGACGTTCAACACCAAATCCATCCTCGGCGCGGTCCTCCTTGGCCAGAAGAAATACACCGACGCCGAGCCGTTCCTGCGGGATGGGTACGAAGGCATGAAGAAGCAGGCCGACAAGATCCCACCCCAGGGCAAGATTCGCCTCGGTGAGGGCCTCGACCGGCTCATCGCGCTGGCAGAGGCCACCAACAAGCCCGACGATGCCAAGGCGTGGAAGGCCGAGAAGTCCAGGCTGCCCGGCGTCCCAGCCACGAAACCGGCATCGGCGAAGAAATGAGCGAGCACCCGCACGATGGGGGCTATTTCCCCCGGGTTTACGAAGAACTTCGCCGGCTCGCCGCGGGCAAGCTCGCGAACGAGCGGGCCGGGCACACGCTCGACGCCACCGCACTGGTGCATGAGGCCTTCCTGCGAATCGGGGATGCGGCGTTCGCCGAGCGCAGCGACTTCCTGCGGGCTGCCGCCGTCGCCATGCAGCGCATCCTCGTCGACCACGCGCGGCGCAAGCGCGCCGCCAAGCGAGGCGGCTACGCGCGGAAGTTCGACCTCGACGAGGCGGATTGCGCGGTCGCCTCCGACCCCGACACCATCCTGGACATCGACGGCGCATTGCTCCGACTGGCGGCCGAGGACGCCACTTCGGCCGAGGTTGCCCGCTTTCGCCTGTTCGCCGGATTGTCGATCGAGGAGGCGGCCGAGGCCCTGGGGCTCTCCCGCGCCACCGCCTACCGCGAATGGGCCTACGCTCGCTCCTGGCTCACCGCAGAGCTCGCCACGCCGGGCGGGACCGAGCCAGAATCAAGACCTGCCCCCGGGGAGGAAATGTAAACACCGTGATTCTCGCCGCGGTTCGTGACTTTCCTGAGGTGCCGGGCCACGATTGGATGGGCCGCGTGGTGATCGAGAAAGGAATCGTTCGGTCTTATACGAAAATTTTAATTCCTAATTATCGGGCATATGGAAGATTGTTGACGAGTGCCTCCATCCTCGCTTGTGCGAGTCGTCGCGGCTGGCGCGAGAGGTAGGCCAACAGGAACGGAGGCCAGATCAGATGAATGGCCTGGAGCATCTGGACGGATTGCCCACGGATCTGCGGGCTCGGGCTGGGCAGGACCAATTGAAATTGCAGCCAGATCCCGGCCAGGAGCCCCGCCAATCCGAGCGCGAGCAAGATCCACCCGACCTTGAGCAGAGTCCGCCCCGAGGGCGAATCGAGTGCGTAGTCGATTCGGGTCCGAGATCCTGAGCGGAACATGCGAAATCGACCGTGGCGAATGGGTGAGATGCGCGAGGACGGCTCGGACGCCTCGAAGACCACTTCCTCGGGGTCGCACGAGAGGATTTTCACCGGACCGAACGGGCCCATGGCACCCCGGGCGAGCAGCGTCGCCAACTTCCGGGAAAGCTCTTCGGGCAATCCGTCGACCTCGGCCTCGCCGACGATCGTGCTCGCGGACTCCTGTTCCACAACACCGAAACGCTCCGCCGTCTCCTGTGCCGGCGAGCCTTGATCACGAGTTGCCAGGATCATTACTTGTAAGGCCGACAGCCAGATCAGAGCCAGGACGGCCGCGATCCCGATCACGACCATCCGCGCGGTTTCCGCATCCATGTCGCGTTCCTGTTTTCGCCATTGGAAAGCGTTCAGGATCGCATTGCAGCCGGAAGCCTGGACTCGGTCAAGAGGCCGCCGTCACGGACTCTTCAGAAGAGTCGCGGAGCGCCGAGGCCGGGAGGATTGCCGACCCTTGACGCTCCGGGCTGAGGTTCACCGTTTCTCCTGGAATTCCACGTCGACAACGTCCTCCTCGTGAGATCCTTGCGGGCCACCATTCGAGGCGCCCGAGGGACCGTTGGTGGACCCCTGAGTCCCGGCAGAAGCCGAGGCCGCTTGCAGGTGCTGGGACATCGCCTGGCTGGCTTGCTGCAGGTCGTCGATGGCCCGCTGGATCGCCGCCGGGTCATCCCCGGACTTGACCTGATTGACCGTATTGATGGCGGCCCGAACCGCGGACATATCGCCCTCGGAGAGGCGGTCCTTGTTCTCGGACAGCATTTTTTCGACCTGGTAAACCCGCTGCTCGGCGGCATTCCGAAGCTCGGCGAGCTCTCTTCGGCGCTTGTCTTCGGCGGCGTTCGCGTCGGCGTCGCGGCGCATCTGTTCAATCGCGTCCTTGGTCAGGCCGCCCGAGGACTCGACCTTGATCGTCTGCTCCTTGCCGGTTCCCTTGTCGCGTGCCGAGACCTGGAGGATGCCGTTGGCGTCGAGGTTGAACGCCACTTCGATCTGTGGAGTACCCATCGGCGCCGGCGGGATACCTTCGAGGTTGAACTCGCTCAGCAGACGGTTGTCCGCCGCCATGGGGCGCTCGCCCTGGAAGACCTTGATCGTCACGGCCGACTGCCCGTCCTCGGCCGTCGTGAACGTCTCCTTCTTCTCGGTCGGGATCGTGGTGTTGCGCTCGACCAGCTTGGTGAAGACGCCGCCCTTGGTCTCCAGGCCCAGCGACAGCGGGGTCACGTCCAGCAGCAGCAGATCCTTGACGTCGCCGG
>JAQGHR010000039.1 GCA_028291545.1 Planctomycetota bacterium | reverse complement strand
AGGTCGAGCGCCTGACCGTCTTACTCAGGAGCACGGCGAGGCTGAACAAGCGCAAGAGGGCCAGTACGTTCGAGCTCCTCAACGATCCGTCGCGCCTGGAGTACGGCTTAACTTGATGCCTATGGGGAGAGTTCGGCCGAACCCCCGTCATTAACAAGGACGCGGGCCGCGACCACTACCCGTCGGTGTTCAGCGCCGCGATCGCGGGAGGAGGTGTCCGCGGCGGTCGCGTCGTGGGCTCGTCCAACTCCAAAGGGGCGTTCCCGAACACCGCCCCGAAGTCGCCGCAGGATATGCTCGCGACCATCTACCGGCACCTTGGCGTGGACACCTCGACGGAGTACCTCGACTCCCTCGGCCGTCCCACTCGCGTCCTGCCGTCTGGCCGGCCGATCGATGAGCTGTTCTAGCTCGCCTTTCCGAGGGATTTCGTTGCAACCCGAGACTGCTTCCGGGATGATCTGGGATTGCTCCGATCTCGCTTGCTCGCCCGGAGGTCTCCATGGGCGTCTGGTGGACGGCATGCCTCTCGATCCTGCCCTGGCTGTCGCTCTACTCACAGCTCGATCGGCCGCCGGTCGGTGATCGTGTTGCAGCCCTGGAATTCAAGGATATCCGTTTCCTCACGCGAACTCTGGCGGATCTCGGCCCACGAAAGGCGTTCGTGATCGTCGCGACCAACAACACGTGCCCGGTCGCCCGGCGGTACATGCCAATCCTCTCGGAGATGGAGAAGTCATATCGCGATCGAGGCGTCCAGTTCCTTGCGCTCAACGTCGGGTCGGACGACTCGATCCTCGAAATGGCGGCCGAGGCGGTCGAGGCGGGCGTGGAATTCCCATTCGTCAAGGACATCGACGCACGTTGCGCGGGGGCGCTGGGATTCCGTCGGACTCCCGAAGTCGTCGTCCTTGATGGCGGTCACCGGCTCCGCTATCGCGGGCGAATCGACGACCAGTTCCGTCTCGGAGGCGAGCGCTCCAGGCCGACGCAGCAACCACTTCGCGACGCGATTGAAGACGTCCTGGCAGGGCGAAAGATGGCGATCGAGGAGACTCCGGTCGATGGCTGTCTGATCGCGACGATCGACCCGGCGCGACCGGCGAGTCCTCCGACCTTCGCCGAGCACGTCGCGCCGATCGTCCAGAAGCACTGCCAGGATTGCCATCGGCCCGGGGGAAATGCCCCGTTCTCGCTGATTTCTTACCGCGATGTCGCCGCACAGGCCGAGATGATCGCCGAGGTCGTGAACGACCGTCGCATGCCCCCCTGGTACGCCAGCGAACGTCATGGAGAGTTCACGAACCGCCGGGGGCTCAGCGATGCGGAGCGAGAAACGATCCAGCTCTGGGTCCGGGGCGGATCGCCCAAAGGTAATATCGCGAAGCTCCCCGCACCTCGCACGTTTCCGACCGGGCGCTGGCAGATCGGCGAACCCGACCTGATCACGACGATACCGTTTGAGCACAGCATCCCCGCGACGGGATATGTCGAGTATCGCTACGCGATTTTCCCCCAGGTGTTTATGGAGGACACGTGGGTCCAGGCGATCGAGATCCGTCCCGATAACCCCCGCGTTGTCCATCACGCCAATCTTGCGTTCGTCAAGCTGGGGGACCGCCCGAGTCAGGAGAACTTCATCACGGGGCGGGTCCCGGGAGGCGACCCGATGGTTCTCGACGAAGGGACGTGCGTTCTGATCCCCAAGGGAAGCGTGCTCGCGCTTCAGATCCATTACACGACGACCGGCAAGCCCGAGCGCTCGAAGATCGCCGTCGGCCTCAGGTTTCCTCGCGTGCCGGTCAAGAAACGCCTCTACAATCAGCAGGTTCACACCACGCGATTCAAGATCCCACCGCTGGCGCCGGCGCATCCGGTCACCGCGAGTCGGCACGTGGATTTCGACGCGACCGGTGTCGGCCTGTTCTCTCACATGCATCTGCGCGGGAAGGACATGACGTTCCACGCCCGCCATCCCGACGGCACGACGGACACGCTCTTGCTGATTCCCAACTACAACTTTGACTGGCAACAGTCGTATCGGTGGGCGCCAGGGACCAAGAAGTTTCCGAAGGGGACGACCTTCGAGGTGCTCGCTCATTTCGATAACTCGGAGTCCAACCCCTACAATCCCGACCCCAAGGCCACGGTGGGCAACGGCGACCAGACCTACAAGGAGATGATGTACGGGTTCTACTTCTACACGCGGGACGACGAGAACCTGAACCTCCGGATCGATCCCAAGACCGGCGGCGTTGTTCGCAACGACATCGCCAGGCCGGGCATCTGATCAAGCGGCCCCGCCCGGGCCGCTTCGCTCCTCCCGTGATGCCGAAAGGCAACGGCCGGCAACGGCGTTTCGTCCGGTGTCAGGGCGCGAACGGACGGCTTCTCGTCCGTGAATTTCGAGGATCGGCGACACGAGACACCCACCCGTGTGGGGAATCGGTCATCGGGCGATCTCGGTCGCTGGCGATCCATCCCAGGGATAGATATAACTCCAAGTTATCTTTCGCGAAGAAGCGAGTGCTTGAATTCTTCGCCCATATTTCCGATATCCTCTCAATACCCCCAATTGTCGCCGACGCGATAGGGTGTTCGTGAGAGGGGCCTCGGGCTCCGACGACTGGAGGTTGGACGTGTTCGATCGACGATCCCGCGCCCAACGGTGGCTTTCCGAGCGTAAGCGGCGCGCGACCCAGGCCCTCGCGAGGAGATTCGAGGTCCTGGAAGAGCGATGGATGCTCTCGGTCTATACGGTGACAAATACCGAGGATGGCGGCATTGGGTCGCTGCGCGACGCGATCGACACGATCAATCTCGATTCGATCGGTGCGAACGAGATCGACTTCAACATTCCCGGCTCGGGCGTTCACACGATTGCGCCCCTGAGCGCGCTGCCTGCGTTCGTCGTCCCGATCTTCGTCAACGGCTACTCTCAGCCCGGGTCCAGCCCCAACACGCGGACCGTGGGGGACGACGCGGTCCTGGGCATCGAGCTGAGCGGCGCCAGCCTGTCGCAGGGGGAACCGGGGCTATCGCTCGACTCCAACGGAAACACCATCTCCGGCCTCGTGATCGACCGCTTCCCCGGGATGCCGATCTCGATGACCGGCGGCAGTCAGGTGATCCGGGGGAACTTCCTCGGCCTCGACCCGTCAGGCCTCGCCGCGGCGCTCAACGGTGACTCGCTGGAACTGACGGGTGACAACACGATCGGCGGCACGACGCCCGCAGCGCGTAATCTGATCCTCAACGGCGTTTCCAACTTCGCAATCGGGATCGAAGCCAGCGACTTCCCGAACAACCTGATCCAGGGGAACTACCTGGGGACGGACCGGACCGGTAACGTGCTCCTGAAGAGCAGCGTCATCGACATCGCTTCGGCGTTTAACACCGTGGGCGGGGCGGTGGTCGGCGCGGGAAACGTCATCGCCGGCTCGATCTCGGTGCGCGAGGGCTCCGCCCAGAAGAACCTGTTCCAGGGGAACAACCTCGGCGTGACCGCCGGGGGTGACTCCAACTTTGGCGCGGGGGTCGGCGGCCTGACGATCCTGAGGTCGAGCGGCAACACCGTCGGCGGCACGACGGCCATGGCGCGCAATCTCGTCGGGCCGGGCGGGATCACCATCCTTGGGGCCGGGGGCAAGGCCACGGGCAATCTCGTCGAGGGAAACTATATCGGTGTCGGGGCGTCGGGATCGACGCAGGTGGGCGACTTCAACAGCATCGGTGTGACGATCACAGCGGCCACCGATAACACCGTCGGCGGGACCGTGTCCGGCGCTGGCAATGTAATAGGCGGCATGTCGTTCGGCATCGCGATCAACGGAGAGGGTGCGTCGCGAAACGTCGTCCAGGGAAACCTCATCGGTACGAACGCCGCCGGGACGATCTCCATCGCCAATCAGCAGGCCGGAGTCGCGATCGCCAGCGACGTCAAGGCTGTGACGCTGTCGGCGTCGAACGTCATCGGCGGCACAAGTGTCGCCGCCAGAAACGTGATCTCGGGGAACCTCGGTACCGGCGTGGTCATCAACAACGCCACCCTCAATGTGGTCGAAGGGAACTACATCGGGGTAGCCGCCGACGGGACCAGCCTGCTCGGCAACGGTACGGGCATCACCATCGACGGCGTGGGCAACACGATCGGTGGCCCGTCGGCGGCTTTTGCGAACATCATCGCGGGTAACACCGGCCTCGGCGGTGTGGCCGTCTTATCGGGGACGGGCAACGCGATCCTCTCGAACGCGATCTACCAGAACTTCCAGCCCGCCAACAAACAACTCGGGATCGATCTGGGCGGCGACGGGATCACACCTAACGACTCGGGCGATGGCGACACCGGCGCGAATAACCTCCAGAATTCCCCGTTCCTGAAGGGGGCGGCGGTCAGTGGGGCGACCGTGAACGTCTCGGGAACCATCGACACCCAGGCCGGAACTTACACGCTCCAGTTCTTCGATAACGCCCTGCGCGACCCGTCTGGGTTCGGCGAGGGTCAGCGGTTTCTGACCCAGATTATGATCGTGGTCACCGCCCCGGCGGCCCCGGTCGACTTCACGGTGACGTTCCCGACCTCGGCGCTCCTCGGCGGGCAGATCTCGGCCACGGCGACGGACCCCAAAGGCAATACGTCGGAATTCTCGAACGACCTCGGCCTGTTCACGGTGATTAACACCGACGACTCCGGGTTCGGATCGCTACAGCAGGCGATCCTCAACGCCAACGCCGTGACCGGCACCGACACGATTGACTTCAACATCGCCGGCACGGGCGTCCAGACGATTTCGCCGCAGACCGTCTTGCCCACGATCACCGACTCGGTCGTCATTGACGGTTACACCCAGCCGGGCGCCAGCCCGAATACCAACGGCCCGACGTTCGGCGACAATGCCAGGATTCTGGTCGAGATCGACGGCTCGGCCCTCCCCAACGGTTCCAACGGCCTGGTCGTCACGGGCGGATCGACGACGATCCGAGGCCTCGCGATCTACGGCTTCCTCGTCGGCTCGGACCCGCTCACCGGCTCGGCCGTGGTTTTCCAGGGTGGCAGCGGAGACGTCCTCGACGGCGTTTTCCTCGGCCTCGACGCCACCGGGACGATCGCCCGGAGCAACAATCGCGGTGTGCTCGTCTTCCAGTCGCCGAACGACACGATCGGCGGCGCGACGAACGCGGCGCGGAATCTCATCTCGGGCAATCGGGGCATCGGCGTCGACATCTTTCAGACCCAGGGCACGTTGATCGCTGGCAACCGGATCGGTCTGGCGGCCGACGGCGCGACCGGGATCGGCAACGGCTCCACGGGCATCTTCCTGGATTCCGCCACGCTGGTCACCGTTGGCGGCCTGACGGCCGGAGAGCGCAACGTCATCGCGGCGAACAACCAGGGGATCTCGATTGCGGGCAGCCAATCGTCGATCGCGAACCTGGTCATCGGCAACTACGTCGGTACCGAATCCACGGGCAAGGTCGCTGTCGGCAACCTCCTTGAGGGGATCTTGCTCGCCGAGGGGGCCTCGAACAACACGATCGGCGGCACCGCGGCGGGTGCCGGCAATCTCGTCTCGGGCAACCTGACGAGCGGCGTCCGCGTGCTCGGGAGCATCTCCTCGACCAACTTCATCCTGGGCAACCTGATCGGCACTGACGTGACGGGCAACGCCGCGCTGGGGAACGCCTTCGACGGGGTGCAACTCGATGGCGCGGCGCAGATCACCATCGGCGGCACGGCGCCAGGTTCGAGAAACGTGATCTCGGGCAACGGCCGCGTCGGGGTCGACCTGGTGGTGATCGAGGCGACCGGCCCGTCGGGGTCGAACCTGATCATCGGGAACGCTATTGGCGTTGGCCTGGACGGCAAGACGCCGCTCGGCAATGGAGCCTACGGGGTGGCCCTTCGCAGCGGTGCGCTGAACAACACCATCGGCGGCGGCAATGTGATCTCGGGCAACGGCTTTACGGCCGTCGGTGGGCCATACGCGGGCGTCAATCTTGGCGATACCGGCACGTCCGGCAACCTGGTCGCCGGCAACTTCATCGGCACCGACGTGGCGGGCCTGTCGGCAGTCGCGAACGCCGCCGACGGCGTCGTCATAGCCGGCGGAGCGAGCGGCAATACCATCGGCGGCACTGGGCCCGGATACCGCAACGTGATCTCGGGAAACGCCGCCTCGGGTGTCGTGCTGGAGAACCCCGGCACGGCCTCGAACGTCGTGCTCGGCAACTTCATCGGTGTCGACCTCACCGGTAGCATTGCGCTTGGTAACGGCGGCACCGGCTCGGCGATCGGGCATGGGGTGCTGATCTTCGACGGCGCCGCCGCGAACACCGTCGGCGGCGCGTCCTCCGCCGCGGCAAACGTCCTGTCCGCCAGCCACAACGGCGACGGAGTCTTCGTCGCCGGCGGCACTCCGGCCAATCCCACCAGAGACAACCTGATCCAGGGAAATTTCCTGGGAACCGATGCGACCGGCTCCTCCGCGCTGGGCAACGATCTCCGGGGCGTCGAAGTGGCCGACGCGATGGACACGTCGATCGTCGGCAACCTGATCTCGGCCAACAAGGCCGAGGGGATCATCGTCTACTCGGGCGCCTCTCAGACGCTCATCCAGGGCAACACGATCGGCCTGGACGCGACCGGGACTGATCGCCTCGGCAATGCCTCTTTTGGCATCCGCCTGGCCATCGGTGCGAGTGGAACGTTGATCGGCGGCAACCAGCTCGGCCAGGGGAACGTGATCTCGGCGAACGGCCAGGCGGGCATTGATCTCGACGGAAGCTCCTCACCGCCCGATACGACCCTGATCCTGGGCAATGACATCGGCGTGGCTCGCGATCGTCTCACTCCGCGCGGAAACTCCGGCCCTGGCATCCAGGTCAACGGCGCGACGAACACGACCGTCGGCGGCACGGCACCGGTCGCGACGCCGAACGCCCCTGGCCGCAACATCATCGGCGGGAACCTCGGCGCGGGCGTCTCGATCGCCGGCGCGATCGTGGGCCTGAATCTGACGGGCAACTACCTCGGCGTCAGCGCCGACGGGAAGACGCCGCTACCGAATGGCACCTTTGGCGTCGTGGTCGAAAACAGTTCCTCGTTGGCGGTCTCCGGCAACCTCATCTCCGCCAACCCCTCCGGCGGCGTCCACCTCACCGGCCCGATGGCCTCCTCGATCGGCCTTCAGGGCAATATCATCGGCCTGGCCGCCGACGGTAAGACGGCGCTCGGTAACGGCGGCCCTGGAATTTTCATCGACGGCTTCGCAGCCAGGAATATCATCGGTGGATCAACGTCCGGGGCGGGAAACGTGATCTCGGGCAACGCGCTCGACGGCGTGCATCTTTTCAACGCGACCGGCACGAGCATCCTGGGAAATCGCATCGGAACGACGGGCGACGGCACCGCAATCGCGGCCAACCGCGCCGCGGGCATCGAGGTCGAGAACTCGTCGCACACCACCATCGGTGGATCGGCGTCAGCGGATGGCAACCTGATCTCGGGCAACGGCCAGTTCGGCGTCTATGTCCACGGCTCCAACGCGCTGGACACCGTCGTCCAGGGCAACTTCATCGGGACCGTAGCCGTTCACAGTCTGGGATTGAAAGTTGCCGATGAGGACACTATACCCTCGTCATGATCGACCCACTGCCCATCCCCGAGGAACTCTGGGCCAAGGCGCCGCCGGATGCGCAGGCGGCCGTCG
>JAQGHR010000038.1 GCA_028291545.1 Planctomycetota bacterium | reverse complement strand
TCCCGATCCCCGCCTTCGCGACCTTCACCGACCACGGCGACGGCACTGCCACGCTGCATTTTGCACCCGGTACAGGGGATCGCGGCATCTATCCGATCACGCTTCGCGTGCAGGATGGAGGCGATGGCAATCGAGGTACCATACTCGCTGCCGAGGAATCCTTCATCCTCACGGTCACCGCCCCCAACGATGGCCCGACGCTCGAATTCGTCGGCGACCGGGTTGCCGTGATCGGAGAAACGACCTCCTTCACGCTTCATGCGTCCGACCCGGACTTTGACGTGCTTTCCATCAGTGCCGATGACCTTCCGACCGGCGCGAAGATCACACCCGGCGCCTCCTACGGCACGGCCGTTTTCACCTGGACCCCGGCGCCGGCGGACGCGGGGAGCCACAGCGTCACCTTCCGGGTCAAGGACAACGGCCA
Source organism: Planctomycetota bacterium (assembly GCA_028291545.1). Classification (GTDB taxonomy): domain Bacteria; phylum Planctomycetota; class Planctomycetia; order Isosphaerales; family Isosphaeraceae; genus JAQGHR01. Next base: position 51,111 of record JAQGHR010000038.1, on the reverse strand, counting down.
AGGCGACCCGTCGCAATCTCTCGCGGATGCCAAGACGATTCGCGTCGTGGCCCGTTCATCCGACTCGACGCCGGCGCTCGACTCGATCGCCGCTCAGGTCATCGTGGTGGGCGGACGACTGTCGCTCACCCTGTCGGCCGCAGACGCGGACGGAGATCCACTGACCTACTCCGGCTCGGGCTTACCCGAGGGCGCGACGCTGGACCCGAAAGCCGGCGTCTTCGTCTGGACGCCTCGCGAGGGCCAGGCAGGCAGCTACGGCAACATCATCTTCAGCGTCTCCGACGGCAGCCGCTCGGCGTCCCGGCCCGTTCACGTCACGGTCACTTCCGCGAACCACGCCCCGACCGTGTCCGCGCCTCCGACAATCCTGGGCCGAGAAGGCGTCCCACTCAAGTTCACCGTGTTCGCCGATGACCTCGATCGCGATCCCCTGATCTTTACGTCGCTCGATCCACTGCCCTTTGGAGCGACCCTGGACGCGAAGACTGGCTCGATCTCCTGGACACCCGGCTTCGATCAGGCCGGCGACTACCCGATTCGCATCCGGGTCCAGGATCCGGGCGGCCTTGCTGCCGTGGCCTCCCTCGTCCTCCACGTCGACAACGTCGATCGACCGCCGACTCTCGCCGTCTTCGACCATGCGGTGGTGCTCGGTCAGAGCCTGGACTTCCAGCTTCGCGGGAGCGACCCCGACCTCGGGGCCTCGCTGATCTATTCGGCCCAGAATCTGCCCCAGGGCGCGACACTCGACCCGACCTCCGGTGCCTTCCACTGGACACCCGGCCCGGCCCAGGCTGGAGACCGAACGGTCACATTCACGGTGTCCGACGGCGAGGCAAGCATCGATCGCGCCGTCACGATCCGCGCCTTGCTCCAACCGCCTTCCCTCGCCGTCTCGATCGAGCTGACCCCCAACGCGCCGGCCGTCCCCGGTCAGACGGTGCTCGTGCATGTCCTGGCCAGCAGTCCCTCGGGAATCGTATCCACCTCGCTCTTGATCGGCGGGCAATCGGTCGCGATCGATGCCCTGGGACGCGGTCTCTATACCCCGACGGTGCCCGGAAGAATCGCGATCGAGGCCACCGTGACCGACGCCGACGGATACTCGACCGTCGCATCCGTCAACCTCAAGGTCCGCGATCCCAATGACCTGCTGGCACCCGTCGTGGCCCTGGATCCGGCGTTGGTCGCCGCCACGATCGGTTCGGCAATCGAGATCCATGGCACGATCAGCGACGTGAATCTGGATGTGTGGAATCTGGAGGTCGCCCCGTTCGGCACGAACGCCTTCTCGACGCTCGCCACCGGCACACAATCCATCCTGGACGGGATGCTCTCCACTCTGGACCCGAACGCACTGGCCAACGGGTTCTATCGTCTCCGGTTGACGGCGACGGACCTATCCTCCAGGACCACCGTCTCGGAAAGCGTCGTCGAAGTGAATTCCTCGGTCAAGATGGCCCAATATCAACGGCAAGAGACGGACCTGTCGGTCGTTCTCGGCAGTACGACGATCGATCTCGTCCGCCAGTACGACTCGCTCAATTCGGCCACCGAGGCCGAATTCGGGCTGGGCTGGAGGCTGGCGAATCGGGATACGTTGATCCAGACGAACGTGCCGACGACCGGACTCGAACGTGTCGGCGTCTTCAACCCCTTCCGCATCGGCACTCGCATCTACCTGACGCTCCCCGACGGCCGTCGCGTTGGCTTCACGTTCACGCCGATCGCTCATACCGTCGGCGGAGTCACGTATCAGAGCCCCGCGTTCCAGGCCGACCCGGGAGTCGAGTACACGTTAAGCTCGGCAGAGGCGAAACTCTCCCTCGTCGGCAATCGCCTTTACGACCTGAGGACGGGCCGTGCGTACAACCCGGAAAACCCGCTGTTCACCGGGCCGCAATACACGCTGAGCGGCCCCGACGGGACCACGCTGCAACTCAGCGCAGCCCGAGGTGTTGAAGCAGAGATCCTCCCGAGCGGCCAGACCTTGATCTTCAGCGACTCCGGGATCACCGCCTCAACAGGTGAGTCGGTCGGGTTCGTCCATGACGCCGTCGGGCGCCTCACCGCGATCACCGCGACCGACGGCAGCCAGGTCCTCTACAGCTACGACGATTCCGGCCGATTACTCGCGGCCCGCAGTGTCAGCGAGGGCCGATCAAGTCGTTACGGGTACGAGTCGCAGGTATCGCGACGCCTCAACCTTGTCGTATCACCGGACGCCGGGGCATCGGTCGCGATTGCGTATCTCCCGACGCCCGAGCTACTGCCGATCGCGGGCGATCTCGGCAGTTCCGGTCAGTTTGTCGGTACGACCCGACCGGGCATGATCGCCGCAGGTGAGACCGATCGTTTCGTGTTCAGCCTGCGAACGTCGGAAATCGATTCCACCTCGGCGCAAATCGTCTATCTCGGCATCGCGATCAATGCCGCGCCGGCGTCGTCCCTTCAGCCGGCCGTTCCCCGCCTCGATGGCCTGACTCCGATCGTCTCACGCCGTAGCGGAGGCAGTGCCTTCGCGCTCTTCGCCGTCTTTCGCTCGGGACTGGAGCGCCTGGACCTGGCCGGAATCGCGGGGACTTCGGGAGACTACTCGCTCCACCTCTTCATCGCCGGAGACGTGAACGAGGACGGTCGCGTTGACGCCCTCGATGCGAATCTGCTCGCCGCGGCGCTCGGCAAGACGGCCGGACAGGCGGGCTATCTTCTAGCCGCCGATGCGGACCGCGACGGAATCCTCGGCGCGAGTGACGTTCAATTCCTGGGCCTGAATAACGGCTTCGCGGCGAACAAGTCACCCGCCGCCTCTCCGGCATCGGCGATCACGCATGTCGATGTCCCCGTGGTCGTCAGCCTGGTCCCCCTGGCGCAAGACCCCGACGGCGACCCGATCCACTTCCACGTCGTCGATAGCACTCACGGGCGTGCCACGATCGGCCCCGGCGGAACCAGCGTGAGCTTCCTGCCCGATTCCGGCTACAGCGGCCCGGCGCAGTTTCGCTACCAGGCGGACGACGGCTACGGTTCCTCGGCCATCGCAACGGTCTCGGTGACCGTGAGTGCCGCCGCCCTGGTGAGGTTGGACTTCCAGGCTCGCGTCTTGCAGCTCGATCCCGGCCATTCCCGTGTCCTCGTGCCCGTGGGCGACTTCACCGACCAGGCCGGTGTCGTCCTGCCGGGAAACTACGTCGCGTTCATGACCTCGGCCAATGGGATTGCCAGCATCTCCGCCGACGGTCGATTGAACGCCCTCTCCACCGGCGATGCCGAGATCCACATGGCTCGCGGATCGCTCCAGGCGGCGACCGTCGTACGCGTCGGGACCCAGGCGACCTTCAACACCGTTCTCCTGGCAAGCGTCGGTCTGACCGTCTCTCCGCAAGCTGTCACGCTAGCGGTCGGTGATTACCGCCAACTGCATGTCAGCCTCGCAACCTCGCTCAACCTGGAAGCGGCCTCGACGGACACGACTTACGTCGTCGGCGACACGTCGATTCTGACCGTCACTCCCGACGGGCGGCTAATTGCACTCTCGCCGGGGACAACGTCGGTCACGATCATCAACGGTCCGGCAGAGACCACGATCCCGATCAAGGTAGCCATCCCCCACAGTGGCCCGACCCTGGTCGGTCCCGAGGGAGGCGCGGTTCAGGGCTCCGACGGCTCTCTCGTCGAAGTCCCGCCGGGTGCGCTGACCGGCAACCAGACGGTCTCCATCGCTCCGGTCACGGAAGCGAGCCTGCCGATGGCCACGCCCACCGCCAACGGCCTGGATTTCGCCGCGGGATTCGTCCTGGATGTCGGGCCGAAGGATGCGAACCTGCCGCTTCGACTCTCGATCCCGGTCGGCCCCGACGTCGCGGTCGGCACGCAGATCTGGTTCCTCCACGCCGGGCTGGTGGACGACGGATCAGCAACCCCTCACATGTACTGGCAGGTCGCGGAGACCGGAACGGTCGATGCCGACGGCGTCGCCCGGACCACATCTCCTCCGTATCCGGGCGTCATGCAAGGTGGGTATTACATCGCGTCCAAAGCGCGTGCGAGAGAAGCCCTCGCCGAGGTGCATTTGCAGGTGCAGCTCGCCCTCTCCGCGATCGGTGGGGACCTCGGTTTCAGCATACTCGGGGGCGGCCTTTCCGCCTCGGTTGCCGCCGGCGATCTCAGCGGGGTTCTCGGGACGGCGGCGATGCCCCTCATAGCCGGCTCTCAGAGGCTTCAGGTGATCGTGCCCACACCCGAGGGACTTTCACAGGTCACGCCGTTCGATGTGACGATCGAGCCGGGCCGCCTGAATACCATTAAGCTCACCTTGCCCGCCGCGCCCGCAGGCTCCACGACGCCGGCCTCACCGCCCCGGATCACCGGAGTCTCGTTGCAGATTCCCGACACCGGTCCGGAGCTTGTCATCACGGGGAGCGGCTTCGCGGTCAACAATCCCGTGGGAGCACCGGCACTCGGCCCGGACGACGTGCTCCGGGTTCAATTCCAGAGGCCGGACGGCGCCGTCGCGTTTGCGAGGACCTCTCCGAACAGCACGGCGAACGAGTTGCACGTCCCGATTCCGGGCGACCTCGCGATCGGGACCGTCAAAGTCCAGGTGATTCGCCCGCAGTATGTCGCGGGCTCGACGAACTCGCTGAAGCCGAGTTGGGCCAAGAAACTCCTGGCCAGCGACCCCGTCCAGCTCGACGTCTCCGGACACTACGTCTTCGCGACGCTCGCCGATGCCGACCAGGTCGCGGTCATCAACGGCGACCCGGAGTCGCCGGTGTTCAATACCATCGTGGCCCGGATCGGCCTGGGCGATCCGAACGTCCATGGCGCACCGTCGTCCATCGCGCTGACACCCGACAACACGCGGGCCTACGTGACCCTGGCCCTGTCCAATCGCATCGCCGTCATCGACGCCCTGGCACTCCGCGAGATCGACGTTGATCCGAGCACACCGGCGGCCATCGACGAGATCGTCCTGCCGGAGGGGGCGTACCCGGATTCCATCGTCATCGATCCGAAGGGAAATTACGCGTACGTCGCCGATCGAGTCTCGTACGCATCGGGTCTGTTCGACGAGGGCGTGATCTATGTCATCGACGTCAACCCCCGCTCGCCGCGTTACAACTCGTACACCCAGATCAGCGTGGGACCGGCACGTTACGGCCTCCGACAGCTTGCCCTCGACAGCGACGGCCAGCGTCTCTACGTGGCGGCGCCCTCGACACGATTCCGTCCGGGCTCTCCGGGCGATCCCGGCCACATCCTCGTCGTGGACGTGAACTCGGACGCTCACGATCCGCTCTTCGCCACGAAGTACTTGAAGCAGATCGGCGAGATCCCGATCGACCAGGAGCCGCGAGGCATCACCGCGTCGTCCGACCCTCTGCGACTGACCTTCACGAATAGCCGCGACGTGCTCGGGACCGGCGTGATCGTCGCGAACTCGGACCGAACTGCGTGGACGGTGACGTATACGCCTCTGGCCCTCGGCCAATCCGATAGCCCCTTCGGCGTCCACACGGCGCAGAGCCTGGTAATCCTTCCGGACCTGAGCTATGCCTTCGTCTCCGCGATCGGCCCGGCCTTCAACCCGGCCGCACCCTGGACCGACCAATCAACGGGCACGAGCCGGCCCACCGGCGGCAATATCGGCATCATCCGCGACCCATTCGGCCCGAATCGCCGCCTGATCGCCGCGACCCGGCCGGTCCCGTTCGGTTATCCCGACGCCCTGTCCCTCTCGGCCGACGGCAACTATCTGTACGCGGCCTATCGAGCGGCGGGGATCGTCCAGGTCTACGACATCCGGCAGATGCTCGCCGTGATCGACGCCAAGGGTACACCTCCCGGCCCGGTAGGCGAGATCATCCCCACGGCGTTTGATCTCGGACAGGCCCAACAGATCAACGGCGACGCGGACGGTAATGGCGGTCCGCTGAACTACGAGCCGATCGACGACATCAATCCCGACGCCCGCCCTCTGATTGACGTGAAGGCCGATTTCCGGGCCTACGAGCAGGTCGACTACGACGAGAACAATCAGCCGATCATGAAGCGGAATGGCAAGCCCCAAACGCACACCGTGTTCGGCGTGCCCAACAACGATCCCCATAAGCTGTTGCCGCCAATCGATCAGGCCTACGGCAAGACGAATCCCAACGCCCCGATTCCCGTCGGTGGCTACCCGACCGGGCTGGCCGTTCAGAGCGACTTCCTCAAGCTCGTCGGGCCGTTGCAGGTGACTACCGCGTCGCTCACGCCGACCTTCCTCTGGAACACGAACGGCAAGAAGCTCGCAGAAGCAAAGCTCTACCTGAGCGTGCTTCCCCGGGGCTCGGGCCTCTTCCCAGAGGATTCCGACCCAAAGGCGGATCTAAATGCGAACCGGATCGTGAACGGCCTGCCCGGGGTGTGGAACCGGAATCCGGATGGCACGTTGATCGACACCGCGAACCCCTCGGACTACGTCTTTAAGCTGCCGACATCCCTGAAACTGACCGCCGGCCAGGCGTATTTCTGGGGCATCATCGGGCGAAACACCGGCGGAGGGATCGAGGAGCGGTCGAGCAACTTCCTGACCGCACCCACGCCCGCCAAAGCTCCGCAGCAATTCACCAGCGTGACCCTGCTCACGCCGGGCATGCCGATCCCGTACCTCGCCTCGATCTACGACGGCGAGACGCTCGACCTGGCCCGGACGATCGCCGGCACGAGCAAGGGCTTCGTCTTCCGGAACGACCCGGCGACCGGCGACTGGTTGCCCGATCCGAGCAACCCGGGCGCCACCCTGGCGGGCTCGGCGGGTCATCCCGTCGTGCTGGTCGCCAACTGGTCGGTCGATGCCTCGATCAACGACTCGGGCTTCGCCGAAGCCGCGGCCGACGCCCTGTTCGCCGACCTCGTGCAACTGGACAGGAGCCTCGGAGGCAAGCTCTTCGCCTCGCCGCTCCATCTGATCGGCCTGGATCGAGGCGCCTCGGTCAACAGCGAGATCGCCCAGCGATTGGGGACATCCTTCCCGGGCACGTTCCCCGACTTGCAGATGACCTCGCTCGATGCCCCGCTCTCGGCCCAGGGATCGCTGAATGTCCCGTTGAGCTTCCTTGCCCAGATCCTGAGCCATACGCCCGGCGGCAAGGCCCTGATCCCCAGCCTGGTCGAGGCCGTCAATTCCGGCAAGCTGAATCCCGACTTCAGCCTCGGGTATGGCGACCTCCACGATCCCGTCGTCACGGTCTGGAGCAACGTCACATTTGCCGATAACTACTGGCAAGACGCCGGCTCGACGGACAAGCCGACCCTCACGATCAACGGCCTGGAGGTGGCCGGGGCCGACGTGAACGTCGCCCTGGGCGGACGTGCGGGATTCACCCAGGATGACCCGGGACTCGGGCACGGCGGGCCGGATCGCCGCGTCCTGTCGTGGTACGCCGGGACCGCGGACCTCGGACTGTCGCAGTTTCCCAATTCCCTCGCCGACCCGAACTTCGCCGCCCTTCAAGGTGCTCCCGAGCCGATCGACCGCAGCCAGGCCGACAAGAATCTCGACCCGTTCGGCGGGAACGGGATCCCGTGGTACTGGTACGGCGAGGCCGCGAAGCCTCTTCCCGCCGGCCTCAACGCGAGTTACTTCACCAGCAACGCGAACCCGTCGGAAGGTGTCGGCGAGGGTTGGTTCTACTCGGTGCTCGGCGGAGGCGCCGCCGACCGTCCGAAGTCGAAGGTGAATCGCACGGCGGTCTCGCAGGACAACACGGTCGTCGGCAAGGCCGAAGCCGCCGTACCGTCGGTCTTCAACGGTCGCTTCGACGCCGGCACCCGGCCGCTTCAGGCACGATTCCCCGCGCCTCTGGACGTTTCCAGGCCGTCGAACGAGGAGATTCCCGGCTGGTCCTTCCACGGCGGATCGACGGCCGACAACCTGGGCGAGTCGCTGGTCGGCCTGATCGCAACCGCCGACGCGGTCGCGGCCTTCCCTGCCATCGGCGCGATCGCGAATCTCTCGTCCTTCGAAGTCACGCCCGGTTTCTCACGGGTCGATGTTTTGCTGGACCTCGCGGGCATCGGGCCGAGTTACGACGAGGCCACGCTCACGACCCTCACCAATCTGAACGCCTCGGGGAAGATCAATCACGCCCTTCAGCTCGGCAAGACGACCACCGACCCCATCACCGGCCTGATCACGCCCGAACGGACGGAGATCACCCACAATCGGCTCGTCATCCCCAAGGACGCGGGCGTCTTCCTCTTCGACCTGTCGGTGCGTGAGGCCGACTCCAACGATCAGCTTCACGTCGTCCTCAACCTCGACGATCCGTCCACGCCCGGTGCCGTGCAGCGGTTTGACCTGGGAACCACCGCCGTCTCGTCCAAGTCGAACGGATTCACGCCAATCGAGCTGGCGGTCCCCCCGGAGGCCCGGGGCCGGGTCGGTACGCTCACGGTTTCTCTCAGCGCGCCAGGACTAGTGAACAAGCTCGACTCCGTGGTCTGGGTGGACAATCTCCGCTTCTCGCACAAGATCACGGCCGTCGAGGGCGAGACCGTCGTCCTTCCGCTGCTGGTCGGTGACTCGCTCGGCGTGGCATTCGCGAAGCCGCAAACCTTTAGCGCCCCGGCCGCGGGTCAGGGCGACAGCACGATCACGATCCTCGTGGACGGTCCTCTCGCCGACTTCATGAAGAAGACGAAGGACTCCGACCTGGATCTGGCGACGCAGACGATCACCCTGGCCGCGGGCTCCGGGAAGACGGCTCGTTTCGACGCGATCGCCAGGCCGTACGCGGAGCTGCTCGCCGGGCTCGATTCCTCCGGCAAATCGCTCTTCGGCCCCAAGAACATGACGCGAGATCGGCTCTACGGCTCGAAAATCACGATCATTCGCAGCGACTCCGACGGCAACACGAGCGAGACGATCACGACATCGACCTATTACCTCTATCGCTGGGTCGATGTCGTCGACGCCGCTCAGGCCGTGAACCAGACCGGCAAGACGGCCGTCTTCCTCAACACCTTCGCGGACGGGCCCGGCGGATTCGTCCGAGAGAAGGATATCGACGTCTCACTTCCGATTTCGTCGCCAACCGCCTTCAGCGGGCAGAACGCCGACGAGTTCCAGTACGGGCCGTCCGTGCAGGCCGATACCACGGCAGTCTGGACGTTCGATCCCTCGGTCCCCGCCATTCCCTCGGCCCTCAGCAACCCGATCACCCGCAAGAAGGACACGGCGACGATCTCGATCGACGGGTTGACGATCGGCACCCTCGACGTCTCGGGACGAGCCACGCCGAGGACGGTCATCGACCTCAAGGAAGTGGACTTCAAGAACGAGCTGAAGCGGGTCATCGCCGCGCTCCAGAGCCGTCCGACCGGGGACCCCGATGGTTCGCTCACCTGGTACTACACCATCGACTCCGGCGCGGAATACATCGCGTCGGAGAAGTTCGTCGACATGGTCAAGAACTACCTCCCCGGCAAGACTTTCGACGTCAACGACGAATACAAGGACGTCCTCAATCCCCAGTACGATGCGCTCGTTGCCGCGGTGAAGCAGGACTATAACCTGACCATCGTCGGGCCCTACAACGCCTTCGACTTCAAGAGCGTCGATGCCGAGGTCGTCTCCAGTTGGGGGGACATCGCCGCAGGGCAGTTCGGGGTGGCCGATTATGACGTCAACGATCACGACGACAGCGCGCTCCACACCGAGGAACAGCTTCGCAAGTACCTCGTTTCTCCCAACCTCAGCCAGGCCGCGCTCCAGTACGCGCTGGCCGATGCGCTCAATCCGAATCGTCGCAACAAGGCGGCATTCGCGATATCGCCGATGATTGAATGGGATTCCGTCGAGGCTCGGGGGTTCCCGGCCGCGAACTTCGGTGAGTTCCTCGCGGACACCGTCAGCCACGAACTCGGCCATACGTTCGGGCTGGAGGATGCGTATCTGAAGGTCAACATGCCCGGCACCAAACTGGGGTACACCGTCAAGGACGTTTATCCCAACGACATCATGGCCTCGGGCACCGGGTACAGCCCCAACCTGACGTTCGGCACCGATAACACGCAGCTCCTCCAGGCGGCGATGGGGCTCGAATCCCAGTCGGACCTCCCGCTCACCGCTGCTCTGCTCACGTACCGCCAAGACATCAACACCGTGAACTCCCCCCTTGGGTTGCAGGACACGGGCACGGCGCCCAACGCCGACGTCACCGCCTTCAACGCCTGGCGATTCGCACCCAACCCCCCGATCTTGCCGCCCGCAGCTCCGTCGTTGAAACCCGCGCTGCCGGACGCCGTCAAGGCTGCACACACGGGCCTCCTCAATGGCGATTTTTCCGTTGGCGATCCTCTCAATCCGAACTACGGATGGACCGTGTACGGAGCCGGCTCCATCGCCGGCGGAATGGCGATGCTGGGCGAGAATTCCTCGGAGCTGACCGAGTTCTCGCAGACCTTCGTGATCCCCCAGGGGACAACCACCCTCCAGTTCACGCTGCCCCAGTTCAATCTGAAGTCGAACGGGCCGAACAGCCCGCCCGACGCCTTTGAGATTGCGCTGCTGGACTCGAAGACGAAGACGTCGCTCGTCGGGACGGCCCTGGGGTTGGGTCAGACCGACGCGTTCTTGAACGTCCAGCAAACCGGGGAAGTCTACGCCGGGGCGCAGGTCGGGATCGTCGCTCAGGGCGGGTCGCGTATGGTCACCGCGGATCTCCGTGGCGTGCCCGCCGGGACGACGGCAACTCTGTACTTCGACCTCCTGGGGTTCGGCTCGGCGACGAGCACCGTGGGCCTCACCAATGTCTCGATCACGGGCGTTGCGTCTCCTCAGAACCATCCCCCGGTCGCGATTGATGACGCGTTCTCACTGACCCAGGGAATGGTCCTGAACGTCGGAGTTAACCAAGGCGTCATGGCGAACGACTCGGACGCCGACGGCGATGCCTTGACGGCGCGCGTCGTATCGGCCCCAACTCACGGCACGCTTCAGCTTCATCCCGATGGATCGTTCGTCTACACCCCGGCCCCGGGGTTTCATGGAGCCGACGAGTTCTCCTACGCGGCCAACGATGGAACCGTGGACGGGAATACCGCCAGGGTGACGCTCTCCGTCGCCGCCGTGAACACCGCTCCGCTGGGAGTCGACGACCACTATGCGGTGAACCAGAGAGGCGTCCTGGCCCTCTCTCGCATTCAGGGCGTCCTCGCCAACGACTCGGACGTCGACGGCGACCCGATCACCGCCAGGCTGGTCTCTGGCCCGTCGCACGGCTCGCTCCAGCTCTCGGCCGACGGCTCGTTCCGCTACATCCCCGACCCCGCCTTCCACGGCACGGACCGGTTCAGCTACGTCCCGAACGACGGCACATCCGACGGCTACCCCAGGATCGTCTCGATCGACGTGGCGCTCGTGAACTCGGCGCCGGTGGGGGTCGCCGAGGGCTATTCCACCAGCCAGGCGACCGCGCTCGACGTCGCCTCGAACCAGGGCGTGCTGGCCAACGACACCGATCCCGAGCACGACGCGCTCACCGCCCTCCTCGTCTCCGGCCCGTCGCACGGCACGCTCCTGCTGCATGGGGACGGCTCGTTCACGTATACCCCCGACCCTGGTTTCCATGGGACTGACGGCTTCACTTACCGACCCAAGGACGGCTCGATTGACGGGAATACCGCCCAGGTGACGGTCTCTGTCGCCGCCGTGAATGCTCCGCCGTTCGGGATCGATGATCGGTACGAAACCAGGCAAGGCGACTCGTTGTCCGTTCTGGCCGCCCAAGGCGTGCTGGTCAACGACACCGACCCCGAGGGCGACTCTCTCTCGGCGATGCTCGTAAACGGACCCGCCCACGGCACGCTTCAGCTCCGATCGGTGGGGTCATTCGTTTATACACCTGATGCGGGATTCCACGGGACGGATCGCTTCACCTATCGGCCCAATGATGGATCGCTCGACGGAAATGCGGCGGCCGTGACCATCAACGTGCAAGAACCGGTCGCCTTGCCGCCGATCAGCCCCAGCAGCTTGCCCGTCACGACGGTCGAAGGCCGCGCATTCACCAACGTCTGCGTCGCCAGCTTCGTCGATCCGAACCCGTCCCCGTCGATCGACGATCACCAAGCCACGATCGACTGGGGCGACGGCTCCGGCACTTCCCTCGGTACGATCGCGCAGCCGGGAGGCGACGGCTCGCCCTTCGTGGTGAGCGGGAGCCACACCTATCCGGACGCGAAGGTGAATGGAGGACCGGGCCGGTTCACGATCACGGTGCGAATTACGAGCCGCGCCATCCCGGACCTCGTCATCACGAGCACGGCGACCGTCGCCGATGTCCCGATCTCGCTCAGCGGGCGACTCGATCCGGGGAGCGACAGCGGTCGATCGAACTCGGACGGCATCACGAACGTCAATCATCCCGTCTTCTCCGGCGAGTCCGAGCCGGGATCGACCGTCAGGCTCTACGAGTCCTCGGCGGGCACCAGTACGTCGAACCTGATCGGTCAGACGGTGACGGACGCTCTGGGTCACTGGAGCATCACGTCGGCACGACTCTCCGACGGCTCTCACACCATCACCGCCCAGGCGACGGATGGAGCGGGCGCGTCGACCGCGATCGCGACGATGCTGCCGAATGCCTCCCAGGGTTCGCTGGTGATCGACACGCAGGGGCCTCGCATCGTCGACGCCCGGTTCGCCAGGCTGACCGGCCAGGTCTTCCTCACGCTGGACGACCTGGGGGCCGGACTCGACACGGCCACGCTGTTCGACGCCTCCAACTACGCCTTGCTCGCCGAGGCCCATCGGTTCGGCTCGCCGAATACGTCGATCTCTCGCATCGCGGCCCCTGTCGGTCAAACCCATGCCTCGGCCGCCGGGATCAGCTCGCAGGCGCTGGCCATCACCATGAACCACGGCAAGTTGCTCCCCGGCGGCATCTACGCGTTCACCGCCCAGGCCTCCGATCCCGCGCACCCGGGCGGTCTCCGCGACCTTGCCGGCAACGCCCTCGACGGCGAGTTCAACGGGTTGTTCCCATCGGGCGATGGCCTGGCGGGCGGAACCTTCGCCACGCAGTTCGCCTCCTTCCACAAGCTGGCGTTCGCCCCCCAGCCCATCGTCGGTGTCACCCCGGCGGCCGACCTGCCGGGACGCATCCCGCTGCAGAAGTTCTTCAAGGGAGCGGTGCTCAAGAGACTCTTCAATCAGTACTTCGCGGGAGTGGATAGCACCAACGCCACGCTCGCACACTCCAAGATGATTGCGGCGGTCGGCTATGGGATTCGAGCGGACTCCTCTTCCGAAAAGAGACCCGGGCACGCCGCTGCCAACCATGCGGTCCACGATGCGGCCCTGAGCACGGTGCATCGTCAATACCTACGCAAGAAGCGGACATGAAACAGACCTGAATAGGCTGTCGTCTTCGCGCGGCGGAGGGAACGCAGCGAGCCCCCAGGATCACCGAATCAGCGGCGAAACTGGCGTGATCCGAACAAGGACAGAAGGCTGACCGTCGATCAAACTCCGAGGAAAATCGCATGAAGCGAGACTGATGTATTCGGGGAGCGCGGACTTGAGAACGCCAGCCCTAATTCAGGGCCAGTAGGCGTGCGACCTGATCCGATCGTGTGGCGAAATCCATGAGGGACAGCTTCGTCTCGCGGATTATGCTTGCTTCGCACGACTGGCTCGGTCATCGTTTCGGGACGTGAGGCAAGCACCGCCACATCGGAATCGTTGCCGCTGCCGCCACCGACGGGTTCGCCCTCACACAACCGGAGAAGAACTCTTGAGGACCCTCATGACGTTCGCCCTCGGCCTTCTCTTTCTAGCCTCGTCCGTGCTGGCCGACGACCCGCCGGCCGCCTCAAAGGCGAGCGAGGAGATCCAGCGCCTCCAGGGCACATGGAAGTTCGAGGCCCTTCGCACTGGCGACGAGGAAGTCAAACCCGAAGCCCTCGGCAAGCGAAGCCTCTTTTTCGGGGCCGATTCCTTCCTGGTCTTTGACGCCGGCCGGATCGTCCAGGCAGGCACCCTCCAGGTCGATCCGTCGAAGACTCCGCGCACCCTCAACCTCGTTGTGAAGCAGGGGGACCATCAGGGTGAGACGCTTCTGGGCATCTACTCATTTGAGGGTGACCTCCTAAAGGCTTGCGTGGACCTCGACGGCCAGTCTCGCCCCTCGGAATTCAAAGCGAGGGCCGGCTCCAAGACGATGTTCTTCTCCGTCCGACATCCTGCCTGGTCCGCTGACGAGACGATCGCAATCGTCGGAAAATACAAGTCGGAGACGGAGGGAGCAGAGGGGGAGAAGATCGACTACGACGTCGCGATCGAACGGCGAGGGGACGCCTACCTCGTCACCTACACGAAGCTGGGGCAACTCGTCTACATCGGGACAGGCCTGCGCACAGGAAATGTGCTCTCGATGGCCTGGGCGACTCAAGGCCAAGCCGGCGTCTCGGCCTACAAAATCGAGAAGGGCCCCCGCCTGGTTGGCCGGTACGCGACCCTGGGTGGGCCCGGGATGACAGCGATCGAGACGATGACGCCCGAGAAGGTCCGCGAGTAAACGCTGCCCCAACCGTCTGACGTCAAGACGAGCGATGTCTGCCTACTCCTGGCCGGCCGGGAGCCTCACGTTCCAAGATCACTAAAAACGCATATTACACATGCCAGGACCCTAGCGTTCCCCGATCGCCTTGAACCTCCGATACGTCTCCGCGATGCCCGCTTCCAGAGTCGTCCGAGGGAGCGGGCCAAACTGCGAGTCGAGCCGGGAATCGTCCAGGTCGAAGGCGATGGGCAACTGCTTATCGCCGTGGGTGACGAGGCCGCGAGCCGCGGGTATGGCGTCTTCAAGAGCGGCGACGAATCGCTCGATCGGAACGACGGAACCACGGACGTTGAACGCCTCGGCGCCGTCGAAGGGAGCGGTCAAGGTCTTGAGGAAGGTCGCGGCGACGTCGCCGACGTACTGAAGGTCTTGCGAGCCGCCATAGCTGATGTGGTAGGGCTCCCCCGCCGCAACGGCCTGGATGGCCCGGGTCGGTTCGCTCGTCACCCCGAAGTCTCGGCCGACTCCGTAGACCGTCCACGGCCGCAGCCCGACGCTCGAAATGCCGTGATCGAGCCAGTAGACCCGCGCATTTTGCTCGTTGCAAACCTTGAACGCCCCGTAGTGGGTGAGGGGTGAGAGCCTGACCTGATCGCCGACCCGGTTCGTACCCTCACTCGGCCCATGAACGGCGGCCGACGAGGCGTAAACCACGCGCCGGACCTGTTCTTTGAGCGCCAGGGCGGTCTCGAAGACGGCGAGCGTCCCGAGGACGTTGACCCTCGCCCCCAGCATCGGGTCGGCCCGGCAGGTCGGCACCTGGAGTCCAGCAAGGTGGAGCAGATGCGTCGCTCCGACCTGTTCGGTCGCTTCTCGCAATCGTTTGACGTCGGAGACGTCGCCCTCGACGAAATGGACGCGGGCCTTCTGGTCTTCATCCAGCAGGAGGTCGATCCGATGGGTATCTTGCTTGAGGTCGAAGATCCAGACGTCTTGACCGTCGTCGATCAACTGCTTGGCAACCCACGACCCGATGCAGCCGTAGCCGCCCGTCATCAGTACGCGCACGACGATTTGCTCCCGCGACGTCTCGACTCTCCCACCGATTCCCGCCAGTTCCGGTCGAGGACGACCGTCTCCGGACACGAGCAGACATCCTCTCACACACGGTTCGCCTCGCCAAGCCAGGCGCGAGTCCGGAATTCGTCCGATCCCGTCTCCTCTCACGCTTAATTAAAATCCCCTGAGTGGAATCGAAACTCCCCTTCCTTCATTTTTCCGCCAGCCGATGCGAGGGGATGCGGACCCCTCGTGAACATCATCGGGACCGGATGAATCGTCGATCGCGAAATCCGTCCAGTGGACGCGATCCCATCCATGCCGGATCGGGAAGGCCTCCGAGTTTCATCCTGGTCACGTCATGAGAGAGGTCGTCCCTGGGAACCGAATTTGCGGCGCTGCGAGCCTGCGGATCACGGCCATGCCAGGTCGCCTGAATCCGTTTCCATCCACGATGCTCCCGATCCGTCCACGTTTCCCCCCCCGGCGGCTTGACGACCGGGGTCGAATATGCGCTGATCGACCGATTGAACGGGACGACCGGCCCGGACGTGAGTGGCCGTCGCCAGGAGCGAATCATGCATATCCCCGATGCCGTGCTCTCGCCCCCCGTGGGCATCGCAACGGGTGTTGTCGGCGCGGTCGGATTTCTCTATGGATTGCGACGGCTCGAACGGCAAAGCGGCGAGAAGACCGTGGTGCTGATGGGCATGATGTCGGCCTTCTTATTCGCCGCGCAAATGGTCAATTTCCCCGTCCTGCCGGGCGTATCCGGCCACCTCCTGGGCGGATTGCTCGCGAGCGTGCTCCTCGGTCCCTGGGCGGGCGCATGCGTGGTGGGAGCCGTCTTGATCGTCCAGTGCTTCCTTTATGGCGACGGCGGCGTGACGGCCCTCGGGGCCAATTTCCTCAATATGGGCTTGATCGGGTCGCTGGGAGGCTACGCGATGTACGCCCCGATCCGTCGCGCGATCGGGGGCCGGAAGGGCATCCTCCTGGGGTCGATGGTCGCGGCCTGGCTCTCGGTCATCCTGGCGGCCGGGGCCTTCGCCGTCGAGCTGGCCGTGGGGGGCCGGGGCAGCTTTTTCACCGTTTTGGGCTGGATGACGCTGGTCCATGCGGCGATCGGGCTGGGCGAGGCGTTAATCACCGGTGTTGTGGTCCGGTTCGTGCTGCTGACACGTCCCGACCTGATTCACGACGTGGATGCTCCGCCGGCCTCTTCGGTGATGCGATGGGGTCAGGTCGCCATGGCGGGCGTGGCGGTCTCGCTGTCCGTCGCGGTCTTCCTCGCCCCGTTCGCTTCGAACTGGGACGATGGCCTGGAACACGTCGGCGCGAAAGTTGGCTTCCTGAAAAAGGATGCGCCGGTCGTCCTGGCCGGCGTCTTTCCCGACTATCAATGGCCGCTACTGGGCACCGACCGCCTCGGGATCGCGACGGCGGCGGCCGGGGCGGTGGGGACGGTCCTGGTCTTCGGTGTGGGCTCGGTCCTGGCCCGGGCGTTCGTCCGTAAAGGGCCGGGGGAGATCGGCCCCGATGCGGTTTGACGGCTTCGACGTCGCGCCCGGCGACGGTCCCCTTGATACGCTCGATCCGAGACGAAAGCTCGTCGCGGCCCTGGCCTTCATCATCGTGGTTGTGGTCACGCCCATCCCGTGGTGGTGGGCGATGCCGGTGGAGGCCATCGTCCTCCTGGGCGTGGTCTGGATCTCGCGACTCCGCCCGCTCCCGCTGCTCCGCCGATGGTTGGCCTTCGTGCCTCTGGTCGGTTTCCTCGCGTTGATGGTCGCGACGGGGCACCCGCAGCGAGCGAGGCTCGGGCTCTTGCCGGTGGCCGGTGTGATCCTGATCAAGAATAGCCTCGCGTTCGTGACCATTCTCGTGCTCGGGGGGGTCACGCCGTTTCCAAGACTCCTGGACGGGATGAGGAGACTCGGAGCGCCCCGCGTTCTCGTCGCGACGCTTCATTTCATGTACCGTTATATTCATGTTCTCGGAACCGAGCTTGCACGCATGGTGCAGGCACGCAGGTCGCGATCGTTCCGCCGGGGCGGCCCGGATTGGGGCCTGCTGACGGGGCTGATCGGCGTCTTGTTCTTGCGCGCGATGGAGCGGGGCGAACGCGTCCACGCGGCGATGGTGGCTCGCGGATGGGACGGGACGATTCATCACCTGGACGGCGAGGCCGACGGCCGATGAATGGCTCTCTCGACCCCACGCCCGCGGTCCTGGTCCGCGACCTCGCCTTTCGCTATCCCGACGGCCGTCACGCACTCCGGGGCGTGGACCTTCGCATCCTCCCGGGCGAGAGCGTCGCCCTCGTCGGCCCCAACGGGGCGGGCAAGAGCACGCTCCTGCTCCACCTGAACGGGCTCCTCCCCGGAAAAGCCGCCTCGCTCCATTCCCATGGCGCGGACGGGGACGGACGCCAGACGAAGACGCCTTCGGTCTGGATCGACGGCCTGGAGGTCAACGCCCGCAACGCTCCCGAGGTACGCCGTCGCGTCGGGCTCTTGTTTCAAGATCCCGACGACCAGCTCTTCAGCACCTCGGTGCTCGCCGACGTGGCCTTCGGACCCCTGAATCTGGGCAAATCGCGGGCCGACGCGAGGCGGATCGCGCTGGAATGCCTGGAGCGCGTCGAGCTGTTCGAGGCGGCGGACCGGGTTCCCCATCACCTGAGCTTCGGCGAGAAGAAGCGCGCCTGCCTGGCCGGCGTCCTGGCCTGCGAGCCCTCGGTCCTGGTCCTGGACGAGCCGACCGCGAATCTCGATCCGCGCGGCCGACGCCGCTTCATCAACCTCATCCGCGCCCTGCCCGCCACCAAGTTGATCGCGACGCACGACCTGGAGATGGCCCTCGAACTTTGCGGACGCGCCCTCCTCCTCGATGGCGGCCGGATCGTCGCCAACGGCCTGACCCGCAACATCTTCGGCGATCCGACCCTGCTGGAGGCGCACGGCCTGGAGATGCCCTTGAGCCTGATGATCGGAAAACGATGATCCCGCGATTTCTAGGCGGACTCCGATTGTGCCCTGCATGAAAACCTGTTCCAACAAATTACACGAGGCATGTGGGACGCCGTGCCCACATGCCTCGTGTATCGTCAAGTAGATCGCCTGAAGTTGTCTTCAGAAGATAGCAATTTCCGGAGGGCCGCCGGGAGCCTCAGAGCCGATGTGACGAATGGCCGCCTTGCTCACATCATAATATTCTATCATATGATCAGTTGTTACGATTGAGCTGGCGCTCCCCACGAAAGACACCTTCACCTTGATCAGGTAGCCGTTGGCGTGAGGCGTGACCACGACAATCTCGGCGGTCCAACCGATGATCTTTGCTGGGTAGCTCGCTTCGTACCACTGGAAATGGTCCAGGCGTTCCACGGGAACGAAGTCGTTCTTGCCCATCTGAGCCGCTATACGCTTCTGAATTGTCAATGCCTGCCCGTTGGCGTCAGCCGCCGGCGTCACAACGAGTCCGCGGTAGGTCAACGCACGCAGACGGGCGGGAGCCGATGCCGCGTCCATGGACCTCTGAATCGCCCTGGGGTCAGCCGACGGAACATGGAGCGTTTTGACTCCCCGCTTCTTGGGATTCTGGGCGATGGCAACGGCAGTCGTGGCCAAGACGACCGCCAAGGACACAGCCGATACTGTGAGCCAGAATCGACGAAACTTATTGCCGTGCATCGTTCCGCCTTACGTGATGAGAACTGGAAAGACGTCATTGAACCCGTTCGAAATGCCACTTGCCGTTGGGGTCTAGATATGCTTGAATCTGAAAGCGGGTGCAAGGTCAAAGTCCTGAGTTCCAGCGCACATATTCGGTAGCCGGATTCTGAGTCTTTGATCGTAGTCGATCTGAGTGGTTCCGGCGGCGAAGTTCGAATTTGTCCCCGTCCGGTCGAAAATCTCGCCAGGAAATCGACAACCCAGGAACGGAGCGTCTATTCCACCTTCAAGCCAACGTGAACCGACAGGATAAGGATGTAGGACTCCCGGACGCTCCATCGGTGTAGTTAATTCTTCCGGAGGAGTTCCTTGTGCCAGGACAAACCTCTTGGGATTCACGTCCCCTCGCATCATTTTGAATGTCAGAAAGATCGATGGGTTCAGCCCCAGGTTACCCTGGACACCCACATACTGTGCGGGGTCTAGGCAGACTGTGTCGGGTGGCTTGACACATCTACTGCAAGTTCCTTGCTTGCATCGTATGTTGTATTCGTCGGATAGATACGAAATCTGATTGTCGCTCTGATCGTCTTCTGCCCGACCGCTAATTCCTGAGTAGTGATCATCGGGCTATCGTCTTCTGCCCGACCGCTAATTCTTGAGTAGTGATCATCGGGCTCATGCCTCCACCAACCCACTGATGAAACCCCGAAGCGGGCGTGCAACCGTCCACTCTTTCCTCCCAGATAACGTTCACGACCTGATGCCCGCTGCCGGCCAGATCGAGGACGGCCGTATAGTTCATTTGGTCGCCAATACAACTATCATGGATGCTCCTGGAAGGCATAATCGCTGTGATGGTCGCATTGCCCCCCATCGCGCCCGTGGAGGCGAGGAAGAAAAAAGTCATGGAGAGAACGCAAGATTTCATCGGACTGACCTCGCCTGGCGACTAAACAAAGGGTGCTTGGGGAGGAGGCCCCATCCGTTTGAAGCAAAGCAGTGAACGCCTAATTAAATGAAATGAAGCCGTTAACTTTGGACAAATTTGGCAGTACATTCTGACGTGGCTGGCGGAGCGGGCCATGCGGAAAAATGGTAGGCGAAAAATTATACTTTAAATGTATTTATTTAATCAAATAATTACAATTCATTAATAATAATACAATATTATTAAAATAATAATACGTTTAGCGTGAAGCCTCGGCGAAATTATTCCCGATTGGCCGATGTTGGTCAGGACCGCGACATTCCAATGATTGATTTCGTCGCTGGTTCGTCGTATCATCGGTTGTAATCAGCCCGCACGACGGTATCAACGCACCGATCGAGGCGGTATTGACCTCGTCCAGGACATCGGAAACTATTTCTTTTTCAGGAGCGCGAGGGCATGGCCGCTCCCGTGATGATCGAGGCCCGCAACCTTCGCAAGCAGTTCGGGCCGTTTCTCGCCGTCAGAGATGTTTCGTTCCAGGTTCCGAAGGGGCAAATCGTCGCCTTTCTCGGCCCCAACGGGGCGGGAAAGACGACCACGATGCGGCTCTTGACCGGGTTCGTTGCGCCGACGTCGGGCTCGGCCAGGATTGCCGATATCGACGTCCAGCAGGACCGGATCGCGGCGGCCGAGCACCTCGGCTACTTGCCCGAGAACGGGCCGCTCTACCTCGACATGACCCCGGTCAGCCTCCTCAAATTCTTCGGCTCGGCCCGGGGCCTGCGCTCCGCCGAGCTAAGCGATCGGATCGAGGCCGTCGTCGGGCAATGCTCGCTCGGGTCGGTGGCGAGCAAGCCGATCGGGAAGCTCTCCAAGGGATATCGCCAGCGGGTCTCGATGGCGCAGGCGCTGTTGCATGATCCGGAGGTCCTGATCCTCGACGAGCCCACCAGCGGGCTTGACCCGAACCAGATCCAGGGCGTCCGGGCCTTGATCCGCGAGCTTGGCAAGACCAAGACCGTGCTGGTCTCGACCCATATCCTCCAGGAAGTCGAGCCGGTCGCCGACCGCGTCCTGTTCATCCACGACGGCCGCATCGTCTTCGATGGCCCGCCCAAGGGCCTTCACGAGGGGGGACGGTCGATGGAAGAGACATTCCGCCGCCTCACGTCGCTACCAGCCTGAACCAGGACGGGCCTGAACTCGCGAGCCTCGCATTCGCGGGTCGCCCGATCGTCGATTCCCGAGGGACTCTCACCGTGACGAAACTCCAGCAGAAGCCGACCGTGGCGGTGATCCGCAGGCGCAGGCCGGCCCGATCGATGTCCCCGCTTCGCCTGCATGTCCTGGCCGCCATCTTCCAACGCGATTTTCTCGGCTATTTCAGCAACCTCGCCGGCTATGTGTTCATCGCCCTGTTCGTCCTGGTCTGCTCCTGGGCCGAGTTCTGGCAGCCCGTCTTCTTCGCCAATAACCTGGCGAACCTCGACCCCCTCAACCAGGCGATGCCGTACATCCTGTTGTTCTTCATCCCTGCCATCACGATGAGCACCTGGGCCGATGAGCGCAGGCAGGGGACAGACGAACTTTTGCTGACGCTCCCTGCGCGTGACGTCGAGGTCGTGCTTGGCAAGTATTTCGCCGCATTGGGCATCTACACGGTTGCCTTGCTGTTCCTCGCGCTGGGCCACTTCCCGCTGTTCCGGTTCCTCGGCAGTCCCGATCCCGGCATCCTCCTGGCCAATTTTCTGGGCTACTGGCTCATGGGCGTGCTGTTGATCTCGCTGGGGATGGTCGCGTCGATCGTCTCGAGTAATGTCACCGTCGCGTTCATCCTGGGCGCGGTCTTTTGTGGCGTGCCCGTCTTCGCTCGCTTGTTAAGTTACGCCACGGCCGGCCCATCCCGGAGGATCGTCGAGAACCTGTCCATCGCCGAACAGTTCCGCGATTTCGGCGCGGGCGTGATCACGCTCTCGGGCGCCTTGTACTTCGTGACGCTCGCCGCCGCCATGCTCTATCTCAACATGATCTTGCTCGGCCGACGCCATTGGGCGGGCGGTCAAGAGAGTGCCGGGCGGTGGGGACACGCGGCAACCCGGGTCGTCGCCCTGGTGCTGGCGCTCGTGAGCCTGGACGTGATCGTCCAGAAGACCTTCGGCTCCCTGCGGGCAGACGTGACCGAGGAACGCCTCCACACGCTCTCGCCCGAGTCGATCAAGCTGATCAAGGCGATTCCCCGCGATCGCCCCGTCTTCATCCAGGCCTACCTCAGCCCCGAGGTTCCGCGAGAATTCGTGCAGACCCGCATGGACCTGATCAACACTCTCAAGGAATTCGCCGCGATCGGCGGCGAGCGCATCCGCCTCAACATCGTGGAAACCGAGCGCTATTCCACGGCCGCCCGCGACGCCGAGAAGCGGTTCGGGATCATCGCCAAGCGCGTCCCCACGATCGACGAGGCGAAGCAATCGTCCAGGGAGATCACCCTCGGCGTCGCCTTCAGCTCCGGCCTGGAAGAAGTCGTCATCCCCTTCTTTGACCGCGGCCTGCCGGTGGAGTACGAGGTCACGCGGTCGATGCGGGTGGTCTCCGGCTCGAAACGGAAGAAAGTGGGTATTCTTGGCACCGATGCCAAGCTCCTCGGCGGCGTCAATTTCCAGACCATGACGCCGGAAGGGGAATGGTCGATCGTCACCGAGCTCAAGAAGCAATATGAGGTGACGCAGATCTCGCCCGATGCGCCGATCCCGGCCGATCTCGATGGCCTGATCGTCGCCCAGCCCTCCAGCATGCCCCAGCGTCAGATCGACCACCTCACGAAGTATGTTCGAGCGGGAGGGCCGACGCTGCTCTTGCTGGACCCCCTCCCGGTGATCGACCCGGACCTTGCTCCCACCGAACCCCGACGGCCACCCGGCGGGATGTTTGGTGGCGCCCCCCAGCCCGAGCCGAAGGGACGATTGGCCCCCCTGCTCAACCTGCTCGGGATCGAGTGGCCGGCGAACGAGGTCGTCTGGAACAACTACAATCCGCACAAGCAACTCGACCTCCCGCCCGGCGGCTTCGTCTTCGTGACCAAGGATCTCGCCACGGATGCCTTCGGTCGTGATCCGTCAAGCTCCGGCCTTCAAGAGCTCGTCTTCCGGCTCCCGGGCGTCCTGCGGCACCGCCCCGGGGCGACCACCGAGTTCCATCCCCTGGTTCGCACCGATGATCTCGGCGGGACCGTGACCTACGAAGACATCCTATCGGGCCGTGCCTTCGGCGGCCGAGGACGCGCGGACAACCTCATTCCGGGCCTTCAGTCCTACACCCTAGCGGCTCGTATCCTGGGACCGCTCCCGGCGGACGTACCGCCGCCCTTCCCCGGCAGCAAGACGCCGACGCCTCCTGCCATGCCGGCCAAGGCCAACGTGATCGTCGTCGCCGACCTCGACTTCCTCTCCGACAGCTTCTTCGAGCTTCGCAAGAGGCCGGTCGAGGCGCTGGACGCGTTCGATTTCGATAATGTGAATTTCGTGCTCAACTGTGTCGACGAGCTGGCCGGGAACGAGACGTTCATCCCATTGCGGAACCGCCGATCCAAGCACCGCACGCTCCTGGCCGTGGAGGAGCAGTCCAAGCAGTACGTCAAGAAAGCCGAGGAAGAGACCAAAGCGGCCAAGGAAGAAGCTCGAACTCAGCTCGCCGAGGCCCAGAAGCGTCTGGATACCCAGGTCGCCGAGGTCCGCGCGAATAAGGAACTCGACGCCCGGACCAAGGAGACCATGGTCCGCTACCGAGAGGCCGTCGAGAATCGCAAGCTCGACGTCATCAAGGCCGAGATCAATGACCGCGAGCAAAGACGCATCGAGGACGCCAAGGCGGCCCGAGAAGAAGGGATTCAGCGCATCCAGAAAGGTGTTCGCGTCTGGGCGCTGGGCTACCCGCCGATGCCGCCCTTGTTGCTCGGCGGCCTGATCGCCTTCATCAGGTCAAGACGTGAGAATCGGGGCACCGGGGCGAACCGCCTGGCGTGATCGGAAGATCCGAGATTCGCCAATGTCGTCTCCTGATCAAGTCACGATACCGCGAGACTGAAAACGGGTTGAATTCATCATGAAAGAGACTGGAAAGACCATCGCCTTCCTCACCGTCGCCGTGCTCCTGATGGGCACGGCCTTGGTGGCGTCGATCCCCAAATCCTCGTCCGTGGACGATTTCAACGATCAGGGGCAGCCGTTCTTCCCGGATTTCAAGGATCCTGCGGCCTGCACGTCGCTCGAAGTCGTCGAAGTCGATCCGGCGACCGCCTCGGCCCAGCCCTTCAAGGTCATGTTGAAGGAGGGCCGCTGGGTGATCCCGTCCCACTTCGACTACTCGGCCGACGCCGAGGACCGCCTGGCGAAGACCGCGGCCAAGGTCATCCTGCTCACGAAGGACACGATCCGATCGAGTCGATCCGAAGATCACAAGCTCCTCGGCGTGATCGATCCCCTTGAGCAGAAGCTCGCGTCGGCCGAAGGGATGGGCAAGCGGATCACCCTCCGTGATCGATCCGATCGCGTGCTGGCCGAATACATCATCGGGAAGGACGTCCCCGGTCGGGCCGGTCAGAAATACGTCCGACGGCCTGGCCAGTCCCGGACCTACGGCGTGAATCTTCAGGCCGAGCCCTCGGCGCGATTCGCCGATTGGATCGAGCCCAACCTGCTCAAGCTTCAGGCGTCGCAGATCAGGGAGGCGACTTTCGACAACCGCAAGGTGGACGTGGCCAACCGGCGCATCATTCCCGGCGAGACCCTGACCATCTCCCGCAAGGACTCAACTTCGCCCTGGACCCTGGCCGGCCTCCCCGCCTCTCAGGAGGTCGACCCGAGCAAGACCACCGCCCTTGCCAACGCACTTTCGGACCTCAAGATCGTGGGCGTACGGCCCAAGCCCTCAAGCCTGGCCGTCTTGCTGAAAGGTGAGACCAAGGGGTCACTTGAGATGCCCGAACTTATCTCGTTGCAGGACAAGGGCTTCTACTTCATGCGGAATCAACTCGTCTCCGACGAAGGCGCAATCCGGATCGGCTGTGATGACGGGGTTCGCTACGAGTTGAATTTCGGCAAGGTGACGTTCGCACAAGGCGAGGCCCTCTCAGCCGGCAAGGGTGAGGATGCCGCGAAGACCAAAGATCCTAATAAAGCGAAAGAAATGGCCGGGGGTTCCGCGAGCGGATCGGTCGAGAGCCGCTTTCTATTCGTCACGGCTCAGTTCGATCCGGGGCTCGTCCCCAAACCGAAGGCCGCTCCGCCCACTAGCGGCGAACTCCCCTCGGAGGTCTTCCAGCGTACCGTCTCGGAGCTCAAGGACGAAGCGGCCAAGGCGGCACGAGAGAAGTCCGAGTACGAGGCCAAGCTTGAGGCCGGAGAAACCCGTGCCTCCGAGTTGACGAAGCGGTTCGCACCGTGGTATTACGTCGTTCCGGGTGACGCCTATCGGTCTCTCGTGCTCGATCGCAAGGCTCTACTTCGCGCGAAATCCGCCGAGTAGCGGGCTCACACGGGCCAGCCGCATTCCATCTGACGCCGAGGTCCATCGGGGTCGCTCCCGGTCACCATGACCTATGGGGGAAGCTGGCAGCGTCGCGTATACGACGCAGGCGTGTTTATACAAATGAGTTGGAAAAATTTACTTGGATTTTGTCATCTCATCGTTCACGATATCGGTGCCAATGAGAGGTAAGCTCCATTGGCCAGGGAGTACCCACGAGAAATATGCCTAATTTCGCGGATACGACATGGCTCTCCGTTGATCCTCGCTGCTCGCGGCCCTGCCTTGCGAAGGGGGTGAGATGAAGCCGTTGCGAGTGGTCTCGATCGGGCATTCCTACGTCGTCGGATTGAATCGCGCGGTCATGGCGCGTGTCGCACGTCTACCGGGAATTGAGCTGACGGTCGTCGCGCCCAAGTTTTTCTACGGGGACCTTCGGCCATTACACCTGGAGGATTCGCCGAACGAGGCGTATCGGCTTCAGGGTCTGAATGCGCGGCTGACGAAGTACATCCACTGCTTCTACTACGAACGACTTCGCACGATCATCGCGCCGGGCGCTTTTGACCTGGTTCATGCATGGGAAGAGCCGTACATCGTCGCCGGGTTCCAGATCGCTCGGGCCGCGCGTCATGCCGGTATTCGCTACATGTTCCGTACCGCCCAGAGTTTGCCGAAGGCCTATCCGCCGCCCTTTCGCCAATTCGAGAAGTTTTGTCTTCATGAGGCGGCGGGCTGGGTCGCTGGCGGCACAATCGTGCAGCGGTCTCTCCAGGCGCGGGGCGGATATCCGCCGCTCTCGGAAGTCATCACACTTGCCGTGGACGAGGAGGATTTTTACCCCGACGAGGCCGAAGGGGAAGCTCTCCGCCGGCAGCTTGGGCTGACCGGTCCCGTCATTGGGTTCGTCGGTCGCCTGACGGCCGCCAAGGGGCTGGATATTCTGATGGAGGCCCTTGAAAAAGTTCCCCCTCCCTGGAGCCTGCTTGCGTTGGGGAGTGGTCCGCATGGCGCCAAGCTCCAGACGTGGGCAGCCGCCCGGGGCCTGAGCGACCGGGTCAAGGTTCTCCTGGTCCCTCACGACGAGGTGCCGCGTTATCTGCGAGCGATGGACCTGCTTGTCGCGCCGAGCCAGACGACTCCGAACTGGAAGGAACAGTTCGGCCGGATGATCATCGAGGCCTTCGCAACGAAAATTGCCGTCATCGGTTCGGACTCGGGGGAGATCCCCTTCGTCATCGACGATGCCGGCCTGGTCGTTCCGGAGGCCGACCCCTCGGCCTGGACCACGGCCATTGCGAGCCTTCTCGAATCCACCGAGCATCGCAATCGTCTCGCCGAGGCCGGGCTGGAACGCTGCCAGAGCCTCTACACGTCCACCCGCGTGGCGAACCGTTACGTCGATTTCTACCACCGTCTGATGGACGTTCCGCATGCCTCCGGAGTCTTCCGCTCGGTGACTGAGGCGTCTTGAGCCGAGTGGGAGACCGCTTGCGGCGACCCGACTGCATGGCGTAAACTGACATCCCCGTTCCGCTCGCTAGGCGGCGCGGAGAGCGGACTCAGACGAATGGCAGGGGGTCGAAGCGACGATGGGTCTCGATCAGAACGGTGCGAGCGGACCGAATGCGTCCGGCGGCGGTCGAATGCGACATGTACTCTCTGCCCTCGTCCAGAACCAGCCCGGCGTGCTCGCCCACGTCTCGGGGATGCTCGGGTCGCGAGGCTTCAACATCGACAGCCTCGCCGTGGGTGAGACCGAGGATCCGCAGCTCTCGCGGATCACCTTCGTGGTCAAGGGCGACGACCGCGTCCTCGAGCAAGTCCGCAAGCAACTGGAAAAGATCGTGACCGTGGTGCGGGTCATCGATATCTCGCGCGAGGATTACGTCGAGCGCGACCTGATGCTCGTGACCATGGACGCCCCTCCCGAACGCCGCCACGAGATCCGGGGACTGGTCCAGGATTTCCGGGGTCGGATCGTCGATTACGGCCCCGAGCAGCTCATGATCGAGATCTCGGGCCAGGAAAAGAAGATCGAGGCGTTCATCGAGATGATTCGCCCGTATGGCATCCGCGAGCTGGTGCGCACGGGACGAATCGCTCTGGTCCGCTCCGCCGGCCGCGCCGTCGAGGTCGCCGACGAGGTCGAGGCCGAAGGCGCGGTGGTCGGGCACTCGAGCCTCTAAGGCCGAGACCGTTCGCATTCGCTCCGCGCCCGGGGGCCAGCTAACCTCCGCGTCCGAAGTATTCTCTCCGATTTCTCTTCTGGCTGTTAGCTGACAGCCAAAGCTTCCCGAAGGATCTGCTGATGCCGGCCACGATGTACTATGACCAGGATGCGGACCTTGCCCTGCTGAAGGGCAAGGCGATCGCGATTATCGGCTACGGCAGCCAGGGGCACGCCCAGGCGCAGAACCTGCGTGACTCCGGTTGCGAGGTGGTTGTCGGCCAGCGACCGGGCTCGGCAAACTATGACTCGGCCGTCAAGGATGGGTTCAAGCCCGTTTCCGCCGCCGAGGCCGCCGAGATGGGCGATCTCGTCAACATCCTCCTGCCCGACGAGGTCCAGGGGGACATCTACACCCGCGACATTCAGCCCAATCTGAAGCCGGGCGACCTGCTGCTTTGCTCGCACGGATTCAACATCCATTTCGGCCAGGTCGTGCCCCCCAAGGGCGTCGATAGCGCGCTTGTCGCCCCCAAAGGGCCGGGCCATCTGGTTCGTAGCGAGTTCGTGAAAGGTGGCGGCGTCCCCTGCCTGATCGCCGTCGGCGAGGGATGTTCGGAGACCGGCAAGAAACTCGCGCTGGCCTATGCCAAGGGGATCGGCGGGACCCGCGGGGGCGTCCTTCAGACGACGTTCGCCGAGGAGACCGAGACCGACCTGTTCGGTGAGCAGGTCGTCCTCTGCGGCGGCGTCTCGGCCCTGGTGAAGATGGGTTTCGAGACCCTGATCGAGGCGGGTTATCAGCCCGAGAGCGCCTACTTCGAGTGCCTCCACGAACTGAAGCTGATCGTGGACCTGATGTATCAGGGCGGCCTCAATTACATGCGTTACAGCATCTCGAATACCGCCGAGTACGGGGATTACACCCGCGGACCGCGCATCGTCAACGAGCAGACTCGCGAAGAAATGCGGAAGATCCTCAAGGAAATCCAGAGCGGACAGTTCGCCCGCGAGTGGATCCTCGAAAACAAGGCGGGCCGCCCCGGCTTCCTCGCGACCAAGCGCCGCGAGCGTATGCACCCCGTTGAAGAAGTCGGCAAGCGCCTCCGCTCGCTGATGACGTGGATCGACTCGAAAGTCGTTTGAAGCCCTCCCGGCGCGAGCGGTTGCCACGCTCGCGCCGGTCGGGTCGCCAAAGAGCGGTCGCGTCTTCCGATCACTGCGATGAAGGTCGAAGGCTACCGCTCTGGGTCACTCACACGGCGCCATCGCCGCGGCGCCGCGTGCGGCCATTTCTTCGGGCGTGTAATCCGCGAGAT
The DNA here is from genome assembly GCA_028291545.1 of Planctomycetota bacterium. Classification (GTDB taxonomy): domain Bacteria; phylum Planctomycetota; class Planctomycetia; order Isosphaerales; family Isosphaeraceae; genus JAQGHR01. The sequence continues at coordinate 21,874 of JAQGHR010000038.1, read as the reverse complement.
GCTGCGCGAGCGACCACTCATGACCGTACGGGTCCATGACCTTGCCGTAACGATCGCCCCAGAACATGTCCATCAAGGGCATCTTGACCGTGGCTCCCGCTTCGACCGCCCGGGCAAAGGCCGCATCCACGTCCTCGACGTAGAGGTGGATTGTCACAGCCGTTCCGCCAATGGTCTTGGGTCCGAGGCAGCCAAAAGCGGGAAATTCATCGACGAGGAAGAGATGTGAATCGCCGATCTGGAGGTCGGCGTGCATCAGCAGGCCGCCAGGTCCCCCCATACGTCCATGCTCAACCGCACCGAACGCCGTCTTGTAGAAATCGATCGCGTCGGAGGCACCTTTGACGATCAGGTGCGGCGTGAGCGTGTGGTGCCCGTCCGGCACCGCTTTGACCTGCTGAGCCATGACCACTCCCTTTTGGCAGGAACTGCCCGATCCTCGCCCGCCCGTCTGCACTCGCGTTCAGACCCTGGGGCAGACGACCGGAAACCATACCGGATGGGGCCAGGAAGTCAACACGCGTTCAGTAAAATTCCGACACCGCTGGGGAATTCGGCCCTGATCTGATACGATGGGTCCCATGGCCGACCATTCGCAGCGCGTCCCAGAGAACGTCCCCGGCCGGTTTTACGTGGATCGCACGTGTATCGACTGCGACCTCTGCCGCGAGACCGCGCCCGAGAATTTCGTCCGCCTCGACGCCGAGGGATACAGCTACGTGATCCGGCAGCCCCGCGACGCGGCCGAAGAGGCCGCCTGTCTCGCGGCCCTGGAAGAATGTCCCGTCGAGGCGATCGGGATGGACCACTGACGCCCGATCCAGGGCGCGGCGCGGACGCAGGACCCTCGACCCGTCCGGATCAGGATCGATGACTCTCGACGAATCCCCTCAGGATTTCCATGGCAGCGTTACGCCCGTTGATGCCGATCACGCTGCCGCCGGGATGCGTACACGCACCGCAGAGGTAGACCCCGTCCATCGGAGTCGTGGGCGTGAGCCGACGGTCCCACATGAAGTCGGGGAGGCACTCGCCCTGAAAGATATGGCCCCCGCTCAACCCCACGGCTCGCTCGATGTCGGGGGGGCCCAGCACCTGAACGGCCTCGACCGCCTCGGGGATATTCGAGCAAAACCGGCCGATCGACGCGATCGCAATCTTCGCGACGTCGGCCCGTCGCGAGTCCCAGGTCCCGCTCGCAAAGGTGTAGGGCACATATTGCGCGAAAACGCTCATCGTATGCACGTTTTCGGGCGCGACTCTCGGGTCGTGAACGGTCTGAAAATAGAGCTCCGACCACAGCCGAGTTGGCAACTCACCCGCGAGCGCCGTCCGGTGGGCCACGAGCCACTCGTCCTTCGAGAGGGGCGTGTTGATTTGCCCGAGGTGGTGCGGCTCGCGCGGCCCGGGTCGCGTCGTGAAGTCGGGGAGCGCGGAGAGGGCCAGGTTCAGCTTCACCGTGCAACCGATCATCGGGATCGCCTCGACTTGCGCCGCCCAGGCGGCATCCGCCGAATCGCCGAGGAGCCTCAGCGTGGTACGGGGGTCGGCGTTGGAGACGACAGCGGTCGCGTGGATCCGGTCGCCCGCTTCAAGCACGACGCCCTGGCCGGGATCAATCCTGGCGATGGGAAGCCCCGAGACGATCGTGGCCCCATAGTCGCTTGCGGCTTCGGCAATCAACATGGAGATCCGGCCCATCCCGCCCTGCACGTAGCCCCACGCGCCGGGCACGCCCCCAAGTCGGCCGGATTGGTGGTGGAAATGAATCGATGCGGTCCCCGCGTCGTGCGGGCTGGCGTTGGTGCCGATCACGCCCTGACCGAGGTACGCGCACTGCAGACGCTCATCGTGGAGGAAGTTTTCCACATACTCGACCATGGACCATTCAAACAGCATCTTGATCGCCTCGTCATCCCCCCTGAGGCGAGCCTGCAACTCGTCGCGGCCAGGTGCGCGGCCGATCCAGACGTCGTGTTCGCTGTCGGGTCTCAGGGCATCCCGCAACCGATGTTTTACATCGTTCATCGCGCGAAAGCCGCGCAGGTCGCGCGGGCTGAACCGGCGGATCTCGGACTCGCACTTGGCCTCGTCATCCCAGAGCTGGATCGACGACCCGTCATCGAACGGGACGAACAGGCCCGCGTCGGCCGTCGTCCAGCTCAGCCCTCGACGGATCAAAGCCAGTTCATCAATCACGAGCGGATGGAGCAGGCCGAGGAGATACGCACACGGCGAGATCGTGTGTCCCGGCCAGGTTTCTTCCAGGGTGCATGCCCCCCCAAGGCGATCCCTCGCCTCGAGGACGAGGACTTGCTTGCCGGCCCTCGCGAGGTAGGCCGCGCACGTCAGACCGTTGTGGCCACCGCCAACGATCACGACGTCCCAGGTTCTCGCTTGCAATCGCTTGATTGATACGGAATTCGCGCGTTCGAAGGGCATCGTAGACCGACCTCCACTCCGCAAGATCCCTTCATCGTGAAGATCCGCGGGCGGATATGCAAGACCCCTCCATATTTGCGAATAAGGATCAACGAAAAAGGTCGAGATTGCCCCGTCGCGTGAGCAATCCCGACCCGACTTCGCTGGCAACCGGATCGCTCAGTCGGTCGTCTGGGCGAAGACGCCCACCGGGTCCCGTTCGGCCGACTCGATCGCTTCGGTCAGGCCGATCTCGCGGCCATCGGCCTTGGTGCCCAGGTAGCGATGGATGAAGTCCATCGTCGCATCGATCTCGTTGGCCTGGATCACCAGGAGGTCGCCCGCCCGGGAATCGCGAAGTACGGCCTCGACAGACTTCAGAGCCCCCTGGAAATCGCGGATATCCGAGACCCGGGTTCCGGTCTCCAGCCCTTGCCGGAACAGTCGCGTGATCTCGCCCGGCTGGCGACCACGGATGTAGGAGTCCTCGTACAGGACGACCCGGTCGAACGCGTCCCCGAGCATCTCGCCCTGGCGGATCAGGTCCTCATCGCGGCGATCGCCGGCCGCGGAGTAGATCGCCGTCCTCCGTTCGTGGGGCAAGCCCCCGATGGCCTCAACGACGGCAGCCAGCGCCGAGACGTTGTGTCCGTAATCGAGGATCACCGTTGCGCCGCCGATCTCCAGCAGGTTGAACCGGGCGGGCACGGTATCCATCTCTCCCGCGAACGTCTCCAGGCCGTCGCGAAGGACGTCGCGGTTCATCCCCAACGACCAGCCCGCGGCAGCCGCGGCGAGCGTGTTCTCGATCTGGAACCCGATCCGGCCGCCGTGCGTGAGCGGTACATCCGCAAGCCGGACGAGCATCGTTTCGCGAGCCCCTTCGGCCAGGATCACGGTCTCGTCTCGGACGAAGACGGCCCGTCCGCCAGACGCTCGGTGGGCGAGGATCGTGTCACATTCGCCGTCAAGCGCGAAGAACACGACGGAACCCGGGCAGTGCGCGGCCATCTGGGCCGTCAGGGGATCATCGGCCTTCAGGACGGCGGCGCCGGTCGGCTTCACGACGTCCACGATCGTTCGCTTCACCTTGGCGAGACGGTCCACCGTGTGGACATCGTTCAGGCCGAGGTGGTCCCCCTCGCCGATGTTCGTGACAACCGCCACGTCGCACAGGTCGAAGGCCAGCCCGGCACGCAGGATGCCGCCCCGAGCGGTCTCCAGAACGGCAGCTTCGACCATCGGGTGCATCAGGATCGAAGTGGCGCTGACCGGTCCGCTGCAATCCCCGGATTCGATCCGCCGCTCGTCGACGTAGATCCCCTCGGTGCAGGTCATTCCCACGGTCTTCCCCGTGCATCGCAGCAGGTGGGCGATGAACCGAGTGACCGTCGTCTTGCCGTTGGTGCCCGTGACGGCGACGACGGGAATTCGCCCATCCTCTCCGTCGGCGAACATCATGTCGACGATAGCCCGCCCGACCGGTCGCGGCATCCCCTGGGACGGCTCCAGATGCATCCGCAATCCGGGTCCGGCATTGACCTCGACGATCACCCCGCCCTGGCTCTCCATGGGCCGGCTGATGTCCTGGGCCACGACGTCGATCCCGGCGATGTCCAGGCCGATCATCCGCGCGGCTTCCACGCAACGGGCGGCGAGGTCGGGATGGACCCGGTCCGTCACATCCTCCGCGGTCCCCCCGGTGCTCAGGTTGGCATTGCGGCGGATCAGGACTTTACGGCCGGCCTGCGGAACGGACGTGGGCACAAGACCCTGCTCCCCCAGCACGGCCAGGGCGATATCATTCAGCTTGATATGGCTCAACGAGGTGGCGTGACCGTCGCCACGGCGAGGATCAAGGTTCACCAGGGCCACGAGTTCTTCAATCGTCCCGAGGCCGTCGCCGATCACGTGCGCCGGCTCGCGACGGGCGGCCGCGACGACGTCGTTGCCCACGACCAGCACGCGATAATCGTCGCCGGGAGCGAACTTCTCCACGATCACCGAGCCGTCGGAGCTTTCCAGACGGGCGGCATGATAGGCGACCACGACCTGGGCCTGAGCGGTGAGATTCGTGGCGACACCTCGGCCCTGATTGCCGTGTTGGGGCTTCACGACCACGGGCACGCCGATCTCTTCCGCGGCCGACCAGGCGTCGTTCTCGTCGGTGACGGAGCGACCCTCGGGCACGGGGACACCGATCCGGGCGAGCAGGGCGCGCGTCAGCTCCTTGTCCTGGGCGATCCCCTCGGCGATGGCCCCGGTCCGATCCGTCTCGGCGGTGAGGATGCGCCTTTGCCTGATGCCCCAGCCGAGTTGAACGAGGCTGCCTTCGCTCAGCCGCCGCGAGGGAATGCCACGCGCATGGGCGGCCTTCACGATCGAGCCCGTGCTGGGCCCGAGGCGTACGTCATGCAGAAGATCCCGAAGCTTCACCACCTCACTCGTGACCTCGAACGGCCGGTCGTGGTGTGCGGCGAGGTACAACTCGCGTCCCACTTCAAGGGCCTGCCTCGCGAACGCCTCTTCCTCGTACTGGACGGCGACCTTGTAGACCCCCACCTCGTTCGTTTCCCGTGCCCGGCCGAAGCCGACGTTGGAGCCGGCCAGAGTCATCAGCTCCAGGGTCACATGCTCCAGGATATGCGCGGGGTAGGTGCCTCGGCGCAGCCTCTCGAAGAAACCGCCTCGGGTTCCGATGCTGCAACGATGCTCGACCATCGTGGGCAGCCAGCCCATGAGGCGATCGTTGAAGCCGGCCTGGACGTCGGAGGAACAATCCTTGTACTCACCAAGGTCGACCCATGCCTCCAGCACGGGGAAATTTGCCCACACGTTCGGTCCGCGCAACGCTAGGACCTTCCGGAATTCCATGGGGACCTCTGCTCCAGGAAAACGTCACGCCCTCGACGCGCGCAGGGGGAACCGCCCCACCCGAGTGACGCCGACACCGGTCTCGTCATGAGCCCGACGGGCCTGTCCGTCTCCACGAATGCTATTTTCACGACTCTAGGTACCGGCGGGAGAGGTGAGTGAGTCCGCCGATTCGACCTCGCCTCTACATTACGAGAAAAATCCGCCTCGCCGCCAACGGCTTCTGACAAATTTTTCTCGATTGCTCCCCTGGGTGCCACCCCCTCGCTGGACTCGACCTGGCGGCATGGGGGCCTTCGCTCGGTTGAGGACCTCGCGGCGCGCGGCGGGTAAGGCCCTACCATCATGTCGGCCTTCCGGAGAAAGACAAGAGTCTGCCCGAAAGATTTGGTAGAACTCACCCAAGAATGAAAATTGAATGAAGAATAATGGCAATCTGGTGATGATGGGAAAACTACAGCGACATGATCGCATCGCAACTGGGTTATGCCGGATTCATGCGATTGCATGAATTATCCGGACGACTCCGCGGAAAACGGTGAATCGCCTCGCGGCCCACTCGATTCAACGGCTTTCGGCAGATTATGATGGACGCATTGTGGCCGCGAGGGCTCCGAACGCCCGCGGACGGTCCTCATTTCCTCATGCCAATGCCTGGAGCTTCCCGCCGTTGCACGATCGTCGCGAGGAGATCGCCCCCCTACCCGCCTCCGTTCGGGGTGAACTCGATGCCCTTCTCGCCCCGGATGAGCCGATCCGCGCCGCGTTCCTTTCCGATCTGGACGCCCGCCTCGTCTACGCGCCGGCTGCGATCATCCTCACCGACCGCCGCGTGCTGGGACTCGGCTGCGGGAGCTTTCCGAACCTGAGCGAACCGACCGACGGCCGGTGGACCTCCTGGGATCTCGATAGCCTCATGATCGCGTCGGCTCGCGAGCAAGCCGGCCTGGGCACGCTCGACCTGACCCTCCCCACTGGTCTGCTCGCCCGATGGCGCTACACCCAAACTCGCGCCAAAGCGGCAAGAAGGTTCATCGAGACGTTCGAATCGGCTCAGAAGGGAGAGCCGTTACCTGCCGCCGACGCCTCGGCCGCTCCGCTCGACGGCCTCGCCGAGGACGCCCCGGCGGCCTCCGTCCGCACCTCGTCGGTCTTCCTCCGACTGCTCAGGTTCGGCCGCCCTCACCTGACCGCGATCGTGATCGGTTTCTCCTTGACGCTGGCCAGCACGGCCGCCGGGTTGATCCCGCCGTACCTGACGCAACCGCTGATCGACGACGTGCTCATCCCTCGTCAGGCGGGGCAGAACGTCTCGTTCTCGCTGATCACGTTCTACCTCGCCGGAATGGCCGTCGCGTCCGTCCTGGCCTGGCTCCTGGGGTGGGCGCGGAGCTACGTGATGGCCTGGGTCGGGGAACGGATCAGCGCCGACCTCCGCGACAAGACCTACGGCCACCTGCTTCGCCTTTCCATGGAATTCTTCGGCGGCAAGCGCACCGGCGACCTGATGTCGCGAATCAGTAGCGACACGGATCGCATCTGCCAGTTTCTATCGGTGAACGTCGTCGACTTCGCCACCGACATCCTCATGATCATCGGCACCGCGATCATCCTCGTCGCCAAGGCCCCGCTCCTGGCCGCCGCCACGCTCTGCCCCTTGCCGCTCGTGGGGTGGCTCGTCCATCGCGTCCGCAACTCGCTGCGTCATGGATTCAGCGACAGCTCGAAGGCCTGGGCCGGGATGACCAGCGTCCTGGCCGATACGATCCCCGGCATCCGCGTCGTCAAGGCGTTCGCCCAGGAGGACCGCGAGCTGAGCCGGTTCGAGGAAGCCAACCTCCACAACGTCCACGTCAACGACAAGGTGAATGCCGTCTGGGCGTTCTTCGGTCCCACGCTAGGGCTGCTCACCCAGGTCGGCCTGCTAGTCGTCTGGGTCGTGGGCGCGTACCTCGTGTTCAACGGCAACTTCAAGGTCGGCCTGCTGACGATGTTCCTGACCTATCTCGGACGATTCTACACCCGGCTGGAATCCATGAGCCGGATGGTCCAGGCCACCCAGCGTGCGGCGGCCAGCGCCGGCCGCATCTTCGAGATCCTCGACCGCCTCCCCAGCGTCGCCGACCCGGCGCACCCCGTCTCCACCTCCTCACTTAAGGGCGGCGTCGAACTTCGCGATATCGTGTTCCGCTACGGCAACCGGGCCGTCCTGCACGGGGTGAGCCTCTCGGTTCGTCCCGGCGAGATGGTCGGCCTGGTCGGCCCCAGCGGCGCGGGCAAGAGCACCCTGGTGAACCTGATCTGCCGCTTCTTCGACGTGACCGGCGGCTCGATCCGCGTCGATGGGACCGACGTCCGCGACTTCGCGGTCAGCGACTACCGCCGCCACATCGGCATCGTGCTTCAGGAGCCGTTCCTGTTCTTCGGAACGATTGCCGAGAACATCGCCTACGGCCGTCCGGGTGCGACTCGCGACGAGATCATCTCCGCCGCCAGGACAGCTCGGGCCCACGAGTTCATCCTTCGGTTGCCCGACGGTTACGACTCGCTCGTCGGCGAGCGTGGCCAGTCCCTCTCCGGCGGCGAGCGTCAGCGGATCTCGATCGCCCGCGCCCTGCTGATCGACCCCAAGATCCTGATCCTGGACGAGGCCACCTCCAGCGTCGACACCGAGACCGAGCGCGAGATCCAGGAGGCCCTCGACAACCTGATCCGAGGCCGGACCACGATCGCGATCGCCCACCGCCTCAGCACTCTTCGCAAGGCCGACCGCCTGGTCGTGATCGAGCGAGGCCGCATCGCGGAGATCGGCCACCACGAGGACCTGATTCAGATCGATGGCGCGTACGCCCGCCTCCACCGCGCCCAGATCGAGCTCGCCGGAGTCTTATAGCCCATCATGTCCGACTCCCCCTTCGCTCTTTCGCTCGACGCCTGGGGCCGCCTCGTCCTGATCGACTCCGAGGCCCGCCGTCACGTCGGCGTCGAGCCGGTTCGGGCGTTCCCTCTCAGCGATCCCTCCCGGCGGATTTCCCTCTGCGACGAGACCGGCCGCGAGGTCGCCTGGATCGAGGACCTTTCGAAGGTCTCCCCGTCGATCCGCCGCACGATCGAGGACGAGCTTTCGTCCCGCGAGTTCGTCCCCGCGATTTTAAAGATTGTCCATATCTCCAGCGATTCCGCTCCCAGCGATTGGGCCGTCGTGACCGATCGCGGCGAGACCAAGTTCACGCTCGATGCCGACGAGCAGGTCCGCAAGCTCGAAAAAAATCGGGTCCTGATCGCCGATGCGCTCGGATCGCGTTACCAGATTCCCGATTGGAAGGCCCTGGACGGGACCAGCCGGAGGATGCTGGAGAGGTATCTGTGAGGGGTGTTCGATTTCGCGTCTCCTTGCGGTGTTCTGTGGGGGGAGAAGGCCCGGGCCGAAGCGTCGGACCGGTGCATGTCGCGGTGGGCGCGGATAGACTTCTTGAAAACTGCCGAGCGGACGGAGCACGGAGGTACTGACGGGCCATGTTTTACTGGATCTATGATCTTTCAAACTGGTCCCTGGCGCTGTTGTGTACCGTGGTCTTCGTCGGGTTCACCTGGACCGGGCTGCTTGCCACGCGATCGACGGTTCGCAAGTGGATGAGGCCGCAGCCCGAAACCAACGATCTCGTGAGCTATTTCATGTCGGCCTACGGCGTGTTTTATGGCCTCACGCTCGGCCTGATCGCGGTCGGGACGTACCAGAACTACACGGACGTGGATTCCACGATCAACAAGGAGGCCGCCGCGCTCGGGGTGCTCTACCGGGATGTGTCGTTCCTGCCGCAGGGGACCCGCGAGGAGCTTCAGGACATCTTGCGGGACTATTGCCGCCACGTGATCGACAAGTCCTGGCCCGTCCAGCGGGAAGGGAAGCTGGATCCGGGCGAGATTACATGGCTCAACGCGTTCCAGAAGAAGCTCGGCGATTTCGAGCCGAAAACCCGGGGGCAAGAGGCGCTGCTTGCGGACACGTTCCGGCAGTTCGACGACTATGACGACATCCGGCAGATTCGCCTGTCCGATGTCACCACGGGTCTCCCCGCGCCGCTCTGGTGGGTCGTGATCGTCGGTGCCCTGGTCAATATCGTGCTGACCTGGCTGTTCTCGGTCGATCAACTCCGCGTGCATCTCCTCCTGACGGGCTTGCTCTCGCTGCTCGTGGCGCTGCTGATCTTCCTCATCGCCGCGATGGACAACCCCTTCCGGGGCCAGTTCAGCGTCTCTCCGGACGCCTTTGTGATCATTCGCGACACTCTGATGATTCTCACCACGAGGTCCTGAGCACCCGGACGCGAAGGCATCATCCCTCGCGTCCGGGTGCTGAGCCCGTTCATTTCCCGATCGTCGGCGTCACGAGCATCGTGTCTCCGCCCTTGACCGCGACGCGGTAGGCCGAGCTTCGGGAGAACGTCCCCTTCGGCGAGAGCGTGACGGTGTGCGCCTTCGCATCCAGCTTGGCCGAGCCGATCCGCACGACGTGATCGTCCTTGGTGCCGAACTTCTTGTCCTTGCCGGGATCGGTCACGGCATAACGGCCCAGGTCCGTGGCCGTCAGATCCATGGCGCCCGAGTAGGTGAGCACGAGCCGGATGACACCCCGTTTGTCCCGCACCTTCTTGATAGACACGAGTTTCGACGGCGTCACCCCCGGTCCGGTCGGACCGACCGGGCCGCTCCCGGAAGGCGTGCCGACAACCGGCTTGTCCGCGACCGAGATTGACAGGTTCACCTTGACCGGAGGGGCCGTCCCTTCCCGGATGGTCACGCTCGCCTGGTAAGGGCCGGCGAGGGCGTACGTGTGCGAGCCGAACACAACGTGGCCGTTGTTATAGGACGAGACAACCCCCGGGGAGGTCGATCCGTCGCCCCAGTTGATCGACGCGGTGTACTGATTCACCGGGCTGGCGGTCGGGTCGTAGAAGGTGGCCACCACGCCCGACGTGACCGCGCCGGCCGTCCCTTTCAGATCGACGCCCATCGGATCGAAGGGGGCATCGGCAACGGTGACACTTGTGGTAGCCACGACCGGTGGGGCACTTCCGTTGGTGGTGGAGACAGTGACCCGGACTGTGCCATGTCCGCCGAACGCGAACTCGTGAACGCCCTCGATGTAATAGCCACCCGCCCCAGCAGGTTGAATTGTTCCCGGCGTGTCGGGAGTACCATCGCCCCACTGGATTGTCGCGACAAAATCACTGGCCGAGGTCTGCGCGTTCGGCTCCAGCAATGTGGCGAGGAGTCCTGAGAAGGGCTGGTTGGCAGTCGCCGAGATCAAAGTTCCGTTCAGAACCAAGAGGTGCTCCGCGACGGTCGCCGTTGTCGTCAGTTTTGCCGCGACATTTCTCTCCCCGCCCTGGCCGAGATTCTCAATGGTAACGATGGGGTGAAAAATGCCTGCATGTCCGAAGATGTGGTCGGCGTAAACATTGAATCCGCCTTCACCGTCAGACGAAGGTTGCGCGGCTGTGTTGGTCCCGTCCCCCCAATTCACGGATGCGGCGAAGGAACCTGGCGAAAACGGAAACGAGGATGAGAACGAGGCGATCCACACCCAGTAGTCCATGCCCACGGCCGAGGAGATGGGGTGGGCGGTTGCCGTGATCGGCGCAGGTGTAACCAGCGCCGACGTGTCGGCCTCAACCACCGCGCCGCCGGCGCGATTCACGTAGACCTGGAGCGGGACGGTTCCCCAGTCGTTGAAGGTGCCCGTGGCGAAGACATCGATTCCCCCCGAACCGTTCGCCACCAACTCGGTCAGGAGATCGACGGGGCTCGACGACGAGGGGAGCGTACACGTCACCCGGGCCTGATACGTGGTCGTCGCGAGGATGGGCTCGTCGGTGAACGAGGCCACGCGAACGCGCGACTTCGCACCCTGCGAGAAGCCGATGTCCTGCACCGCCACCAGCGCGACATCGTGCGACGCGACGGTCGCATTCGTGATGAGCTGCGCCGCGACGTTATGTTCGCCGTTCTCGTGGACGTTGTTGATGGTGATCGTCACCTTCGGCGTCCCGCCCTGGTGGAACACGTGATCGCCGACCACGTCGAGGCCTTGCGCGGCAAGCGTGACCCTCGCGTCGCTCTTCGTGCCGTCACCCCAATCGACGGTTGCGTAGTAGGTGTTTCCATAAAACGCGTAGGGGAACGACGCGATCGTGCCGAAGAAGCTCGCTCCCACAATCGTTGTGATCGGCCGGGCCGTCGCCGTGACCGACGCCGGCGTGACCAGGGCCGTCGTGTCAGTCTCGTGGAAGGACTCGCCGGATCGAGCCACGTAGATCTGGAACGGAACGGTTCCCCAGTCGTTAAAGGTGCCCGTGGCGAAGACATCGATCCCCCCCGAACCGTTCGCCACCAGCTCCGTGAGGAGATCGACGGGGCCCGACGACGAGGGGAGCGTAGCCGTCACTCGGGCCTGATACGTGGTCGTCGCGAGGATGGGGTCGTCGGTGAACGACGCCACGCGAATGCGCGACTTCACGCCCTGCGAGAGGCCAATATCCCGCACGGCGACCAGCGCGACATCGTGCGACACGACGGTCGCGTTTGTGATGAGCTGCGCCGCGATATTCGAATCGCCGTTCGCGTGGAGATTGTTGATCGTGATCGTCACCTTCGGCGTCCCGCCCTGGTGGAACACGTGATCGCCGATCACGTCGAAGCCGCCCTGCTTGCCGGGCTGGACCTTCGCATCGCTCTTCGTGCCATCGCCCCAATCGACGGTTGCCGAGAAGCTACCAGGCCCCACGAAGGGCGCCACGCTCGTGAATGACGCGATGGTTCCCGAGAAGGTCGTGCTCGCAGTCGTCGTGATCGGCAAGGCCGTCGCCGTGATTGCATAGGGCGTGACCAGTGCCGACGTCTGGGTGAAGATCTCCGAGCCGCCGATTCGGTTCACCTCGACGGCGATCGTGGCCGTTCCCCAGTCGGGGAACTTCCCGACCGCGTAGACGTCATGGCCACCGGAGGCGTTCAACACCAATTGCGTCGGCAGGTTGATCGTGCGAAACGACGGGTAGGCAGAATACGACACCTGAGCATGATACGGGATCGACGCGACGTTGGGATCGTCGGTGAACGACGCCACGCGGACCTTGGACTCGACACCCTGGGCGAAACCGACATCAAGCACGGGGACGAGCACGAGATCGTGCGTCGCGATGGTCGCCGTCGCGGTCGAAGTCGCCACGACGCTTCGCGACCCGTCCAGGGCGATGTTGTCGATGGTGACGGTCATCTTCGACGTCCCGGCCTGCTGGAAGACGTGATCGGCAATGACGACGTAGCCGCCGTGCGAGTCGGCCTTTACCGTGCCGTCGCTCTTCGTGCCGTCGCCCCAGTCGACGGACGCCGCGAAAGCGCCGATCGGGATCGACCCGGGAGACGATGTGAACGTCGCGACCGTCTGGGAGAGGTCCACGCCCGCGGTCGGCGCGATCATCGAGGCGGTCGCCGTGACGGGAGCGGCCGTGACCTGCGCGGTCGTGACGGCCTGGATCTTCGTGTCACCGAAGCGGTTCACGGAAATCTGGAAGGGGACGGCACCCGGGTTGTTGAACGTGCCAGTGGCCCAGATGTCATTGCCCACGACCTCGGTGAGCAGGTCGACCGGGCCGTTATTATTGGGGAGGGTGCAACTTACTCTCGCTTGATTATTCCCCGGCACAGCGCTGGGATCGGTGAAGGTCGCCACCTTCACCCGCATTCGCTGCCCCTGAGCAAAGCTAAAGGCCGTCGGCGAGAGGACCAGCGGCCCGTAGACGTTCGTCTTGCTCGTGGCGACCGACGACGTGGTAGTGTCGGCGGCCGTCACGGTGACGGTGTACGAGCCGGTCTGGGCGTAGGTGTGGGTGCCCGAGATGGTGTAGTTATGCGAGACGCCGTTGTAATCGCGGTAGGCGACGCCGATCGTGGCCGTGGTCGGGGCCGAGCCGTCACCCCAGTTGATCCTGGTGTTGCCGAAATTCGAATCGTCCTCGATGCCCGGGTCGTACAGGTCGGCGACGACGCCCGCCCAGGGCATGTTCGCCGTGATGACCAGGTCGCGACCCGTCGCGGTGAGCGGGGCATCGCCCACGGTCACCACGCTCAGAGAGGTCGAGGTCGTTCCGACGGAGTTGTGATGCTTCGTGTCGAAGACGGTGACGACGAAGGCACGTTGGCCGACGGTGACCGAATCGTACCCCTGCGGCCTGACGATGAACGCACCCTGGCCGTCGGCAACGATCGACCCATTATACGAGTACGCATTGCCGTAATCGACTCGTGCACGGAAGTCCGACGCCGTGGCGGTCCAGTCGGTCGTGGTGAATCGGGCGACGTCCAGGCCATTCGGCACGTTGCCATCGACGATGGAGAAGGACAAAGGCGTCACGTTGACGCCCGGTTCGGGGAGATCGAACCGGACGTGACCGATCGCGCTGGCGTTGAGGTCGTCGAAAACGAACCCGCCCTTTCCATCGGCGACGAGAGAATAGGGATACGCATTTGCCGTGGGCAGAGGGAGGTAGAGGATGTCTCCGTCCTTGAAGACGTGGCCGAGGACGGCGCTGTTCGCGTCGGAGAACCAGATCGAGTCAACCGACGATCCGGGAGCGATGCCCGAGAGGCTGTTTCGATTCGAGCCGAGAGGATAAGTCGTCAACGCACCATCCGTCGTGATCCGGCCGATCTCCCCCTGGGCGACCCCGTTCGCATCCTTGCCCGAGGCCGTGAACCAGAGGGCACCACCGGTCGCGGCGGTGATTGAGGAGGGTGTGATCCCGACGCCGTACTCAGTGACCGCTCCCGCCGTGGTGATCTTGTCGACCTTGTTCCCGCTTTCATCCGCGAACCAGAGGTTCCCGTCCGGTCCCGGCGTGATGCTGCCGAGTGAGGTCGAACTGACATGGAAGCTGGTGGCCTGGTTGGTGCTCGGGTTGTAACGGAGGATGGTGCCGGGGGCATGTCCATAGGCCCCGCCCACGTCCTGATAGGGGCCGTTGACGGTCATCCACAGGTTTCCATCGGGGCCGACGCAATACGACTGAGGGTAGACATCAAGGGACGCCGTGCGATTCCAGTTGGCCGTGAACTCGGTGAAAGCCGCGCCGTTGCTACCGTACGACGCGACCCACATCGAGCCGTCGGGACCGGCCGCCAAGCTCGACGGCTCGGTCAGTGCCGGCTGATTCGGCACGAGAGAGGGGGCGCCGTCCGCGCCGATTCGCCAGACGCCGGTCGGGGTGCCGTCTTTGTCCAGATAATCCGTGTTGTAATTCGTGGTGAACCAGACGCTTCCGTCGGTCGCCACGGCCACGTCCGCGATGTGAGGGTTCTTGCCCCGAACGGCAATCTCATCGATCCCGACGGCCATCAACTGCCGCGCTTCCAGGTTCTCGGCGCCAGGCACGAAACGGGGACGTCGGCGCGCAGAGCTAGCGGTCCGTTCGAGACGGGGATAGGAACGCATGCGGAAGCCCTCCTTGGCGGTTCATCGTTGGGGTAGACCTGGAGTTTCGACCCGCACATTCCGTGGCGGGTGCTTGCGGCCATCCACCCGCATCCACGCGGGAGGAGCCGCCATCTCGTCCGGTAGCTGAAAAACCTGCGATCTTCGGCTTCGGGGCAAATCCATGGCGCAGGCGGTGGCGTCTCCGTTGAGGCTCGTCGGCCGAATCATAGCGAAGGGCGAAGTTTTTGCAAGCGGTGTTCCCTGGGCTTCCACTAGCGCCCACGGAATCCGGCACCAAGAGGTGCTCCCATGCACACCGCCCCCACGCCCCCACGCGAACCGAATAAAAATCCCCCGGGAGGAATCGAAACTCCTTCTTACACATCGCCCAAGGATCGGCGCGAGGGAAGCCATTCTCCTCAAGGAAATCATCGGGGGGAACCGGTGTTTCGATCGGGGAAACCGCAAGAGCGTCCGATCCCGCCCCGGACCGATTCCGGCGACCGAGGAATCGGATTTCACTCTCCAGAATCGAGCCCCCGACCGGAAATGGCTGATCCCCCCTCATGACCGCATTTTCCCGACTTGCAGCCCTCGGCTCGTCCGTCTACCATGGCGAGATTGGTCGCCGGGTGGAATCCCCCGGTGGCGCTGCGAGTCGTTCCCGACCTCTGGACCGGACCGGATCACAGAAGAACCGGCAAGGAGCCCATGCAGTACAACCCCGCCAACCCGCTCATCGTGCAGGGGGACCGCACGGTGCTGCTGGAGGTTGATAATCCGCTCTATCCCGAGGCCCGCGACGCCCTGGCTCCGTTCGCCGAGCTGGAGAAGAGCCCCGAGCACATCCATACGTACCGGCTCTCGCCCCTCTCCCTATGGAACGCCGCCGCCGCGGGCATGACGGCCGAGGCGATGGTCGACGTCCTCACCCGATTCAGCAAGTTCCCCCTCCCGCTGAACCTGCCCGTCGACCTCCGCGAGCTGGTCAGCCGCTACGGTCGCGTCCGGCTGGAACGTCAGGGCACGAACCTCGTCCTCGTCACCACCGATCGGCCCCTGCTGGAAGAGCTGGCGCGGCAGAAATCGCTCAAGGAGTACCTGTATGACCGGCTCGACGACACGAGCTTCCGCATCGATGACGGGGATCGCGGTGTCCTGAAACAGGCCCTCATCGGCATCGGCTACCCGGCCGAGGACATCGCCGGTTACACCGACGGCGCCGATCTGGAACTGAAACTGCGCGACATCTCGCGTTCCGGCCTGCCGTTCCACGTTCGCGATTACCAGAGAATGTCGGTCGATGCGTTCCATGCCGGCGGCGACGTCCGCGGCGGTTCGGGCGTGATCGTGCTGCCCTGCGGCGCGGGCAAGACGATCGTCGGCATCGCGGCCATGGCCGCCCTGAAGAAGCACACGCTCATCCTCACGACCAGCACCACGGCCGTCGAACAGTGGAAGCGCGAGATCCTCGACAAGAGCGACCTCGACGATTCCGACGTGGCGACCTACACCGGAGACTCCAAGGACATCGCCGCCGTCACGGTCGCGACCTATCAGATCGTCACCTACCGGCCCAAGAAGGACGGCGAGTTCCCCCACTTCAAGATCTTCAACGAGAAGGACTGGGGGCTGATCATTTACGATGAGGTCCACCTTCTGCCCGCCCCCGTCTTCCGCGTCACGGCCGACATCCAGGCTCGCCGCCGGCTCGGCCTGACGGCGACGCTCGTCCGTGAAGATGGCCGCGAGGAGGACGTGTTCAGCCTGATCGGCCCCAAGAAGTTCGACGTCCCCTGGCGTATCCTGGAGCAGAAGGGCTGGATCGCCGAGGCCCTCTGCCACGAGGTCCGCCTCGCCATGCCCGGCCAGGAACGCATGGAATACGCACTGGCCGAGTGGCGGGATAAATTCCGTCTGGCCAGCGAGAACCCCTCGAAAGAGGATCTCTGCGAGGCCCTGCTCGAAAAACACGACGGGCCGGACGATCGCGTCCTGATTATCGGCCAGTACCTCAAGCAGTTGCGTCGGATCGCGGCCCGGTTCGATTTGCCCCTCATCACCGGCCAGACCTCGAACCCCGAGCGCGAGGAGCTTTACATGAAGTTCCGCCGGGGCGAGATCCGCCGCATGGTGCTCTCCAAGGTCGGCAATTTCGCCATCGACCTGCCCGACGCCAACGTCATGATCCAGGTCTCCGGCACCTTCGGCAGCCGCCAGGAAGAGGCCCAGCGCCTGGGCCGGATCTTGCGACCGAAGGACGGTGCCGAACCGGCCCATTTCTACACGCTCGTGACCCGAGATACCCGCGAGATGGATTTCGCCCACCATCGCCAACTCTTCTTGACGGAACAGGGTTATGCGTATGTGATCGTGGACGAGTCGGACGTGATGGCGGGCGCGGGTCAGTGTCTCTCATCGGGAGGGGAGGGTCCGTGAGGGCCACCGGTCGAACAGAGGGCGAGCCCGGTCGCGTCAGCGCCGGGAGTCTGTTGACGACTGAGAAAACTCCCGGCGCTGACGCGACCTGGCTCGCCTGCGAATCGCTCCTCGTCCAAACGATCCTCACTGGCCGGCCGGTTCGACGCCAACGGCACAAGACTCCAAGGGCTCCTTCTCAAATGGCCATCCCGTCCCTCCGCATCCCGATCAAGCTCCATCGCCACGTCTCGCTCATTCGCACGTCCGAACCGATCCTGGCGGAGGAATTGCTGGCGAGGAAGACGCTGTCCAAGCTGATCGCGGGCCGGTTGTCCGAGACCGTTCTTCTGGTGAGGCCGGAAGAGGAGGACGCAGTCCTCGACGAGCTGAGACGGATGGGACACACACCGAGGATCGTCCGATGACGGCGTGGATTTGATGTCAACCGAGATCGACGTCTCTCAACCCGACCCGGACCTGGCCCCTCCGCCCGGCCCGCCGCCTCCCGCCGCCGAACGCTACCGGGCGGCGCTGGGGAAGCATCACGGTGCGCAGCTTGTGGCGATGTTGCAGGCGCTCGGGTCGTACGACCGAGCGACCAAGCCGAGCGAGCTGGTTTCGGAGGTGTACGATCGCCTGAATGAGCCCCGCGTCATCGAGGCGCTGATCGGCCGGATGGGGCCGGGGCCTCGTCTCGCGCTCGGCTTGTTCGCGATCACGGAATCCCCGGTCTGGCCGACGGCCGGATTGAGCCATTCGCTGGCCGCGCTCGGGCTGGAATCCGGGCCGATCGTCGCGGAGTTGAGCGGGTTTGGCGTACTGGTTCCGGGCCGGGAGGGCGACAACGGACCCCACGTCCTGATCGCACATCCGGCGGCCGTCGCGGCCGCCAGGACGATCCTGCCCGAGGGCGACGTATTTCCTGCCGCCGGGCCGGTCCGTCAGGTCCGAGAGAGCGACGGCCTGGAGCCGATCCTGCGGCTCGCGGCGCTCTGGCAGAGGGTCGACGAAGCCGCCATGCGGCGGACGCAGCAAGGGACGCTCTACAAGCGCGATCGGGAGCGGATCGACGATGACCCGGTCCTCGCCGGGCCGATCGCCGACGCCCTGGAGCCTCTGCCCGACATGGCGAGCCTGTGGCTGATGCTGGCGCGCGGCGTCGGCCTGATCGTGGACGAGCCGAATACCGATCGCACCGTCGCCGCGCCGGCCGAATACTGGGCGGAGAACGGCGTCCATCTCCCGCAGATGATCGCCCAGCGCTGGCTCGGCCTGCGCACCTGGCACGAGCAGGGCGGCATGCAGACCGACGACGCCACCGCCATGCTCGCCCCGCCATTCCTGCGCCCCGCCGTGCTGCTCTGGCTCGCCCGGTTCGGGCCGGACGAGTGGGTCGCCACGGCCGATCTCGCCGAACATCTCGATCGGCTCCATCCCGATTGGTCGGCCTCGCTGCTGGCCGAATGGGGCGATCCTCGTACCGATCCGGCGGCGAAAGGCCGGATCGGGGCCGAGGCCCGCGAGAGATCGGCGTCACGTCGCAAGAAGCCCGACGCCCCTCCGGAGCATCCCGGCGGGGTCGCTTTACTGGAGGCGATGCTGCTCGGGCCGGCCTATCAGCTCGGCCTGATCCGCGCCGCCGAGGAGGACCCGAGCGGTCGGAGGGTGGTGCGACTGACCGAGCTGGGTCGCTACGTCCTGGCCGTTGGGCCACCTCCCTCGGCCCGCGCAACGTTCGAACATTTCCTGTTCGTCCAGCCCAATTTCGAGGTCATCGCCTACCGCCAGGGCCTGAACTCGGCCCTCATCGGCCAGCTCAGCCGGTTCATGATCTGGACGCAGTCGGGGGCGGCCCTGGAGATGAGGCTGACGGCCGAGTCGGTCTATCGCGGCCTGGAGGGCGGGCTTTCACCCGAAAAGATGCTGGAGCGGCTGGCGCGACACTCGTCGCGACCGCTGCCTCCCGGCGTCTACGAGGCGGTCAAGACGTGGTCGAGCCGCCGCGACCGGGTCACCTATTTCAGCTCGGCCATCCTCATCGAGTTCGCGACGGCCGAGGCCCTGGGCGATGCGCTCGCGATCTGGTCGCCGGAGCCGGATCGCCCCCAGCCGATCGCCATCTCGGACCGGATCCTCCTGGTCGAGGATGAGTCGACGATTCCCTTCGGGAAATTCAAGCTCGCCGGATCGCGCGACTACCGCCGAGCTCCCGAGGTCTGCGTCGAGGTCGAGCGCGACGGCGTGACGCTCTCGCTCGACCTCGGCCGCTCCGATCTCTTCATCGACACCGAGCTCGGCCGCATGGCCGACGAACTGCCCGATGAAGGCCGCAATACGTCCGGCCGCCGCCGATACCGGGTGACGCCTTCGTCGCTATCGCGCGCCGTCGAGGACGGGCTGAGCGTGTCGTCGCTCGCCAAATGGTTCTCCCAACGGGTTGGCACGGAGGTCCCGCCGGCCCTTCGCCTGCTGCTCCATGCCTCGAGCCCGAAGCCGGAATTGCCGCGACTCTCCAGGCCGATCATCCTGACCTCGCCGACCACCGACCTCCTCGACGGCCTCCTCCAGCATCCGGCAACCCGAGACTTCCTGGGCATGCGGATCGGTCCCACAACCGTGGTTGTCCCCGACGCGCTCCTGGAAAGCCTTCGCAAGGCCCTTGCCGATTTCGGCCTGCATCTGGACGGCGCGTGATCGGAATCTGGTCACGCGGCTCAACTCGACATGCGGGGCCGATCGACTACCGTATCGAACCTCGCATAGGTCCGCTTGGTGAGAAACCAGGCGGACAGGGCGTAAACCAACACGCCGAGTACCGACGGAACGATCGGCTGATCGGCCCAGAGGCGAAGATAGGTCGAGTAACTCCCTTCGGTGAAATTATTGAACTGCTGCATGTCGCTCGCGCTGAAGATCGCCTCGCGGATGAGCCACGGCATCACGCCCATCAGGTTAAACACCGTGCCCGACATCGGAAGGGGCAAGCAGCAGAGCAAATACCCGACATTGCAGAAGATGAAGCAACCGAGCGTCATGGCGAGTGATTTGCTCGTCGAGCTCGACAACAGCGAGAAGCGTAGCCCCAGGATTGCCGCGAACCAGAGGAACACGGCCAATTCAACGGTTGCCGCCGCGAATCCCAGAGGATGGATGGCCCCGCCTGTGACGCCGAGGGCCCACATGGTCAAGAGCATCAGGCCCATCCACCGGAATCGGAGGATCGAGCCCAGCAGCTTGGCGCGGAGGATTTCTTTTCCCTCCAGGTCCGACGCGATCAGGCTGATCCAGGTGTCGTCCTCTCGCTCGGACGCGATGGACGACGCCGCGGTCGTGGCCGTGCCGAGGAGCCAGAAGCCGGCGACCCAGGGCGTGATCGCGCGCAAGACGGTGTTAAATTCGCCCTGAAAGTGCTGTCTGTTGGGGTCGCCATAGCCTCGCTCGATGACTTCCAGGATGGCCGTCCTCGCATAGTCGAACGTCAGGCACCCGATCAGCACGGCCCAGAACAGGTTGTTGAAGAGCCCGAGCATCTTGGCCACCCCGCCCACGCGGGCGGTGTATCGCTCTTTCCAGAGCATGGGATCGTCGCCGACCGCGGGCCGGGGCAACGCTCGCCACATCGGCCGGCCCCGGCTGTCCAGGCGAAGGATCACCTTCGGCTGGGCCGTCTGGCTGGCGGCGATGCGTCGCAGGCTCCGCGTCGAATACACCAGCAGGATCACGGAGTAGATCCACTGAGCGACGACCATTCGCACGACCCACGCGTGCAGCGTTCCCGAGATCTGAAACTCATAATATTCCGCGAGATTGATCATGGGGCTGATGTAATCCAGTGCCGCCAGCAACCATGACAACCAGTCGGGAACGATCGCTCGACTCTCCCTCGCGATGTAGGGCATGAGGAAGCAAACGACCAGCGAGACGTACGACATCACGATCGCCGAACGAGCCTGCCGCATCACGGTGGAGAAAAAGATCGAGACGCTTGCAATAAAGAGCGCGAACGTCACGGTCACCCCGAACGTCGCGAGGATCAGCTCGATTTCCACGCCGCCGAACAGCATCAGGAGGAACAGGAGCGGCACGCCGGCCAGGAGATAGACGAAGATCATCAGCATCCTCGCCAGCAACTTGCCGATGACGATCTCGCCGCTGGAAAGCTGGCTGGCCAGCAGGTAATGCAGCGTCTTCCTCTGCTTCTCGCCCGCGATCGTCCCCGCCACCAGGGCCGGAGTGATCACCAGGACCGTCAATGCCTGCGCGATGGCGAACCAGTCGAACGTCTGCTTCGCAAACGTGGACATCTGACCTGGAGTAAATGTCTCCCGTCCATTGCCGTAGATCTGGTCAAACGCACGATAACTCGCCCAGAACACCACGAGCAGCACCATGCCATACATCATCCGTAGCGCGTAGTAGCGGGCGCGTCGCGCGGTGGTCATCAGTTCGGCGGCAAACACGGGACCGGGAAGCATGGCGAGTGATCCTCAAGCGATCGAGTTAGAGGCGATCCGGATTGTGGTATTTGCCCTGGAGGGGCCGGGGTGCATAGCCAGGGGCCCCATAGGCATCAAGTTAAGCCGTACTCCAGGCGCGACGGATCGTTGAGGAGCTCGAACGTACTGGCCCTCTTGCGCTTGTTCAGCCTCGCCGTGCTCCTGAGTAAGACGGTCAGGCGCTCGACCT
>JAQGHR010000021.1 GCA_028291545.1 Planctomycetota bacterium | reverse complement strand
TCGGCAGGGCGAGGAGGGCGAGGGTGAACGGGTCGCCGGTGGGGGTGATCACGGCGGCGATGACGACGATAATGAGAATGGCGAACTTGCGCTTGGCGCGGAAATCGGCCACCGACACGACCCCGACCCGAGCCAGCAGCATCATCACCAGCGGAGTCTGGAAGCAGACGCCGAAGACCAGAGGCAGGATCGTGGCGAAGCTGATCCATTCGCTGATCCGCAGGGTGGGCTCGATGCCCAGCCAGACGTTGAAATTGAGCAGGAATTCCAGGGTATACGGCAGGACCCAGAAGAAGCAGAGGAACACGCCGCCCAGGAAGAGAAAGAGCGAGAACGGGATGAACTTCTTGACGTAATGTCGCTCATGGCGGTACAGGCCGGCGGCGATGAACGCCCAGATCTGGTAGAAAACCCACGGGCTGGCGATGATCAGGCCGGTGACCATGCAGACGCTGAAATAGATCATGAAGGTTTCGAGAGGTGCGAGCGAGATCAGCGCACTCTTGGGCTCGACCGACCGGGCCACCGTCTTGATGACGTCCGATTCCTTCATCCGCATTTTCAGGGGGATGGATGCCTCCAGAACGGAGACGGACGGCGACTTCATTTCAGGGAAGAGTTGATGGACGGCCGCGTAAAGGGTCTTACCCTGGATCTCGAAATCCATCGGCTCGGTCTGCTGCTTCGTGGCGTCGGCCGCCTTCGAGCGCTTCTCGGCAGAGTCTTCGTAAAACCGCTTGAGCGCGACGGTGGCCGGGTCCTGCATCCGCCGCATGACCCAACGGCCGAGGTCCAGGGGCGGGATGAAGGCGAGGGTCACGCCGACGAACAGGCCGGCCAGGGCGAGGATCAGGTGGGTGCGGAGCTCTTCGATGTGGTCGCCAAAGCTCATGGCGCGCATCGTCTGCTCTTCAGCGAAGAGATCCTTATCAGTCGGGGGCATGAGGGTCGCTCCACCCTTCGCAAAGGGCTGGGAAACGCCGGGGCGGGCTAGTCAGGGGAGGAGACGCGAGACGCGCAGCCCGTCCCGAGGCCACGGACCCATCGAGCGGCACCGCCGGAGGGCCTCGCGGGGACGGCCCAAACTTCGGCGGGAGCGTTCCTGAGTTGAAAGTGTAACGCGCCGATGCGCAGGCCCGCAACCCGTTGGATTGCCGGCTCCCTCTCCGTTCTTCCGAAGCCCCAGGATCGGCCCCTTCTGGACATCCTCGCCTCCGGCCGTTACAAGACAGGACCCGGACCGAAGGTAACGACCAACCGAACCATGCCCATCGAACCGTTGTATCCCCTGCATTTTCGGCCGATCCTCAAGCGCCTGATCTGGGGTGGCCGCCGTCTCGGCTCGATCCTGGACAAGCCGCTGGGCGGGGAATCGGACTACGCCGAGAGCTGGGAAGTCGCCGATCACAAGAATGATGTCAGCGTCGTGGCCGATGGACCGCTCGCCGGCCGGGACTTGCGGTCGCTGATCGCCGAGTTCGGAGAGACGCTTCTCGGCTCGTCCGTCGGTGTCCGCGCACAGTTTCCCTTGCTCGTGAAATTCCTCGATGCCCATCAGGTGCTCTCGGTCCAGGTCCATCCCGACGACGCGAAGGCCCGCGTCCTGGTCGAGGACAACGGCAAGACCGAGGCCTGGGTGATCCTCCACGCCGAGCCGGGAAGCCTGATTTACGCGGGGCTCCGACCCGGAGTCACCCGCGAGGCGTTCGCCGAGTCACTGGAGACCGGCGAGGTCGAGCCGTTGCTCCACCGATTTGCGCCGAAGGTGGGCGACTGCGTGATGATCCCTGCGGGGACGGTTCACGCAATCGGTGCCGGGATCGTGCTGGCCGAGATCCAGCAGATGTCCGACGCCACGTTCCGGGTTTACGACTGGGGCCGGGTGGGCGCCGACGGCTCGCCTCGCACCCTTCACAAGCCCCAGGCCCTCGAAGCGACCGATTACGAGGCCGGTCCCGTCCACCCGCATCCGGCCCGGGCGGACGCGATCGCGGGAGGGACGCGCGAGCGCCTGGCGTCGTGCGATTATTTCGCGATCGAGCGATTGAGGCTGACCGGAGCCGCCGAAGTCGGGTCGTTGGAACGCTTCACGCTGGTCCTGGCAATCGAGGGCGCGGCCGAGATCGTCCATGATGGGGCGTCGTACCCGATCGCCAGGGGACAGACCCGCCTCCTTCCGGCCGCGCTCGGCCCGTGCGAGATCCGGCCGATTGGCGAGGCGACCGTTCTGACCTGCGTCGTGCCGTAAGGGCGGGTCTCGGCGCGGCGCGTCGGGTTGGCGATGGCGGGCCTCGGCACGTCCTACAAATCCTCGAATTTGCCCCAGGCTCAAGGACTGTCGATCTCATGGACGGCCACCCTTCCCAAGCTCGCCCCACACGCCTCTCCCGGCGATTTCCTCCGGTCCGTTTGCTGCGGGGCGTGGGCATTGCGCTGGACGCGAGGAAGATGATTCTCGCAGCGGTTGGACTGGCCCTGCTGGGGGCGGGCTGGGAGCTTCTGAACTGGCTGTTCAACCGCAACGGCACGCTGGTCGTGGGCGTCGATCCCGAGGGCGTCTCTGATCGGATGCTCGGACTGCCGCTCTCGCCGGAATCGCTGGCATGGGCCGTGGCCGAGCCGTTCCGGGTCCTGACCGCCCCGTTCGTGGGCGCCTTCTCCACCGCGCCGGGCGTTCGGTCGTTCGTGCATGCGATCCTCGCTGCGGTGTGGGCCGTGGCCGTCTGGGGAATCCTTGGAGGCGCGATCGCGAGGATCGCCGCCGTGCAGCAGGCCACGGGCGATCGGATTGGGATCGTCCGGGCCGTCCGGTTCGCGTTGTCGCGGGCGCTGGGACTCGTGGGCGCACCGCTGGCGCCGATGATCGGGATCGGCTTCTTTGCCGCCCTCTGCGCACCGATCGGCCTGCTCTACCGGATCCCCGGACCGATCGGCGCGACGGTGGCCGGGGCGCTGGCCGTCCTGCCGCTGCTGGCCGGTTTGATGATGTCGTTGCTCCTGGTCGGTGTGGCGGCGGGCTGGCCGCTGATGATCGCCACCGTGGCGGTCGAGGCCGAGGACGCGTTCGACGCACTCAGCCGGGCCTATAGCTACGTCTACAGCCGTCCGTCGCGATACGCGGCCTACGTCCTGATCTCCTGGGCGGCCGGGGTGATCGGCCTGCTCGTGGTCATGTTCTTCGCCTGGCTGGTGGTCCACCTTGCCCAGTGGGGGTTGTCGTTCGGCGGACCCTCGAATCGCATCGGCGGCCTCTTCTTCGGCGGCCCCAAGATCGATGGTTCGACCCCCGCAAGAGTCCATGCGGCCTGGCTCACGGTCGTCCGCCTCTTAACGCATGGATGGATCTACAGCTACTTCTTCACTTCGGCCACGCTGATCTTCGTCCTCCTTCGCCACGAGGTGGACGGCGCGGCGTTTCACGATCTGGGAGGAACCGGAGCCGAGGATCTGCCGTTCGCGCCGGAACTGCCCCAGGAGGGGGCCATCGCGTCGAAGACCTCGGAGATCCCGGCGTGATCTGGCGGCCTGAAAGGAGAACTCCCCATGCGAGCGTCGATCTGTTAAGATCTTTCGCGGCAGACGGCAGCGGCATGGAAGCGAAGACCGAATGGGGGACGAAGCCGGTCCCCGACGCTAACCAGGATAACCAATGAACATCGGCGAACTTGAGCTGTTCTCCACGCAGGATCTCGTCAACGAGCTGCTGCGTCGATCGACCTTCCAGGGGGTGATCGTCCATGCCGTGGATGGGGCGAAAAGTCCCCATTGGGACGGCGAACGCCTCTTCGCCGTCCACCACAACGCCAATCTCGGCACCGAAGAGGCGGGCCGCCTGCTCGATGTCGTGAGCCAGTACATCGCCAACCATTCGTAGGACACGCCTGGAGCGCGGACAAACCCAGCAGAGGCGGTAGGTCCCGCCTCTACCGGGCGAATGACGTACGAAGCAAGCCCAAGCGCGACCGCGTCAGGCGGGGTTCGTGCCCTTGCCCTGATTTGTGCCGCAGTTTCTCACGTCCACGTCGCCGGTCTGCTCGACCTTGACCTCTTCCTTGCGGACCTGGCCGGAGACCCGCTCGGTATCCTGGACTGCCCGCTTACCGACCTTGACCTCTTCGGTGACCACCGTCTCCTTGGTTACGTTGAGCTGCTCTTCGCGGACCGGGATGCGAACCTGCTCGCCCTCGCGGAGATCACCCGCCGAGATCCCCTCGGTCGCGGCCCGGCCATGCACGGGCGTTCGTTCGATCACGACTTCCTCGCGCTGAACGGGAACCTCCAGCGTCTTGTTTTCGGTGTGGATCTCCTTGCGGACGGTAACCTCGCCCGCCTCGACCGGTCGTTTCTCCGCGTGCAAGCGCTCTTCCTTGACCTGGATCGTGTCTCCCTGGCGGCCGGCCGTCTGGCCCGTGGCCGCGTGAGTCGCGGTCCCGGCGGAGTGGGCCGCGCCCTGGGTGGTCGTGGCTGAGGCGCCACGAGTGGACATGTCGTACGCCCCGAACCGCCGGAGGATGGCCGTCGCCTCGTCGGCCCGGCCGTTGGCCGTGACCGTCACGATAACCCGGCCCGCCTCGAATTCATCGTGGTAATACTTGGCCTCATTCTCGGGCACGCCGGCGCCGATGAGCGCGCCGACCAGCCCGGCGATGCCGGCCCCGGCGGCCGCATTCGAGAGAATGACGCCCAGTGTACCGGCCGCGATCGCCGGGCCAATGACGGGGATCACTCCGGCCAACACGCCTAGACCCGCGAGGGCACCTAGACCCAGGCCTGTCAAGGCCCCGGTGATCGCCCCTGATGTGGCGTGTGAGTTATCGACATCAGTCGTACTGGCGTCGGTCGCTCCGTCGGTCTGACGCATGGCGACCCCGATCTGATCCTGGCGGAATCCGGCCTTCTGGAGTTCGCTGACGGCCTTATCGGCCTGGTGACGGTCCTCGAAGACGCCAACGACGGTCGAGCGTTGCTGAGCGGCAGCCATGAGCATTCTCCTGCCTGTCAGGGGATCGGGCCCGGGTCTGGGTTTGGGCCAAACTAGAGATGGGAAACACCCAGAATCGGGAGACAATAAATGCAAACTTGATGCCGCCGGTATACCCCGTTTGCCCCGGTCATTGCCCTACCGCCGATGGCTCCCGACGGCCGGCGACCGGGCTCACCTCCGGTCCAGCGAGGGGCGAGTTGGCCAGGCGATTTCGCCCCGGGTCTCGGCGAGCCGGGTAAAGATCTCCCTGAAAGCGTGGCAAAACCCTTTTTCCGCAAAGACGTTCCGGCACCCATTGCTGGACAAGGAGCCTTCGTCGAGGTGCGACCCGGGAACGCCCCGGCCATGCACCGCGGCCGTGTCGGGGCGAAAGACGGGGCCTTGCCGCGCCGTCTCCACAAGATCCTCGGCGGGGAGATGCGGACATGCGTTGCATAACTGCCAGGCTCGAGCCGTTGCGCCCGATTGCCGATCCTCGTCAGGTGAGACGACGATGTCACGCGAGACGGGATGGGAGCTCGCTATGAGGAAGCCGAATTGGGCGCTGGTGCTCATGCTTGCGCTGGCGGCCATGGGTTGCCAGGCCGTGCGCATCGAGAAAGAAGATTCCCGAGGCCATAAGACCGCGAAAGTGGCCGGCCGCGCCGTTCAGGGCGTGGCCACGGGGTGGCTCTCCGAAGCCTATTACGCGGGGCAGCGGGCGCGGGAGTAGAGCGGGGGTGATTTCGATTCACCTGCCCGCGCCAAGGCCGGCCACGAATTGGCCTTCGAACATCGTGGCGATGACGGGGAAATCGGAATCCAGGATCAGGGCGTGCGGGTCGTCGGCGTGGCGATCGGGGAGGCCCACGATCGCCAGATCGGCGGACTTGCCGGGCTTCAGGCTGCCGGTCACGGACTCGGCACGGAGGGCCCAGGCCCCGAACAGGGTGGCCATCGTGAGCAAGAGGGGGCCGCTGAGGCTGGGGTCGGAGCGATGGAGAGCACGGACCTCGTCCAGGATGCCGAGGCTGGGCGCGGAGGCGAGGCTATCGGTCCCGAGACAGACGATGCCGCCCGAGGCGAGGATCTCGCGGTAGGGGTGCCGCGCGTGGCCGAATCTCGCATGGGTTCGCGGGCAGAAGGCGACCGCGACGCGCTGGCCGTTCGGGGCGCTGGCCGGGCGGAGCTGCCAGAAATCGTCGGGTTCGAGATAGGTGCCGTGGGCGATGATCCAGTCGGACCGGCGGAGGTCGCCCTTGCGAACATAGTCCGCGGGCCGGGGGCTCAGCGGCTCCCAGGCGTCGTCCCAGGCCCCGAGATCCTCGAGGAACTGCCGCATCGGGCCGTTGTGGCACCGCAGCAGTTGGAGCTCCTCGGGCATCTCGGCCAGATGGGTGGAGAGCGGCACTCCGGCCGTCGCGGCGCGGTCGTAGATCCATCCGGCCGTGCTGTAGGGCGCGTGCGGGCTCAGCCCCGGGCGGGCGCAGGCGACGACTTGCATCTCGGGGCGAATGGTCGACAGCCAGGCGAACGCCTCGTGAACCGTCTCGATCCCGCGCTGGCGGCGCAGGCCGATCATCTCGCAGAACACCAGGGCGCGGATCGGGGCCTCGGCCACGAGGTTCCAGCTCAGGCCCGCGGTCGTCGTGTCGGCCACCAGGGTCGTCCCGGCCGAGATCGCCGAGGCGAGGTTCCTCGCGACGGCCGCGCGTAGGCCCTCGACCGACGAGCCACGCCTCTGGGCGATCACGCGGGCGAGCCAGGCGATCTCGTTCTCCTCGCTCCATGGCTCGCCGGGGATCGGGGAGAGTTCCAGATGCGTGTGCGCGTTCACGAAGCCGGGCAGGACGGCGGAGTTGCCCAGGTCGATATCGGCCGATCGCCGCGCCCCTCCACGGATCTCGGCGATCCGTCCGTCGGCGATCAGGACGAGGGCGTCGGGCAGGGGGGGGCCCTCGACGGGGAACACCCAGCGGGCACCGAGCGAGCGAACTCGACCTCTCATGGTTCGCCCTCCGTCGCCTCCTTCGAGTCCGGCCGCGTCAGCAAGGTCGCGATCAACCAGACCGAGACGAGGGCTCCGAGAATGATCCAGGCATACTGATATTGTGCCGTTTTGGAGTCCCGGTACAAGCCGCGAGCGAGCCCGGCGAACTCCGGCCGCTCCAGCAGGGTCCCCAGCAACACGGCGAGGCCGTTGTTCACCGCGTGGAACACCACGCCCGGCCACAGGCTTCTCGTCTTGACCGCGAGCAGCCCCAGTACCAGGCCGAGGAGCGTCGCGTTGAAAAGCTGCTGGAAGAGGCTCAGCAAGACGTGCAGGAAGCCGAACAGGAAGGCCGACAGGAGGATCGCCGACCAGACGCGGTATCGGCTCCGCAGGCCGGAGAGGATGAAACCGCGGAAGGCCACTTCCTCGCAGAAGGCGGGCACGGCGGCCAGGAGCAGCAGGGCCACGCCCAGGTTCGGGATCTGGATCAGGACCTTCGAGAGCGCCGTCTTGACCACGTCGGGCACGGGGAACAGCGTCTCCACGACGGGCCGAAGCTCCGAGACGAGCGGATTGAGCGCCAGCGCCAGGACGGTGGCCAGGGCCAGGTCGAGCCATCGCGGGCGGACGAGCAGGAGCGTGCGCAGCGGGTTGGAGGTCAGCAGGATCGCGAACACGACCGGCGGGCCGAGGATGAACGCCGCCTGACCGATCGCCAGGCTCGCGGGCGACGTCCCCAGGTAGGGGGCCACGAACCATGCCGACGTGAGCATGACCGCGAAGCACAGGATGGCCTGCCCCGGGCCGGGCAAAGGGCCCCGGTCGCGAACCAGGTGGCGGAGATAATCCTTGACGTCGAATCGTTCGGCCTCGCGAAACAGCACGGTCTCGCTCTGGAACTGGTCCACCGCCCACCGCAGCGCGAGCACGCCGTAGACGATCGTCGGCAGCAGGACCGGCAGGGAGAACCGCGCCGCCAGGTCGTACTTGCCCTGCATGAGCGTCCGCAGCAAGAGCGAGACGCCGGTGATCGGCACCAGGCTGGTGAACAGGTTCAGCTCGATCCCCGGCGCGAGCGTGAGGAACATCAGCGGCATGGCCACAAGGTAGAGGGGGGTCATGTAATACTGCCCCTCCTTCATGCTTCGCGCCAGGACCGCCAGCGCGAGGCACACCGCGCTGAACAGCATGGCCAGGGGGATCAATAAGACGATCATCCATGCGGCCGACGTGAGGCTCGGGACCGCGAGCGCGGCGTCGAGCCGTCTGCCCGAGGTCGCGCCGGCCCCCATGCCGCCGAACTGCTTCGCAAGCTGCCAGCCGGTCAGGCCCATGCTCGCGATGTTCAGCAAGGCGGTGGCGATGCTGGCGACCATGACCGTGAAGAACTTCCCCATCACGATCTCGACCCGGCTGGCCGGGCTGATGAGCAGGGTCTCCATCGTGCCCCGCTCCTTCTCGCCCGCGCACAGGTCGATGGCGGGGTAGAACGCCCCGGTCAGGGCCATCATCACCAGCAGGAACGGGAACAACCGCGCCCAGACGTTGCCGCCGACTTCCTCCACCCGCGCCACGTCCACCCGATCGAACTGCACCGGCTTCACGTAGCTCGCCGGCTTGTGGTCGCGCTTCAGGCGTCCTTGCACGATCGCCTCTTGCCAGCCGGCGATCACGTCGCGGACCCGGAGGGCGCAGACCTGGCTCTGCTCGTCCGCGCTGTTAAAAGCCACGGGCAGCTTGCTGGGCGTCGAGCCTTTCAACCGGTCACGGATATCGGGCGGGACGAGCACCACGGCGTCGGCCAGGCCCTGACGGAGGGCGCTGGCTCGCTGTTTCTCGTCGGCCCAGGAGGAGTTGGCCCGCGCGACGATCACGTTCAGGCGCCTCGCCTCCTCGGGCGTGGGTGGGTCGAACAGCTCGACCCGGAATCCGTTCTTCGCCTCGTTCAAGAGCGGCGGATCGTCGGGCAAGAATTCGGCGCCGACGAGGATGACGGTGCGAGGCTTCTGCTCGAACGCGGTCGCCAGCGACGCCATGCCGATCCCCAGGATCGGGTAAAGCAGGATCGGCAGGACGAGGATCATGAACAGCGTCCGGCGATCCCGGAGCTGGTCGCGGACTTCGCGGCTGAAGATGGTCCGGACGTTTGACCAACGCATGAAGGGGTTTACGCCTGAGAAAATTTACGAGGTGGGACGCTGCTATGGTTTCTTATTTCCTATTTCCAGTGGGGCGG
>JAQGHR010000155.1 GCA_028291545.1 Planctomycetota bacterium | reverse complement strand
GATGTCGCCGCCCTGGCTGGCGACGATCTCGCTCCGCCTCGCCCCGGTGTAGGCAGCGAAGGCGATCATCGGGTGCAGGAACTCGTGAAGGGATCGCTCGCGGATCTGGGCCAAGACCTGCTGAACTTGGCTTCCAGCGTTCTAGCTCGGCTGTCGCAGATCACACCAGTAGACGCATTCTCAAGGGAGCCAGGCGCTTGCAGTTCATCCCGCGACAGGGCCTCCCTCGTTAGCGAACGCCCCCAATCGCAGGCTACCCGAACCGGATCGTCAGGCCCGCACGCCGCAGCGACGCCGGCCCGGCGCGCACCCGCGGCACCGTCTGGGCCGGCGTCAGCTTTTTCCCCCGGCTTGCCTCTTGGACCAGGAACCGCGCCGCGATAAGTGTCAGCGCCTGGTGATGATGCCATCGCGACCTGGTCCGCACCTGCGACTCGGCCAGGCCGGCCTCACTCTTGCCGCCTTGCAGGCATCGTTCGACCCGATGCTCGGCCTTCGCCACCCGCGCCAGCACCCCCGAGAGCGTCTCCGGCGGGGCGTCGGACAGAAAAAAACGTGCTTGGTCGCCCCGTTCTCGTCGACGCGCCGGATCACCACCAACAGCTCCTCCGGCCCGATCCGCCCCCGGTTCGTCCGCGCCACGACCCGCGTCGCGGCCAACTCCACGAACTGCGGACCCCGCTCGCCATCGCCGACCTCGGCCGGCGCCACTCCCCGGAGGGCAGAGACCCGGACCAGGTCCGGTCCTGCTCGAACGCACGCTTCGGGTGTGGCCCCCGGCCGCTCCCCTCGGGCGCCTCGCGCTCGAGGTCGCGGATCGTCGTGTTCGACGGCACGGCCAGCAAGTAGCGCTCGTTCGAGCGACGCAGTTCGGCTCGGGACCGCGACGAGCGGCGCATCTCGCCCTCGCCGGTGATCCAGGCACGCGGCCACAGCGGCCCGGTCTCCCGAAGCATCTCCCACGCCAGTTCATGTCGCGTCCGGTAGCGGACCGCCTTGGGGATGCCGCACCGCCTGCGGCGGGCTCGGTCCTTGGCCCACGCCTTGGGCAGGTAGAGCCGGAACATCGACCAGGGCGTGCTCATGGTACGCGGCGTAGGCCCTGAAGACGCCGCCCGGGCGTTGTCCACCTTGCCGATCCGCCCGAGCCATTGCCCCTGCACGCCCGCCGAGGCCTGGCCCTTCGTTGCGAAGCCCGAGGGGTCGAAGACGATCGCCCCGTCGGGCGCGCCGATGGCGCGGCCCACCTGGCCGGCCGATACACGCAGCAGCGGCCGATGGCCCCGGGTCGAGAAGCCGAATGAAGTGCGGCAGACCGAGCCGAGCCACTCCCGATCGTGGCGGTAGACGATCGACTCGGCGGCCTTACACTTCAAGTCGGAGACGCGCCCGGCCACGTAGGTCGTGTCCTTTCGGCAAGCCTGCCTGAATCCGTTTGCCTGATCCGTTAGGCTGGCGGTCCTCGTCTGGGAGGACCGTGATGGGTACGAGCAAGCATGAGCAATTGCCGCCCGATCTGGCGCGGGGGCGGAGCCGGTTTCAGTCGTGGTGGGTAACGCGGAAGGCGGGTGGCCGGATCCCGCCAGCGCTTTGGGAACTGGCCGTGCGGCTGGCGAAATCGCATGGAGTCAGTTGCACCGCCACGTTGCTCGGCCTCGATTACTACGGCTTGCGGAGACGGGCCAAGGCGGCCGACACCCCGGCCCAGCCGAGCGGCCCTGCCTTCGTCGAACTGGCGCCTCCGGTCATGGTCGCCAAGCAGTGTCGGTTCGAGCTGGACAACGGCTCCGGGGCCACGATACGCGTGCAACTGGTCGGCTACGACGCGGCCGACATCGAGGCTCTCGCACGCGGCTTCGGGAACGCCCGCTGATGCTCCGGATCACGCCCCAGATGAAGATCCTCGTCGCCGTCGAGCCGGTCGATTTTCGCCGCGGGATCGATGGTCTGGCGCGGCTCTGTCAGGAGACCCTTCAGAACGACCCGTTCACCGGCGTCGTCTTCATCTTCCGCAATCGCAGGGCGACGGCCCTGAAGCTGATCATGTACGATGGTCGAGGATTTTGGCTTTGCCACAAGCGGCTTTCTCAAGGCCGCCTCCCGTGGTGGCCTCCGGCCGGGGACGGTGGGGCGCAGCGTCTGGCGGCGCATCAGCTGGCGGTCTTGCTCTCGGCCGGCGATCCGACGCGGACGGGCGCGGCGGCCGACTGGCGGCCGGTGGGGCCGCCGGCCTGACCAGCGTTGACGGACTCTTGCATGGTCACGGCCGGATTGCTTCACTGGAGTGCGGATGAGATGCCGCGCCGGCCCGAGGGAGATGGCCGGTGACGCCGCTTCTGGGTCAATCGGTGGCTGCGGGATGCGAACCGCGCCGGAGTTGCTCGAGGTGGACAACAAGCAACTGGAGGACGTCCTGCGCCGCGCCGAGCAATCGCTCGATGAGGAGGACAGCCACCTGATTCGCAGGCTCTTCGAGTCGTACGCCTACGTGTCCGACCTGATCGAAGATAAGAACACGTCGATTCGTCGCCTGCGGCAACTGTTCTTCGGGTCACGCACGGAGAAGGCCGAGGCGTTGGTCGGGGCGAACGCCGGGAAGATCAAGGCGGCTTTGGCACGCGACAACGCGGCCGCTGACGGATCGTCGTTCGATGATGCGAACATCGATGCATCGGACGATTCGACAGTCACTCGAGGTCACGGCCGCAACGGCGCCGAGGCCTACCGAGGTGCCGAGCGGGTCCGCGTGGCGCACCCGGCATTGCGTGCGGGCGACGCCTGCCCCGCCTGCACCGAGGGGACCGTCTACGAGAAGACCCCGGGCGTGCTGGTGCGGATCACCGGCGGGCCGCCGCTGTCCGCGACGGCTTATCAGTTGCAGAAACTCCGATGCAACCTGTGCGGCCGGGTCTTCACCGCAGGGGCGCCTGCAGAGGCCGGCCCGAGGAAGTACGACGCCACCGCCGGCAGCATGATCGGGCTCTTAAAATACGGCAGCGGACTCCCGTTCAACCGCCTCGAAGGCCTGCAGGGGGACCTGGGTGTCCCGCTGCCGGCCTCGACCCAGTGGGACATCGTGGAGGCCGTGGCTTCAAGCCTCATGCCCGCCTTTGACGAGTTGATCCGTCAGGCGGCGCAGGGCGAGGTGCTGCACAACGACGACACCACGGTCAAAATCCTGGAGTTGATGGGAGAACGCGCCCGGCAGGAGGCGCCGGCCGATGCCGAGGGGGACGCCGACGGGCGCCGAGGTCTGTTCACCTCGGGTGTGGTCGCCCTGCGCGACGGCCGTCGGGTCGCGCCGTTCTTCAGCGGCCGCCGGCACGCGGGCGAGAACCTGGCGCAGGTCCTCAAGCACCGCGCCGAGCGACTGCCGCCTCCGATCCAGATGTGCGACGCCCTGTCTCGCAACCTGCCGGGCGAGTTGCGGACGATCCTGGCGCACTGCCTGGCCCATGCCCGGCGGCGGTTCGTCGAGGCCCACGATCGCTTCCCCGAGCCGTGTCGCCACCTCCTCGAATCGCTGGCCGTGGTCTATCGCAACGACGCGGCGGCCCGGGAGCGTGGGCTCTCGCCCGGGGCACGCCTTCAGTCCCATCAGGAGGCGAGCGGGCCGACGATGCACGACCTGCACGACTGGCTGACGCGGCAACTGGAGGAGAAGCGGACCGAGCCCAATTCGGCCCTCGGCGGCGCGATCGGTTACATGCTCAAGCACCGGGACCCGCTGACGTTGTTCCTGCGTCGGGCCGGCGCCCCGCTGGACAACAACCTGTGCGAGCGGGCCCTGAAGAAGGCGATCCTGCACCGCAAGAACGCGCTGTTTTACAAGACCCGGAACGGGGCCCGGGTCGGCGACCTGTCCATGAGCCTGATCTACACCTGCCAGTTGAACCGGGCCAACCCGTTCGACTACCTGACCGAGTTGCAGCGGCACGCCGACGCGCTCGCGAACGCGCCCCAGCTCCGGATGCCGTGGGACTACCGCGACGCACCGGCCTGATTACCGCCCGACGGCGAAAGCCGCTTCCTCCCGCTCTTGCCGGCCTTCGCCGAGCGCCGCCGCGAATCCTTCAACGATCGTCGGCCAACCTCCCAGCCCGGCGCCGGAGGTATCACGCTTCACCCCCCGGTAGGACATGCAGCATCACGTCCCGAGGGGGGCTTACGACCACTCCCCGGCCCCTTGCTCCCTTCGGTCCCTACCGAGTTCCGAAGGAGGGGCAGTCGTCCGGTCACGCACGGCCCTTGCGGACCGCGGAGTTCACGAGAGGAGCAGCTCCAGCTCTTCACGGCCAAGGTCCCGGATGAGGCTGTTGTCCGCGGTGATGATGGCGTCGGCGAGGGCGCGTTTTCGGGCCTGGAGTTCGAGTACTTTTTCCTCGACCGTATCCCGCGCGATGAGGCGGTAGGCGAACACCGGGCGGACCTGGCCGATCCGGTGGGCGCGATCGATCGCCTGGCTCTCAACCGCGGGATTCCACCAGGGGTCGAGAAGGAAGATGTAGTCGGCCGCCGTCAGGTTCAGGCCGAGGCCGCCGGCCTTGAGGCTGATCAGGAACACCTTGCAGTCCGGGTCGTCCTGGAATTGCTGCACCCGCGCCTGGCGGTCGCGCGTGCGGCCGTCGAGGTAGGCGTAGGGGATCTTCTCCTCGTCCAGCCGCTGCTTGACGAACGCGAGCATGCTCGTGAACTGGGAGAAGACCAGGGTCTTGTGCCCCTCGTCGAAGACCTCGCGCAGTTGAGGCAGGAGGACGTCGAGCTTGGCGCTCGGGTCGCCCGAGCGTTTGGCCTTGTCGATCAGGCCGGGGTGGCAGGCCGCCTGCCGCAGGCGCAGTAGCGCCTCGAGGATCTGGATCTTCGACTTCTTGATCCCGTCGCGCTCGACGCGCCCGAGCAGCGAGTTCCGGTAGTGCTCGCGCAGCTCGTCGTACAGCTTGCGCTGGGCGGGTTCCAGGTCGCAGTAGATCGTCTGTTCGGACTTCGCGGGCAGGTCTTTCGCGACCTGTTCCTTGGTGCGCCGGAGGAGGTACGGCCTGAGGGCTTTCGCCAGGAGCGACCTGCCCTCCTCGCCGGCCTTGCGGAGGCCGAAGTCGGCCTTGCCCATCTCCGCGGCCTGGCCGAGCATGCCCGGGTTGAGGAACTCGAACAGGCTCCACAGCTCGCCGAGGTGGTTCTCGACCGGCGTTCCACTGAGGGCCAGGCGGTGCTCCGCGTGGATCAGCCGGGCCGCCTTCGCCGACTGGCTGCTCGCGTTCTTGATCGCCTGGGCCTCGTCGAGGATGGCGTAATCGAACTCGTAGTCCTTGAGGTCGATGATGTCTCTGCGGAGCGTGCCGTAGGTGGTCAGGATGACGTCGCTGCCGTCGAATTGCTCCCCGGGCCTGGCGCGGCCGATGCCGGTATGGTCGAGGACGCGGAGCTTCGGCGTGAAGCGATCGGCCTCCTGCTTCCAGTTGAAGACGAGCGACCGCGGCACTACGACCAGCGACGGCGGAGGTCGGCGGCTTTTCCTCGTGGCGGCGCGCAGCGCGCGGCGCACCTCCAGCAGGGCGAGCACCTGGACAGTCTTGCCCAGGCCCATGTCGTCGGCCAGGCAGCCGCCGAAACCGAACTCCCGGAGGAAGTGCAGCCAGCCGAGGCCGTCGCGCTGATAGCCGCGGAGCTCGCCCTGGAACCCGGCGGGCGGGTCCGCGGGCGCGATGCCCTGGAACTGGCGCAGACGCTCGCGTGCCCGCTCGAACCGCTCGTCGAATCGCGCCTCGGGCTGCTCGGCCAAGAGGACGTCGAGCAGGCCGACTTGCGTCCGCCGGAACCGGAGGTGATCCCCCTCCGGCGTGCCGACCCCGGCCAGGGTCACGTACTTCTTCAGCCACTCCTCCGGCAACAGGCCGAAACTGCCGTCGCCCAGCGGCACGAGGTCCTCGCCGCGCCTCAGGGCCGCGAGCAGGGTAGGGAGC
>JAQGHR010000006.1 GCA_028291545.1 Planctomycetota bacterium | reverse complement strand
ACCGAAGCGATGGAATTCGGAGTTGCGCTCACTTGAAATCGACAGCCCACTCGGGAATCCCTTGCACGAAAGCCCGAAATTACAGGGGTGATGTTCCAGGGCACCGACTCATTACGCTTGGTTCAGGGTTAATGATCGAAGGCCCGCTATCCCTTGCAGTTGCAACCGACCCTCCGAAGCCGGAGTGATATCCCGATGTGTTTTCCCCGCCCCCGATTCACCCTGCGATGGCTGATGGTTGCCGTGATGGTGGCGGGGGCTCTCCTTTGGTGGCGATTCGAGCGACCTCGGCGATTCAGACGCCTCGCGGATCACCACATGACTCGGTATCTCACTCAGGCGATTGACGAATGGCATGGTTCCGAGCCGAACGCCCCTCTGCATCCACGAGCGGCCTGGCATTTCGACATGGCCAAGAAATACGAGCGAACCGCCCTCTACCCCTGGCTACCGGTCGCTCCCGATCCTCCGGTGTCGGAGTGAGGGCCTACCTGGTTTCAGGGTTGCTGAGCTTGGTGGCTAGGCCGCGGAACGCCATAGCGAAGTCCATGCGGGTAAGCGTCATTCGAGTAGGTAGATTTTCTCATTCACACGCCCGGTGATGCTGTCCGTTTTGCGGGGGAGGTGTAGCGGCCGGCGATCAGACTCCGCACCCGCCCCCGCATCGTCTTGTCGTAGCACAGGCTGGCCCGGAGCGACCGCTTCAGGTCCGCCAGGCTGTCGAAGAGGCGGTTGTGCGTGGCACGCCGGCGGAGCCGCTTCCAGAACCGCTCGATCACGTTGAGCTGCGGGCTGTAGCTGGGCAGTCGGTAGAACTCCAGGTGCAAATTCTCGGCCAGGGCCTCGTCGATCGGCCGGCCCCGATGCCACGGGGCGTTGTCGATGATCACCACCACCCGCTTGTGCTCCCCCGCCGGGTACAGTCGGGCGACGTGCCGCAGGTGCGAGGCGAACGCCTCCTGCATCCGCCGGGTCTTGCTCTTGCCGGTCTTCGCCTTCGCCCTCGCCGGGCTCTCCGGCGTGTTGGCGTGCAGCACGCCGGTGACGGCGTTGATCACCGCCAGCACATACAACAGGTCCTTGCAGTCCCGGGTGCCGACGACCGGCCGGTGCCCCTTGACCCCGAGCGTCGGGCCGAGGGTCGGGACCATCGGGAACCGGGCCTCGTCCTGGCTCAGCGACACCAGCTCGCCGGCCTCGGCCCCCTTTTCAACTCGTCCAGCTCCTCCCGGGCCGCGGCCTGCTTGTCCGGGTCGCCCCGGAGGAAGCGATAGGTCGGGCGGTAGACCCGGATGCCCGCCTCCTGGCAGGACCGCTGCATCGCCGAGCGGCTGGCCCGGACGCCGTGGGTGCGGTAGAGGTGCTCGGCCAGCTCGGCGTGGGTCCAGCCGGCCCGGTCCAGGCCCTGCTTGGCCGGGCCCTCGATGACCCAGCGGCGGACCACCTCGGCCATCTCGGGCGTGACCTTGGCCTCGGCCCCTTTGGCCTGACGAGGCCGCAGACCGGCGAGGCCGAGTTCGAGGTAGCGGTTGAGCCACCGCCGGACGGTACGTGGGGCGATGCCGAGGTCGGCGGCGACCTCCCGGTGGGGCCGGTCTCGGGAGGCCAGGCGGACGACCTGGAGGCGGTCCCGGTAGGCCGTGTCCTTGGCCCGCCGGTACTCGTCCTCAAGCCGATGGGCGTCCTGGTCGCTGAGGCGGATGCGAATCATGGCACGTCCCCGCGAGGAGCAAAGCCGGTAGCTCCCTGGAGGATAGCGAAGCGAGGACCAACCGGACAGACTCACCGGGCGTGTGAATGAGGCCGATTAGTCCATCGCCGGTCTCAAATGCGATGGACCAGGAATCGGGCTCAATCGCATCTGAGGTCGTCCCCTATCTCGATCGTGTTCGGGCGCTCCGCATCCGGGCCCAACCCACGGCCCCCAGCCCGAGGCCCGTCAAGAGCAGGGTTGAAGGCTCCGGGACGCTCCGGACCTGCACGACCCCGCCCGTGGCGGTGAAGCCGATCGGGGCCCCGCCCGGGTCCGACAGCGACGTCCCCGCCTGGAACTCGATGGGGATGTCCCCGGAGGCCCCGGCGTCGACCGAATACGTCACCAATGCCAGACCGAACACGTCCCCCGCGTTCACGGTGATCCCCGCGAAGGTGAACTCCGAGTCGGAAGCCGTGAACTGCGTGTCCGGGAAGGCGTCGAAGGAGAACTGGAAGCCCGGGTCGATCGTCGCCCCGCCGGTGCCCTCGAAGATGTAAGGGACGGCGGCCGTCGCCGTGCTGACCCCGGTGAAATGCAGGCCGGAGCCGGCCGACAGCTGGATCGAAATGCCCGCGGCGTCCTGGGCCTGCGCCGCGCCGGCGGGGTTGGTCAGGAGGACCTCGAAGGAGCCCACGCCGTTGACCGGGCCCTGGATGTTGTCGATGGCGATGCTGAAGTCCGCCCGGGTCGGGCCGGACCAGAGGGCCAGGATCGCCAGGCCGATCAGCAGGGGCGCCCCGAGTCGGGGCGCCGGGGTCGAGGGCCGCTTCCTTCGTCGCAGTATCATCGATGTCTCGTTTCTCGGTGGTCTCAGGGCAGTGGTGCGACCTCGAAGGCGACCCCCTGGTAGGCAGGTCGTCCGCGGGAGGGGGGCGGCCCCCGCTCCCACCGACCAAGCGGCCGGCGATCAGGGGCGTGGTAGCCGCGTCCCGACCTTCTTGCGGACCGCGTTGTAGTCGTTGATGTCCACGATCCCGTTGCCGTCCATGTCGGCCCAGATCGCCATCGCCGGGTCGCCAGTGCCCTGCATCTGGTTGCGGACGCCGACCAGATCGGAGCTGTCCACGGCCCCGTCGCCGTTGAAGTCGCCCGGCAGCACTGCCAGGCCGAGGCCGTATGCGCCCAGGTACGCCCGCCCGACGCGGACCCCGTTGTGGCCGTCGCTCGCCGCGTCGTCGCCGTCGAGGCTCAGCATCAGCCGGTCGACCCCGAGCGCCGTCGGCAGGGTCCAGGTCGCGTCGCGGGTGACCGGGTCGTACCGGAATCCGCTGAAGCCGTACGTCCGCCCGACGGTGCCCTTCAGGGCGAGTGCCGCCGCGTCCACGGCGACGTCGTCGCTGAAGATCACGTCGATGGCCGTGAGGTTGTCCCACGGCAAATCGAGCCGGCCCCCCAGGGCCGACGGCAGGACCGAGGCCGAGCGGGAGCCCCACCGGACCCGGATGTCGATCACCGTCGGGCGAACCAGCAGGATACCGGGGATGAAGGCGTCGAAGTCGTAGTTCGCCGCCCGGAGCGTGCCGACGGTCGGAGTGATCGCGTAGGCGCCGGCCGGGCTGGCCGCGGTGGCGGCGGTGCCCAGCGAGGCGGAGCCGATGACGACCGACGGGCCGTCGCCGTTGACGAAGCCGGCGATGGCGTAGGTCAGCGTCGGGTTGGCTTGGCCCCGGTCGCGGGATTTGTCCTCCGCGGTCACCCTCAGATGCGCCTTCGCGACGGTCAGCGTGCCATCGACCTGCGTGATGGCGTAATCCGCCGAGGACGCCCCCGAGACGGCGATCGGGTAGCCGCCCACCGAGCTGGAGGCCCACGCGGAGGTGGAGAGAATGGCCGGGGTGGCCAGGTTTGCCGGTCCGTCCCCATTGACGAAGCCGATGTAGTCGGCCGTCAGGACGGGGTTGGCCTGGCCATAGGGCCGCGACCTGTTGTCGGCCGCGATCACCAGGGGGGCCGGCGTCACGGCCAGGGTCCCGGTGGCGAACGTGATCGCGTAGTTGCCGGAGGTCAGCCCACTCGCGTTGATCGGGTAAAGGCCGACGTGGCTCGCCGCCGTCGCCTCCGCCGAGAGCACGAGCGTCCCGCCCAGCTCACCCGGGCCCTCGCCCGGGACGAAGCCGGTGAACGTCGCCGAGAAGGCCGGGTTGGCGGCGCCGTAGAGCTTGCCGGCGTCGTCGGCCCGGACCGTCAGGCCGGCCTTGGCCACGTCCTGTCCAGCGGACCCGGCGCTCGAGCCGTGGCTCGGATCGCCGGAGTAGGCGGCGGTGATCAGGTGAGTGCCAGAACCGAGCGTCGCGATCGCGGCGCTGGTCGCGGCCCCATTGACCAGGACCACGGCCGGGCCGAACGGATCGCCGTCGATGGAGAATTGGATCGTGCCTGTGGGGATGCCGAACGCGGGGTCGGAGGCGGAGACGGTGGCCGTGAAGGTCAAGGCATCGCCGTAGGTCGAGGAGGGCTGGCTCGACCCGACGGCGGACGTCGTGTCGGTGACGGTGACGACGCGGGTCTCGGCCAGGACGACGGCGTCCGCGCGTTCGCGGTGCCCGACGTGGTCGGTGGCGACGCTGTAGAAGGCGTAGGTGTGGCCGTTCGAGCCGTCGTACTTGGCCCCGGTCGCCGAGGTGTTCCGTTGCCAGAGCTCGAACGGGCCGCCGTCGGCGGAGACGTAGACGTCGTAGGACGCCACGCCGGAACCGCCGGCCTCGTCGCTGCCCGACCACGTGACGAAGAAGGGGCCGGGGCTGACGGCGGGCAGGTCCTCAACCCGGCTGCTGGGCGGGCCGGCGTCGAGGGTATTGAAGAACGGCGGGGTGTCCAGGTGGCTCTCGCCGGGTAGGCCAGCATCGAAGATCACCGTCGCCAGGGCGTCGATGACCGTGCCGGTGGGCGCCGTGGCCTTCGGCCGGATGGTGTAGGCGACCCAGCCTTCGCCCCGCCTGAGGTCGTCGTCCGGCGGCAGGAATCCGGCCAACGGGTCGCCCAGCGGCACGTCCAGCGTGGTTGGGTCGATCGTGGTGAAGGTCCAGGTTGCGACGCCGGTCGCCAGGTTCAGGTCGGCGGCCACATCCACGAAGTACCCCAGCGTGGCCGTCGCATCGACTCGCGTTGCATAACGTTGACGCCCCGCGGGCACGTCCACGTGATACTCGCCGAAGCCGAAGGACGTCAGCGCGAAGGTGCTCCAGTCGAGGTTCGGGTCCAGCGTCTGCACGACGCGGACGACCAGGGCCGGGGCGGAGGCCGTCGGGATGTTCTCGAAGTCGATCCGGTAGGGGAAGTTCACCTCGACGGGGACGAAGTTCTCCGGCCCGAACCCGGCCGGGCCCGAGAGGAAGTTGGGGTCCTCCGGACCGATCTCCTCGGTCGATCCCGAGGCGGCGATATCGTCGGAAGTCACCACCACCGGCCAATAATAGGAGATGACCTCCGGGATGAGGAGATAGGTCTCGTAGGCGATCGCGCCCAAGATCACGACGTCGATAACCGCCAGGGCGACCACGCCCCCGACGATGCCCGCGCCGGCGAGCGCCGAGCCGGTGCCGCCGATCGTCTGGGAGGCCAACCCCAACGCGGGGAAGCCGACCGTGACCGAGACCGATCCGAGCCACGCCGTCACCGCCCCCGAGGCCGAGGTTGCCAACGTTCCGATGGTCGTGAGTATCCCGACGTTCTCCCTCGCAGCCCGGTTCAGCTGGCCGTTCTGCCCGAGGGTCTCAGCTAATTTCTTCGAGTCGGCCAGGGCCCGGGCCGTCTGCTCCGCGATGATCCGCTCCTCCTCGGGGGTGAAGAACTGGAGGCCGGTCGGGTCGATGCGGTTGGTCGGGTCGTTGTTGGAGTAGGCGTAGGGGTTCGTGCCGCCGAGCAGGCCGATTGGGTCGCGGCTGATGAACCGCCCGTCGGCCGGCGCATAGAAGCGGGCCCGCATGAAGTCCAGCCCGTTTCCCTCGCCCATCACGCCGAACTGGCCGACGTACTGGAACGGGTTGGCCAGCGAGCCCGTCGAGGCGCCGAGCTCGCCGAACGGCAGGTAGCTGTACGTAGCCAGGTAGGCCCCCCCGGCA
Source organism: Planctomycetota bacterium (assembly GCA_028291545.1). GTDB lineage: Bacteria > Planctomycetota > Planctomycetia > Isosphaerales > Isosphaeraceae > JAQGHR01. The sequence goes on along the minus strand of JAQGHR010000006.1, from coordinate 27,466 downwards.
CCGGTCAGCCCGGCCGTAGAGCCCACTGCGTCGTAGTCATAATATGATGCGTTCCCCGACGCATCGACCCGGCTCGTCAAGCCGAGGCCGTCCGTGTAGTGCGCAACGAGGTTCCCGGCTCCATCGTACTCTCCGAGGACGGTGCCCAGTCCTGTCGGATCGACCAGATACGAGTTCGTCTGCCCGTTGTGCGTCGTGGCGACACGGTTTCCGAGGGCGTCGTAGCGATAGGCCCAGGAGTCGGTCGGCGTCGTCACACCGGTCAGCCGGCCACGGCTGTCGTAGGCGTAGGTCGTCGTCCCGCCGGGTCCGCTCCGGGCGGTCAGGTTGCCGTCCGCATCGAATGTGAAGGTGCCCGCCCCGGCGGAGGTGTACTGGTTGAGGCCATTGGCGACGTAGACCGTCGAGGTGCCGCCGTCACCGACGAGCGTGCGGTTGCCGGCGACGTCGTAGGCGTAGGTCAGCGTTCGGCCACCCGGCAGGGCCGCCGTGGTCAGCCGGCCGGCGTCGTCGTAGGCGTAGGTCGTCGTCCCGGTGGTGGTCGTCTGGGTCCGCACCCGGCCGTTGACGTCGTAAGTGTAGTCGAACCGCGAGTTGGTCGGGCCGTCGATGCTGGGCGAGGGGCGGGCGGCGCGATTGACGATCGACTGGACGGTTCCGATCGGGAAGTAGCTGTAGGTCGTGTACGTCCCGTTGCCGAGGTCCTTCTCGGCGAGCCGGCCGGCCGCATCGTACAGATAGGCCGCGACGAGGGCGCCGGAGCCGTCCGTGATGCGGGCCAGGCGTCCGGCCGCATCGTAGGCATAGTTCGTGGCGAACCCGGATTGATCGACCGTCCGGGTCTTCCGCCCGCCCGCGTCGTAGGTGTACCCGAGCGACGTGCCCTCGGGGTACGACACGCCCGTCAGCCGGTCGGCGGCGTCATACGTCAAGGTCGTCGTTCCGCCCGCGTCCGCAGCCGTGTGCAGGTTGCCGTGGGCGTCGTAGGTGAAGGTCGTCACACCATCGACGTAGTCCGCCTCGATGATCTGGCCGCGACCATTGTAGACATAATGGGCCGCCTGGCCCCGAGCGTTCCCGGCCTCGGTAAACTGCCCTTGGGCGTCAACCTGGTACGTCGGACCGCGGCCGTCGGCGTAGGAGATCGCCGCGGGGTTGCCGCGGGCATCGTAGGCGAAGCTCGTGGTCGACCCCAGCGCGTCCTGGAAGCTCGACAGCCGGTTGAATTGCGGGTCGTAGGTGGATCGCGTCGCGTTGCCGAGCGTGTCGAGCACGCCGACCGGGTTGCCGGCGGCATCGTAGCGGATCGCCGAGGACGCGCCGTCGGGGGCGGTCACCAGGTCGGGCTTCCCCTCGGAGGTATATCGGATCGTCCGGATGTTTCCCGACGGATCCCGCAGGGAGACCGGCTGGCCGCTGACGCCGAGGAGGATCGTGCTCGTCGCCCCGGCGCCGTCGGTGACGGTATAGCCGCCGGTCGTCAGCGGGGCGAAGGTCAGCGGGTTGCTGCCGTCGTCCATGCGCGTCAGCCGTCCCTGCACGTCGTAAGACATCGCCAGTTGGTTGCCGTCCGGGAAGGCGATCGAGGCCAGGGCGTTTTGGCGGGCGGCGCCCTGGCCCGTCACGTAGCCATAGGCGTACAAACCGCGGGACGTGGCGGCGTCAAGGAGGTGTTGGCCCGAGGCGTCGTAGTTGTAGGCAACGGACCGGCCGAATGGATCGGTCACGCGGATTAGCCGATCGCTCGTGTCGTAGGCGAGCGTCATGCGGTCGCCGTTGGAGTGCTTCAGGCTCGTCATCTGGGTGCCTGTGTAACTGGCGGTAATGCGGTTCCCGTTGGGGTCCTCGACCGACTTGAGCCGCCCGTTCGGCAGAAAGGTCGTCAACGTACCGTCCAGCTCGCGGAGCGTCAGATGATCGCCCACGAAGACCAGGGCGGCATGATCCGAGCCGGTCCCTCGGTAGGACCCGTCCCGCTGTCGCAGGAACAGGCGCGTCAGGGGGCCCTGCTGGAGGAAGATGTTGCCTTTGACCGGATCGGAGGTCGCGGCAATGTCCCAGTTGGACACCCAGCCCAGCCCCAGGCTGCCCGGGGCGTTGCGACCGGCGATGGATTGCACGAAGGTCCGGGCAAAGGTCAATGAGGGGCCCGGCTCGGACACCGACAGGTCCACGGCGCCGCCGAGCGTCGGCACGGGGCCGATGGCGGAGGCCTTCTGAAGCTCGAAGTTCAGGAGGGTCGCCGTGTCGGTAACGGGTGTCCCGAGCCGTGCGAAGTAGGCCGAATCGGCCTGGAGGGTCGCGTCCAGTTCGCCGGCCGTCAGCTTGACGGCGGCGCTGAAGTTCGCCCAGATCACGGCCCAGACCCCGGCGGGGATCGTCGGTGGCCGGCTCGACTCCCGGACCAGCGACCAGTCAATCTGCGCACTGTTCGGGATCGTGCCGAGCTTGTATTCGTGTATGAAGTGATTGCCCGAAGGGGACGGGACGAAGATCGATCCGAACTCGACGAAACTGTGACCGGGTAGCAGGACCGACGGGAAGTAGGCGGATTCCGGGGCCGATCGGCTGGCGGCGAACAGGTACGTGGGGAGTTGGGCGTCATTGTCCCCGTAGTTGGTGATCCGGAAGTTGGCGACAATCGGCAGGCCGACGCGACTCTGGGATTGAACGATGACGAGCGTCGAGAGAAAGGGAGCAGACGGTCCACCGATCACAAGGAAGGGGATAGCCGCGGCGGCGTTCTGCAAACCCTCGGTCAGTTCCACCATGTAGCTGCCGGGGGTGAGGCCGTTGAGGTCAAAGGTCGCCACGAGGTGGTTGGTGTCCACGAACGCGATCAGGGAGGCTCCGCGCTCGCTGGTGCTGCCCCGCAGCGTCGCCGTCGTACTGGCGGTGAAGCCGGAACCGGTCACGCGGACGGTCTGGGATCCCTGATTTCCGCCGCTTGTCGAGTCGATCGCCGTCACCTCGAATGGGGACGACTCGGCGTGAAGGGTGAACGGCCGGCCGGCCCCGGCTCCGGCGAGCCCGTGAAGCCGCACGTAGTACGGCCCGCCGATGCCCGCCGGCAGCGGGATCACGGCGTGCAGCCCCGTCGGCCCGTCCGCCGACAGGTCGTAATCGGAGAGGGAAGGCGACGCCCCGTAGCGGATCAATAGCTCGGCCTCGGACGCGACGCCGAAGTCGGCCGACAGCTGCACGCTGCTTCCAGGCGCCACGTTCACCCGGTAATAGACGTCCTGGCCGCTGGCGAGGGTCCCCGTGACGACCGAGCCGACGGCAAGGGTCGGCGCCCGCACGGGCAGCGCCGCCGCCGCGACCGCGACATTGTTTCCGCGGTCCTCGTCGGACACCTCCAGGCGGCTGTCGGCGACGACGAGGACGCGATAGGTGCCGTCGGAGACTCCGGGCAGAGGCGCCGTCAAGGTCCCCTGATACGTCCGGCCATAGGTCAGGTCGCCCGAGTGGACCACGCGGCCCAGGAGCAGGTCATCGGCCGAGAGGGTCATGTCGGTCGAGAGGTAGACCGAGTCGGTCCAGGAGCCGGTTGCCGGCACCGTGCCGTGGTTTGTCACGATGTAGGTGATCGTCGCGGACTGGCCAGGGCCGCCCAGCGCCGGCGCCGTGATGCTCTGAACCGCCAGATCGGGGGCCGAGGTCTGGGAGACGAGATGATACATCGTCGCATCCGCCAGGGTAAGAAACACGGGCTGGCCGGCATTCTGCGGCAAGATCCGCGTGGCGAATTCCCCCGAGACGGCGGCAGCGGCCACGACGTCGAAGATCTGCCCCTTGTGCGGGCCGAACCCGTTGACGAGGCTCACACGCAGCGTGCCGCCGAGGGCCGCCGTGCTGGTCACGTCGAGCCGGTCGAAGTCCAGGCCGAGCGTCGAACCGCCGACTTCCAGGTCGAGGACCCCGGTGGCCGTCTGGGTGTAAGTGCCGCGGATGAACAGCCGGCCCAGGGGCATGCCCGGAGCGACCGTCCCGGCATTCGTCACGTTGGCGTCGAGCCGCCCATTTCCGAGGACCGTCCCGCCCTGGATGAGAACGCTGATCGGCGCCGCGGGAGCCGCCGGGCCGAGGCCGCCATCACCGCTGAGGGTTGTCGAACCGGACGTCTGCGTGTACGACGTCGGTCGCAGAGCACCGGTCCCATCGACGACGACGGCCCCCGCATTGCTCAGGGCGGCCGTCGCCAGCAAGGCCCCGCCCCGGAGCGTCAGGCGCCCGCCCGCCGAGACGGCGGCAAGGTTCGTCAGGGCGGAAATGTTGAGGACGTCTCCGTAGATCCGCGACCCGGCCCCGTCGAGCGTCAGGTCTGCGGCGAGGGTCACGATGCTGGTGCCCCGTAGTCGCAGGATGCCGCCGTCGCTCGCCCGGTAGATGCCCCCCGTCAGCGTGCCGCCGACGATGTTGGTCAACCCGTAGACGACGATCTCGCCGCTCAGATCGGCCGCGATCGTCCCGAGGTTGTGGATGGCTCCGATGCTGCCGACCCGGCCGCCGAAGCCGCCGATCGAGACTCCGATGTCGATCGTCAGCGTGTCGGACGCCACAGGCACGACCAGCCCGCCGCCGGCCACGTTGTCGGCAAAGTCCACCGTGCCGGTGCCCCCGAGGGTCTGGCTCCCGGAGACGTTCAGCGTGCCGGTTCCGAACTTCCGGATCGTGCCCCCGTCCAGCGTCAGCCCGTGGACCATCGCCATCGACGCGCCGACGGTGTTGCCCAGCACGATCGTGCCCGCCAGGGTCACACCGTCCAGCGTGTTGGCCACGCCGAAGGCCACTAGAGAGCCGCCGTTGGGGGTGAGAATTCGCCCCCCCTTTATGGTACCCCCCGCGAGGAAGTACTGCCCGGCGCCGGCTCCGTCAAGCACGAGCGGCACGTTGTTGGTCAGAGTCCCCGTGAACCGCACGGCCCCGCCCAGGGCATCGACGAACCCCAGCCCCGTCGTGGTGAATGTCCCCCCGAGGTTCAGCGTCGAGCTGGTCTCGGCCAGGGTCCCGGCATTGGTCCAGCCGGTGCCGGTGAGGTTTAGCGTGGCGCCGTTGAGTGCCTTGACCGTGCCCGTCCCCTCGATGCGGCCCCCGTTGCCCAGGTCGACGCTGATCTGCCCGCCGGGTACGTCGGCCAGCACCGTCCCCCGGACCACGAAGCGTGAGGTCGCCCCGTTGGCCACCAGGTTCCCCACCTTGCCCCGTACCGTCAACGCCGGGCCGAGGGTCGTCGTCCCGCCGTCGTCGGTCGTCAGCGTGTCGACCCCGCGGGTGCCCATGAGGATCTGGCCCGACCCGTCAATGGTCTGGCTGCCCAGGAAGGTCACGAAGCCGTAATGGGCCCCCGCCACCGGGTCGCCGACGACGATCGTGCCGTCCAGCCGTAGCCCGTTGCGGACGGAGAGCGGCCCGAAGCCGTCGGCGGCGGTGACGACCGTCGCCCCGGCGGCGATCGTCACGCCGTCGAGCGTCGCGCCGGCCGGGTAGGCCGAGTAGAGCCGGGCGGACCCCGTCGTGGCGATCGTCCCGCCGAGGATCGTCGTGCGCGTCAGGTTCCAGGAGCCGCTGGTGTCGTCCAGCGCGAGCGTGGCCCCGGTGTTATTCAGGGTCCCCTCCAGGTTCACCAGGCCGCCGACGCGGACGATGTGACCGAGGCCCACCGTCGTGTAGGTGCCGCCGAGGACCAGGGCCGAGAAGGTCTCGGCCAGGGTCCCGGCATTGGTCCAGCCGGTGCCGGTCACGGTCAGGACGGCCCCGTTGAGGGCCTTGATGGTCCCCTCGTTGCGGCCGGCATTCCCCAGATTGACGCTGATCTGGCCGCCCGCGACGTCGGCCTGGACCGTGCCCTGGTTGACGAAGGTCGCCCGGTAGCCTGCCGGGTCCACAATACCACTGCCGCCACGGATCCTCAGGCCCGAGCCAAAGGTGAGGGTCGCGTCCTGGACCGACGGCTGCAGGACGTTCCGGGGATTCGCGCCGAAGACCACCTGGCCCGTGCCGCCGATCGTCTGGGAGCCCGACAGGTAGACCGTGCCGAAGTCACCCCCCGAGCTGGACGCCTTGCCGACCAGCAGGCTGCCGTTAACGGTCAGGCCATTGACGACCGTCACGCTGCGCACGCCCGGGTCCGACATGTCGAACGTGCCGTCGAGCGTCACGCCGTCGAGCGTCCCCCCCGAGCCCGTCCCGACGATCGTCGTGCCCTCGGCGACCCTCGCGCCGGCGAGCCGACCGCCGGCGAGCGTCAGGCGATTGCCATTGGACATTCGGAGGGAGCCGCCGATGGTCAGCGATCCGCCCGAGAGCGTCAGCGGGTTGTTGCCGGTGAGGCTGGCGATCGTATCGGATCCCGCCACATGTGCCACGGAGGCCCCCGCCTGGTCGATGACCACTTCGTCGGCCGGCCCGGGCAGCCGATGCGCCAGCAGATCGTCCTGCCAGTTCGCTGCGGCGCCCCAACTTCCGGACCCACCGATCCAGGTCACGGTCGAGAGGAGGACCCGGCGCTCCAGCCCCTCAGGACGCGGCGGGTCGATGCCGCGTCGCTGCCTACGCGTTCCGCTGAAGACACCGCGCCGCCAGGATTTTAGGGGCATCGTTAACTCCGGGATGGTGTGGGCCGACGACGGTCCGTGGGTGGTTTCGGGGAAACGGTACATTGCCCCCCCCCCACCCATCGCTCTACATTAATTGCGGGATCGCGGGACGGGATCGATCCGTCGGCGTCACCACCGCGATCCTCCCTAAAGGCGTAAGCGTGTCCGGGACGCGAATCCTACGCATCAATTGCAAAAAGCGTAAAATGTCGGTCATCCCGCCAATAAGTTCCAACGCTGATGCGGCGATCCGTGATTGATCGGCGGGCCGGCTGCGTCCGGGAAGTCAGGGACGATGGACCCGACGCGACGACCGACGCCCGCGGGAACGGGATGGAGCAGTACCGGGGTTTCCTCATGTTGCTGGCCCGCCTGCGGCTCGATCCACGGCTCAGCGGCAAGGTCGATCTCGCGGGTGTGGTGCAACAAACCTTGCTGGAGGCCCATCTGGCGGCCGAGCAGATCCGTGCCTGGGGCGACTTACAGCTCGCCGGTTGGCTCCGCACGGCCCTGGCCCACAACCTGGCCGACGAGGTGCGCAAGCTGCATACCGCCGGGCGGGACGTGGGCCGTGAGGAGGCGATGGAGGCCGTCCTGACGCGGACATCGGATCGACGGGGATCGTGGCCGGCGTGCGAGCAATCCTCACCAATCCATTTGGCCATGCTTCAGGAGCGCCTGCTCGCGCTAGCTGGGGCCCTGGCAAGGCTACCCGGGAACCAGCGCACGGCCGTCGAGTTGCATCACCTGAATGGCTATTCGATCGCGGTGGTCGCAGTGCACCTGGGCCGAAGCGAAGGGGCCGTCGGGGCCTTGATCGTCCGGGGATTGAAGCGGCTCCGCGTGCTGCTGCGCGAGGACGAATCGGGGTGAGCCTGGGTGTGCCGTTCGTGGACCTCACCGAGCGCGACGAGCAGCTCGGCGCCATCGACTTCGCCTGCCTCGATGCGGCCGAGCGGGGCGAGCCCCTGGACCGCGGCCTCGTGATTGCCGAGCATCCGTAATACGCCGCCGAATGGGCCGAGTTCTTCGACGTGAGGGAGCAATTCTCCCGGGTGGCGGAACCGCTACGGTTGGTCACCCGGTCGGCATCCTCGCCGGACGTCGCCGCCCCCGGCCGTGCGGCCGGCAAGGGTCCCCGGCGGTGATAATCGCCAACCTCGATCACCCCCAGGTCGTGCCGCTCTACGACTACGGGGAGCACGAGGGCTGGCCCTATTTCAGTATGAAGCTCGTCGAGGGGGGAGCCTCTCGGATCGAATCGCGAAGTGTCGGGCCGAGGGTAGCCCGGCCTGCCGCCGAACACCACTCGCCCCGTCCCGGGTCCGCGGCGTGCGAGGACGGAATTCCCCCGGGCCCTCGATCGGAAGATGTCGCGGAGCATGGCGATGTTCTTTCGTGGATGTCGCGAGGTGCCGCGGCCGCCCCCGCCGGACATTCCGGCGTCGACCTCGCCTAGTCATCCCCGAGCGTGAGGATGGTGGGACATGCCCCGCGAAAAAAGGGCGATGATATCGGGGGAGCCGGTCCTCACCGCGGCGCCGGACCCGGGTCGTGGGACTTCCAGCTCTGCCGGATCATCTCGAGCTTCCGGGTGACGGTGCGGCGGTTGCAGCCCAGCCGCTCGGCGATCTCATCCCCCGTGTAGCCCTCCATCCGCAAGAGGGCGATCTGGCGCAGGCTGCCTTCCTCCAGGGCCTCGATCAGGCCGCGGCACTCTTCCGCCAGGAGGACGGCGAGATCCGGGCCGGGGCCTGGATCGGCGATCTGGTCGGCCTCGCGGATCGCGTCGATGCCGTCGGCGACCCGGTCGGCGCCGCGCTTGAGGCGACGCTGGGACTGGATCTGATCGATCGCCTTCCGCATTGTGATTGTGACGAGCAGCCGCCAGAGGTCGTCGCGGCCGCCCAGCCTGGGGAAGCGGTCGGCCGCCATCCCCTCGCAGAGGCTGTGGAATGCGCTCAGGGCCACGTCCTCCTCGTCGGCCGCCGCGCGTGACACCGCCCCGAGCCTGCCCCGCGCGAGGCGGACGAGGTCGGCGAAATAGCGACGCCAGAGTTGGTCCGCGGCCCGGCCCGCGGCGGCGCCGGCCTTCATCGCCCCGATCCAGTGCGTGACCGAACCCTCGTCGTCGCCCATCGTCCACCCCGGATCCGCCCCGTCGAGGAAATCGCGCCGGGGCATGTCCCGCGGGCCGCCGGGACGTCGATGTGTCCTTCGGGGCGTCGATCGCCCCGGGATGTTTCCGTGGCCGACGGGCATCGTACCACAACGGGACCGCGGCCTTCGTGTACCATCGGTGCCGGGCCTCAAGACCACGAGCCTCGCCCTCGACCCGGCCGGAGTCCCGCGATGAGTGATTCGCCGACCCTGAATGATGGCAGTCGCGAGATCCCCCTGGCCATCCGGGTCGATCGGGCCTGCGACGCCTTCGAAGCGGCGTGGCGCGCCGGGAGCCCCCGTCGCATCGAGGATGCCGTGCGAGGGGTCGACCGCGCCGACGTCGGCGCCTTCCTCGCCGAGCTGATCGCGGCTGAGCGGGAACTGCGCGGGTCGCGAGGGGAGACGCCCGGGGACGACGAATATCGCGCCCGCTTCCCCGGCCACGATGAGGCGATCGATCTGGCGCTCAACAACGTCCCGAGGGGCCGTGCTTCGGGTGGCCCCTCGACCTCCACGGTCCTCGGAGGGGACCGCGACTCGGGCTGGGTCGCCCTGCTGGCCTGCGAATTGGGCCTCGTGAGCCGCGACGACCTCGCCGAGGCGATCCTCGCGTGGGGGGCCGACGCGAGCCGGTCTCTCGCCCAGGTCCTGGTGGACCAAGGCCGCCTCGCCCCGGCCGACCTGGAGCGCCTGAGGCGCCGGGCCGCGCAATCGCGGGGTCTCGAGCCGGGATCGGGCGGCGACTCGCCCCCCCGGACGACGCGTCCGCGCCGTGGGTGGATCCTCGCCCGGATGCGGTCACCGCGCCGGGCCGGGTCCCGTCGATCGTCGAGGCGGCGGGGACCATGATCGGCCCCTACAAGTTGGTCCAGAAGATCGGCGAGGGGGGGCATGGGCATCGTCTTCCTGGCCGAGCAGGAGCGGCCGCTGCGCCGCACGGTGGCGCTGAAGGTCATCAAGCCCGGCATGGACACCGAGCAGATCGTCGCCCGGTTCGAGGCCGAGCGCCAGGCCCTGGCCCTGATGGACCACCCCTCGATCGCCAAGGTCCTCGACGCCGGCGCGACCGAGTCGGGCCGCCCCTACTTCGTGATGGAGCTGGTCAAGGGCGTCCCCATCACCGAGTACTGCGACACGGTCCACCTCACGCCCCGGGAACGCCTGGAGCTGTTCATCCCGGTCTGCGAGGCGGTCCAGCACGCGCACCAGAAGGGGATCATCCACCGCGACATCAAGCCGTCGAACGTCCTGGTGGCGATGCAGGACGGCAGGCCGGTCCCGAAGGTGATCGACTTCGGCATCGCCAAGGCGGTCGACCAGAAGCTGACCGAGCGTTCGCTGTTCACGCAGCACGGCATGATCGTCGGGACGCTGGAGTACGTGAGCCCCGAGCAGGCCCAGTTGTCGGCGATGGACGTCGACACCCGCACCGACGTCTATGCCCTGGGCGTGGTGCTCGACGAGCTGCTCACGGGGACCTCGCCCCTGGAGCGATCGAGGCTGAGGGGCGCCGCCTATTCGGAGATCCTGCGGCGCATCCGCGAGGAGGAGCCGCCGACGCCGAGCACGCGCCTGAGCGAGTCGCGCGAGGGGCTGCCCTCGGTCGCCGCGAACCGGAGGGTGGAGCCGGCCCGCCTGACGAAGCTCGTCCGCGGGGAGCTCGACTGGATCGTGATGAAGGCCCTGGAGAAGGACCGGACGCGGCGCTACGAGATGGCCAGTCGGTTCGCCCGCGACATCCGCCGCCACCTCGACGGCGACGCGGTCGAGGCCTCGCCGCCGTCGGCGATGTATCGGATCGGGAAGTTCGCGCAGGCACCGCGTGGCGCTGGCGACGGCGGGCCTCTTCGCGCTGCTGCTGATCGCCGCCGCGACGGTCAGCACGGTCCTGGCCATCAAGGCCATCCGCGCCGAGGCGAGGACGAGCCTGGCCCGGGCCTCCGAGGCCGACGCGCTGAAACGCACGCGATCGGCCCTGGACGCCATGACCGACGACGTAATCGAGCAGTTCCTCGCCAGCCAGCCGGTGCTGACCGGGACGCAGAAGGCATTCCTGGGGAAGGTCAAGCGGCAGTACGAGGGATTCGCCGAGGGCAGGGGCCATTCCGCGGACGCCCGCCGCGACCGCGCCAACGGATTGCACCGCGTGGCCCTGCTGGGCGAGAGGCTCGGCGGCCCGAAGGGCGCAACCGAGGGGATCTATCGGCAAGCGGTCTCGGAGTACGAGGGACTGGTGGCGGATTACCCGGGATCGGAGCCGTTCCGCCGGCTCCTGGTCCGATGTCGTCACGATCTGGGCGTCTATCTGCTAAGGAATAGGCCGGGAATAACCTCCCGATTTCACATGGGCTCGGGGACGGCCCGGTAGTTCCACTTGGGAAGGAGCCTGTCGAAGACGATCTTCATGGTCTCCTTGAATCCCGCCGCGCACTTGCATCCGGTTGCATACACCTTCTCAAGGATGCGCACCTCGATCTTCAGGCCCTTGCTGGTTTCCGCCTTCGACATGTAGTACCGAACCGTCTCCAGCGTGCGGAAGATCACCCCACGGCACGCCCGGGTCACATGCGGGAAGAGGCGGTGCTCGATCGGATGGTACTTCGAGCAGTACGGCGGGTAGTGCGCCACTCGGATCTCGATCCCCAGCCGGTTCGCCAGCTCCTGAAGTCCCTCCTTGAAGACATATCTCGACGCGCTGTTACTGCCGCCGCCGTCGCACAACACCAGCAGTTGCTTCGCCCGGGGATAGGCCGCCCGCCCATGATCCTCCCACCAGGCCGCCAGGCTGTCGCAGGCCAGTTCGCTGGTGTCGTGGCTGGTGTTCAAGTGGATGAAGCCTCGGTTGCGCCCCACGTCGTAGACGCCGTGCGGGATCACCACGCCCGATCCCGCGCTGCCGAAATCGTGGTCGTTGGTCTCGATCGTCGCCTGCGTGTCGATCACCCCGTCGCGGTAGAAATCGCCCATCAACTCCTTCTTCTTGGTGTCCATGCTGATGACGGGAAGGCCGGCCTTCAGGTACTTCTTCTTGAGGCGGGCGATCTTCTCGAACTGGGCGTCGCGATCCGGATGACGAGGCCCCATCGTCTTCTTCTTCAACGCCTTCCGCCTCCGGTATCGGTGCTCGCGAAGGAGCTGGGAGACGACGTGACGACTGACCGGGGTCCCCAGAGCGCCGATCCGCTTGGCGATCTGCCGCCGCGACAAGTTTGTCCATTTCACCTCGGCCCTCATCGGGTCGCCCGCGGTGTGGTCCTCGAGCACCGTCCGGAAGTTGACGTCGATCGCGGGGTCACCCTCGATCAACCGTTTCCGTCCGCCCCCTTTTTGCGCGAGCGACCCGTGTCCAGGTCGTCCTCGCCTTCCAGTTCCCCCAACCCCAGCCGGATGGTCTTGGGATCGCATCCCAAGACGCTGGCGACGTACTCGATTCCCCCATGCCCCGGTTTGGCGGCCTCGATGGCCGCATACCGTCGCCGATCACTCTCCTTCAGCGAGGCAAAGAGCCGCTTCATCATCCGTTGGACTTCCGCTGCATAGACGTCCATGCGGGCCTCCCTGATGCCCCTCTCCGATCCGAAGGCCCGGTATCATACGCGAAGCAAGATCGGGAAGTTATTCCCGGCCTGTTCCTAAGGACCGGGAACGTCAAGGCGGGCGAGCTGGTCCTCGCCGGGGTCCTCGACGAGATCCGCAAGCTGGGCGCGGCGGACCCCGCGGATCGATGGCTCCTGGACCAGAAGGCCAGGATCAGCCAGTCGTACGGCCTGGCACTGAGCCTCGTCGGCCGGTTGGACGAATCCGAGGCGGTGCTGATCGAATCGCGGTCCGCATTCGCGCAGCTCGTCGCCGCTGCCCCGACGGACGTGGCCAGGCGCGAGGGGCTCGGCGGCGCTCTCTCGGCCCTCGGGATGGTGCTGGAGACGCAGGGAAAGACCGGACCCGCGGCGGACGCTTTGCGGCAGGCGATCGAGGTCCAGGAGAAGCTCGCGGCCGATCGCCCGGACGTGCCCAGTTACCGCGAGCGACTCGCCATCAGCTACAACGGCCTGGGGCTCGCGTATCGCAAGCAGGACCGAATGGAGGAAGCCGAGCAGATCGCGCGGAAGGCCCTGCCGATCCGCGCCTCGCTGTCGGCCGATTTCCCTGGGCTCCCTCGCTATTCCACGAGCCTGGCCGAGGCGTACAACAACCTCGCAATCATGATCGACCCGGCGACGGGAGCGGCCGAGATCGAGTCCCTCCTGCGCGAGTCGCTGACCCTGCGGTTGAAGATGGCGACCTCGTTCCAGGAGGATACCGACGCGCTCAACGGCGCCGCCGGGTCGCTCGTGAACCCGGCCCGGGTCGCGCTCGACCGGGGCGACCCGAAGCAGGCCAAGCGTTGGCTGGAGCAGGCGCTGCCCTACCACAAGGAATCGCTTCGCCTCAGCCCGAACAATCCCCAGGTCCGCGCCTTCTACCGCAACAACGTCCGACGCCAGATCCTGGCCCTCGCGGCGCTGGGCGACCACGCCACGGCCGCCGAACGATGCGAGGAACTGGCGCTCAACGCGGTGCAGCCGGTCGAGAATCTCGCGGCGGCGGCCGCTGGGCTCCCGTCCTGCTCGGCGCTCGCGAGGAAGGACGAGGGACGTCCCCGGGCCGAGCGAGAGGCCCTGTCCCTCGCCTACGCCGATCGCGCGGCACACTGGCTGATCCGGGCGCTGGAGAAGGGCGCGACCGTGCCCGAGGTCTTGAAGGCCAACCCCGGACTCGCCCCGATCCTGGCGAGGAAGGACGTGCGTGACGCGATCCTCAGCCTCGGTGACGCCGCGGCGAGGCCCCCAAGTAATCCCTCCCACTCGCTGTCACGTTCCGCCCCGCCCGACGCGGTGACCCCGCGCCGCGGGGCACGGCCGTTAGCCCCCGATCGACTCCCCGCCCGCATGGCACCAGCCGGGCAGGGGGGACGAACTTCAGAGCGAGATCCGCTCGACGATGTTGCGGGTGACTTCCTCGTCGGTGCGGTTGTAGAGGTCCGTGGTCCGCGCGTCCGAGTGCCCGAGCAGGTACTGGACCTGCTCCCGCGCCACCTTCTGCTTCAGCAGGTTCGTGGCCGTGGTGGCGCGGAACGAGTGGCAGCAGAACGACCCCGGCGGCAGGCCCGCCCCCGCGAGCCGGCGCTTGACCATCCGCAGGAGGTCGTTGCCGTTCAGGCCCCGATCGGTCAGCTCGCGCTTCCGCTTCCGGGCGGTGCGGAACAGCGCCGTCTTGTCGGACCGGCCCTCCAGGCCGGAGGCGCGGAGGTAGAGCTCCATCTGGACCTGGAGGTCGTGGCGGGCCGGGACATGGTGGAGCTTGCCTCCTTTCTCCCCGAAGTTGAATGACCAGGACCGGCCGTCGGTGAGGTAGTCCATGGTCCGCAGTTTGGCGACGGCCCCGGCGCGGGCGGCGGTGTAGGCGAGGATCATCAGCAGGGTCTTGTCGCGGATGGCGACGACGTTGCCACCGCCGATCGAATCCAGGAGCGTGCGGACCTGGCGGTCGTCGAAGGCGGGCGTCTTGCCCTCGCGGGCGGAGTACTTGGGGCCGCGGACGCTGGAGGCGGGGTTGATGGCGACGCCGTGGTACATCTGCTGGTTGTCGAAGAAATGTCTCAGCCCGGCGAGGTGCTACTTCTTGGTGGGGGCTGACAAGGCGTGGCCGTCCTTGTCGACGAGGAAATGCTCGACGTAGTCGCCGACGACGAACGAGGTGACCTGGCGGAGCGTCAAGCCGCGCAATCGGCACCAGCCGAGGAACCGGTCCACGGCGCGCTTGTAGGCCACGCGGGTGTTGGGATTGCTGATCTTCGCCTTGAAGAAGTCGGCGTAGGCGTACTCGGCACCGGGCCCGGCTTCGCGGACGATCGGCGGGGCGGCGATCTCGCGGCGGAGGCGTTCGAGGTCGGCGTGGACGACCAGCTCGTGGCCATCGCCGCGAGTCTCAACAATGGCCAACACGCCCGCGTTCCCATCCTGCGTCTCGTCCATGCCACCCCCCTGCCCCGGTCGTTTGCATTGCCGAATAATGTCCTTTATTCGGCATCAGCGCAAGTACGAGTTGAGGGCAGGGGACCTCTCGAACGCGGCCGCCAAGCGATGGCGCTCTCGCCTCCGCATCGTCCGATTGTGCCGGCTTCTCCTTTCGCGCCAGTTCGGGCGAATGCAAGGCCTCCGTGAGCCATGTGCTACTTGCCCGTGACGACGCGCGTCCGGTCGATGGCCGCCGATGAGGATGCGAATCGCGTCGCTACAGCCTGCTGGCGGATGTTCCCGTCGAGGCTTGCACCGTGCTCACGGCCCCGGTCATCGTAATCGTCTCAATCGGCACGCCTGCTTCCCGGTTGCATCCGGCGGCCCACCGGCACCCCCGGCCATCGAGCCGGCACGCGATTTCAGTCGGACGCGCCCGGGGTCGTGTTGCGCGACTCGAGCCGGGCCTTCGCCTTCTGCGCCGATTCGTGGAGCGTCCGCTCGAGGAGCTTCTTCGGCGGCAGTTCGGTCAGGTAGGCTGCGACCCGGATCCCACTCCTGTCGAGTTGCAGCAGCTCGACGTGCTCGTCCGACTTGTCCGCACACAGGATCAATCCCAGCGGCGGTTCCTCGCCGGTCTCCACTTCATGGCGTTCCAGCCAGCGGAGATAGAGCTCCATCTGCCCCTTGTCCGCGGCCTGGAAGGCCCCCAGCTTCAGCTCGACGGCCACCAGCCGGCGGAGCTTGCGATGGTAGAAGAGCAGGTCGAGGTAGTAGTCCTGATTGTCGACCGTGATCCGCTTCTGCCGGGCCACGAACGCGAATCCGGCACCGAGCTCCAGGATGAACGCCTCCATCTCGCGGAGGATGGCGGCCTCCAGATCCCGCTCGCCGTAGACGTCCTTGAGGCCGAGGAAGTCGAGGACGTAGGGGTCGCGGAAGACAAGGTCGGGCGAGACGCGGTCCTCATCGCGGAGGGCGGCGATCTCCCGTCGGGCGAGCAGGTCGGGCTTCCGGGAGAGGGCGGTCCGCTCGAAGGGCATGCCCCCGATCTTCTTCTCGAGCGCCCGCGTGCTCCACCGCTCGACGCGGCACATCTCGGCGTAGAACTCGCGCCTGAGCGGGTCGTCGATGTAGATGAGCGCCCGGAAGTGGGTCCAGCCCAATTGTCTACTCAGTGCGGAGACAATCTCGCGGTCAGGGAACCGCTCGACGAAGCGGATCATGTGGCGGAGGTTCTTCTCGGTGAACCCACGCCCGTAGTCGGCGGTCAATCCCTCGGCGACCGTGCGGATGATCCGCTCGCCGTATCCGGCACGCTTCGCGCCCAGGACGTCAATCCGGAGGCGGTGGCCGATCTGCCAGTTGAGCAGGACCTGGGCCGAGTTGACGGCCTGAGCGACGCCCGTGCGCGTTCCTTCGATCAGCTCGCGCAGGTCGGAGATCAATTTCCGGCGGGCGATCGGCTTGTTCTCGGGCGCGGGAAGTCCCGGCGCAGGAGTGATTCGCTTCTTTGCCATGCGGGTAACTTACCGCATGACCGGGCGGTCCACCAATGATTGAACGCCACCCCCCTGCCCAACCGGCAGGATCGGCCATTCCCGATTCGTCACGCAGCGCGTGATGAATCAAGGGCCCGAGCAGGTTCGAACGAGCGGGGTAGAGCAGCCGCATCCGACACATGCCAGAGGGCGTGAGGCCGCGACCGATGATCGCCCGGGGCTCGATCGAGAGCCGGGCGCCTGGTTCGCCGATGTCCGACCGCGTCCTATCCCGGTTCTCTCCCTCGACGATTCCCAGGCTATCGAGCCAGTCGGCGCGCATCATCTCGGTCAAGACCCCACCGCGGTGTGAGCTTCTCCCCTGCCCTGCTCCGGGATTGAGGCACGAAACGCCCTTTGTCTGGCGCTATACACGGAGCAGGGGAGGCATCGAAGATCATGGATGAAAAGCAAGGAATCGTCGTCTACGACGCCGCGACGGCCGGAGAACTGATCCATTCCACCGGACCCGTCACCGCCCGCAACGCCCCCGCGATCGTCACGCTCGCCGGCAAGTCGGCCGAGTTCGCCTGGGAGGAATTCTTCCAGGCCGAGATCGCCAACGCCCACACCCGCAAGAACTACCTGCACGCCGTCCGGCAATTCCTCGCCTGGGTCGAGGAACGAAATCTAGAACTCTCCCGGTTCGCCCCCGGCGATGTCGGCGAATACCTCCAGCATCTCGAACTCGCGATACCGACCAAGAAGCTTCACCTGGCCGCCCTTCGGCGCGACTTCGACCGCCTGGTCAACCGCCACGCCTGCATTATCAACCCTGCCGCAACCGTCAAGGCCGAGCGCTACGCTGTGGTTGAGGGCAAAACCCCCGAAATCGGCACCTCGCCGGCGCGGACCCTCCTGACCTCGATCGCTGTCGTCGACCTGGTCGGCCTGCGAGACCGCGCCGTGCTGTCTGTCCTCGCCTATACGGCGGCCCGCGTCGGCGCCGTCGCCAAACTCACTTTGAAAAATATGATCCACGATGGTGCCCAGTACACCCTGCGGTTCGCCGAGAAAGGCGGAAAATCTCGGGAGATCCCCGTGCGGCACGATCTGGAGCAGTTCCTCCTCGCCTATATCCAAGCCGCGGGCGTCTCCGATGGACCGCTCTTCCGCACCGCGAATCGGAAGACGAAGACGCTGACGAAGAACGCCATGACCGGCATCGACATCTGCCGGATGATGAAGCGGCGGCTCAAGGCGGCGGGCCTGCCGGGGCACTTCTCACCCCACTCGTTTCGCGTGACGACGGTGACCGACTTGCTTGAGCAGAACGTGCCGCTGGAGGACGTCCAGTACCTGGCCGGCCACTCCGATCCGCGGACCACGCGGATTTACGACCGCAGGCGACGCAAGGTCACGCGCAACATCGTGGAACGGATCTCGATCTGACCGGAATTTTCTGTTCGCCTGGCGAGCGAATGGTTATAGGTGAACCTCGCAAGCCCTCGTGGCCGGGAGCGAAGAGGCTCCCTCGGATGGCCACTCGATGATGACCGCTCCAGCAAGAAGCGAGCCGATGAAGATGATACCGCCTCGCGAAGGCCCGCGTGCCAACGGTCGGTCCGGGCGTCGCGTTCGACTCGCACCACGCTTCGAGGCCCTGGAACTCCGAACACTCCTAACGGGCGACGGTCCGCGAATCCTGGCGATCACACCGACGGAGGTCCGCAACACATCCTTCGATCACGTCGGCGTGACGTTCGACCGCGACATCGACGCGGCAACGTTCTCGGTCGCCGACGTGGCGATCGGCGGACCCCAGGGCGTCGTCGCGACCGGCGTTCAGCCCCTGAGCGTCACGCAGTTCCGGGTTACCTTCCCCGCCCTGACCATGCGTGGCAGTTATCAGGTGGCGGTCGGCCCCGCCATCGCCGACACGACCGCGCACATGATGGACCAGAACCAGAACGGCATCCAGGCGGAGGTGCCCGGCGATCGTTTCGTTGCGAGCCTGAACTACGTCCAGGCTGACATGATCTTCACCTCGCCGGTCGTGATCACCGAGATGAATACCAGCGTTGATGGTAAGGATATCGCCATCGCTGGGACGACCGTGACGATCGATGGTCCGCACAACTTTCACTCAGTTCATCTCGTTGACGGTGCCGTATTGACGCACTCGGCGAACACAGCGAGCGAGACCCACAAGCTGGATCTGACCGTAACCGATGAAATTATCGTGGACGCTTCGAGCGCGATCGACGTTTCGGGCGAGGGGTACCTGCCGGGCTACACCGCGGGCAATACGACCGTGGGTGCATCGACCGGCGGTGGCGCGGGGAGCTACGGCGGGCTGGGCGGCGTCTACGGTTCGGGAACTCCCAACTCCACTTACGGCGACTACTCCGGCCCCGACGACTGGGGCAGCGGCACCAGCCCCGGGGGCGGCGGCACCGGCGGCGGCCTGGTGCGGATCGCGGCCGGACGGCTCATCCTGGACGGCCGGATCCTGGCGCGGGGCACCGAGCGGCACGGCGGCGGCGGCTCCGGCGGCGGGATCTCGATCGCGGTCGCGACGCTGTCCGGCGCAGGGTCCCTCGACGCCTCGGGGGCCGTCGGCAACTTCGGAGGAGGAGGCCGCGTCGCGGTGTACGCGGCCGACCTCGGCGGCTTCGACACCAGCCGGATCACGGCGGCCGGCGGGACCGCCTACTACGACGTCCCCGGCGGACCGGGCACCGTGTACATCTTTCAGGGTGTGCCTCATAACCATGTGAAATGGTACGAGCCCGAGCCGCTCAACGGAACTTATGTCAACGCCCCCATCAGCCCCCTCATCTTGAAATTCAGCGTCCCCATCGAGGTCAGTGCCGCGAACGCCGCGAACATCGTGGTCGACGGGCAGGCGGGCCATCACGTTGCGACCGGTCTTACGCAGGTCGCTGATCGCTCCTATCAGGTCGATTTCCCACCCCTCATGGAGGATGGGCCGTATCACTTCACCGTGCTTAATATGCTGGTCGATATCAATGGCAATTCGCTTGACCAGAATATCATTCAGATCCCTGGCGAGCCGGATGATTCTGATTCCTTCACCCTAACCGTCGACACGGTCCCGCCGCGGGTCACGCAGCACATTCCCGGCGGAGACATCGCTGGGACGATTGATCATGTCGACGTCTGGTTCAGCGAGGCGATCGACGCGCCAACCTTCAACCTCACCGACATCGCGATTGTCAAACCCGACGGACAGACCGTCGCGGCGAACGGCATACAGAATGTCGGCTTGAATCGATTCCGCATTTCATTCCCCGCGCAGACTTTGGTCGGACGCTACGACATGAGGATCGGTCCCGACGTGCGGGATCTGGCGGGCAATCCACTCGATCAGGATCGCGACGGAAACCAGGGCGAGACCAACAGCGACGACACCTATATCGCCCAATTCAACTTGGTACCCGTCGATCTCGGACTTACGAACCTTGTGACGCCGCCAACGCTCACCGCAGGAGAGCCGGTGACGATCACATGGTCCGGCTCGAACCAGACGGGCACGCTGCTCGTCGGTGACTGGATCGACGGCGTGTACCTCTCGACCGACGCAACCTGGGACATCAACGACACGCGGCTGGCACTCGTCCCTCACAACGGAGGACTGGCCGCAAGCCAGACCTACACAAGCAGCGCCTCGGTAGTGATCCCTGGCGCACTGCCGGGCAACTATCACATTCTCGTTCGTTCCGACGTGGCAAACCAGGAGCGCGAGACGAACGAGGCAAACAACCTGGTTGCGAGCCCTCCGCTGCCCTTCGTCGTGGCGTCTCTCTCGGCAGACGGCGTTCCTCTGCGAGATTCGCTCACGCCCTCGCGGCCTTTATCCTATTTCGCCGTTCAGGTCGGTCCAGGTGAGTCGGTTGATGTCGACCTGGATGGACTGGCGGACACGGCAGTCAACGAACTATTCATCGCTTTCGGCGCGATCCCGAGCCCGCAAAGCTATCACGCGCGCCGTCCGGGGCGACGATCGCGCGGAGAACCAGGACCAGCGGCTGGCGATCACAGCACCCTCTTCGGGCGGGACGCTCTACATCCTCGTTCGCGGCGCTGAGATCAATGGCATGACGCCTTTCGATATCCGCGCGACAACCGGGGACGTCCTGCTCACCGGCATCACGCCCGACCGCGGAAGTAATCTGCCTCAAACTAACCCTAGCGCTCCGATCCAGACCATTGTGACGCTCGATGGTGCCGGGTTCGACTCGTCAACGCTCGTCGAATTCGTGGATGCCGACGGCACCGTGTTCACTCCCTCGCAGATCCGCGTGATTTCGCCGACGAGGTTGATCGCCAACCTCGAACTCACGGGTTGGGGACTGGGCCTCTATGATGTCCGCGTCACCAAGGGTTCGGCGAGTGCGACCCTCGAAAATGCCTTCCGCGTCGCGACGGGCCAGGCGCGTCTCGAGACGAACCTGGTCATCCCCTCCGCGCTCGGGTTCAATATCCCGATCCGCCAGACAATCTGGATCGAGTACCGAAACACGGGCGACGCGCCGATACCCGCGCCGCTTCTTTACATGAACGGCGACTACGAAGTGCGCATAACGACCGACGCGTCGCTCGCCATCCCGTATCGAGGGTTCGCAGGTGCCCCCTCCGGAGTTACGGACTCGGTGCATGTCTTGGGAAAGGGCTTTGGTGCGACACCTTGGATCCTCCAGCCAGGCGATTCCGGACGAATCCCCGTCTACTACATCGGGCTCGGAGCACCGGCCAGTTATCCCAGGATCACATTCACGCTGAGCACTATTACCTCGGACGATGCTCGGCCCATCGATTGGAGTTCCATCGAGCCGCAGATTCGCATCGCGGGATTGGACGATCAAGACCGGCAGCATGTGTTTGCGCTGCTTCAATTGCAGATGGGAGACACCTAGGGAGACTATACAACTGCTCTATCCGTAGCGAGCCAGGAGTTCGTAAGTGACGAAGGCCGGATGCCGAGCGTTCAGGAGGCATGGAGGGCGCTCGTCGTCCAGTCGTCGAGTGTGCGTGCCGATGTCGGAACAGTAGGCGTGCAGACTCTAAACATCAAAGGTATCGAGTACACGAACAAATACGTGGTCTACGAGGATGAGGTTCGGTGGGGTGGTTTTTCCATCCCTTGGCGGAACATGAATCCAGGCGATATCGAGGGAAGACCCGCAGGTTCGATCAACCAGGCTAGTGATGGGCAGAGATTCGCTATTTTTCCCAACGAGCAGTCTGGACGTGCGGCGATCTCCTCAAGACTCGCTGCTGACACCCCGATCAAAAACAGTCCCACAGAGTTTAACGGGTATCGCTATTACGAACTGACACTGGGCGAGGCCGCTAAGGTGTGGGCTCCCCCCACGGAGAACGGCCAGAAGCGATATCAGAGCATAATCCGCGAACAGGGCCTCGATCTGGACGACTCGGTAGCAAGTCTGCTCGGCGATCCTCAAAAGATGCTCCGCTTCGTCGAAGGCATCGTAAAGGCTGAAGGCTGGTATGACGACCCAAACACCGATCGAGAGCATCCTTGGAAGCAATTTCGACGAGGTGACCCCGACAACCCCGATTGGGTCAAGAAACTCCTCGGCGAGAGCACCGAGGAAGTAGACGACGGGGACAGCGACGGCGACGGAATCCCTGACGGCCAGGACGATGACGGCGACGGAATTCCGGACAACCAAGACGACGACGATGATGGCGACGGGATTCCGGACAACCAAGAAGGGAACGAGGCCGGAGACGTCTACAAACCGCCGCAACTGACGATTCGCGGCACCGGCGTGACCGAAGGCGACGACAATCCTCCGCACGAATCGTCGGTCCTCAAGTTCAAGGTCACGATGAGCAAGGCGAGCGATCAGCCCATTTCCTTCCTTTGGTATGCAGCGCCGATCAGAACGATCATCCCACCGGAGAAACAAGCCGAGCCAATCGCGGATTTCTATCCGGCCTCCGGCTATGTGATCATCATGCCCGGACAGACGGAAACGACCCTGCGCGTTCCTGATGTGGGGGACACCACGGAGGAGCCGTATCCGATTGAGTATTTCCAGGTGATCATCACGAGTCCCACGGATGCGATCATCAGGCACAACAAAGCCCGGGGCACGATCCTCGACGACGACGGCCTCAACACGCCACAACCTCCCCCGACGCCTCCGCCCGGCCCGCCGGGCAACAACGATTCCAGTGGTTCCGCCGGCTCCTTCGACCCCAACGACAAACTCGGCCCGGCTGGCGTGGGGGATGCGTCCTTCATCCAGTCGTCCGGCGCGCTGGCGTATCAAATTCGCTTCGAAAACGAGGCCGACGCCACGGCACCCGCGCGCCTCATCACCGTCACCGACACGCTCGATCCTCACGTCGATCTCAACACGTTCGAGTTCACCGAGATCGAGTTTGCCAATCACATCATCGCGATTCCGTCGGGAATTGATCGTTACGACGCGTCGGTCCCGCTGATCACGTCCACGGGCGCGAACATCATGGTCGAGGTCCATGCGGGGCTCGACCGCATTACCCGCACGATCTCTCTCACGCTCCAAGCCTTCGACCCGCTCACCGGCTGGTATTCCGAAGATCCGCTCGTCGGTTTGCTGTACCCGAACGACGACACCGGTCGCGGCGCTGGCTCGTTCAGCTACCTCGTCAGGCCGAACGCCGATTCCCACTCGGGTGCCGACATCGAAAACCGCGCCCGGATCGTGTTCGACTTCAACGACCCGATCGATACGCCTCTGGTCCACAACACGCTCGACGGTGGCGCACCAATTAGCGCCATCGCCGCATTGCCCGCGACCACCACCGACACGACGGTCACTCTCGCCTGGTCCGGCCAAGACGATGAGGGAGGCTCGGGCATCGCCGGCTACGACATCTTCCTCTCGGTCGACGGCGGCGCGTGGACGGCCATCCTGACGAACACGACCGACACATCCACCACCTTCACGGTCGCGCGAGGTCACTCTTACGCGTTTTACAGCGTCGCGACGGACAACGTTGGCGATCGCCAGCCCACGCCCGCCGAAGCCCAAGCTCAGGTCTCCGTCGAGTTCCTCACCACCACGACGACGCTTGGTGCCAGCGAAAATCCCTCGACGTATGGCGATTCGCTCAGCTTCACGGCCCATGTGACGGCCCGATCGGCTGGCCTTCCGACCCCCGCCGGGACCGTCCAGTTCCTGGTTGACGGCGGCATCTTCGGCGCGGCGGTCACGCTCGTCAATGGCTCGGCGTCGAGCCCCGTGATCTCGTCCCTCATCGCGGGCGATCATCAGATCACGGCCGTCTATTCCGGTGACGAGCCCTTCGTCTCAAGCACCTCGGTGATCGTGACCCAAACGGTGGCCAAGGCCGCGCTCATGATCTCCGCCGACGATAAGTCCAAGCGCTATGGCGCTGGCAACCCCGCGCTCACCGCGTCTTACTCGGGTTTCGTCAATGGAGAGACTCCGGCGAGCTTGACGACGCTCCCGACGCTTACCACTCTTTCCACCGCATCCAGCGCGGTTGGGCCGTACGCAATCATGGTTTCGGGTGCATCGGCGACGAACTATGTGCTCACGTATCGCGCCGGCTCGATCAACGTCACGCCAGCCTCACTGCTGATCACTGCCGACGACAAGGCCCGGCCCTACGGGTCGGCGAATCCTCCGTTGACGGCAACCTATGCCGGGTTCGTCAATGGCGACACTGCCGGGAGCTTGACTTCGCCGCCCACCCTCTCGACCCCGGCCGTCCCCGCCAGCCAAGTCGGGACGTACGCGATCCTCGCCTCGGGGGCGGCCTCGCCGAACTACGCGATCTCGTATCGGACCGGGACGCTGGCTGTTACCGCCGCCCCCCTGACGATCACGGCGGACGACCGCGTGAAGCTCTCGGGGCAGGCCAACCCGACCTTCACGGCGAGCTTCGGCGGCTTCGTCCTCGGCCAGGACGCCTCGGCCCTGGGAGGGACGCTAGTTTTCGACACGGCGGCCCTCGGCAGCAGCCCGCCGGGGCGCTACGCCGTCACGCCGAAGGGACTCACCTCCGCAGACTACGCCATCACCTTCGTGGCCGGCACGTTGTCCGTGTTCGAGGCGATCCCAAACATCGTCGTCTCGCCGAGCGTCGCGAATTCGACCTATGGCCAGTCGATGACCTTCACCGCCACGGTCAGCCCTTCGCCCGCGGGCACTATCCCGACGGGGGCGATCCAGTTCGCGATCGACGGGGCGAACCTCGGGGCCGCGGTGAGCCTGGTCGGCGGGACGGCATCTAGCCCCCCGATCGCGACCCTGAAGGTGGGGAGTCACGCGATCACGGCGGCCTACGCCGGCGATGTCGCGTTCGCCCCGGGCACCTCGTCGCCGATCGGCGTGAACGTCGCCAAGGCGCCCCTGACGGTCACGGCCGGGGATTCCACCAAGGTCTACGGGCAGGCCAACCCACCGTTGACCGCAAGGTTCGACGGCTTCGTCCTCGGACAGGATTCGACCGTCCTGGGCGGGTCACTGAACTACATCACGACGGCCGCCCCGAGCCATCACGTCGGCGTCTACCCGGTCAATCCGGGCGGCCTGAGTTCGGACAACTACGCCATTCTGTTCGTGAATGGCAAGCTCACCATCACGCCCGCGCCGCTCCTCATCGCCGCGAACGACCAGATCCAGCCCGACGGGTCGCCCCTGCCCGCCTTGACCGCCTCCTACAGCGGTTTCGTCAACGGGGACACGCCCGCGAGCCTGAGCAGCCCGGCATCGCTCACCACGACGGCAAGGGCCGGCAGCGTAGCCGGCCCTTATCCCATCACGGTCGCAGGCGCGTCCTCCCCCGACTACACCATCACGTATCGGCCCGGAACCTTACTCGTTCAGACCACTCCCCCCGTGACCGTGCTGAGCGGTCAACTCCAGACGATCAAGCTCGGCCGGAAGAAGGCGACCGCGATCGTACTCACATTCAGTGGTGCCATCGACGCAGCAGCAGCCCGGTTGATCTTGAACTACCGACTCGTCTCGGCGGGTCGCGACAAGAAGTTCGGCACGAAGGACGACATCGTCACGAAGCTGAAGTCGGCCGGGTACAATCCCACGGCACGTACGGTTACCCTGACCCCGAAGAACCGCCTGGTGCGCGGTCAGGCGCAGAGGCTCACCATCAATGCGGCCGGACTGATCGACGCTTCGGGCCGCCAGCTCGACGGCAACCGAGATGGACAACCCGGGGGAGATTACGCGGCGGCCCTGACGAAGAGGGGAGTCACGGCACTATCGGTCGCCGAGGCCCCGACGGTCTCCCGCGGCATCTCCGTAACGGCCCTGGACACTTTGCTCGGTTCGGGGATCGGGTCGCTTCATTCGGCAACCCGACGCCGCGCCGCCCTCGGGCATAAGCTGCGATTTATGGGCATGAATGACGCCAAATAACGTCAATGAAATAGCCGTGCCAATCGCTGTGGCAATCCCTTGGTTCTGGTTCGGTTGCTGTGCGTCCGGCTCAGGCATTGCCGTTCTCCAGTTCGGACCTGCACGCCTCAAGATTCCCGAGGTGATACGATTCAAGGAATTCCCAAGACTTGTAAATGCCTGCTCGAATCTTCTTGCGGCCATACTCCGCTGTTGGAGAGGCCACCGAAGAACCGCCACCATTCTCCTCGGTCTTGAAAATCGCTTGGTGGCAAGAGGTCGGGCCGAATCCAACCCATGGTGAGGAACTCGAAAAACCGTCGGCTGTCCCCCCAATACCCATAATGACGTACGTATCTATCGACCCTTATCCAGTAATGGTCGAACAACCGGCCTGAAAGGAAGGCGAGGTCGAAATCCGAGTCGGCGTGAAACTCCGAATAGCGATGGTCTGGGTTCAGGCTGAACCCCAATTTGCCTGAACCTACCATTACGATATCGTTGGCATGAACGCCCCACCGCTCCCATCGGTCTGCAACGACAGTCCTCAATTTGAGGAAGTTCTCTCGGTGCAGGATGTTGCTGCCACTTGATATAACATAATCATATGCAACAAGACGCAAATCTCGAGTTCTCAAGTCCGCTTTGAACTGCTCTAAAACGTCAGCGTTCGGAGCGTTGATTGCCATGTCTCGCCTTAGCCACTGAGACCGACGCTTGGGAAATAAGCTGCTTGATTGGATGCGTGAGGCGAAGCCGTGTCAACTACCTGGTGGGTAGGTTTTCTGAGTTCGTTTGTGTCCTTCCGGCAGGCGTGCAAAAAGTGATCCAGCCGGTGCCGGGCTGGGAAGTTGGACGGCGGGTGTGGACGGATTTTCGGTGGCGCTGGGTGAATGCTGGGCGAGAGCGGAAGGATCCGGGGCTCGTTGACGGTCGGTAACTTTGGCGGCGTGCTATCGTGCCGCGGTCCTCTGCACGTGATCTCGCAATGATTGAAGGGGCTCACGGGCGATGAAGCCGATCCGGTCGTTCTCGAGCATCGCCGAGCACCAGGCGATCACCTCGGCCGCGGGCAAGTCGCACTTCCTGAGGGCCTCAAGGACCACGTTCAAGCAATCCTCGATGTCTCCGGTCATCAGCCCTTCGTCGCTCATCTCGACCTGGTAACTTCCTCGCTTCATCAGCTCCAGCGCCAGCGGCATGGCCAGCCGCAATTGACCCGAGCCGATCAAGCGGCCCAGGTTTCGTTTCACCTCGCTGTAGGATTGGTCGTCGTAGTCGAAGTTCCGGTTGATGTCCCGCTCGTCGAAGTCGGTCGCGTCCGCGATCGCCTGGCGCGTCGCGGCGACCAGATCGTCGGGGGCCGTCGCCACGTCAAACCGGGCGGTGAGCTGCCGGAGGAACCCACGGTCCGCCTCGGCCAGCTCCATCAGGACATCCACCAGCTCCGCTTTCTTTCGCCTGGTCAGCGCCTGGCGCAGCTCGGCTGCAGGACCGGATTGCTTTCGGGATGGGACCGCTCTCTTGGGCCTGGGCGGGCGCTTGGGCATGGTCTTCATTCCGGTCGTTGCCTTCGTCAAAGGGGATCGACTCGGACCGCGCGACCCGTATCGTCAACGCTCAGGCCAGCGCGTCGCGGTAGTTCCACGGCATCCAGAGCTGGGGGCACGCCGCAACCGCCTCGGCGTGCCGTTGCAACTGGGTCAGGTAGTCGAACCGGTTGGCCTGGCTCAACTGGCAGGTGTAGATCAGGCTCATGAACTGGTCGCCGACCCGGGCGCCGTTTCGGGTCTTGTAGT
>JAQGHR010000161.1 GCA_028291545.1 Planctomycetota bacterium | reverse complement strand
CTCCTTCCGGCGATTCGTCAAAATCGGCAGAATCGGCCAAACTCTGATCCCCAGGACGTCCGATAAGGCAACCGGGCTCACTTCGCTCGGCGTTGCCGGTTTCGCATCGGCATGCGCGACGCGGTCGCCACCCGGGAGGCCGGCAATGATGCCACGCGCGTGTCCCACCCTGATGGGGGGGGCGATTCTGTTAGGCGTGATCGGTTGCACTCAAACGGATCGACGTACGACGGCAAAGATCGACGATGGGGTACGCCAGGCCGCGTACCACGAGCCCTCCGATCCGGCACAGGCGATGGCCTTCCCCACCCTGGAACGCGGTGACCTCCAGTCCCTGGCGGGGCCCCAACCGGTCGACACCTTTCTTGGGCGCGCTTTGGCGGAGAACCGCACGGTCCAGGCCGCCTACCACAACGTTCAATCGCTGAGGCACCGGCTTCCCCAGGTCACGGCGCTGGACGATCCGGTCCTGTCGAACACGATCTTTCCGATCCCAGCCGTCGCCCCCCAATATTCGCTGATGGGCTACAACCCATACAACGTCACCCTCGCCCAGCAGTTCCCCTGGGTCGGGACGCTGAGGCTGCGCGGCGAGGTCGCTGAACGAGACGTCCAGGTCGCCCTGGCCGAGCTGGCCGCAGCGCAGCTCGACACGGTTGCCGCCGTGAAGCGGGCATACTACAGCCTCTATGCCAGCGAGCGTGCCGACGAGATCCTGGCGGAAAATCGCGCGATCCTCGACGACTTCCGCGAGATCGCGCGCCAGCGCCTCGCGACCGGCGGCAGCCAGCAGGACGTGCTCCGGGCCGAGACGCTTATCAGCGAGCTGGATCGCAATCGTGCGGAGAATCAGGCCGGAGCCGCCTCGGCTCGCGCCGCCCTGGCCCGCCAGCTTCACGTCAGCCCCGGGACCGATTTTCACACCCTGCCCGACCTCTCGTTCGCCGCCGTCCCCGCCGAGTTCGATCGGCTTCAGCAGCTCGCCATCGCAGCCCGGCCGGAACTCCAAGGTCGGCTCGCGGCCGTCGCCCGCGACGAGAAGGCCGTCGAGCTCGCTCGAAAACGTGCTTATCCCAACCTGACGCTCGGGCTCTCCTACATGCAGATGGAAAAGACCAACGCCACCACGCCCGCGACGGCCAGCGGCGTACCGAACGTCGGTCTGTTCGTCGCCTTCAACCTACCGGTCAATCAGATGAAGTACCGAGCCGCCGTTTGCGAGGCTCAGGAGCGTACTCTAGCCGACGCCAGGCTCTATGAGGCTCAGCGGGACGAGACGGGCAGCGAGATCCAGGAGCTGATGGTCCAGGCCAAGGTGCAACAGGACGTCCTTTCCCTGCTACGCGACAGCCTCCGTCCCCGCGCCAGGCAGTCGCTCGACAATGCTCGCAGCGACTACGCCAAGGGGAACGTCGATTACGCCACGGTGCAATCGGCCCTCCGAGAAACTCTCCAGGTGCAACTCCAGATCGTGCAGGTGGAGGCGGAGCTAGGCAAGGCGCTCGCAGCCCTGGAGCGGGCCGTCGGCTGCGAAATCAACGCACGCCCACCAGCCAGGGAGGCGATCCCGCCTCCTCCCCAACCCCCGGCGGCCAGCGGCGGACCATTCCAACCACCAGCGCAACGCTCGCTCCCGGATCAAAATTCTGAGGACCCCGAACCGATACCCCCGGTGTGATGGCTGGCAATGAAGCGATCACATCCCCATTCCCATGCCGGCCGAAGCGGGTGACAGGAGACTCGGTGGCTGGCGAAACGGGTAGCCGAGGTTTGGTGGCATCACGCCCATGCCGATGCCGCGGCCGCGCGGGGCCATTGTGCCGGGCGGTGAGATCATGCTCGCCCTCGCGCCGAATCCCGTGCCCATGCCTCCGGCCATGGAGGATGACCCCGCCGACATCGAGGAGAGAGCGAACGACGAACGGGCCGAATTCGTGGGAGGAGTACCTCGCGACCGAAACGACAGATCTCCACCGCCGCCGCTCATTCGGTAGGGCATGAAGCCGCCAAAGTTGCCGGCGTAGGGGATCACGGTCCCCGACATCCCGGGGCCGGTGCCCATCTCGGTCATCGACCCGCCGTAGCCCCCGAGGGAGCCGAGACCCTGGGCACGCGCCGCATTAACCCCGAGAGCTTGACCGATCACGACCGTGAATGCTGTCAACAGGAAGACTCGTGCCGCGACTCGCATGTCCGGACTCCTCATGGATTGGACTTCATCGTACAACGGAGTCCGGCGTATGGTCAGCCCCTTACCCTATCCCAGGAGACAGGTTGAACGGGTTCCAAGCTGGGAGAGTCGACGCGTATGAGGTCGATCGAACGTGCCTTATCGGCGGATGGACGTCTGAGGGACTTTGGTATCGGCCGTCGGTGCGGCCTGAGTCGGAGACGATGCCAGCAACGGCGGTTGGCCGAGGGCGCGATAGAGGCGGAATTGGGCACGGTTGTATGCGAGGACCGCGTCGAGATAGTCGGCTCGGGCCTGTGCGAGTGCCTGGATGGGCTGGAGAACCTCGATCGGGCGAGTGGCCCCGGGCAGGCCCGCCCCTCGGCGGATGTTGGTCAGGTTGAGGGTAAGCGATGCCTGGGCCTCGGGCACGGCCTGGGCCGCCTGGTCCATCTGCCTGGATGTTGCAATCCGCTCCTTCTCGGCCCGGACCACGTCCGAGGCGACGCGGTCTTGCACTTTCATCAACTGGAGGTTCGCCGTGCGTTGCTGCGAGGCTCGTTGCCGGGCGATCGACCGGTCGGCGAGGCCCAGGTTTTGTACCTCCCAGTAGAGGTTCACGTCGGCGTCGCTCCGCGCGTTGAAGTCGCCGAAGAACCCGTTAGGGCCGCCCCCGAATCCGCCGCCCGAATAGCGGAGGGCGAGGCTCGGGATCAGGGGCCGGAGCTTCGCCTGCTTCAGTCGGACGAGCGTGGCCTTCACGAGTGCCTGGGCCTCGGCCAGTTCGGGGCGGCTGGTCAGACCCGTCGTGATCAGCTCATCAATTGTGCGGCCATCCGGTACAAGGCGGAGCACCGTTTCCGGGGGCTCGATGGGTGCGACGACTAGCCTCGGGTCGAGCCGTACGCGGAGGATGAGTTCGGCCGACGCGACCTCCAGCTCGCCCACCGCCGCCTCGACATTCTTCCGCTGACGGTCCCGCTCGGCGAGGCTTCGACGATGATCCGACTCCAGCCCGGCCCCGCTGCTGGCGAACGAGGCGGTGAGAGTCGATAGAGTCTCCGCGTTCGTCGCGGCCTCGCGGGCGATGGCAAGCCGTCCGGCGGCGCGTTGCAGGTCAAGGTAGGCCTCGGCCACGCCGAGCAGGCTGTCGTTGGTCGCGACCTGGATGCCGGCCTTGCGCGCGTCGAGAATCTGCCTTGCCGCCAACGGCTCGAAGATGGCGTCCGAGATGCGCAAGATGGAGGTGAGCCCCGAGACCTGCGCGGGGCCGCCCGCCGGCACAGGACCGGACACGCTCGATCCGGCCGCGGCCGTCCCGCCGATGAACAGCGAACTCTTGCTGATGGTGCGGACGCGGCCCTCGACAACCTGTGCCTGGCCATCGTGGCGAGTCCAGTTCGGACCGACATACAGGCTCGGGAGCCACTGAACCTGGGCCTGCTGCAACTCGGCGACGGCCTGGCACACGCGCTCTCGGGCGATGGCGATATCCAGGTCGCGAGCCCCCGCCAGCCGCAGAGCGCCGGGCAAGTCGATCGGCTGGATCATCTGCCCGGGGATGAGAGGCGTCCCGAGGTCGATGACGGGCGGTGCGGCCGAATTCGCCATGATCGGCCGCCGCCCGTCGTCGGGGAGAGCGCTCGGCAGGGTGTCGCGGGAGATCCGAGGTGTAGGACTCGGCGGCGAGGCTCGCGGCACCGTCGGAGGCCCGTCAGCCCCGAGCGCGAGAATCGCAACCGCCGGCCCGAGCAGCCCGACCCGCCGCGTGATTCTTGTTTTCATTCGGCCCTCCATGGCCTCGCCGACACGGGCGTATTCCGTTTTTCGTTCTTGCCGGCCGGTTGGCATGAGACGACTACATCGCTGGGGCTGTCGTCAGCTTCGATTCTATCGCCTGGGCTAACTTTTCGGCTTCGCGGTCCCCTCAACCGGCGTCATCACCTCGACCACCTGTCCTTCCACGAGGGAGGCGGCGCCGGCCTCGACGACCTTCTCGCCGTCCTTGAGTCCCGAAAGAACCTCGATGCGTTTGCCTTCGGTGAGCCCGACCTTGATCTCCCTTCGCTTGGCCCGATTGTCGAGAACCGAGACGCAGAAGGACTTGCCACCGTCCTTGATGACGGCGGTCGTGGGCAGGGTCATGGCGGCTTTGTGTTCCTCCGCGATGATGGTCGTGTAGGCGTAGAGCCCGGGGCGGAGGACGTCGTCCTTGCTGGGCAGGTCGATCTCGGTGCGAAGCGTCCGCGTCGCCTCGTCGAGTGCCCAGGCGGTTCGTGTCACCTTGCCTACGAAGGTCCGTCCATCAAGTGCCGTGAGGCGGACCAGCGCTGTATCTCCGACATCGACGAACGGGGCCTCCGTCTCGGGGACGCCGACGGAGATCGTGACCATGTCCGATCGGGCGACCACAAACAGCGGCTCGCCCGAAGTCCCGGGAGTCGTCAACTGGCCGGTATCGATCTTGCGACGGATGACCACGCCGTCGTAGGGGGCGACCAGCTTGGCGTAACCCGCAATCGCGGCGGCTCGCTCGGCCTCGAACCGAGCGACGCCGACGTGAGAGACGGCGGTCGCGACCGCAGAGCGAGCTTTCGCGGCCAGGCTCCTGGCCTCGACGAGCGCGGCCTCGGCGGATTTCACCTTCGCCTTGACTTCCTCCGCAGTCGCCTCGGCCGCGTCGAGCTTGTTCTTCGTCTCGTCCAGCAGGCTCCCGGTCTGGGCACGCTCTCGAAAGAGCTGCTCGATGCGAGCATACTCCGCTTTCCAGCGGGCGACGTCGGACGCGGCCCTGCGGATTCCGGCCTGGATCTCGGTGACCTTCGCCTCAGCGCTCGTGACGCCCGCCCGCGCGACATCGACGATCGACTCGGCCTGCTTTGTCTCGGCCTGGGCCTCCTCGACCATGGCCCGCTTCTGCTTGAGGTCGGCCTCGACCTCGGGGACACGAAGCTCCGCCAGCACCTGGCCTTTCGTCACCCGGTCGCCAATATCGACCGACACGCTCCCGACATAACCGGCGAGCTTGGCATACATCGGCGTCACCTCGACGGCCTCGATCTGGCCGGGCTGCTCGGTCGTCCGCCTGACGGTCATCCGTTCCGGGATAACGAGGCTGACGCGTGCGACCGTGGGTGATCCTGCCGTCGCCGCCCTGGCCGTCGACTCGCCGGTTGGCCTTTCACAGCCCGCGCCCAGGAGGCCGATGCTTCCCAAGGCTGCGAGACCTAGCCCCCTGAGATGTCGATTGATCTGCATCGTGAGCGCTCCCCACCGTAGGCGATTCTGTCATTCAATGGCTGATTTCGATGGCCCGATCATCAGGGCCATGGCCCCCCTGCCCTGCTCCGATCCCTGCCACACTCGGCGAGCTCCCATTTGCGGAGGCCCGAGTCTCGCTGCCGTCCTGCGGGTCGAAGTATCGACTCTCCGGGTCGTCTGGGTCGACCGAGGACGAGTCCCGGCCGGTCCAGCCCTGAACAAGGGCGAAGACGGAAGGGAGAACGAGGAGCGTCGCGAGTGTGGCCGCGACGAGCCCTCCGATGACCGCCCGGCCGAGAGGCGCGGATTGTTGCCCCGCTTCTCCCAGGCCCAGCGCCAGGGGGGCCATGCCGGCGGTCATGGCACAGCTCGTCATGAGGATGGGCCTCAGCCGACCCTTGGCCCCGAAGACGGCGGCGTCCGCTGCCGCGGCCGAGTCCTCGCGGCGGTGCCGCTCGGCGAAGGTCACGAGCAAGATCGCGTTCGCCACCGCCACACCGATGGCCATGATGGCCCCCGTGAACGACTGGATGTTCACCGTCGTGCGGGTGAGCCAGAGCGCCAGGACCACCCCGGCGACGACCGCCGGCGCCGTCGAGACCGTGATGATCGCCAGCCTGACCGATTGGAAATTCGCGGTGAGCACGAGCAGGATGACCACGATGGACATCGCCAGACCGACGGTCAGCCCGGTAAGCATCTCCCTCATCGGGACGATCTGCCCGCGAATGTCCACATTTATGCCTTTCGGCGGTGCCCCGGCCCGAGCGATGGCCTCCGAGACGCGGGTCGCAACTCGGCCCAGATCCTCGCCCGCGATGTTCGCCGTAAGGCTGATCGACCGTTTCATGTTGTAGCGGTCGTATTCGCCGGGCATCGTATCCCTTCGCACATTCGCGACGTCTCGCAGCAACAGCGACGGCCCGCCCGGACGCTGGACGGGGATTGTCTCCACCTGCTTCACGGTGCTCATCATGGGGATCGGGATCTCGACCTGGACCTGATATCCGATCCCCGTCTTCGGGTCGGGCCAGTAATTTGGCACGACGAAGCGGCTGGACGAGGTCGCCGTGACGAGAGAGCGGGCGACCTCCTCGACCGTGACGCCGCTCAGTCCGGCCCGCTCCCGGTTGATATCCACGTTGACGGTGGGGTAATCCAGGGTCTGGCCGTACTGAAGGTCGCGGAGCGAGGGGATCTTCGCCAGTTCCTGCTTGACCTTCAGAGCATGGGCCCGAACTTCGGCGTAGTTCGGCCCGCTGATGGCGACCTCGACGGGGGTCGGCGAACCGAAGCTCATGACGTCGCTCACGATATCGGCCGGCTCGAAGGAAAACTGGACGTTCGGCATCTCGGCGGTCAGCTTGTCGCGCAAACGCCGCTTCAATGCCTCGACATCGACTCCCGCGTCGTGGTGGAGGGCCACGCGGAGGAGCACCTCTTCGGGTCCGGCGGTCCACTGATAGATGGCATTGATCGGGTAACTCGACGGGACGAGGCCAACGTAGCCGACCGAGATCTCGATACCCTGCTCGCCAACATCGTTGCGGACGGCCTCAAGGGCCGACTTCGCAATTTGCTCGGTCTTTTCAATTCGAGTCCCGGCCGGCGCCTTGATGCGGAGCTGGAACCGACCGGCATCGACCCGAGGAAAGATCTCCATCCCAAGTTGCCGGCCAACTCCGTAAATGATGAGCACGGACGCGGCGAGATAGCCGGGAACGACGAGCCAACGTAGCCGTACGATCAAGCCGAGGAAACGGCCGTATGAATCGCGGAAACCGTCGAAAGGCGACCGCCTCTCGAACTGCCCTCCGGAACGGTGCTTGAGCAACCACACCGAGAGAACGGGCACAAAGGTACTCGACAGAAGGTAGGAACAGACCATCGCGAAGCCGACGGCGAGCGAGAGCGGAACGAAGAGAGCCTGCGCCGCCCCTTGCATGAAGAACGATGGGATGAACACGGCCAGGATGCAAATCATCGCCAGCAATCGCGGCACGGCCGTGTCGAGGTTTCCCTGCCGGACCGCGCGCGGGATGTTCTCGGTGTGCTCCATCTTCGCGTGGATGTTCTCGATCTCGACCGTCGCCTCGTCCACGAGGATGCCGATGGCCAGCGCGAGACCGCCGAGCGTCATCAGGTTGATCGTCTGTCCGGTCAGCCAGAGGGCGACCAGGGCTCCGCAGAGGGCGAACGGGATGTTCAAGACCACAATGACCACGCTTCGCCAGTCGCGGAGGAACACGAGCACCATCAGTCCCGTCAGGATCGCCCCCAGCACGCCTTCCGTGGCGAGGGTCTTGATCGCGTTCGTGACGGTGGGCGACTGGTCGAACTCGAAGCTGACCTTGATATCGTCCGGCAAAACGGCCTGCATGGACGGCAGCGCCGCCTTCACGTTCTTCACGACCGAAAGCGTTGAGGCATCCGCCCGCTTCGTGACGAGGATGTAGACGGCGCGCCGTCCGTTGACCAGGGCGTAGCCGGTGGTGATGTCGGACGCGTCCTGTACCGTGGCGACATCGCGTAAATAAACGGTCGGGCTCACCCCCGGGCGGATGGGGATGGTTTTCAGCTCGTCCACTTGCTTCACGAGCGAGTTGACCGGGACGATGGGCATCTCGTCGCCGATCCGAACATTACCGGAGGGGCTGATCACGTTCCCCGAGGTCAGGGCCTTCGTCACCTCGTCGGGGGACATCTTGTAAGAGCGGAGCCTGTCCGGGTCGACGCGGACGACGACCGTCCGCTGGCTGCCTCCGAACGGTGGCGGAGCCGAGACGCCGGGGAGGCTGGCGAACATCGGTCGGACCTTGAAGAGGGCCTGGTCCTGGATCTCGCCGATGCTCTTCGTTTCGCTCGAGAGAGTCAGGTAGCCGACAGGCACGCTCCCGGCGTCGAAGCGCGTGATGAACGGAGACACGGTGCCCGGCGGCATGAACGCCCGGGACCTGGTGACGTAGCCGATTGTCTCGGCCATCGCCTGCGCCATGTTCGTGCCGGGGTGGAAATAGAGCTTCATCAGGGCCATGCCCTGGATGTTCTTCGACTCGACGTGGTGAATGCCCGAGATGTAGAGGAAGTGGTATTCGTAGTAGTTCGTGAGTAGACCCTCCATCTGCGCGGGATCCATACCACCGTAGGGCTGGGCGACGTAGACGACGGGAAGGTTCAGGTTCGGAAAGACGTCGACGGGCATCCGCTGGAGCGCGAGCCCGCTCGTCAGGACAACGGCAACCACGGCGACCATCACGGTGAACGGCCGCCTCATGGCGAAGATGATCGGGTTCATCAGCAAGAAAACCCCTTCGGGCGTATCGTTTGTGCGAGTCGAATCCGAGCGGGCTCTCGCTCTTCTTGTACTCGGCAGACCACTCGCACCGAGTTGATTGTACAATTCGAAGAGTTTACGCTTCCAGGAGACGGAAGCTTGCCTCTGACGGACGGACGACGGAGGACATCATGAGCCGGGCACTTCTCGTGATCGACGTTCAAAACGAATACTTCACCGGCGCCCTGCCGATCACTCATCCGGTCGGCCACCTCCAGACGATTTTGCGGGTCATGGACGCCGCCGAGGGTCGCATACCCACGGTCGTCATCCAGCATCATGCCACCGAGATGCCGATTTTTCGCAGGGGCAGCCACGAATGGGAGCTTCACCCCGAGGTGGCAGGACGTCCGAGGGACATGCTGGTCGAAAAGACCCTGCCGGGCGCGTTCACAAACACACAACTTGAGGACTGGCTCCGGAAACGCGGCATCACCACGGTGACGATCGCCGGCTACATGACGCATATGTGTTGCGATACAACCGCCCGGCAAGCCGTCCACAGGGGATTCAAGGCCGAGTTCCTCAGTGACGCCACCGGCACGCTTCCTCTGTCGAACTCGGCCGGTCACGTGACGGCCGAGGAGCTTCAGCGGTCGATTCTCTGTGCCCAGGCGCAACTCCTCAGCGAAGTGCTGCCGTCGTCGGAATGGATCGATCGGTTGTCCTGAGGAGGTAAGGTAAGGTGCCGTCTCAAAATTGGGACGGCACCCTCGCGGGCGTAGTCGGTCAGATCCCGATGCCAAAACCCGCTCGGTAATGCTTGTGGATCAGGGCGTCGGCCTCGGAGGCGTTCGAGGCTTTCATCCCGGCCGCGTCCCACTCGATCCGCTTCTGAAGCCTTAGCGCCAGGTTGCCCACCAGGAGCGCCTCAGTGAATGGACCGGAATAGTCGAAGCCCGCCCTGGCGTCCTCCGGCTTGCGATCCTTGCACGCCTTGATCCACTCGGGGCGATGTCCGATCGACCGGGCGATCGTCGGCGCTGGTGGCTGGAATTCCTTGCGAAGGCTCTCGGGATGCAGGGTCGGTGGGCCGGACCAGCCGCCGCAGATCATCGTGCCTTTGTCGCCAACAAAGTAGATCCCGTTATCGGCCAGCGTGGCGTCGGCCGCGAGATCCTTGGGTTTCGGCGGCATTTTCCCGCCGTCGTACCAGGTAAGCGTCACCGCCGGCCGATCTCCCCGGGCGGCGAACTCGTAGCGGAGCACGGTCCATAAGGGATACGACTCCGGCTTCAGGTCGCTGGTTTTCGCCTCGACGGCGGTCGGCGCACCGAGGTCGAGGGCATAGAACGCGGGGTCCATGTTATGGATGGCCATGTCGCCGAGCGCCCCGGTTCCAAAGTCGAACCATCCCCGCCAGTCATGCGGATGATAGAGCTTGTTGTAGGGCCGCATGGGTGCGGCACCAATCCAGAGGTTCCAGTCCAGATCGGGCGGGACGGGTGGCATCTCCGTCGGCCGATCGTGGTTCTGAGCCCACCATTTCCCCGGTCGATCCGACCAGGAATGGATCTCGCGGACCGGCCCGATCGCCCCGGCCTGGAGCCACTCTCGGGTCAGTCGCAATCCGTCCCCCGCATGCCCGTTGTTGCCCATCTGGGTCACCAGGCCCGTCTCCTTGGCGACTCGCGTCATCACGCGGGCCTCCTCGATCGAGTGGGCCATGGGTTTCTCGACGTACACATGCTTCCCTGCGCGGAGGGCCGCGACGGTGATCGGTGCGTGCATGTGATCGGGCGTCGCAATCATCACGGCGTCGATGTCGCGCCGCTTGTCGAGTAGAACACGATAATCGCGATATTGTTCGGCCTTCGGGAACGCCTTGAAGGTGCCCGACGCCTTCTTCCAGTCGACGTCGCACAACGCGACGATGTTCTCACCGGCCATCTCCCGAATCACGCCGCCGCCCTGCCCGCCGATGCCGATGCCCGCGATGTTGAGCTTCTCGCTCGGAGGGGTGAATCCCCTCCCGAGCACATGACGGGGGACGATGTGGAAGGCGAAGGCAGCTCCGCCGACAGCCTGCAAAAAGTCTCGACGTTTCATGCTACGTCTACTCCTCAAGTGCCGGTGGGATACCCGTATTCGGCCGCGGACCAAGTCCGTGGAGCATAAGGCAGCGAGGACGCACGAACAAGCGGGACGCGCCTGGCAACTTTCGAACCGAGACGCGCCGCCTCTGAGCAATTGCACCTTGACAGTGGATCGAGGATGATCCGCCTCATACTTGCGTCCGGTCAGGCCTCGGCGCGCTCGATCAAGGAGAGAATCGATGTACTTATTTCTACTGCCGATTGTCCTCGTCCTCGGCACGCATCCGAACGGTGACCAGGGCGACGGCGCCAGGGATGAGCTCAAGAAGCTCCAGGGAACCTGGCGTGCCGAATCGATCCAGATCGGCGACAAGAAGACCCCCGACGCGAGCCTCAAGTCATTTCGGCTGACAATCGTCGACGACAACTGGTCCCTGAGCACCGGCGCGGCTGCGAGAAAATCGAAGCTGAAAATCAATCCGTCCACGGACCCCAAGCAACTGGATCTGATCGACATGGTCGGCGGCAAGGAGCGGATCGTGCGTTGCATCTACACGATCAAGGGCGACACCCTGACGGTGTGCCGCCCGTACATGCAGGTGGATGCGGCTCGACCCACCAAGTTTGCGGCGGACGAGCCATTCGTAGGGCTCTCCGTCTGGAAGCGAGAGACGAAGTGACCTCCGCGAGGTCAATCCAGATCACCGACACTCGTGGCAATCCCTCATCCCCTCGAATTCGAGAGGTCACTTGCATGAAGTTTCTCCTGGCCGTCGCGACGGTGGTTTCTTGGGGCTCCTCCATCATTGCGGGAGAGACTTCTCTACCGCGAAGCAGCCCCGAGGCACAGGGGGTCTCGTCCTCGGCTCTGCTCGCGTTCGTCGAGACGGCCGATAAGGCCATCGACTCGATGAACAGCCTCATGATCCTGCGGCACGGCCACGTCGTCGCGGAGGGCTGGTGGTCGCCATATGGTCCGGAAGCTCCCCATTCCCTCTATTCGTTGAGCAAGAGCTTCACCTCGACAGCCGTGGGACTGGCGATCTCCGAGGGAAAACTGAGCCTTGACGATGATGTGCTGAAATTCTTTCCCGAAGATGCCCCGCCCTCGCCCAGCAACAACCTCAAGGCGATGAGGGTCAGCGACCTGCTCCGCATGTCCACGGGGCATCAGACCGAACCCCCACGAACGGCGGATCAATCCTGGAGCAGGACGTTTCTCGCGCACGCCGTCCCGCACAAGCCCGGGAGCCATTTCCTCTACAACACCTCGGCGACCTACATGCTCTCGGCCATCGTCCAGAAGGTCACAGGAATGACCGTTCTCGATTACCTGAAGCCCCGACTGTTTGCGCCATTGGGCATCGAACATCCAACCTGGGAGAACAGCCCCCAGGGCGTCACGACCGGGGGTTTCGGCCTGAGTGTCCGCTCCGAGGACATCGCGCGCTTTGGTCAGCTCTATCTCCAGAAAGGGAAGTGGCAGGGGAAGCAACTTTTGCCGGAATCGTGGGTCACTGAGGCGACCTCGCGACAGACCTCGAATGGCAGCAATCCGAAAAGTGATTGGGATCAGGGCTACGGCTACCAGTTCTGGCAATGCCGCAACGGCGCCTACCGCGGCGACGGCGCGTTCGGCCAGTACTGCATCGTGTTGCCCGAACAGGATGCGGTGATCGTGATCACAAGCGGCGTGAAAGACATGCAGTCCGTCCTGAACCTGGTCTGGGACAAACTCCTGCCGGCCATGAAGCCGTCGTTGCAGGCCCCCGACGAGGAGGCATGCAAGACGCTCCAGCATACGCTGAAAAATCTGTCCCTGCGTCCTCAGGAAGGCTCGGGCCCACCGGCCAAGGTGTCCGGCAAGACGTTCGTGTTTCCCGCGAATCCAGGCAAGCTGGAAGCGATCTCGCTCGATCCCGACGGAAAAGATGGCGCGCTGACGCTCATCGCGCGAATCGACGGAGAGGAGCGACGCATCACGTGCGGTCGCGGTTCATGGCAAAACGGTCGAGCGGCCTGGGGATCGCTCCCCGCGCAACCGGCGTCGGCAAGCTATGCGTGGACCGGGGACGACACGTTTGCGGCCAAGCTTTGCTTCTACGAGACCCCGTTTACCATCACCCTCCGCTTGAGGTTTTCCGGTGATGATGTGCTCTACGATTCTCGGCAGAATGTCGGATTCGAAGCGACCAGGCAGCCCGAATTGAAGGGAACGCTCAAGTGAGGACGCATT
Organism: Planctomycetota bacterium; assembly: GCA_028291545.1. Classification (GTDB taxonomy): domain Bacteria; phylum Planctomycetota; class Planctomycetia; order Isosphaerales; family Isosphaeraceae; genus JAQGHR01. The sequence goes on along the minus strand of JAQGHR010000161.1, from coordinate 38,288 downwards.
CAGGCAGTGATGTCTTTCTTCGCGACCAGAGCCATGAAAGTCCCGCCCGATTTCCCGCTTCGTGTTGCGTCGATCAAGCGTCCACGCGTGTCCTTCAATCCGCTCATCTGAAACTGTAGCGTCTTCTTCAGCGACAGCTTCCCGCGGGGTGTCAGCGTCACCGTGTTCGAGGTCGTATCATAGGAGGCCGAGCGGAAGAGCGTGATCGTGCTGCCCCGGCTGCCGTATGTGCGATCTCGACCGGTCGACACCAGGCGATAATTGCTCATGGTCATCGCGCTTACCTTGTCGATCGGCCCGCTGAAATGCACGACCACGCTCGACACGATGCCTTTCTTCCCCACAAACTTCGGGGGGGACTGGATGACGACGAGCGGTGCGGCCACATGGACGAGGAAAACCGACGAACCAGAACCGCCACTGGAATCCGTCACCTTGACCGTGACCGTGAAGTCTCCGGCCGTGAGGAAGCGATGGGATAACGGGATGGTCTTGTCCGCGTTCAGAGACACCGGAGCCGTGCCCGAGCCGTCCCCGTAGTCAACCGTCCCGGACCAGGTCTCTGAGCCTGGGTCGGAGAAACGACCCGTAGTCTCAAGGAGTCCACCCGCGAGGATCGACCGGTCCTCGCCGAGGGACAGTACGGGGGGTACATTGATCACAGCGATCGAAAATGCCACGGAGGTTGCGTTGTTCGCGGGACCGCTCGCCGTCGCGACGATCGCCAGGTTGTAGCTCGCGGCCACGGCAGGAACCCACCTGAAGTGCCCCGTCGCCGGGTCGATGGTCGCACCGGCCGGAGCCCCATCCGCGAGACGATACGTCACCACTTCACCCAGAAACGGCGTCGAGGCAACCACGGGGAAATCGATGGCTCCGCCTTCATTCACCGAAATTGAGGAGGGCACGCCCTGAAACACCGGTGGGATGTTGGGGACCGCGACGATTTGCTGGCTCGACGAGGATTGCCCACCCCGGGTTGATACCGTAACTCTCACCGAATAATCACCCGCAACGGCGTAGGTCCGCTTGCCTGAGATCGCGAAGCCACCACCTTGCGCGATGATATTCCCTGAGGAGGATGAGCCATCGCCCCAGTCAATCGTGGCCGACAAATCACCCAGGAGTTCGAAGGGGTTGCCGCTGGAGACGGTCGCGAGCACGCCGGAGACGTCGGGTGAGGCGATCGATGGTGCAGTGGATGACACCGCAAGCGGGGCATCCGAGATGGTCGCTGTGGCGATCGCAACCTGATTGACACCGGCGTGAGTGTCCCGGACCGTCACGCTCACGGGATACGAACCGAATCGGCTGTAGGCCTTCGTGCCGAAAACGTCGAATCCGCCGCTCCCGTTCGGCAGAATCGTGCCCGAAGTCGCGGATTTCCCGTCACCCCAATCGATCGTCGCCGAGAAACTCGTCGAAGGGGCCGAGAATGAGGGACTGAATGAACCGACCTTGACCTTCGTGCCATCTCCGAGGGTCGAGCCCGCCACCCCGGTCAGATTCACAGCCTGTAACGAGAGCACCTGATCGCTGACGGTGAGCGTGAACTTCTGGGAATCGAAGGAACTTCCCCCATTCGCGCGCTGGACGCCGGTGATCAGGTGAACGACGCCCCGGAAGTCCTTGTTCGGCGTGACCGTGAGCAGGTTCCCCGAGACGGAGAATGTCGCGTTCTTAACGCTATCGGTGATCGCGGCCGCGTAGGAGACGGCGCGATTCTGGATGTCGATCGAGGTCAGAGCGATCGTGATCGCCGTATTCGTGGTCGTCGACTGATTCCCGACAGGACCGAGGAACGGAGGATCGTCAACTGTGTCCGCGACGACCGTCGCCTGGAACGTCTGGGAGACGATCCCTCCATGTCCGTCGTCCACCTGCACCGTGATCGGGGCTGAGCCCGACGCACCCGCATCCAGGGTGAGTACGGCGTCTGTGGTGTTCTGGATGATGGCGGCGTTGGTAATGGTGACAGGTGGCGTCGCCGTATTGTTCGGTGCGCCGGAGTTCGGTGCGGCATTGATTGCACGCTCAACATCGAATCCTCGGACGAGCTGGCCGAACAGCGTGTAACGAAGGTCGAGGAACCGCTGGGGACCGTTCGTCACGAAGAACTGAGACCCGTTCGTGTCGGGCCCGGAGTTTGCCATGGCGAGCTGGCCATCGCCACTGAATAGGGCCTCGCGGCTCAATTCGTCATCGAATTGAAAGCCGGGCCCGCCGGATCCATTTCCGTTGGGGTCTCCCCCTTGGATGACGAAATTCGGCGCGATCCGGTGAAAGGTCAGGCCGTTGTAGAAGCCTGAGTTAACCAGACCGACGATCTTGCTGACAGCGTTCGGCGCGACGTCCTGGAACAACTCGAAGATCATGTCGCCATAACCGGCCGCCGAGATCTTCAGAAACGGGTTTCCGGTGTGGAGCGTCACCTGCACCGCGGCTCCCCCGCTGCTCGCGGAGTAGGTGAGGGAATCTCCGTCAGCATCGCTAGCTGTGACCGGGATGATGAGCGATTTCCCCGCCGGTACCGAGGCTGGCGCGATCGCGTCCAGGACAGGACCAGCCAGGAGGCATCGGTCCTCTAAATTTTCTGCGCGTGGCGTGAACCTTGCGGTGCGAACGCGACGTCCGACCCGTCCTGGTCGTCCAATCATCAGTGAAACGCCTCAAAATCGGCTTCGATCGCCTTGCTAAACTGACGGTCCTGCCGCCTCCTAGACGACGAGGCTGGCGGGAATCCGGTCACTTGTGCTGCAATGACCGATTGCAAGATTCTACAGTCGTACATTTAACTTAATCAAGCGGCTCCACGATGAGTCGCGCTCTTCCCCTAGTTTCGTACTCGAAGAGAATCCCACTTCAGTCGATATCGGTACCTGATTCGCCGATTGCGCCGGTCGTACGCGTCGTGCCGCAAGGGTCAATCTCGGGGTGCCTCTCGGTCGACTGATTGAACCTATCGAGAGTCGAAGCCTCACTCAACACGGATGGGTGACCTGGGCTTCGCGTACTCGGCGATGTCGCCCTTCACGAACTTGTCGTGCGATGGTACGCGGGACTGGCCTGGCTTGCCCACAGGATTTTCAACGCTGCCCGAAAAGTGAGATCGGAGATCGGGGAGGAACCGTTTGCTCGTGTCTTGCCCCTTCGGGGCAAGGAGATACGCCACCGGTCGCGACCAATCTCATGGCTCTCTGAACTCCAAGCGTATAATTCTCTTTCAGAGGCTTGACGTGCTTCGACGCTTGGATTATGATCACGACATCGGTGCTCGCGTAGGGCAATCGACCTCGGCTATGGAAGCCCCGCTGTGCGAGTCATCGCTTGGTCGGGGCTTTTCCTTTGCGCCTTGCACCCTCGTCCGATGACCGGACGACCGGGACGCTTCGCGTTCCGGTGCTGTATTCTTTGCGGTCATGACCGCCGCATCCGAGGCACCGATGGTGGACCGCCCATCACGATGCGCCATGGAGTCGGCAACGTGATTGATTCCGCAAGTCCAGCCCTTGAATGCGAAATTCCATCGGTCGCCATCCCGAATCGTCGGGACTGCCTCGGTCCCGAGGCCGAGGGCCGGCTTCGGCGCAGCGGCTACCTTGCCCTGCGCGACGTCTCTTGCGAGGTCAGCGGCAGGGTTGCGTGGCTACGAGGCCGCCTTCCCTCATATTACCTGAAGCAGATGGCTCAGGCCGTCGTCGCGGATGTCGAGGGCGTGCAACAGGTCATCAATTTGATCGATGTTACGGGCAACACGATCCGCCCTGTGGTCGGGCTCGATCGGGCAGCGACGGGGACGATCTCGTCAATTCGGATCAGAGAACAGCCACAATCGTGGGATGAGACGAATCTCTCTCAACACCAACCAGGGAGTCGCTAACGATGCTTGTTTTGAGCCGAAAGCTGAACGAAACGATCGTCATCGACGGCAACATCCGCGTCACGATCGTGGGCACCCGGGGCAACCAGGTCCGCCTCGGGATCGAGGCCCCCGATCGAATTGAGATTTTTCGTGAGGAACTATTGCTTCCCATTCCAGCCGATGGGACGTGCCCAGACGTGTCGACGTCGACGAACACAGCACGCCATCGCTCACGTCCAGGCCTGTGACGTAAAACCATTGCGCTGGGAGTAAGTCACGACCGACCCTCGTGACACCGCATGACCTTCCCGAGCCCGAACAAATCGCGGCGCCCCAGTTCCCGATAAGGACGCCTTGATCGCTCGGCCCAGGTCGCGGACCCACGCAAGTCCAAGATGACGAGATCGGCCGTCCCTTCCCGGCGCAGTCCTCGCTTCAGGTGTGACCGGCTCATGGATTCGCCGTGAATCCGCGAACACCCGGGACGACACCACGGATCCAGCAGCGCGTGTTCTCCGGCCATTGCTACGTCGCATTGGTGGCCTCCTGGCTGTGTTGATCCTCGAAGAGGAGACCTCACAGCGAGATTATCTTGTAGCCGACCGTCCCCGTCGGCGGTTCGCTCCTCGGACCCTCGATGGCCGGGTTCACACGCTTCGCTCGGGCCGACGACTGCGCCGGGTCATGCCTGCTTCAAATACTGATGAACGAACTGTACCGCCATCGCTCCCTCGCCGACGGCCGAGGCGACGCGCTTGACGGATCCGGACCGGACGTCTCCGGCGGCGAACACACCGGCGTGACTGGTCTCCAGCAATGACGGCGGCCGAGGCACGGTCCAGTGCTGGGAATTCGCCAGGCAGGGGCCGGTCCGTACGAATCCCTCGTCGTCGCGTTCAACCTCGGGAGGGAGCCAGTCGGTCCGGGGTGCCGCCCCGATGAAGCTGAAGAGCGCCTGGGTCTTGATCGTTCGCACTTCTCCGGTCTTGTTGTTGACGACCTCGACTTCGCCGATGTGCCCATCGCCGGAAATTCGCCGCACCTCGGTATTGCGCAACACCTCGATGTTAGGGGTCTCCTCGACCCGCCGAGCCAGATACGTCGACATGTCCTTGTACAGGTCGTCGCCGCGGATGATGAGGTAGACTTTGCGAGTCTGGCCGGCGAGGTAGACGGCGGCCTGACCGGCGGAATTCCCACCGCCGACGACGATGACGTCAGATCCCCGGCACATCTGAGCCTCAATCGGGGTCGCGGCGTAGTAGACACCTCGCCCCTCAAACGGCTCGCATCCCTCGACACCCAACCGGCGGTAGTCGGCCCCGGACGCGATCAAGAGGGACCTGGACGCGACCGTCTCGCCTCCGTCGAGGTGAAGCACTGCACGACCGTCGTCGAAAGAGAGGCCCTGGACCAGTGTGGCGACGGACACGCACGCCCCGAACTTGTAGGCCTGAACCACCGCACGCTCCGCCAGGTCGGCACCCGTGATGCCGGTCGGGAAGCCCAGGTAATTCTCGATCCGCATGCTTCGACCGGCCTGGCCACCGGGAGCCGTACGCTCAAGGACCACCGTGTTCAGCCCCTCCGAGGCGCCGTAGACCGCCGCCGCAAGCCCGGCCGGCCCGGCCCCGACCACGGCTAGATCGTAGACCCTCTGCTCCAGAGGTTGACGGAGGCCGAGGGCTTCGGCCAGCTCGCGGTTCGTGGGATTGCGCATGACCACCTTGCAGCCCCAGGCGACCACCGGCGAGGATCCTTCGCCAACACCGAGTCGGGACAGCAGTTGCGTCGCCTGCGGATTGGTATCCAGGTTCAACCAGGTGAACGGGACCCCATTCTTGTCCAAAAAATTACGAACTCTGAGCGTATCCGGCGAGTCTTGCCGACCGATCACGCGGAGACCCGTGAATCGTCCCGGCTGTCGCAGGTAGCGCCAGCGTGCGATGAATGCGCGCAGGATCAAATCGGCCATGTCCAGGTGTTGGTTCAAGAGATTGCGCAAGGCGGGTTGCGAGACTTCATAAACCTCGCAATTCCCTCGTGCAACGCCGCTGACCAGCGCCGGGCCGCCGGTCAGTTGCGCGATGTCTCCGGTGAACTGACCGGGGTGAAGGACAACGATCGTTTTCGGAGTCTCCCCCGATTCGTCACGAATCTCAACATCGCCGGACTTGACGACGTCGAATTTACACTCGCGGTCCCCGGCCTCAAAGATCGACTCGCCGTCGCGGTACTGCCTGAGCTTCGTCAATGGGCAGTTGCCCAACGAGGCCAACCGGGCTTCGTCAAGAGTGGGCAAGGCGATCGCTTCCAGGTTATTCTCGTCCATCTCTGGTAACCCTCGCGGGACAAGACCCCGCCGGACTAACGCAGATACTGTGCAGACGCGGGAGGAACGTCCAGCTCCGCTCGATCGATGTAGCACCAGGCCCACCGCTCACCAGGCTCGAACGAGGCGACCACCGGATGAGTCGTGTTGTGGAAGTGGCGGGTGGCGTGCCGGCCAGGCGAACTGTCGCAGCAGCCGACGTGGCCGCAAGTCAGGCAGAGGCGGAGATGGACCCAGGGCGTTCCCAGCTTCAGGCATTCCTCGCACCCCGCAGTACGCGGGGGGACAGGCTCCAGGTCGACTTCGTGAGGACAAATCATCATGCACCTCCGGGTGCACAGGGATTACCCACAAACGCTTTGCATTCAGACCGGCACAAGACTTGGAATACCCACGCGGCGCCAGCCGGCCGAGGTTCCGGACCGATACAAGTCGCGTGCCCGAGCAGTCTCCGGCACTCATTCGACGGCGACGTAGTCGACCAAACCGTTTGGCCGAGTCGTCTTGTATCGCCGCATTGTGGATTCGGGTAGGGTGTCACCCCCATCGGCGTTCGACCGCGACAAGATGTCTTGGACTCCCCCGCGGAGGACAGTTTGTCTCCTGGCGCGTCGTCCCGTAGCAACGGCATCGCTGATCCCGCGAGGGGGTGGGTTGCCCAGCCAGCGATCAATCACAGGGCGAGAACTCCGGGTATTCTCCGGCCAGGTCAGCAATTCCCGGATCGTGGAGCATGTCTCGTACCGTTTGAGCCATCCCCTCGTCCTTTGGCGGATTCGGATTCCCGCCGCCACCAGGGCCTCGACCAGCTCGGTGGCCTCGAGAGAGGTGCCCCAGGAGAACGAGACGCCCGATCCGCCATGGCCGTAATTGTGGATGATGCGCGTGTTCGGCTCCTGCTCAAGGCGGACGTTTGCCTTGCGGAAGGGTCGCAGTCCCACTCTGACAGGCTCGTCGGCGTCGATCACCGCGTGTTGGAGGGCCGGCAGGAACTCGACGCAGCGACGATACATCGCGCGGACGGGCTCGTGGTTGTGAAGGCCGATATCGAGGCCTGACTGGTTTAGCTCGGCAAAACCACCGAGGACCAGCCTCTCATCCCCTCGGGGGAGGATGAAAATGAATCCTTCCTCGCCGTCGCCGGCGGTGTGCGAGATGCAGTGTGCCTGGGTGATTCGGGGCGTGGTTCGCCCATCGTTGCGGACCCTGACGAGTGCGCCCCGCAGGGGTCGGACCTCGTCCTCCGCTAGCTCGGCAGCCCCGAGCCCCGAACAGTTCACGATCGTCCGCGCGTCAAATTCTCTCCGCAGGTCCGCCTCTTGCTCGCGAAGTGCCCCCGTGATTTTACGCTCGACGAAACGGCACCCGACGTCGAGGGCCTGGCTCATCAGCCAATGCATGTAGGTATCCGTATCGACCATCGGTGCGAGGTACGAGTACGCGTCGCGTAACCCAAGGGCCGGGTTGATCTCGTTCTCCGCGATCAGGGCACGGTCATGCCGAAAATTCGCGACCCGGACCCGGAGTTCCTCCATCTTGGAGAGTGCCCGCGGTGTCTCGCCTATCGGCTGAGAAAAATAAAACGTCACCGGCCGAAGGTGGACACCCGTGGCCGGATCGAGCGAGAGTTCCGAGAAAATGGCGTAAGACGTCTCACACCAGGCCTTCGATCTCTCCAGTGAGGCCTGATCGAATTGATGACCGCAAACGGCGGGAGGCCACTCCCACAAGGCCCCCGCTACGTTCGATGTGACGTGGGGCGAGAATCGGTCTGCGAGCACAACGGTGGTGAAGCCCCTGCGTCCCAGGCACAACGCAGTCGTCAGGCCGCTGACACCCGCGCCCACGACGAGAACGGTCCGCGATCGCGATGAGACGCCGACCGGGGCATGGGCCAGGCGCGGTGTCCGCGGAATTTGTTTGAGGATCTGGTCCATCGTTCTATCGCAGGCCGAACTATGACTTTTATTAATACTTGTAAATCGCTCTCCAAGAGCGACCGTCGACGTCCCGGTCAGATGCATCGGACGACGAGTAGCGACTCGCGCACAGCTCACCTCGCCAAACGAGCGGCCGCATCGGTATACAGCCTTCCACGTTATTTCCGTTTCGGAATCGCCGCAATGTTCGCGGAGCCCTCGGTGATCACGATGCTGCGGTCGACAGTCAGATCGCGGAACTCCTGAATCATCGGGCCGATCGGCCAGGTCACCTCCAGCAAGTCCACTCGGGTGGAATCGGCCAGGCCGAGGTGTTCGACCAGACTGTTGCCACCGAAGCTGGAATTGTCCCCGATCGTGCGATGAATCGTCCGTGCCTTGCCGTCTGCGCCTGTGACGACGGCGCGAAGCTTGGCACCCAGGGCCGAGCGGTTGGTCCTCGTTCCCACAAGCTTAACGTCGAGCCAGTGTCGCTTGTGTCCGGGGTTCTTGAACAAGGCGTTGTGCGATTGGTCGCCCGGCGCGGCCCCGCCGTTCTCGACGAAGAAGTCCAGCGCGCCATCGCCGTCGAAGTCGAAGTCGAAGTCGGCGAACGACACGCCGTGCCCCTTCTGGAGATGGCCGGTCCCGGAGGACATGGTGACATCCTCGAATCGCAATCCGCCGACGTTCTTGAACAGCAAGTCGGGGATGAGGTCTTCGTACGACATCCCTCCGGTCCCGAGGAAGACGTCCAGGAATCCGTCGTTGTCGATGTCGCCGAAGTTGCAGCCCATCGGCGTCATCGGCCGGTCCAGGCCGAGTTCCTTGCTTACCTCGCGAAAACCACCCGGGCCGAGGTTCTTATAGATCCGCGGGCGGCTCGGCCGCGAGACCGTCTTCCCGAGGGCCGTAGCGATGATCTGGGAGGTCGAGGCCAGATTCTCGTTGACGTAGATGTCGGGGCGGCCATCGTTGTCGTAGTCCCAGAATCAGACCGCGAAGCTCGCCTCGGCTCCAGTGACGCCCAGGTCGGGGGCCACGTCGCGGAATGTACCGTCCCCTTCGTTGTGATAGAGCCGGCTTGGACCGCTCATGTTGGAAACATAGAGGTCGATCCGGCCGTCTCCATCGTAATCGCCCCACGCCGAACCCTTGGCACACCGCATGTTTTCCACGCCGGCGCGTGAGGCTACATCCTCAAAGGTGCCATCGCCCCGGTTGCGATAGAGACGACAGCGGTTGCGGGGATCGGGGCCGGATGCGGCGGACTGGCCCGAAGGGAGGAGGTACTCGCCGCACGTGAAAACGTCCACCAGGCCGTCGCCGTCGAAATCGCCCCAGGCCGCCGACTCGCATGTGATCGGCTCGTCCAGGCCGGCGGCCAGGGTCACGTCCTCGAAGGTGCCGTCCCCGCGATTGCGAAGCAGGGACATTCGCATCGGGCGCTCCCAGCCTCCGCGAAGCAGCAGGGCGTCGAGGTCTCCGTCGTTGTCGTAGTCCGTTCGAGTCACGTTCAGGGCGTAGACTTGATCCGACAGACCGGCCGCGGCGGACCGGTCCTCGAACGTCCCGTCCCCGCGATTGACGAACAGCGACGCGCCGCGGTCGATGTCGAGCGACGTGGTCAAGAGGTCGGGCAAGCCATCACCGGTGAAGTCGTCGAACACACTCCCGCCAGCAAGGTTCGGCCCGCGGGTGTTGAGTCCGGCGGAATTGGCCACGTTGACGGATCGGCCCACGTCCAGCTTCGAGCGGAAACCGTCCAACGGTACGAGGTAACGCGCAGGAACCTTGTCGGGATACTCGCCGAGGGTCATGTAGGCGAGGTTCAGAAGCCACCTCGCCCTCAGATCCTCGGGCCGGCGCTCCAGGCAGGCCGTGAACAAGGCGACAGCATCACGCGAGCCTCGCTGCTGCGTGTGGGCCGCTTCGGGCAAGATCGGGAAGATGCAGGAGGACGGACCGACGCACGCCACGCAGTTGTCCCGTTCGCCCCTCCTCAGGGCGACGACGCCCCGCAGGAGCAGTAGATCGGTGCGCTTGGCCGGACTCGTATCGGCTTTCTCGGCCCAGGCCAACGCTTCGGCGAAGCCCTTGTCGGCGTCTTCGAGCCGGCCGTCGTACAGGGCGAGAAGGGCCAGGCTGTTGCGGATCTGAATCCCTTGGATGACGTGGTCGGTGCTCGAATGCCCGTCCAGATGGAGAAGGTCCAGCCGCGACCGCATGAGCGCCTCCGCAAGCGGTCCACGCACCCGGATTGCCTCGCGAAGAGTCGAGAGCGATCGTCCATCGCCAAGCGGGCCGGTGAAGAGATTGGCCAGGCTCACACCGCCATCCTCCAGCGGCCACTCGATCGGATCATCGGCGGGAAGCTCCGCCTTCTTGGCCGCCTGAACGACAGGGCTTGGCCGGGGCCGTGACGGCTGCGGCCGGAGCCGCGTGGAGGGGGAGCGGCCGACCGACCACATGAACCCGCCCGTGGCGACCGCGGCGACGAGCAGGCACGCGACGCCCGCCAGGAGAACGCGGCATACGTTGCGCATCGTCAGGGGGCTCCGCCGTAAGTTTGGGACCGGGAGGAAAGACGGGATTTCGACTCGACGCGCCGCAATCGGGCTGGCATCAGGGGGCGAGCCCCGTGGCGCCGAATCGGTAGTTGTTCTCGATCAGTTCCGTCCACTCGCGGCCATAGAGATTGGCATTCTGGCCGTTCGATGGAATGGCAGGGAGCCATAGATCCGGCTTCAGCTTCTCCAGCGAGGCGATCGACAGGAGGTATTCGATCGCGGCATCTCGGTCGCGAGTCAGGTCGGCGGTGAGGTCGGCGAGTGCCGGTCCATCGTAGATGATCGGGATGTTTCCCGTGAACAGGACGGACTTGCCGGCCCAGACGATCTGGTAGGCACACGGGGCCACCCCCCGGCCCCTCAGCGGAATGGCCTCAGCGGGCAACCACCCTAGCTGTGCGAGTTGATCGGACACGACGAACTTGACCTTCGGACCGCAGGCCGTGCGGATGGCCGCCTCGGCCGAGGACGGCCCTACGACGGCCGAGTCGGACTGCAACGCGAAGTCGCCAAGACCCGCGATCTCGCCCGGACGGCTGGAGGTCAGCAGGATCGCGGAGGGCACGACCGGGGCACGGCCCAGCCCCTTCCGGGTCGCCGCGACGAACTCCAGGAGTCCAGGCCCCGAAGGGGAACTCACAATTGCCAGCCGAGACGAGGCCAGAAGGGAGAAGACCGCTCGGCCCCGGAAGTCGCCAAGATAGTCAAGTCCCGGCAGGAGTTCCTTGGCGTGACCATCAAGGAAATCCGCGCTGTCGGCGGCGCGGTGGCTCACCAGAGCTTCCATCTCGGCGATCCCCTTGTCGAGCATCGCTTCCCACCGCCCGTGAGCTAGTACGGGAAACTGCGGGGTCGGATCCGAACCCGGATGCCCCGGCAAAACGAGGTCTGGCGCCGGCAGGGCGCGAAGTGCGCGAAGCGAATCGCGGTACGTGGCGGCATCACCGCGATATTGCGTGGAGAGGTACGCAGAATACGTCCCAAGAGGTTCGCGACCTGGCGCGTGGGGCGACGGCTCGCCCACGAGCGAGGAGATCACATCTCCGGAGAATAGGATCCGCCGACCGCCTTTTTCCAACAGGTAGCAAACGCTTCCGGGAGTGTGACCCGGCGTGGCCAGAGCGCGGACCCGGACGCCTCCGAACTTCAGGGTTTCGCCGCCGACGAGCTCGACGTCAATCGGGGTCGGGTGGGGCGCATGACCGGTCATTTCGAAAGTGCTGAAGATGGCATCACGCGATCCTCCGTCGCGTATGACTTGAGCATCACCGCGACCCGCATAAATTCGGGCCACGGACATTGCGCGAAGGCGGGCCGCGCCTCCGCAGTGGTCGCCATGAGCGTGAGTGAGCAAGACTGCCAGGATCGGCTTATTTCCCAGGCCGAGCTTGCCCAGAGCAGTCAGCAACAATCCCGCGTCGGGCTCCAGGCCCGAATCCACGAGGACCAGTCCGTCATCGGTCTCGATCGCGTAGGCGACCGATGGCCCGAGCCCCGCGAGCATGGAGACTCCCGGAGCGATTACCTCGCTCTCGTCGCCCAGCGGCGGGGCCGGCTTCGATGGCACCCTGAGGGCGGATAGCACGGCGATTACAGCGCCGGACAATATCGTCGAGGCGATCACTGCTCGCAGCGCCACCCCACGTCGGGCCGATGAGGCCGCGACGATTCCTAATTTTCCGAAAAAGCGATGCCCCTCATCCGTTGGCGTCGTGTTAGCCAAGCGACCTGCCAGGCAGCCAGACAACTGGGTTCGACCCTAAAAGTCCGGGGGGAGACCGGGCCATCGAACCAGCTGCAATACGGCTTCCAAATATACTAGGCGTCGAACGAGTGCCAAATGTCTCCCGCGACTCAGAATTTCGAGAGAATAGTTGTAAGTGTTGCTTACTTGCTAGGGATTCGGCGATGATAGGCAGGATCGAATCGGTCAATCATGGCTGGGAGTCGCCGATGGAGCGTACAAGTTCATCGGTAGTCTCGCCGACCTGATCGTTCATGAAGGACGGATGAAGATGCTCGCCTCGAGGTTGCCCGATTCAGGCAATCCTTCGTCAGCCCCGACGCTCTTCAAATCTCCTTCCAAAGCTGAGGAGATGCTGTGAGTCCGTGAGTTGAATGCCTCACGTAGTGAGGGATCAAGGCATCATTCCTGTCCGAATCCGGTATTCGCCGGATTCAGTCCAGCGTTTGAAACTGGAGAGCGTCGGCGCCTTCGACCCGAGGAGCTACGGATGCTCGTCTGGCCGGAAGGCGAGCCGCCACCCCGGACTCGTGACCGGCTCGTGGCCGGGCGGGTGGGGCTCGACGAGCTTGCCGTACAACTCGGGGCGACGGGCGCGCAGGTATCTGCGACCGGGCGCCTCCTTGAGAGAGTCGGCCGTGAGCAGCCCCACGACCACGTCGTCGCCGAGTTCGTGGCTCTCGACGATGACCTCGCCTGTCGGGTCGAGGATCATGGCGAGCCCGGGCTTGATGCTGTCGTGATCACGGCCGATATTGTTGGCGAATACGACGAAGACGCCGTTCTCCCAGGCCCGAGCCGGCAGCCAGCGCATGAGCCAGCCCCGTCCTTTGGGCCCTTGAAACTCCTGACGGAGCCGGGTCGGGTCGCGGACGCGATTGTCCCAGAGCGCGGCATCCACCGTGCCACGCCCCGGCATCACCGACGCTGTGCAGCCGGTCACGTGCGGCATGATGACCACCTCGGCTCCCAGCAGGGCCGTCGCCCGTACGTTCTCGGGCAGATTGTTATCATAACAAATCAGGAATCCCACCTTAACGCCGCAGACCTCGACGACGTGGTAGCCCCGGCCCGCCGTAAGGTGAGGACTGATGAATGGATGCAGCTTGTGAAACTTGGTGATGTAGCCCTCCGGGCCGACCGTTACGTAGCACTTGTAGAGTCGGCCGTCCGGCTCTCGTTCGATCAAGCCGGCCATGAGCACCACGCCCGCGTCCCTCGCGATCGCGACCAATGACTGCACAGACGGCCCGTCGGGGACGGCCTCGGCCAGGGCGTCCAGCGCATCGCGAGAAAGCGTCTGCAGAAACGTGTAGGCGGTGACGCTGCACTCATGAAAGCAGACGATCTCGGCGCCGGCCAGGGCCGCGCGGCGTGTCAGATCGCGTATCCGGCCCAGGTTATACTCCTTGTCATTGTCCCGGTGCTCGAACTGCGCTGTGGCGATGCGTATGTCTCGCATGATCGGTAGCGTCCACGGGTGAAAAACGACCGCCGTTGTCGGACATTTCTCGTCGGCACGCGATGAGAAACCGGCGAAGGATGCTACCTTATTCAGGATCGCGAGGCGCTTGCGTGCCCCTGGCGGGATGGCATGGTGGATGATTGCCTCCGCATGTTAGTCTTAATCGGCCGATTAACGCGGCGTCGGTGGGTTTATCAGGCCGGGCAGGGCGATGCTGACCTGGAAATAAGGCCGAGGGCGACAATCGTGAGATCGAAGAGCCTTCAAGATGTCACGATCGCGCTGCTTGTGCTGCTCCTTGGCCACGGATCGGCGGAGGCCTGGATTTCCGGTCCGGCGGATTTCAGTGAGGTGGTGAAGCCCTTTCTCGATCAGCACTGCGTGCGATGTCACGGAGAGGCCAAGCAGAAGGGCGACCTGCGGGTGGACACCCTAGCAAGGGATTTCGCCGAGACGCGGACCGCGGGGCGATGGGCCGAGATCATGGACCGCATCAACGCCGGCGAAATGCCGCCTCCGAAGGAGCCGCGCCCGAAGGCGGATGAGGTCGCCCGAGTCGCCGAATGGATCTCCTCGCAGATCGCGGACGCGGAGGCCGCGCGCCAGGCGGCGACCGGCGAGAAGGTCTCGTTCCGTCGTCTGTCTCGCGAGGAGTATCGTAACACCATCCGCGACTTGCTCGGGATAACCTACGACGCGAACGATCCCGCCGGCCTGCCCGAAGACCCGGACTGGCAGGGATTCGAGCGAATCGGGTCCGTGCTTACCCTTTCCCCGGCGCATGTGGAAAAATACCTCGCGGCGGCCGAGGCGGTGCTTGATGAGGCCCTGGCGCTGGGACCTCGGCCGAAGACCGAGACGACACGATGGACGGCCGCGAACCTTCGCGTGCGAGGCGACATCGCGCAGGAGCTGGCGACGAGGGGCCTTCTCGACAGGGTGCGAGCGGACATCGTGCCCAACAACGGGTCCCTGGACGCCCGCGATCTCCACGTGCCGATCACCGGGGAATACGCCATTCGCGTGAAGCTGAGCGGCCTGCGTGCGAAAGGCGGGCGCGCCGCGAGATTGCGAATCTATGCCACGGACATCAGCCGCACGCTTTTCGAGCAGGACATCGACGCGCCCGAGGATCGGCCCGTGACCCTGGAATTCCGGGCTCACCTGCCGGCCGGCACGCACCTCATCCGAATCGTCAACGCCGTGCCCGGCCCGAACCCCGAAGAACGCGCCTCGCGACCGCTGAATACCCGGCCCTTCTTCCGGATGGCAGCCCGTCAACCCTGGCAAATCAAGCTGACGGACGATGACTCAAGACCGATCTGGCCGACGATCCTGCTCGACTGGTTGGAATGGGAAGGCCCGCTCCAGGCTTCGTGGCCGCCGCCCGCACATAGCGGCATCTTTTTCGCGGGAGAAGGCGCGACGAAGGACGCCGCCTATGCCCGCCAGATCCTCTCGCGGTTTGCCATCAAGGCCTATCGCCGCCCGTTGCACGCCGCGGAATTGGATCGGTTAGTATCGCTCTTCGAACGCTCGCGAGGTCTGGGAGACAGCTTTGAGGCGTCGATCAAGACAACGCTGCTCGCGGTGCTCTGTTCCAACAGCTTCCTTTTTCTGGTGGAGGGATCCGCCGCCACGCCGTCTCCTCGCCTCAACGACTGGGAGCTTGCTTCGCGCTTGTCCTACTTCCTGTGGGGCACCATGCCGGACGACCGCCTTCGGGATCTCGCCCGCGAGGGCAAGCTCCACGAGCCCGACACGCTGCGCGCGGAAGTGCGTCGAATGATGCGTGACCCGAGAGTCTCGGCGTTCGCCCAGTCGTTTCCCCGCCAGTGGCTCCAACTGCGTCGGGTGGGCATGTTCGAGCCGGACAAGAAGATTTATCCAGACTATGACGAATATCTCGAAAAGAGCATGGTGGCGGAAACCACCTCGTTCTTCGGGGAGATATTGAGCCGAAACCTCCCCCTCCGCGAGTTCCTCGACTCCGACTGGACGATGCTCAACGAGATCCTCGCCCTCCACTACGGCATAACCGGCGTGCAGGGCGAGACCATGCGGCGCGTCGAACTGAAGCCGGGCGATCATCGCGGCGGGCTGCTCACCCAGGCGTCGATCCTCGGCCTCACGTCCGACGGCACGCGTCATCGCCCGGTGCATCGCGGCAAGTGGGTGCTGGAATCGATCTACGGCAACCCGCCGCCTCCCCCGCCGCCGAATGTGGGCACCATCAAGCCCACGCCGCCCAACGAGCCCAAGACGTCGCTACGTGCGAAGATCGAGTCACATCGAACCGAGGCCAACTGCGCGGGTTGCCATCGCAAGATCGATCCGCTCGGTCTGGCGTTCGACCAGTACGATGCGATCGGTCGCTGGCGAACCGTGGAGGACGTACGAGACGGCTCGGGAGCCAATCCCAAGATCGACGCCAGCGGCGAACTTCCGGACGGCCGCACGTTCGCGGATGCCGCCGGCCTGAAGGGCCTGATGGTGGCGGATATTGAGAAGTTCACCACCGCCCTCGCCGGCAAGCTGGCCACGTATGCGCTGCGACGCGGCATGACGATCGACGACCGTAAATCGATCGCGACCATCGCTACGCAGGCCAAGGGGCAGGACCACGGTCTGGCCACGCTCATCGAGGCGCTCGTGCTGAGCGACCTCTTCCAGAAACGCTGACGGCCCAAGACAGAGGACGCGAATTCTCATGAACAATGTCCTTGCGCAGCGATGGCTCCTGTCCCGGCGACACTTCCTCCGGGGCCTCGGCACCACGATGGCCCTGCCCTTGCTGGGTGCGATGACGCCGCTCAGGTCCCTCGCTGCCGAGCCCGCCAAGCCGCGTCGCAGCGTGTTCGTCTACATCCCCAACGGCGTCAACGGGATGACCTGGCAGGTCACGAAGCCGGGGCGTGGGTTTGACCTCTCGCCGGCCCTGCGCCCCCTGGAAAAGCTCCGCGACGAGTTCACGGTGTTCAGCGGACTGCATCACCCCAACGGACTCGGGCAGGCGCACGTGTGCGCGGATACCTGGCTCACCGGGGCGAAGATCGACGCCCAGAGCGCCCGGCAGTATCACAACACCATCTCGTGCGACCAGCTCATGGCGGAGGTCGCGTCGCCACACACGCGCTTCGCTTCGCTGGAACTCTCGATCAGCTCGGGGACGGGGCAGCCGAACAACTCGACCACGCTGGCGTTCTCGCGGGATGGCGTGCCGCTGCCCGCGGAGGACAATCCGCGTCACATCTTCAATCGCCTCTTCGGCGAGGAGGCCGGGGGCGTCGCAGCTCGCCGGCTCGGCCTGAACCGGCGCCGGAGCGTGCTCGACGCGGTGCTCGATGACGCGAAGTCCCTTCGCCGCGAACTTGGAACGGACGACCGTTCGAAACTGGATGAATACCTTCACTCGGTTCGCGATGTCGAGCAGAGGACCGTGCGGCTCGACGCGTGGCTCGATCGGCCCAAGCCGAAGGTTGACGGCGCGCCCTATCAGCGAAATGTCTCGAAGGACCAGGCCGGCGAATACTACCGGACCATGTTCGACCTCATCGTCCTCGCTTTGCGCACGGACATGACGCGCGTGGTCACCTACATGAACGGCAGCGAGGGGAACGGCCTCGCGATCCCCGAGATCGGCATCACGCAATCGCGCCACCAGCTCTCGCACCACGGCGGAGACCCCGAGGTGCTCGCGCGCCTGGCCAGGAGCGACGCCTTCCTCATGCAGCAGTTCGCCTATTTCCTGAACAAACTACGGACCGAGCTCGACGGCGGGGAGCCGCTGCTGGATCGCACGATGGTCCTGTTCGGAAGCGGCATGAGCTACGGGCACAGCCACTCCAACAGCAATCTCCCCATCCTGCTCGCCGGCGGTCGCGGCCTCGGCCTGAAGCATGGCCAGCATATCGACTACAACCAGCCCGGGGGCGACTACAAGCTCAACTACGACGAGTGGCTCAGCCTTTGTGGCAAGCCCAGGGACGAGAAGGCGCGGCTGAGCAACCTCATGCTGACCATGTTGCAGAAGATGGGGGTCGAGACCGAACGGTTCGTGGATAGCCTCCGCCCCATCTCGGAGATTGTGGCATGACGGCCTGGCTGCTCCTCCTGCCCTTGATGGGCCAGATCGAGGCGACTGCGAAGACCGATCCCAATGTCCCATTCCGCACCGACCTGACGAATGAGCACCTGCCCTGGTATCGCTTGAAGCCCGGCGAGTTCCCCCCGCCCCTTTCTGAGCATGTCGTTGACGGCGTGCTGCTTGAGGCCGATTTCATCCATCGGTCGGGGCAGTTCCGCAGGATGGATAACGGCCAGCTCGTGGATTTCGCGATGCCTCCCTTCGGCACGGTTTTGTACCTCAATGCCGAGGCCGACCTGCGCGACGTGCCGATCGGGACACTCCTGCACTTCTCCATGTATCAGGACGAGCGAGGCGCGTTCACCAAGGTCGTAACCATCCGGGACGAGTTTACCGCGCTCTCCGTGGATGGCAGCGCGTATCGGCTCGACGAGATCAAGGCTGGCGAAGGCAAGCTCGTCGTGACCCTGCAGACACCTCCGGGCGGGCGTGAGACCTCGGGAAGCCGCGAACTCCGGGTAGACCAATACAGTCGGCTCAGGAAGAATGAAAAGCCCGCGAAAATCACGAACCTCGCCGTCGGAGATTCCCTCCTCGTCAACCTCCGCGGCGACGGCCGCTGTGCCGACGTCTGGGCCGGCGTCGAGACGCATCGGCTCGTGGCTGAAGCGCAAAGGAAGCGGCATAATACCTTCCTCAGAGCGCGAGGCCTGGCCGGCTGGATCGACCGCGTCGAGGGCAAGCAGCTCACTGTCACGCTGTTCGGCGAACCGGAAGGCTTGCGTGCGCTGATGAAGGATGAAGGCATCGACCCGGCCCGCTGGGCCACCGAACATCGATCCGTGGACGCCGTCGTCGCCAACGAGGAATTGCGCACTTATAATCCGCCGGTAGACCGGAAGCGGTCCACGGTCCTCAAATATGAGCGCGTCCCGGGAGGCCACGGGAACGGCGGCGTGCGCTGGGTGATCGAGCCCGACCTGCTACTCGAAGGATTCCGCAAGGGCCGCGTGATCCGTCTCTTCGCCCAACCCTCCTGGCCTGTCAACGACATGGCCTTCGGCGAGACCCTGTACAGCGAGGCGCCCGACTTCAAGCCGGACGACGTGGACCCGAACCTCTACCCCTACCGCACCGATTCGGGCAACGAGCACCTGCCTTGGTATCGACCGAGGCCCAACGAGTTCCCGCCCTTTCACTCGCATCACCGGGTTTCCGGCGAGTTGCTCAAAGTGGACGACCACGGTCGCTCGGGCCGATTCCGCGCGGATCTCAGTGGCGAACTCGTGAATTTCACGATGCCGCCTTACGGCAGCGTGATGTACCTCAATGCCGAGGCCGACCTATCCGATGTCCCGACGGGGACGCGCTGCCATTTTTATCTCCATCAGGATGATCGCGGCTCGTTCACCAAAGCCGCAGTCATCTTGGACGAATTCACGCGACTGGCGAGCGACGCGTTCACAGTTCGGCTCGAGGAGTCGAGGCTCGACCTGGGCAAGATCCTCGTGGGGAAGCAGCATGCTCCGGTAAAGAACGAGAAGGAGGAGTTCGTTCGACCTCCGGACTTCGGCCGTGAAGAGTTCGCGGTCGATCACCGGACGAGGGTGTGGAAAGGCGACAAGCGGGCGACGCTCGGCGACCTCGCCCTGGGAGACGAATTACTCGTAAACACGACCGGCCGCACCGGGACGAGTCGGGGCGTCTGCACCGACATCTGGGCCGGCGTCGAGAAGCACAGGCTCGTCACCTCGCAACAGCGCGCGACGCACACCGCCCTGCTCAAGGAGCGCGGCCTTCCCGCGTGGATCGACAACGTGGACGGCAAGAAACTCACCATCACGTTCTTCGCCG
This sequence comes from Planctomycetota bacterium, assembly GCA_028291545.1. GTDB lineage: Bacteria > Planctomycetota > Planctomycetia > Isosphaerales > Isosphaeraceae > JAQGHR01. The sequence continues at coordinate 18,455 of JAQGHR010000161.1, read as the reverse complement.
GCAATCGCCGGGAGTTCCCCTCCATCCTGAACGGCGACCCCGGAGGCGAGAGCGTTTATGCCCTGTTGGCCGACGACGAGTTGCGGCCCATGGACGGAGCCCTCGTGAAACTGGCTTACCTCGATCATCCGCCCGAGGCGGACACGGCCGGTGCCTATGGGTGCAGTGGCGTGCGCTGGCGGATTGAAGCGTCAATACTTCCCGATGGATTCCGCCCGGGCCGCATCCTCCGCATCTTCAAAGCGGGTTGGCGGCCCAAGACGGATTCGGGCAAGAACTGACGACACTTTGACGCGATGTCGGACAGCCGCTCGGGTCAGAAATCCGATTCCCTGTGAGGAACAGGGTCCCATTCCCCCCTCGGTCCCAGGCACCCTGAGATCCTGTTGACCGCAGAACTCAATCGTAACATCGTGTTCCGTCAGTCACTCGATCGGGAAATCGGACCGGGTGTTCCCTCGATCGATCTCGCAGGGAGTCCGGATGATCGAGCCCCGTTGCGTGGAGTCACGCTGGGACCGTCGGGACTCCCAGAATCTGCTCCGCGCCAGCTCGTCCAATCGTCATCCCTGGCCTCATGAAGACCTCCATGACTATCGGAGACGCCGCAGTGTAGAGGGGCGTCACGCTGTCCAGGAAGGGCGACTCGCCTTGCCAGAAGGGGAATCCGCCCAGGCGCCGTCACTGAGCGGCAGCTTCGCGGGGAATCTCGACCGAGCCGACCGGATCTTCGGTATTGCCCAGAACGTCGTGCGATCGGGACTCCATGGCTCGAGCGAGCGCGATGCCGTGGCCGCCGGTTCGCCGTTCATTCGATCATCGCCCGACCGCAAGGCCTCAAGCCACTGATCATGCAGGCTCGCGAAGCGTCTCCCATGCATGCCGACTGGAGCCGGCGCCGCCATGAGCAGATGGTCGACGAGTCCGTCCAGCAATTCAGCAAGCAGGTCGCGCCGGGCGTTCGCGGAGGGGCTTCGACGTCTCGTCCCAGCGCACTGCGCGCATGCGGCAGGGCCCGGGCCAAGGTCCCAGAAAGCACCGCTCATATCTGGCCTCGCCAGCACTGATGATGACGTCTCGCCTTCACCCGGGTCAAGCGGATTCTCGGTTACTGACATTCCTGTAGCCGGGGCACGCGAGTTGCCGCAGTTCCAAGGACGTGTCTCCGGGCACATGCGAACGCATCAGCACGCGACGACGCGATGCGATTCGGCGTCGGGCGGGGGCCCGGGCCACGGGGGCGGTCGGCGGCAGGCAGACGAGAAAAAGGAGATAGAAGCATGCAGGCTTTCACAGATAACAATGAATTGGAAAACATCGTAGGCGAGGTTGCGATTTCCTTGCCGGGAGATTTGGGAGACGATTCCCTCATGTCGATGATTGGCGAGGCCCAGCTTGTATTGATCGGCGAGGCGTCGCACGGGACCCGGGAGTTCTACGCCGAACGCGCAAGGATCACGCGGCGGTTGATCGAGGAGAAGGACTTCACGGCCGTCGCGGTCGAGGCGGACTGGCCGGACGCCTACCGCGTCAACCGCTTTGTACGAGGAGCCGGCGACGACGATCAGGCGATCGAGGCCCTCGGCGATTTCCGCCGGTTCCCGACCTGGATGTGGCGCAACACCGTCGTCCTCGACTTCATCACCTGGCTGCACGAACATAACGTGGGCCGTCCTCCTGGTGGGGCGAAGACCGGCTTTTACGGCCTGGATCTGTACAGCCTGCACGCTTCAATTCAGGCCGTCATCGAGTACCTCGACAAGATCGACCCAGCGGCAGCCCGGCGGGCGAGAGACCGCTACTCGTGCTTCGAACATGCCGGAGAGGAGGCGCAAGCGTACGGTCTCGCCGCCACCCTGGGACTGGGAAAGTCCTGCGAGGATGAAGTGGTGGCCCAGCTTGTCGACCTGCAGCGTCGCGCCGCTGATTATGCCAGGCGCGACGGGCGGGTGGCCGAGGACGAATACTTCCAGGCCGAGCAGAATGCCCGGCTAGCCAGGAACGCCGAGGAGTACTACCGCTCGATGTTTCGTAGCCGGGTCTCCTCGTGGAACCTGCGCGATCGTCACATGGTCGAGACGCTCTCCGAGTTGGTCGCACACCTCGATCGCACGACAGGCCGACGAACGAAAGCCGTCGTCTGGGCACACAACTCACACCTCGGCGATGCTCGCGCCACCGAGATGGCCGAGCAGGGCGAGTGGAATGTGGGTCAACTTGTCCGTCAGCGCTTCGGCGACGATGCCAGAAATCTCGGCTTCACCACCTATGACGGGACGGTGTTGGCGGCCTCCGATTGGGATGCCCCGGCCGAGCGCAAGCGTGTACGCCCGGCGCTGTCGGACAGTTACGAGGCCCTCTTCCACGACATCGGCCTCGAACAATTCTTGATCGTCCTGCGCGGCGGAGGCGAAGCGGCGGAGGCGTTGCGCGAACCTCGGCTGGAGCGTGCCATCGGCGTGATCTATCTCCCGGAGACGGAACGCCAGAGCCACTACTTCCACGCCCGGCTCGCCGACCAGTTCGACGCCGTGATCCACATCGACCGGACGGAGGCGTTGCAACCGCTGGACCGCGACCCCGGCCATGAGCTGCCCGGCGAGGTCCCCGAGACCTTCCCCGTCGGGGTTTGAGCGCTTGCTTGGAACCAGAGGAGATTCTTGATGTCCGGGCGTATTAAGCGGCGAGAGGATGTGAACCCCGAGCGAGGCGAGCACCAGTACGGCGACGTCACGTTCGCCGACCCCGTCAACAAGAAGTATCCCATCGACACGCCGGAACGTATCCGAGCGGCGTGGAGCTACATCAATCACGCGGACAATGCCGCCAAGTACAGCAAGGACGAGGTCGAGACCATCAAGAATCGCATCAAGCGTGCCGCCGAGAAGCACGGCATCGAGATCAGCGAGGACTGACGAGCCGGCAGGAGTCTGCCCAGGAGGACCATCGCCATGAGTCACATCCAAATCACCATGCCGGAACTCGTCCTCGTCGCCAGCACCCGCGGAATGATTGGCGGAGGGCTTGGTCTCCTCCTTGCAGACCGCCTGCCCGAGTCCCAGCGCAGGGCCGTGGGCTGGACGCTGCTGCTCGTCGGAGCTTTCACGACCATCCCCTTGGCGTTCGCGGTGCTCGGCGCAGGCCGGGCCTCTTCGCCAAATACCCAGCGAGAACTCACGACTGTTTGCTCCATTTGACCCTACCGCTCGGTGCCGCCGGGGTGCCGAGACGACCACGGCAAAGGCGTGCCTGGGCGAGAACACGGGCCTGGAGGCCAATCGCATGGACCAGACCTTGAAGCAAGTCGAGGAGCGTCCCGTCCGGATCACGAGTGGACGGGTGACTCTCGATGGGAACCTGGCGATCCCCCCATCGCCTTGCGGAGTCGTCCTGTTCGCCCACGGCAGCGGCAGCGGCCGGTACAGCGTCCGCAACCGATACGTGGCCGAGAGACTCCGAGAACACGGCCTCGCGACTCTCCTGATCGACCTCCTGACCCTCAAGGAAGAGTCGCTCGATGCCGGCAATGCGCGATATCGTTTCGACATCGGGCTCCTTGCCGAACGTCTGGGCATCGCCACGGTTTGGCTCGGGGAGGAGCCGGAGACCCGTCACCTCAATCTCGGCTACTTCGGCGCGAGTACCGGAGCCGGGGCGGCACTCGTCGCGGCGGCGCAGCGCCCAGATCTTGTATGGGCGATCGTCTCCCGCGGTGGTCGGCCCGACCTTGCCGGGCCGGTGTTGCCCCACGTTCGCGCGCCCACGCTCCTGATCGTCGGCGGGGACGACGAGCCGGTGATCGAGGTCAATCGCGAGGCGATCGCTCGGTTGCGCTGCGCGAAGCGTATGGACATCATCTCAGGCGCGACCCACCTGTTCGAGGAGCCGGGAGCGCTTGAAAAGGTCGCGGGACTCGCCGGGGAGTGGTTCCTGGATCACCTCGCACCGGAACCGGCCGTCGGCTAGGCCGGACGGTTCAAGTTTGATGAACTGTCCTGCGAAATCGGGGACTCGATGCCTTGGAGCGACGCCTCGTCCTCGCAGCTATCCACTTCGTGGAACCCGGTCTCGATCAATTCGCAGAGGGCGGCCATCGCCTCCTCGGCATCGGGACCGACCGCGATGAGTTCGACCCGGGTGCCGCACTCACCCGCCAGACTCACCAGTTCCAGGATACTCTTGCCGTTGACGTCCTTGCCGGCGAGGACGACGCGGATCTCCGCCTGGTAATTCTGCGCCAGGCGGACGAACACGTCCGCCGCTCGGAGATGGAGACCCAAACTGTTGACGATCTGCACTTCGCGGCGGCTCTGTGCCATCATCGCTGCCCCAACCGGGGAACGCCTGTCGCTGACTGAAGTCGCCGTGAGTGCCGGAAAGGCTCGACGAGTTGGTGCCGCCGATGGCTTCCAGTCCGCGGGAAAAGGACGCTGAGAGGCGGACAGTCGACTCCTACGATGATCCCCTGCCCGTTCCCCCTCTCTCGATATTGACGCTGGATCGTCACCGGGTCAAGCCGCAAATCGGAGGGTCCGGTCCGAGAATTGCGACCAGATAGGGAGGAGAGGAAGACTCGCGATGCCCTCGGGCAAGGGGGTACGGATGCAGGGCGGACCGTATCGCGATCGCATCGAGGCGGGCCGATACCTGGCCGAAAAACTGGCCCATTACGCGTGCCGACCCGACGTGCTGGTGCTCGGCCTTCCTCGCGGCGGCGTTCCGGTCGCCTACGAGGTGGCCCGGGCTCTGGGCGCACCGCTCGATGTCTTCCTCGTCCGAAAGCTCGGCGTGCCTGGATACGAGGAATTGGCATTGGGAGCGATTGCCACCGGCGGTATCCGCCTGCTCAACGAAGATGTTGTGCGTATCTTGGATATTCCACGCGAGGTCATCGACGCAGTCACGGCGATGGAGCGTGCTGAGCTGGAACGGCGCGAGCGGGAATATCGCGGCGATCGCCCCCCACCAGAGATCGAGGGCCGCACGGTGATCCTGGTCGACGACGGGCTTGCCACCGGAGCCAGCATGCGTGCGGCCGTCGCCGCCGTACGGCAGCGACACCCGGCCCGGATCGTCGTGGCCGTGCCGATCGCGGCCACCTCGACGTGCGAACGATTCCGCGACGAGGTGGACGAGACCGTCTGCGCCCGGACCCCGGAGCCCTTCTATGCCGTCGGCCTCTGGTACGAGGACTTCTCCCAGACGACCGACGACGAGGTCCGCGAGCTGCTCCGTAACGCCGCCCGAGACCAGGACGCCTCCTGCCGGGCAACGGAGGCTTCTCCCCGCCATGCGACGGCCGAAGGGGATTTCGGGCCGATGTGGCGCGGCCAATCATGAGCCTCAGGGCGCGAGCGCCGCGCTCGCACTGACGCCTGAAATTAGCTATGCTATTAGATTTGCACTTGTGGATTTTCGCTTCTTGGGTGGCATCATGGGCGGCGCAGTGGCCCGCCGTCGCATCGCCAGATATCCCTGAAAGACGATGTTGCCCTCGATGACGAAGTTGTCGACATGGGCTTCGGTGGAGACGAGCCGGTTTGCCTGGTCTCCCGCTTCTCGATCGGGGCCGAGTCCCTGACCTCCAAGGCACAGAGCCGGACGTGCGAGACGGGCTTCATGACGGAGAGGTGGCCACCGAGGATCGTCACCCGCCCGCACGGATAGGCGAGGACGATCGCAGGGGCGCCGTCTCAGCCCGCCATCGTCGCCCGGATCTGGTCCTTTACATACCGCTCTGGATCCAGATCACGCCGGGTGCAACGTCGTGTCGCCGGCCGAGTGCCGGGGCAAGATCCCGCGGGGCACCTTGAGGCCCGGATTCGAGGTCGTCCGGTCCTGGCCGGCACCGCGCTCCTCGTCCTCGGCGCCTGACGACATCTCTTGAGTTTTTTTCACGCCAGATTTGTAAGGACGGGCATGCGGGGTGGCCGCACCCGACCAGCCGCATGTCTTACCATCGGCACCATCCGCACAATCCTAACACATCCCTATCAAAAACAGTGATTTGTACGATCTGGCCCGAGACTTGCTTTCGGACCCTGGTGCACCGGCCGACCGCTTGCGGCTCGACCATTCGTCCCCTCCGTCCCGATCCCCACGACTCGAATTGCCCCCGATCCGCCTTCCAGACGTCGCCGTCTCGGAGGTCAAGCGCCCGCACGGCTCGGCGGAACGATTCGAATCGAAACGATGAACTCCCTCGAACGATCACGGAGCACAACCATGCGAACCACGACCCGGATCGCCTCGACCATCCTGATCTTCATCTCCTCCGCCTCGATGATCCGCGCGCAAGACGGACCGATCCGGATTGCGTCTCGGGTCAAGCGTGCCCTCCATCCCTCGACCCCCGTCGTCCCGGAAACCGCCCTCCAGGCACCATCGCATGGCGGCGACCCCTACGGTTTCGCGGCGATTTTGAATTCCTATCGTGCGTCGGCCGGCCTCCGGCCCCTGGCCTACGATCCTGACCTATCTGCCTGGGCCAGTAACAACAATGCCGCACAGTGTCGCCATGGAATCGGCCACCACATCAACCCGAACTGCATCCAGAATTGTGCCTGGAACCATCAGAGTGCCCAGGAAGTCGCCCAGGGCTGGATGCGTTCACCCGGCCACCGCCGTAACATGCTCTCGTCGTCGGCCACCCGCTTCGGCATCGCCTACGGCCCCGGTCCGTATTGGACCCTGAATGCCCGATGATTGTGCTCGGCCAGTTGAGGGTGGGCCGAAGCCCGACACCGGGCTTCGGCCCACCCTGCTTGCGCTTGTCTCATCGACCGAGCCAGCCAATCGCCCCCCTCGGCGAGGAAATCCACCAGCTCGTCGCGTCGCTCCAATCCCTTCGCGACGCTGCGAAGGTCCATGACGCCACCTGTTTGCTCCGCTCAATGTTGGCCACCCGAACCCTCGTCGCCCGGAACGGCGGTCTTGCTTCGACGAACCTGCGGATTTATCTTGACCAATCCGCTTACGATGTTTGCGACTTTCGTGCCTTCCCGGATCCGCGGAGGACAGGCCGTGATCCTCAATCATCTGAATCTCGCCGTCTCGGACGTTCAACAGGCTCGGGCCTTCCTCATGAAGTATTTCGACCTCGACCCAGAGGGCAAGACGGGGAATGACCACATCGCGTTCTTGCGCGACGACAACGGGATGGTCCTGACCTTGACCAACTTCGATCAAGGCGCCGACGTCAAGTATCCCCACACCTTCCATATCGGTTTCATCCAGGACAGCCCCGAAAAAGTCGATGCGATCAACCTCCGCCTGAATGAGGACGGCTTCAAGGTTGATCCCCCACGCAAGCTTCACGGCTCCTGGACCTTCTATTTCCTCGCACCTGGCGGCTTCGTCATCGAGGTCCTCGGCTAGATTTGACACCCGGCGGAAATCGTACACCGTACGCCAACCGGGATAGCCGAGTCAGGCTCATCAACTTGCCTTTGTATCGCGTTGCATACATCGGCCTCAAGTCCGGCGGAAGTGCCAGAGGCCGTCCGGAACGTAACTTTCGCGCGGTGATGACGGGATCGATCCCGACATACGGCGAATGTCGTCGCCCCGGAGGGGCTCGTTTCTCAAGCCAGGGGCAACGCCCCTGGGCCGAGATCACGCGGGGAATTCCGGCGCTCCCTTCGGTCTTCCAGGGGCGTTGCCCCTGGCTCTGGAAACCGGCCCCGTTGGGGCAAACACGAGCAGACCGTTCCACCCTGATCTCCAAGCTCACGTCCCGGACAGCCTCTCCGTCGTCCGCTTCGTGGCCTGTGATTGTATGGGTGCGAACGAATCGGCCGAGAGCGGTCGCGCCCTGACCTGCCCGGCCGGCGGGTTGCGGCGGGCGCTCTTATCTCGTGTCACCATCGACTTCAACAGGTCCCCCGGTGCCCCGGGGTGCAATCGCATCCGGGTGACCAAGTCGCCGCCTGCCTTCATGTTTTGTTTGGAATCCCTGGGATAAGAATTTTGGCAATCCGAAATTTGGGATTGCATTGGATCAATGACGGCGTACAATCCAGCGTCCTTTGCGACTGAACACGTCCTGATGCGGGGGCGGCGCATCGCTTCGAGGAGTCTTTCCGTGTATCGAAATGGCAATAATTCCGGATCCGTTTCAGGCTCCCGGGCCGGCTTTACCCTGATTGAATTGCTCGTGGTGATCGCGATCATTGGCGTCTTGATCGGGCTGTTGTTGCCGGCGGTCCAGGCGGCGCGGGAAGCGGCGAGACGCATGCAGTGTACGAACAACCTGAAGCAGATCGGCCTGGCCGTTGCGAACTATGAGTCGTCCATCGGGTCGTTCCCGCCGGCCTTCGTCGGTGACCCCAAGGCCGTGGGATCGGCTTATGGGATTAGCTACCCGGATGGCAATATCAACACCTTGCCGGGCTTCGCATGGGGGGCGTTGATCCTGCCGTACATGGAGCAGAGCCCACTTTACGCCAGCTTCAATATGAGCCTTCCTTGTTGGGCGCCGGACAACATCACGGGGGCCACGACCAAGGTCGCCATGTTCCTCTGCCCGTCGGCGACCGGGGGCAGCGACGGGTTCGCCCTCCATCGCTATTCCAATGGCAACCACACCAGCCCGATCGACGCCGGCGAATTCGCTCCGCAGATCAGATTCGCTCACAGCCACTACGTCTCCAATGCCGGGATCAATCAGCCCTGGGGCCGGAGCACGCCGTACTCGTACAACTTCGACACGACCGAGCCGTTGCCCCCTCCCGCGGGGGCGTGCGACATCAACGGCCCGTTCTATCGCAACTCGCGCACGAGGGCGGCCGACGTGACGGACGGCCTTTCCAACACGGTCTTCTTCGGCGAGCGGACATCGAAGCTGGCCGATGCGACGTGGGTGGGAGTGGTGCCGTTCTCTTGCACTCCGCCGAAGCCGGGCTGGCCCTCGGACCCGAACAGTGGCGGCAACCTCGTGGGGGCACACAGCGGTCCTGACGTTCACGATCATCCCAGCGTGATCATCCACGCCCCGAACCACCCGTTCGGCCATACCGACGAGATGTATGCGGAACATCCCGGCGGGGCGAATGTCATGCTCGGTGACGGCTCCGTGCGGTTCATCAAGCAGACCATTTACCCCAGGACGTGGGTCGCCTTATCCACCCGAAACAGCGGCGAGATCATCAACGGCGACTATTGACGAACCTCGATCCGGTAGACCTTTGACGGAAGTCCCCCCATGCCTCGGACCGTTTGCTTGCTCGCCCTGATCCTCATGGTCCTCGGTCTCGGAGGCTGTGGACGCCCGCCGTCGATCGGTGAGGACAAGGACGCGTTCAAGGCGGTGGACGCCTTGTATACGGCGGTCTCGATGCGGGAGCAAAAGCTGCTCGACCAGTGCGACGCGTCCTTGAAATCCCTCCATGATTCGGGCAAGGTTCCGGACAACGCGTTCGAGTCCCTGGAGTCGATCACCGCCGAGGCCCGCGCCGGCAAGTGGGAGACCGCACAGGAGCGCCTGACGAAGTTCATGGAAGGTCAGCGCCGATAGTCCGGCATCCCCGCAACGGCCTGGCGCGGATTGCGCGGTCGGTTCGAATCCGTCGGTAAATTCGGTGATCAAAACCTCGGCTCAATTCGATGATCTCGTTGAGGATCAGTGCCTGCGGCGGATCGCCCGAGTTGCAAGAGAAGGGGTTTCGATTCCTCTCGGAGGATTTTTATTCAATGCGGCGGGGCGACGGACTCAAGACCGCATCACGGTGCAACGCCTTTCGCTTGCCCTGTCCGTTCAAACGCTTGCCAGCCCTGCCACCCTATCGCCGGCCTCGCGAGGCGGCGATGTCGCGCGTTGCGGCCCACTGGCCGAGGTCGCCGCGGGAGAGAGCGGCCGCCATGAGGTCCGGGAAAAGGTCGGGGGTGCAGGCGAAGACGGGGATACCCAGGTCGGCCATCCTCTGGGCGTTGGCGTGGTCGTAGCTCGGGGCGCCGTCATCGTTCAGCGCCAGGAGGCCGACGACCTGCACACCCGAGGCGACTAGCCCGCCGAGCAACTTGAGCATCTCCTCGCTGCCCGCACCTTCGTAGAGATCACTGATGAGGATCAGGATCGTCTCGGCCGGGCGGGTGATCAGGCCCGAGCAGTACGTCAGGGCCCGCGGCGTGTCGTTGCCGCCGCCGAGCTGGGTGCCGAAGAGGAGGTCCACCGGGTCGTGCAGTTCCGCCGTGAGGTCCACCACGGCGGTATCGTAGACGACCACGTGCGTCTTGAGCGCCGGCAAGCTCGCGAGCACCGAGCCGAAGATCCCGGCGTAGACCACTGACGTGGCCATCGAGCCACTCTGATCGACGCATAGCACCACCTCGCGAACGGCCTGCCGCTTGCGGCCGTGGCCGATCCGGGTCTCGGGCACGATCGTTCGATATTCCGCCTGGTAGTGCTTCAGGTTCGCGCGAATCGTGCGATTCCAGTCGATCTCGTTGTGACGCGGCCGTCGATTGCGCGCGGAGCGGTCGAGGCTGCCGCTGACGGCCTGGCGCATCGGCTCGGCGAGCTTGCGCTCGAGCTGCTCGACGACGGCGCGGACGACCTGTCGGGCCGTCTCGCGACTCTCGGGCGGGAGGGCCGATCGCAGCGACAGTAGGTTCGCCACCAGATGAATGTCGGGCTGAACGGCGCGGAGCAGTTCGGGCTGCTTGAGCATCTGCCGCAGGTCGAGCCGCTCCAGCGCATCCTTCTGGAGCATCTGCACGACGGGCGACGGGAAGAACTTACGGATGTCGCCCAGCCATCGCGCCACCTTGGGCGCGGACTGGCCCATGCCGACGCGCCCCGTCTTCTCTTCGCTCGAGTAGAGCTGGGCGAGGGCCTCGTCCATCGCGAGGTCGTCCCCCGACAGGCAGATGCCGGTCCCATCGGCCGAGTCGCCGCCGAGGACCAGCCGCCATCGCTTCAATCGCTCCTCATCTGTCACGGCGAGGCTCATGATTCCATTCCTCCGCCAAGACCCAGGAGCCTCGCCACCAACGGCAGCACCGTCGCCGCCCGCTCGGCGTCGATGTCGACGATCGAATTCGTCTTCAGAGGAGACCGCGAACCCGCAGAGCTTGACCGCGACGCTTTCTCACCCAGGTTGCGCCGCAAGGGCGGCTCGAACGTGCTGAACGTCCGGCGAAGCATCGGGAGGAGGCCGGGAAACGCGTCGGCCGGGAGTCCCGCGAGCCACGAGTCGAAGAGGCCGAAGAGCGCGTCGTCGTGATAGAGGACCTCGCCGCCTCCCCGGAGAAATCCCTCGACCCAGGCCGCCGCGCGAGTCGGCTCGGACGCCGTCGAGACTGCGAGGCCCATCAAACGCGACGCCTCGGCCTCGTCCAGCTCGCGAGAGTCGAGCAGGATTCGTGCGGCGCGGCCCGCGATCAGGCCGTGGGCCGTGTCGGAATCGGCCAGTCGCGCGAGCGCGGCGTGCCACGACGAGAGGCCCGACGCGTCGTCCATGATCCTGATCGCCGAATCGGCCCGGACGATCGACTCGAACATCGCCGATGCGGCGGCGTCGTCGAGCGACCCACAGGCCAGCGGCAAGCCGACGCACACCCGAGCGACCATACCCGAGGCCGCATGGCCGACCAGCGACGCGTCGGTCTTCCGCACGCTGCCGTATCGGAGCAGGTTCGCCAGCGGCGGCAGCGCGTCCATCAACTGGGTCACGTCCGCCGCGACGGCCGCCAGTGACTCGACGCGTGCCATGATCGCCGAGACGGCGGCCGGCAGGTCGGCCAGGATGGCGCGATCGAGGAGGGCGGTCAGCTCCGGCAAGTCCTCCTCGCGCCCCCCGCGATCGGCAGCTCTGGCCGTGGCGGCGTCCTCGACCGTCGCGCCCCAGAGGCTGGCCTCGATCAGCGAGACGGAAAGCTCGGGTACCCACTGAAGCTGCCACGCCTCCTTGAAGGTCCCTTTGCCCGAGACGTGCGCGACACGGCCCCAGGCCACGCCGAGCAGGTCGAGCCGATGGAGCAATCGGCTCCGCTCCAGGTCGGTCGGCTCGCGGAGGTCAAGAACTTTGGTTGTCTGGGCCGGATCCGGCGCCAGCCGAAGGCGCTTCTGGAGCCTCTGAAGGTCTTGCTGGAGCGGTACCGACGGCGTCTCTTCGGGCACGCGGCCGAGCCGCTCTCCCACGACGAGCTTGCGGCGGATGAGCCGCATCGGCGTCTCCTCGCCGAAGCACAGGACCGTCCGCACGGCCTCGTCCAGGTCCGAGAGATCGGCCAGGGGACGCCCTCGCATCGTCGCCAGCGCATCGGCCAGGCGTACGGCCTCGATGACCGAGGCCGACGAGGCGTCCAACCGCTCCTCGCGCAGGAGGCGCGCCACGCGGGTCAGCCAGCGCTCGACGACGTGATCCGGTGCGGTCCAGAGGTGATCGTACCACCCCGGAGACGCGATCCCGGCCCCATAACCGCTGTCTCGCGAAAGGCGTCCGTAGGTCCACGGGACCCACGTCGCGGCCACCTTCGTTTTCGGGAGCCCCTTGAGCAAGTTCGAGTCGTCCCTGGCGGGTGGCCAGGCCGTCTCCGCGAGCGCCGGCGCGTGCCAGGCCCCGCAGATGACCGCGATCGACGCATGGCCCTCCTTTCGCGCCTCGCGAATCGTCTGGCGCATGTGGGCCTCACGGAGGAGTTCTCTCGGGTCGTCCTGGGGCGGGGCGGCGAGGCGGACCTCGGCCATCGCCTCCAGGATTTCCGCGAAGAGGTCCGCGCCGTCGCGTCGCCACTCGACGACGAATTCCCACCAGCGCTCGCCATCGTCGAAGCCGGCCGCCTGGGCGAGCATGCCGAGGGGGTCGACGGGCCGGCGAGGAGGAGTCGGCTCCGTGGGATCGGTTTCGACCTCCGGCGGCCCGTCCCCCTCGTCACGTCCCAGTTGATACGCCACGGGCAGATCCATGAATCGCGCGGAGATGCCTCGGCCGAGGGCGTACGTCATCGCCTGCCACTCGGGCGAGAATTCGGCGAACGGGTAATAGATGGAATCGCGCGGCGTCTCGGGTCGATAGACGAGCAGCGCGACCGGAGGGGTCATCTCCGCATGGGCGACGAACGGGATCATCGCGTCGGCGTCGGGCGGGCCTTCGATCAGGACGATGCTCGGCTCGATCGCCGCGAGCGCGTCGCGAACGCTTCGCGCCGACCCCGGTCCGTGGTGGCGCACGCCCAGGATGTGGATGGCGGCGGCGGACGTGCTGGCGACGTTCGGCATGAGGATGGGCCTTCAGGATCGACGTTCAGACGACCTCGCGACACGCCCGATACAGGTCCTTCCAGCCGTCGCGCTCTTTCACCACCGTCTCCAGGTATTCGAGCCACACGACCCGATCCTGCACCGGGTCCTTTACCACCGCGCCAATCAGCCCCGATGCCATGTCGGCCGAGCGCATCACGCCGTCGCCGAAGTGGGCCGCCAGGGAGAGCCCCTGATTTACCACCGAGATCGCCTCGGCCGTGCTCATCGTGCCGGTGGGCTGCTTGACCTTGACCTTGCCGTCGGACGTCTGGCCGTCCCGCAACTCGCGGAATACGGTCACCACGCGGCGGATCTCCTCCAGTCCGGGGGGCTCGGACGGGATCGCCAGGGCTCGGCCCATCGACTCGACCCGGAGCCGGACGATCTCGACCTCCTCCTCGGCCGTCTCGGGCGTGGGCAGGACGACCGTGTTGAACCGCCGTTTCAGCGCGCTGGAGAGCTCGTTGACGCCCCTATCACGGTTGTTCGCGGTGGCGATCAGGTTGAACCCCTTCGCCGCCTGCACCTCGCCGTTCAGCTCCGGGATCGGCAGGGTCTTCTCCGAAAGGATGGTGATGAGAGTGTCCTGCACGTCGGCCGGAATCCGGGTCAATTCTTCCACCCGCGCGATCTTGCCCTCCTTCATCGCCCGCATCATCGGGCTGGGCACGAGGGCTTTCGCGCTCGGCCCCTCGGCGAGCAAGAGTGCGTAATTCCAGCCGTAGCGGATGGCCTCCTCGCTCGTCCCGGCGGTGCCCTGCACCAGCATCGTGGAATCGCTCGCGATCGCCGCCGCGATGTGCTCCGACACCCAGCTCTTGGCCGTCCCCGGCACGCCCAGCAGCAACAAGGCGCGATCGGTCGCGAGCGTCGCGACGGCGACCTCCATCAATCGCCGATTGCCGATATACTTGGGAGTGATCGGGGTGCCGTCCGCAAGCGTCCCGCCCAGGAGATACGTCGTCACGGCCCACGGCGACAGCCTCCATCGTGGCGGCCTCGGCCGCGAGTCGTCTTTCGCCAGCGCCTCCAGTTCCTCGGCAAACTGCTCCTCGGCATGTCGGCGGAGGACGGCCGACGCGGCGTCTGCCCCGTCGTCGTTGCTTACGGTCTGGGGGGCGATCGCCCCGCTCCTGGCACGGCTCATGGGGCGAACTCCCGGTGCATGTCGCGGCGGAACCGCATTCGGTCGATCATCTTGGCGAACGCGTGGGCGTAGGCCAGGTCGGAAAGGTCGTCATCGATCAGGCCCTCGGCGGCCTCGTCGACGAGCGCCATTGGCAGGATCTCGCCGAGCTTCATGATCGCTCCGACCACGTGAAAGTCGTGATACCCAGGATCTGACCGGGCTCCCGACCAGGTTTGCAGTCTCGGGTACTGCGCGGGGTCGGGGAATCGCGAGCGTTCCTCGACCAGATAGGGCCGGATGCGAGACAGGATCTCGCGTCCGGCTTCGATTCCGACAGGTCCGGCCAGCGCCTGGAGGAATTCGAGCGTCGGTTGGCTCGGGCGTAGGCGGTCCGGATCGGCTCGAAGTCTGCGCATGATCTCGGCGTCACGACGGCTGCCGGGCAGCACACCGAAGAGCGCATGCTCTTGCCCCGAGTCTGGGAGTGGGTCGGATTCCCCATGGGTCTTCTGCAGGAGGACGTCGGCCCACTCGGCGTCGCCGTGGCGGACCGTGGAAATCGCCCATGCGTTCCAGAGCACCGATCCCCACTCCGTCCCGACAGTTGCCTCGACGATCCGGTTCGCCGTCACGTCGAGGATCTCCGCGATCGAACTCGGAGGCACGGCGGAGACGAACTCGCGCAACCACCAGGCGCGTTCGCCCAGGCCCGCACCCTGTCCTGGCTTGACCTCCACGCCGTCGCGAACGGCCGACTTGTCGCACGACGACGGAAGTTCGACCACGAGCGGTCCGGGGCCAATCCCTAGTGGGCCGGGCTTCCAGGTCAGGCACGGGCGGACGCGCTCGATCATGCGCAGGCAAAGGCGTGACCCGGGAAGGCGACGCAGCAAGTCGCCGGCCTGACGTCGGACCTCCTTGCCGCGGTCGTCGAGCGTCGATTCCAGGAACGGTTCGTCCTCCATCGACAGCCCACGAGCGAATTCGCCCACGAACGCGGCCCGTCGATTGGCCGGTTCCTGGGCGAAAGTCGCAGCGACGAGTTCGCGAGCGCGAGCCGGGTCGCTCGCCCGGAGGGACCGGAGGACGGCCATACGCTCGTCAGGCGCACCGCTCTCCCAGGTGGTCGACGGCTCGACGATCTCGTCTCCGCCCGCAAGGATCCGCCATTTGGGGTTCTTCGCCGCCAACCACCGGCCCCGGACCCCGAGGATCGCGCGCAACGGCCCGATCGGAAATCTCCCCTGCTCATGCCGCTGGAGCAACTCGACGATGGCGTCGTGCGGAAGGCGGCCTCCGGAGACGGCGAGGAGCCCGATCCACTCCGGCAGGCACTCGTCCTGCTCGCCCTGGTACATCCTGGCCAGCCGCCGTGCCTGCTCGGGGGTGCATGCCGGTCGATCGTCGGGCGGGCATGGGTCGGGCGCGGGGTTCGGGTCGAGCGCGGGCTTGCGGCCGACCCGCCCGTAAAGGCTCGCGGCCGCCGCGATGGCCAACAGGCGTGTCGCGGGCTCCTTGCTATCCAGGCCGATTAAATTCGCCCCGATCGGATCATCGCCCGGCGGCGTCGGCGGCGGGCGCCGATCGACGCCGACGATCGCCGAGGCCGTCGCCTCCACCAGCAGGGGCACAGCCACGGGCGCCGCGAGCGAGGCCGTCTCCCTCGGGCCCGTCTCCGACGCTTGCAGCGGCAGGAACTCGCCGCACACGATCGCGCCGAGCGCCTCGAGCCGGGCGCCGTCGAACTCGCCGCAGATCGTCATCGGCTCGCCGCCCCCGACGGCCAGGAGGTGCCAGGCTCGCAGGGATCGGTTCGAGATCGGGATCGTCGCGCCGGAGGCATCTCGGATCGACCAATCTCCCTCGCCGCCGAGGAGGCGGACGTCGCGCAGGGCGACCGGGCTCAGCTCCAGCCACGGGTTCTTCGCCAGGGCCTCCCCGTGAATCGCAAAAGCCCTCGCGATGGTCGTGCCTTGAGAGACATGAACCAGCGACTCCGGCGGGCCATACCGCTCCTTCACGAGCCCACGCATCGGCAGGGAACCGGGGAAGAACGCAATCTCGGCGTCCAGGACGGTCCCCGGTGTTAGCTCGCGATCATGGGGCCGGCCACCGGCGGCGAAGCCCAGGACCATCCCGGCGCGGCCCGTCTCGCGGCCGATCAACCACGTGCGATGGACGGACAAGGAACCCTCAAGGACGAACGCTTCGCCGATGACCTGCCAGTGATCGCGGACGCCGGGACCGGCCCGGACGGCGTCGAGGTCGGCGGGAAACCCGATCGTGGCGCGGACCTCTTCGGCGATGTCCGGCGGGAGCAAATCGCAGCGTCGGTAACCTTCGCTCAGCAAGTGTAGCCTTGCCAGACGATCGAGCAACGACGCCTGCCAGCCCTCGCCGGAGAGCGGCATCTCATCAATCTGCCGGAGCCGGCGGGCCACTCCCGGGGCCTGAGCATCGACCAGGCGTCGAGCCTGCTCGTCCCAGGGCTTCTCCATCTTCGCGGCCAGCGTGGAGAAGCCCTGATGCACGAGGTCGGAGAGCCAGAGTGCGAGGTCGTCCAGCCCGCTGGCGACCTTGGCCGCGCGCGATGCCTCTCGTTTCGCCTTTCCGGCGAGGTCGGCCGGGGCGGCGGGGCGCTCGGCCTTCTCCTTGGACTTCTCGGCCTTCTTCTCCCGCATCTCCTTCCACGACGCGACCCACTCCGGCGGCGCGGACTCGGCAAGGGACCGCGGGGCGGAGGCCCAGACAAGCATCAAGCCCAGGGCGTGCTTGCACGGGAACTTGCGGCTGGGGCACGAGCACGAACTGGCCGACGTCTCACGATCGGCCTTTGTCTGATACGGCTTCGCTCCGCTTCCCTGACACTCGCCCCAGATGAGTCCGTCGCTTTGCCCCAGGTTCGCCCACTTCGTCGCCGACGCGAGCCCTCGCCCCGCCCTGGCCGATGGCTCGTCGGGCGCGAGCGCCAGGACCTTCTCAGCGGTCCACTCGGTCGGCATGCGGAAGCCTCCACGGATCGAGCCCTGCTCGGGTCGGGTGCGAGCATATACCAGCGTCCCCTCCCGAACCAGTGGCCGCTCCCCACGAGAGCGTCGCCAGTAGAGCCGGTTCATGACTTCTGATCGAGTTCCGAATTGGCGCGTCCATGAGTGCAATCAGGCATGCTTGGTGTTCGATGGCGCCCAGTGATGTTGAAAATTCTAGATGTAAGACCATGTGGATTGCAATTGGGGCCCAGGAATGTGAAAATCGCATGGTTAGATATCAGGACGTTAGCACTTTTATGTACTAGCCACGATAAGTCGCTGGCCTTCGTGGCACAACAAACAGTGCTGCCGGTGTGCCCGCACGGCGGGTGCTCCTCCGGGACGGTTCGTTATCGCACGCCGTTCGGATCCGTCCTAGCCGTCCGGAATAACCCCTCAGCCCCATGGACGGCCTGAGGGATTGGGTTCCAGGAAAACTGTCCGCGTTCAGCAATTCACTCAGGATTTGGTAGGTGATCCCATGGCGATGACATGGCTCGTGCGACCCGGTCGCAAATCTTCCGCGGCAAACTCCACTCGCCGGCGTCCGCAACTGGAGATCCTTGATGAGCGGATCTTGCTCGCGACCAATCCGATCGTGGCCGAAAACCTGCTGACGGGCACGCCGTCCAGTCGGTGGACCCTCTCCCACGCCGGCGATTCCTCGATCCAGGGGTTCGCCACCGACATCAGCATCAACCGTGGCAGCGCGATCAGCTTCAAGATCAACGATGCGGCCAAAGCCAACTATCATATCGATATCTACCGCCTCGGCTACTATCAGGGCAACGGCGCCAGGCTCGTGACGACGATCCCGTCCTCGCAGGTCATCCCCAAGGTCCAGCCGGCCCCGCTGAAGAACGCGGCCACCGGGCTGGTGGACGCGGGCAACTGGACAGTCTCGGCCTCCTGGGCGGTCCCGGCCGGCGCCACCTCCGGCCTCTACTTCGCCCAGGCCAAGCGCGACGACACCGGCGGCGCCAGCGACATCTTCTTCGTCGTCCGCGACGACGCCGGCACCTCCGACCTCCTGTTCCAGACCGCCGACACCACC
>JAQGHR010000015.1 GCA_028291545.1 Planctomycetota bacterium | reverse complement strand
CCTGGTGGCCTGACTCTATTGCACGCTCTCGCTCCGTCGGAGTATCCCAGGAGGATGGCGCAATCGCCATCCGGCCCTGAGGACTGCACCGGCGGAGCCGCACCATGGACGACCTGTCCCGCTTCTGCTGCCTGAATTCCGACTGCCCCGAGCATGGCAAGCGGGGGGGCGGAAACCTGACCGTGACCGGCCGCTACGGCCCTCGCAAGGAGCGGCGCATGCTCCGCTGCCGTGCCTGCAAGGCCCGCTTCTCCGAGCGGAAGGGAACGCCCCTGTTCGACTCGCGACTGCCGCCGGAGAAGGTCGGATCGGTCCTGGAGCACATCGCCGAGGGGTGCGGCGTCCGCCAGACCGGCCGGCTCTGCTAGGTGAACCGCGGCACGGTCGGCCGCCTGAGCAAGATCGCTGGAGAGCACGCCCGCGACCTCCACGACGAGTTGGTCGCCCTTTCCCCCCCGGACCCGCGAGGTCCAGTTCGATGAGAAGTGGGCCTTCGTGGCCAAGAAGGAGAAGAACTGCGACCCCGCCGACCCGGCCGACGACCGCAAGGGGGACACCTGGGACCATGTCGCGATCGACGCCGAGAGTCGGTTGGTCGTCAGTGTCGTGCCCGGCGAGCGGACGGCCGAGAGCGTCGTCGCGGTGGTCGAGGACTTCAAGCGCCGCACCGGGGGCCGGCTGATGGACCTCATCACCACCGACGGCTATCCGGCCTACGCGGATGCCTTCCTCGACGCCTACGGGGAGACGATCACGCCGCCTCGGACCGGTCGGCGGGGACGCCCCAAGGCCCCCTACAAGGTCGCGCCCGCGGGCCTGACCTATGCCGTGGTGGAGAAGACCCGTGAGAAGGGCCGGGTGGTGTCGATCGCGACCCGCGTGGTCTTCGGCACCATGGCCGCCGTGATCGCGGCCCTCGGGATGTCGAAGGTGAGCCGGGCGATCAACACTTCGTTCGTGGAGCGGCAGAACGGGACGGACCGTCACCGCAACGCCCGGAAGGCCCGCAAGACGTACCGGTTCAGCAAGGACTGGCGCCATCACGAAGCGGTCACCTATCTGACGATGTACGCCTATAACTTCTGCTGGCCGGTAAGGACGCTCCGGGTCAAGGGCGAAGGGGGGCGTTGGCAGCAGAGAAGCCCGGCGATGGCAGCCGGGCTGGCGGACCATGTCTGGTCGATCCCCGAATGGCTGGCGTTCCCGTCAGTGCGACGTTGACAGGCCACAAGGCCATTTTGCACCAGCCCAGTTTTCGGGGCGCACTACAACGCGTCGGTGAGTGTCGGACCGAAGCGCACATCATACCGCGGACGCGAGTGGTCACACATGTTAGCATGTCGAGTCCTCCTGTAGCGGTGCGTCAACGCGATCCTAATCAAGGAGTTGATTGAGCTTCTGGTTGAACGGATGGCCGGTCGATGGCGTGAGTTGTTTGGCAGCGACGAAAAGCGGTTCCGGTCGCGCCTTGCGTTTGGCCAAAGCCATGCGGAGTCATCCAGTGCGAACGTCGCCGGAGAGAATGCGCCAGGCGGAGAGTACTCCAACGGACTGCGAACCCCCCGAATACGGGAGGGGGAACCAGGCAGCGAGCACGCAACGACGGGAATGCACCCCCATGACGACGCGGTCATTCGCTCTTGCTCGGCTCCGGGGGCATCGGGAAGCGTTCCTGGATCCACGCTTGCCACAGCGGTGTCTCGCGGGCGACGGTTCCGGCCGCCTCATCTCCGTAGAGGTAGAAACTGAACGCCGCCATGACCGACCCGCCGTACGTCATGGTGAACAGGGCGGCGACGCCGGGCCCCGGCTGGTCGAGCCGCAGCAGGGCGCCGGGCGGACTCTGGCTGACGTGCTCCACCACGCCGCCCAGCGCCGGGACGCCTGCCGGTACGGCCCAACCCTGCCCGTCGCCCACGCCGTTCAGCCCCAGTGCCGCGGTCGTCGTCGCCCAGGCCTCCGCTGCCGTTCCCTCGACGGGGGCCATGAACTGCATCATCGCGGAGCGCTGGCCGCGGAAGTGCGTGAGGTAGAGCCGCATGATGCGGAAGCAGCCGGGCCAGCCCGATTCCGTCCCGGTCAGTTGTTTGTCCCAGTCGTCCGTGCTGGCGAACAGGCTTTGCACCACACGGACCACGCAGACGCCGCCCGCCCGCGCTTCGACGCTCCACTCGGTCGCGATCGGCGGCGAACCCGGGAACCAACCTTTGTCCTCCTTGGCGAACAACCGCGGCGGATCCCAGGCCGTCACCTCGGAGCGCGACTCCATGCCCGGACCGAAGTTCAACGTCACCGCGACGGGCTTCCCGTCGCGCTCCTCGAACTCAGCCGGCACGAACCAGGCCGAGATGCCCGGCCCGGTGGCGATGGCCTGCCAGACTTCCTCCGGCGTGCCGGGGACCTCGCCTTCAACCTGGATGGAACGGCGTCCGGAGGCTTCTTTCTTCACGCTCATGATGGCTCCTTGGGCTCGGATTTCTGCGGTAGGGGGTGCGCCACGACAACCAGGCGATGCACGCGTCCGCCGGGGGCGGATTCATCGTGATACTTCGAAACCAGTTTCGTGATGGCCTCGGCGAGTTCGTTGCTGAAAGCCGCCCGGTCCGTCGCCGAACGGAAGCGAACCTCGGTATCCACCGACAGGGTCGCCAGGCGCTTGCCCGTCTCTTTCGCGCGACGTACGAGGTCCCCCACCTCGCGGACGACCCGTGCGCCCAGGGCGATGAGATAGCTCGCGGAGAGCCGATCGACTTCCCGATTCGGATCGACGGCGACCGGCCCCATGGCGCTCGGCGAAACGATGTAGGAAGCGGCCGTCGCCACGAGCAGCCGTTCCGTCAGCCCGCCCCACTTACGTTCCTCGGCCAGCCGCACCAGCCCGTGCGCCTCCAGCGCGCGCAGGTGGTAGTTGACCTTCTGTCGAGCCAGGCCGACCCGCGTGGCCAACGTCGCCGCCGAGGCGGGCGCGACTAGCTCGGAGAGGAGTCGACTCCGCATGGGCTCCAAGGCCACCGTCGCCGCCGCCGGATCATCGATGACTTGGATGTCGAGCATGAGGAGAGGGTAGCCTTGACAACTATTGTTGTCAAGCGTGGATCAAGGCTTTTTCTGCCGAATTCGCGGAGTCGATGGCGTGCCGCAGAATTGTGAAGTTGCGGCGAGGCCTCCTCCTCTGGCCGCTGGTCGGACCGACGCGCGCAACGGCCCGGCGTGCGTCGGTTTCATCGACCGATGGGCCCAGGCGACGGCTTCGATCCCCCCCCGGGGTGCGAGCGCTCGCACCCCGGATGGAAGGAAACGGCCTCGGGACCTGATTCAGGTCGGGGAGGAACCCAAGGATTCCACCCCCGTCGCGGCGGACGAAGCGCACGACATGACGAGGACCACTCCGTCCGGGATACGCTTGGGATCACCTGGCTCCTGGGAATTCCGCAGGTCGCTCGGCGCAGCCCGTCGGAGGGGTCCCGGTGCGGAGCTAGACCGCCGGGACAGAACTCGGGAGCGGGCTCCTACTCGACCAAGCGGGGGGTTAGATCTCCAGGGTTGCGCCCAGGCCGAGATGGCCGGAGGCGTAGGGGCCGGGATCGTCCGAGGCCGGACGGTCGAGGATCACCGCGCATCCCAGCACGCGGACCCTCGGGCTCACGAAGATGTAGGCGAGGGTCCCACGCCAGGACTTGCCCCGCCGGTTGGTGAAGAGGCGCAGCAGCGCACGGGCGATCGCCATGCGGATCGGGCCACCGCTAACGAGCGGCGTCGGGTAGGTGAAATCGGGCTCCCCTCCGTGGCAGGCCGCTTGCGCCGACTTGAAGGTCCGCCGCATCATGGCGATCGCTCGGGACTCGGGCGTGCCGTTGTAGTCCCCGCAGGCGATGATGGGGGTCTTCGGCGGCAGGGTCGCGAGCCATTCCAGTAGAGCAATTTTCTATCGAGTCTGGCGGTATCCGCAGGACCGGAACCAGCCGGCGATGTCCGATGCGGTGACGGTCCGCAGGCCGTCGCCCAACGCGTCGTACTGGGCGTCGACCGACCGCGCCCTGCCTTCCGCAGGAAGGCCTTGAGCTTCGAGAACAACTTCTCGATGGCGTTGAGGTCCGGGCTGTACGCCGGCAGTAACCGCGCCGTCGCGCCGGCCGCCTCGATCGCCGCGATCGGCGGCGGCCGCTTGTGCGACCCGAGGTTGTCCATCACCACGATGTCGCCGGGGCGCAGGGCCGGGGCCAGGCACCGCTGGGCGTAGGCCTTGAAGCGGGTCGCGTCGGTCGCGCCCGCGAAGGCCAGGCGGGCCGCCTCGGGGATGCCGCCCAGGCGCACGACCGCCGTCAGCGTCGTGACCTTCCCATGGCCGTGGGGCACGGGGCCGTCGACCCGCTGGCGGCGCGGCCGTGGATGCGGTCCATCGCCGTGGTGGCGCCGCTCTCGTCGACGGACACCGGCCGCGTCGGGTCTACCGCGGAGAACTCCAGGCGCCAGGCCGCCCGCTCGGCGATCAGCTCGGGGCGGTCCTGCTCGGCCGCCCTCCGCGAGTTTTTTTCTAGGACGGCAAAGCCTTCTTGATCAGCGACTCTTCAATCGACCGCAGGTAGGCCGCGGGGTCCTGGCGGAACCGCCGGCCCAGCGTACGGGTCGCCTGCCGGCCATCTAACGAACCCCG
>JAQGHR010000124.1 GCA_028291545.1 Planctomycetota bacterium | reverse complement strand
GCCCG
The DNA here is from genome assembly GCA_028291545.1 of Planctomycetota bacterium. Classification (GTDB taxonomy): domain Bacteria; phylum Planctomycetota; class Planctomycetia; order Isosphaerales; family Isosphaeraceae; genus JAQGHR01. The sequence continues at coordinate 3,082 of JAQGHR010000124.1, read as the reverse complement.
CCTACAAAAGAGTATAGATTTGAGTAGGCGGGCAGGGACGCCGGCCCCACTAAGAAAACGAGCCTTCGGTCGGCCAAACCCGTCCCTCTCGCCCCTCCCCTCCCCCGAAACCCGATTCCCTCTGAGGAACCGGGTCCCCTTCCCCCGCGACCCCGTTCGCTGCCCGGGCGGGCCCGACCTATGGGGAAAGCGCGTTCACATGTTCGAAATCATCGTGATCCGCCGGAACCGTGATCGTGGAATCCGGCGACGCGACTGTCAGAACCACGCCATCGTCAAGGTTCTCGTCGCGGAGATTGATCGCCACCACCTCGCTCAGCGCGCGCGAGGCCACCGGAAACGCCGGGTCCACGAGACCCAGGCGGGCCGCCTGGTCGCGGGTCGTGCCGGGGGACGCGCGCGCGCTCTTGAGCAGCACGAGGCGACGCGCGCCGAGACGGACGGCCAGCCGCGCGGCGATGGAGTCGGTGGTCACGTCCCAGACGTGGGGCAGGGGGTCGGGCGAAGCGCGATCGTCCTCGTCGAGGACGACCCTCGGGGCCAGGATCGGCACCAAGCCGGAAAGTCGCAGAGGGGCGATCTCGGCGATCGTCTCGGCGACCGCGAGGCCCGGCACGAGCGCGGCCAGGACGCGCGCCGTGAGGTCGAGCGATCGGATGGCCAGCGCGTGCGACTTCGCTTCGCCGATCGCGTGAATCCGGTCCAGCTCGCGCACCCAGTCGGCCGCGCGGCCGCCGCCGACGATCAGCACGAGCCGATCGCCGCGATCGCGCCGGGAGGCCACGAACCGGCCGAGCCGTCCGGGCAGTTCCGGCCAGTCGAGCAGGCTGCCGCCGACCTTCGCCACCACGATCGGGCCGGCGCCCGTCATCGCGGCTCCTCGGCGGCGAGGACCGCCAGGGCATGGGCACACGCGGCACTCGACGCGTTCTGGCCCCATTGCTCCCTGAGACTCACGATCCGCCCGCCCGGCGCGAGGATGCGCTCGGCCAGGCGTCGGGACAGGAACTCGCCCGAGCCCGAGACGATCGCCGCGTGGGGCCGCGCGCCGGTCGCCGCGAGACACGCGCGTTCGGCCGCCTCGATCAGCCGGGCCATGAGCGTGGCGTCGGCCTCGCGGGCGAACGCCAGGGCGTCGGCCTCCGAGAAGCCGTCCCGATCCGCCCCGACCATCCTCGACAGGCGATCCCGGGCCGCCTCCCGCGTCACGGGCCGACCGTCGGCCGTCTCGTTATCGTCGGGGGCGGGGTCGAGGTCGCCGAGCGTGAGGTACACGTCCCGGGTGGTCGCGAACAGCTCGGCCGCCAGGCCCGTCGGCTCGCCCCGGTGGGGCAGCGTCGTTGCCAGGGCACAGACCGGCGTCCGCGACACGCCCGCATAGACCAGCTCCCCGGTGCGCAACCGATCCGTATCGGTCCGGCCGCGAGGCACGGGCACGCCGTCGCGAAGCGGGATGAGGTCGGCGGTCGTGGAGCCGATATCGACGAGGATCGCCGGACCCTTCGGCGCGAGCCTCGCCCCCAGCGTCGCCAGCGCCAGCCAGTTCGCCGCCGCCGCGGTCTCTGGGCGTAAGATCACGGAAAAGGGATCCTCGAACGTTCCATCCGTCGTCCATACGCGAACTGTACGCTCAAGGAAAACGTCCAGAACGGCCTGGAGGATGGTCCGCACGCCCTCGGCCTTGGTCCGGAAGCAATCGCACAACTCTCCCGTCATGGTCACGGCCACATGATCGGCGCGCGGCATCGCGGCGGCGAGGTGCGCCAGCGTCTCGGGCAGCCTCTCCGGCAGTTTCCAGAGCGCGAACGCTACGCTCCGGGCCACGCCCGACGTGTGCGCGGCCTTCAAGTTCGCGCCGCCGATGTCCAGTCCGAGCCAGGGAGGGGTGGTCATGTTTCGCTCGTTCGGTCCCGAGTCACGAGGTTTTCAACCGGTGACCTCGGTTCTTCGGGGAATGATCTTGTGGGTGGCTTGCGCCGCCTCCGGCGGGCGAACCCACCCTACATATCTTGGACAACCGAGTCCATGTGCATATTGGATCGTCTCACGGCTCGAAGGCTCGCCGGACGATCGTCCAGACCGTCTCCGCCATCAGCGCATGGCCCGCCGCGGTCAGATGGACCGAGTCGGTCGTCGCGCCTGGCGTGGTCAGCACGCCGATCAGCACCCGTTTCGGGACGAGGAGCACGCCGTGGCGGCTCGCCAATCGTCGCTGGATCTCGCCATATTTGTTGGAAAACGGCGGCAAGGGCAGTTCCAGCAGGAGGACCGTCCGTTGGCCCGATCGCAGCCTCGACAGCAATGCGTCCAGGCCCGTTTCGAACGCCACGGGCGAGGTGTCGCCCAGGACGTCATTGCCGCCGATCTCCGCGAGCACCAGCGCGCCGGGCCCGGTCACGCGATCGGCCTGGGCCTGGGCCGAATTCACATTGGCACCCACGCGGGCGAGGTCGTGGACGACGAGGCCATGCTCCTTCGCCAGCAATTTCGGCCATGTGTCGCCCTCTCCGCCCGTGCCCGCGCCGAGCGAATCGCCCACGATCCAGAGCGCGGGATGGCCGAGCCTTGGCACGCGCGGCGAAACGTGGAAGGGCAGCTCCATCGCCGCGCCCAGCCCCCAGACCGCGATCACGGCGCAGCGAAGTAGAAGTTTCGGTCGTCTGAGCGTTGCTCGTGTCGAACCCTCGATCCCGAGCCACGCGAGCGAAATCATCCCCGCAACCACGTAGAACCCCATCGGCAGCGGCGTGCTCGAGACGGCGATCAGGATCAGCCCCACGCAGGCCGAGATCGTGCCCAGGATCGCCGACCATCGCCTCGCCTTCCCGAACCTCGCCACCGCCGCCAGGACGATCAGGGCGACGCCCGAGAAGAAGGACTGGCCGCTGGCGATGTGGTGGATCAAAGAATTCATGGGTTGTCCGGCTCGGAGTTACGCAGTTGCCGGGTTGGGTCTTCCGTCTTCCAGTGGGGCGGGCGTCCCTGCCCGTCTACGAGGGATCAAGGCCTTTGTAGGCGGGCAGGGACGCCCGCCCCACTGGAAGACGGAAGACCCAACCCGGCAACTGCGTAACTCCGAGCC
>JAQGHR010000139.1 GCA_028291545.1 Planctomycetota bacterium | reverse complement strand
CGGCCAGGATGGCGCGGGCGTCGGGGTGATCGAGGAGCGACATGGCGGTGCCTCCCGTCGGTGGCCTCCGGCCCTCATCCTAACTCCCGGCACGCGTAAGCAATAGTGGAATCGGTGACAGTCCAATTAGGACCGACTGAAGTCGGACCTACCGGAGGGAGTGGCGCGGGCGAATCCGCGACCCCCAACCCGTCATGAGCGTGGGGATATTGGCGCGTGGGCAAACGAACATGGCAGAGGAAAGGCCGTCATGAAGTGGTTCTGGGCGGCCCTGGTCGACCGACCTGAGGCGGCGCGGCGAGGGAGACCCTGCCGACCTTCCGTCGATGGATGCGAGACTCGGGCCTTGTTGAGCGGGGCGGGGGCACACGTCGCCGCCATCGCGCATGCCGGGGCTCACGCGACCTTCTCGGAGGTGCTGGCACGCTACCGCACCTTCGAGGGGTCATCCCCGATCGGGCATGGTCAAACGCTCTCGGTTCGCGGCCCGATCGTGCTGGGCCTGACGGACGCGAGGGGGCAGGTCGTGGGTTATCTGTATCCGACGGACGGTTCCGCTCGCGCGGCCGTCGTGGGACTGGTCGCCAACGGCGGCGTGTCGCTCCAGATCACGATGGCCGACGGCAGGAAGCTCCATGCCGCGGGGTCGGGCTTTCTGCGCAGGGTACCGGGCGGTTTTCCGGGGTACTCGGCACTGGTGGGAGAGGGAAACCTCTCACGCGCCAATGGGCCGGCGGTGTTCGGCAAGTGGGAGACCGTCAAGACGGGCTGACGGTGCGAGATCGGCGGTTCGTCACTCCGCGTGGTCTCTGGGGATGGTCACGTCCCTGGTCCACTGCTTCACGCCCAGTCCACGAGCCTTGAGGCCGACGTGGAAGAGTTTGAAGGCTTCCCAGGCGGTTTGGCCGTTGGCGTAGCCGATGGAGGCGTCGAACCGACCGTCTTCGATCTGGGAGCGAGCCCCGGTGGGCTTCGTCTTGATGCGAATCTCGTCGAACGCGGCATTCAAGGCTCGTAGGATCTTGTCGGCGTTCGGAAGAGACTCGGCCCGCGACGCGAAGTCTTCGCCCGGCCACATGATGTTGAGTGAGCCGCTGAGGTTGCGATTCTCGGTCCGATCCCCGAGCATGGCGAGAAGATCGCCGACCTCATATCGCATCCAGACCATCTCGACATGGACGATGCGAGCAGGGTCGACTCCCTTATCCTGAACGCCGGGCCGGATGCGGCCGGTGTCCGCGACAACGCGAGACAGCGCCGCGGCGCGCTCGCGTTCGAGGATCTGGTTCAAGGCCTCATAGGCCCGGACGACGATCTTGAATGCCCAAGCGTCTCCGCCTTGATCGGGATGATGCTTCTTGGACTTCTTGTGGTAGGCGTCCCGAACCTCTTCGGCCGAGCAGCCCTGGGTGAGACCCAGCACCGTATAGGGATCGAGATCCTGACCGTCGAGCATGAGGGCCTCGGAGCGCCTACGCTGGGTGGAGTGGGCCGCGAGCCCGGGCCCCCCCCGACGCAAGATCCATTAATCGGTATGTTTCCCATTGGCGAGGCGGCTGCGAAGGTACGAGGCCCGGGCGATGTTCCGGTCGTCCACCTCAAGCGGGCGGCCCTGGAGCTTCTGAAGATGTGCCGGCTGTGTGTGGATGAAGAGCTCGTTGACGGTCGGGATTTCCAGGTCGTCGATCAGGCCCAGGTTGATCCCCATCCGCACGTCGGAGAGCAGCAGCATCGTCTCCTCGCTGGAGATGGTATGAGCGGTCTTGAGGACGCCATAGGCGCGGCTTACCCGGTCGTGGAGCACCTGCCGGCGCTCCTCGATCATCGCCTTGCGGGCCTGCCGTTCGTAGGAGATGATTTGCGGGACCACGTCGGAGAGGTTCTTGATCAGCTCCGTCTCGCTCTTGCCCAGAGTCTGCTGATTGGAGATCTGGTAGAAGTCGCCGAACGCCTGGGTGCCCTCGCCGTAGAGACCCCGGACGGCGAGATTGATCTTGTGGAGGGCTCGGAAGACTTTATCGATCTGCTTGGTATGGACGAGGGCCGGCAGATGGAGCATCACGCCGACGCGGATGCCGGTGCCGACATTTGTCGGGCAGGCGGTCAGGTAGCCGAGCTGGGGGCTGAAGGCGTACGTAAGCTGCTCTTCGATCTGATCATCAAGGCGGTTGATCCGCTCCCAGACGTCGGGCAGGGAAAGGCCGGACTGCATGACCTGGATGCGGAGGTGGTCCTCCTCGTTGATCAGGACCGAGACGTTTTCCTCGGGGCCGATGGCCACGCCGCGCGGGCCCTCGGCGTTGTCGTGTTCCCGGGAGATGAGCTGGCGCTCGACGAGGAACTGGCGATCGAGCTTGGGGAGGGAGTTGACGTCGATGTAGGAGAGGTCCAGATTCGCGTCGGTGAGGGCGGTGCGGAACTCGCGCTCGATGTCGGCCCGCTCGCCTCGACTGGCCCGGTTGATGAAGGGATAGGTGGCGAGGTTTCGCGCCAGGCGAATGCGCGAGCACATGACGATGTCGCTCTCAGGGCCGGAGCCCTTGAGCCATTCACCGCCGGTCCGAGTCAGGTCGTCGAGGTTCATCGCGTGGCGTCCTTCGGGAGGGGGCGAAGCCGATCGCGAAGCCGCGCCGCCTCTTCATAATCTTCACAGGCCACGGCCTGGCGCAACTGGGCGCGAAGCCGCAAGGATTCGGTCGCCTCCGGGCTGGGGAGGCGTCGAGGAGTCTTCCCGACGTGACGGGTCACGCCGTCGTGGGAGCGCCTCAAGAGCGGGAGCAAACCATGGTCAAACGCGAGGTAATCGTTGGGGCAGCCAAGCCGACCGCTGATCCGGAACTCCATGAACTTCATCCCGCACAGCGGACAAACTCTGCGAGCAAGGTCGCCGACAAGCTCACCCACATGGGCGACAATCAGGCCTTGGACGACGGTATCCAGCGGCAAGTCGGGGGGATCGTCGGGCATCGGAAGTCCTGCGTTCCGGGCACAGGGTCCGCAAAGGTGGATCTCGCGGACCCGGCCGTTGACGGACTCAGTCAGATGGACCGACGCTTTGGCTTCACACCGCTGGCAATTCATTGTAGTCGGCGGGTCGCGGTCAGCGTCTCGCGATTGGCGGTGAAGCGGGCGATCGCCCGAACCTGGTCTTCAACACCCACCGCGAGCCGCCCACCGCGAGCCGATTATCGCTCCTGCTCGATTTCCTTGATCTGATCCCGCAGCCGCGCCGCGGTTTCGTAGTCCTCGGCGGCGATGGCCCGTTTGAGTTTGTTGCGCAATTCGATCAATTCGGTCTGTCTCTGACTGTTTCTCGGGGCCCGCTTCGGGACCTTGCCACAATGCCGGGTCTCGTCGTGAATGTTCTCCAGGAGCGGCATCAACTCATTGCGGAAGACCTCATAATCATGGGGACATCCCAGCCGCCCCGAATTGCGGAATTCCAGGAAGGTGATCTGGCAAACGGGGCAGGATTGCTTATCGGCGGCCGAAGGCTCGCGCGAGCCGGCCTGACCCTTGATGAGTTCGACCGCGAGGTCGCCCATCGGCATGGCCGGGGCATCCTCAGGCGGATTAATATGTTGACGGGCGTGCTCGTCGCAGAAGTGATATTCTCGCGGCTTGCCCTTCTCGATATCCGTGATGTGATATGTGGCCGGCTTGGCGCACTTCTGGCACTTCTCCCGCATCCCCGTCCTCCTCAGACGCCGGACGGACCCCGAACGCTGCCCGAGGCGTGCGCCCTCGACAACTCCCATTGTAGAAAGGCTGGTAGGGGTGTCAAGCAACCGGAACAGAAGGCCCGTCGCGGGACATGATCTCGGAACCGGTTGCTTGTTCCATCCGGAGTCGGGATGCTAGGATGGTCGCCCAGTGACGGCCCTGCCTCGTCCGACGGCCGTCCGGCCCGGTCGGATCATGTCATGCCGCGCTATCGACCCGAGTTTCCCGAATTTCTGAGCTTGGCCGGCGAGTCACCCCTCGTCCCGGTCTATCGCGAACTCGTGGGAGATGGCCTCACGCCGGTCTCGGCGTATGCCAAGATCGCGACGGGCGACTCGCCATCCTTCCTGTTCGAGAGCGTGATCGGCGGCGAGAAAGTCGGACGGTTCAGCTTCCTTGGGGCGAACCCATTCCTCCGGTTCGAGGCCCGAGGCTCGCGGGTGTCCATCGTGCCCACGGGAAGGCCAGGCGGCGATCGATCGTTCACGAGCGCCGACCCGTTCATCGAACTCCAGACGCTCCTCGACCAGCATCGCTCGGTTCATGTGCCCGGCCTGCCTCGGTTCTGCGGTGGCGCGGTGGGATTCGCGGCCTACGATGCGGTTCGCTACACCGAGAGGCTTCCGAACCCCCCCGCCGATGATCGGAACCTGCCGGATCTGGCGTTCAACCTTTACGACGAGATGGTCGTCTTCGACCATATCCGCAAGACGATCCTCGTCGTCGTCCATGCCGACCTCCGACGGGCTGGAAAGCGAGAGGCCTACGACGAGGCCTGTCGACGCATCGATCAACTCGTCTCAGCCCTCTCGGAACCCGGTCCGCGTCTTGCCCCCGTGGATATCGCCACCGATGGACCCCCGTCGCTCATTCCGGCATCGAACATGACGCGCGAGCGATTCGAGTCGGTCGTTCGCCACTGCCAGGAATACATCAAGGCCGGCGACATCTTCCAGGTCGTCCCCAGCCAACGGTTTCGCGTCGAGACGACGGCCGCCCCGTTCAATATTTACCGGGCGCTTCGCGTGGTGAATCCCAGTCCGTTCCTGTTCTACCTGACATTCCCGGACGACTTGAAACTGATCGGTTGCTCGCCCGAGATCCTGGTCCGGGTCGAGGACGGAGAAGTGACGATTCGCCCCCTGGCCGGCACCCGGAGGCGGGGCAAGGACGAGGCCGAAGATCGGGCCCTGGCCGCGGAACTGCTGGCCGACCCCAAGGAGCGGGCCGAACACATCATGCTCGTGGATCTCGGACGCAACGACGTCGGGATCGTGGCCGAGCGAGGCAGCGTGAAGCTGACAGACTTGATGACGGTGGAGCGCTACTCGCACGTAATGCACATCACCTCGAACGTCACCGGTAAACTTGCCGAGGGGAAGACGGCGTTCGACGCCCTCCGCGCGGGGCTCCCGGCCGGCACGGTCTCCGGCGCGCCCAAGGTCCGCGCCATGGAGGTCATCGACGAGGTCGAGCCTACTCGCCGAGGCCCATACGGAGGTGCGGTCGGATATTTCGACTTCACCGGCAATATGGATACATGCATCGCGCTTCGCACGCTCGTCCTGAAAGGAAAGACGGCCGACGTCCAGGCCGGCGGCGGCGTGGTCTACGATAGCGTTCCCTCAGACGAATTCGACGAGACCGTGAACAAGGCGCGGGGGCTGCTCAAGGCGATCGAGATCGCGGAAACACAGTTGTAGCGCTCAGCAGACTCCATCGCTTCGGTTTTGTTGCTGCGAACTGCGAACTGCGAACTTTTTTCTGTATCCGCCCCCACCCTTACCGGCAGTACTCCCGGAACGAGCCGAACGCAGAGGGGGCGGAATCATGGCGAGCGGGCAACTTCATGCCGTCTTTCGGCAGATCAACCGCCTCTTCACTGCGGGCAGCGTGAGCGGACTGAGCGAGGGGCAACTGCTCGCGCGGTTCGTGGAGAAAAACGACGAGGCGGCCTTCGAAGCCCTGGTGTCGCGGTATGGGCCGATGGTGCTGGGCGTCTGCCGCCAGATCCTCACCGATCCGCACGCGGCCGAGGACGCGTTCCAGGCGACCTTTCTCGTCCTGGTCAAGCGGGCCGGCTCGATCCGGGATCGTGACCTGTTGGGGAACTGGCTCTACGGGGTGTCCTTGCGCGTCGCGAAGCGGGCAAGGGCGGACCTCGCGAAGCGGCGCTCAAGGGAGAAGGAGGGCGCGGAGGTGATAACCGAATTGATCGGGGATCGCCCGGCGTTCGACGATCCGGAGCTGGGGCCGATCCTCCACGAGGAGCTTGCACGCTTACCGCAGAAGTATCGCGACCCCGTTGTCCTCTGCTATCTCGACGGCCGGACTCACGAGCAGGCCGCGGAGTTGCTCCGATGGCCCGTCGGCACCGTCAAGGGCCGGCTCGCTCGGGCCAAGGATCTGTTGCGAGAGCGCCTCGGACGACGCGGGGTGACGGCCTCGACCGCCGTGCTGGCGGCCACGTTGGCGAAGACGACGGAGGCGTGTGTGCCTCCGATCCTCCTGGAACACACGGTGAAGGCCGCGATGGGTCTCGCGGCGGGAGGGGCAGTCGCGGCCGGGTTGGCCTCGGCGACGGCGGTTGCCCTGAGTGAAGGGGTGGTGATGGGGATGACGCTCACGAAACTGAAATTTATCGTGGCCGCGATCGTCGGCGCGGGGATCGCGACCGGCGGAGTCGCCGTGGGGATGCAAGGCGTCACGCCGGATCCCGGAACCCAGGATGCGCCCAAGGCTGAGGCGAAAATAGCAACCAAGCCGACGGCTCCCACCGCCCCAGAGGGCAAAACGGAGGCCCTCACGACCAAGACTACGCCCGCGCCACTTGAGCCCGGGGCGACGAATCTAGGCATGGAGATCGACCGCCTCGTGGCCGAGACGCAGTTGCCGGCGGAGGTTCCGCTGGCCAAGCTCACCGCCGATCGCGTGGCCCTCGCGAAGCAGGCACTCGACGTCCTGATGGCGTATTACGAGAACGGAACGATCACGATCGACCGGCTCCTCCAGGCCGCCATGACCTACATGGAGGCCAAGGCCGCGGCCGCGGAAAATGATCCCGCCGCACGTTTGAAGGCGATCGAGGACTATGTCCGCCTGAGCAAGAACATCGTCGATCGCGAGAAGGAGAAGTACCGGGTCGGCAATGGTGCCATGCCCAATGTCACCGAGGCCGAGTTACGACTGGTCGACGCTCGCATCCTGCTGGCGAAGGCCCGCGCCGGGACGAAGGGTTCGAGCCAGCCCGCTCGGACGGGTGCGAAGACCAACCCCAACCTTGATGACGGGGTCGAGTCCGACGATCCGCAGGGTGATGAAAAGATCATAGAAGCGCTCGCCCGGCCCATCTCCATGGCGTTCACGGAGGACACGCCGCTCGAAGAGGTGATCAAGTACATCCAGAGCGGCACGACGGGCGCCGGTTTCGAGCAGGGATTACCGATCTACCTCGATCCCTTGGGCCTGGAGATGGCCGAGAAGACCATGAACTCGCCCGTCAGGCTCAAGCTTGAAGGTATCAAGCTGAGGACGACACTTCGCCTCCTCCTCAAGCAGCTCAACCTCGGCTACTACGTGAAGCACGGCTTGGTGATCATCACGGCACTGGAATCGGACGAGTACAAGGACGCGACCGACCCGGGATGGTTTGATCGACAGCAGAAAGCGAACCGGGAAGAGTTGGAGACGATGCGGAAGATGAATGCCGCCGGGGTTATGGGCGGGTTCGGAGGCGGGTTCGGAGGCGGGGGGATGAGTTCGGGCGGTCGCCGCCGTCCGGCAGCCAATCCCCCCGTTGAACCGCCCGATGACGCCAGCGCCAAACCCAAAGCGACCAAACCGCCCGATGACGCCAGCGCCAAACCCAAAGCGGCCAACCCGAAGTCACGCCAGTAACTCCGCGATCGGGCCGACGCCGCTCTTTTGCCTCGCCCCGCCCATGCCGGCGGGGCGAGGTCGTTGGCGAGATTCACGATCATCCGCGAGGATCTCGGTTCAAGATCTCCACTCCGACGCGTGCTTCGATCTCGCCCAAAGCTTCCGGGTGCAAGTCTGCGGCGTCCCAGACCAGTGCGTTCGCCACGGCGCAACTCACGGCGAGTCGCAAGAGGGGCTCGGGTTCCAACCCCTTCAACGTGCCGTCGACCAGACCCGCCAGGAAGCAATCGCCCGAGCCGATCGGGTTTACGGGCTCGATGGCCGGCGGCCGGACGCGGTAGGTCGTGCCCCTGATCCGGGCGAGGAATCGATTCGGCCCATCGGTCACGACGGCGACCGAAACGCCGTGGCGAGACCAGCGATCCAGGAGGTCCAGGACGTCGGTCTCGCTCGGATGGCCCTTGGGAAGCCCGAGGTGCATGGCGGCTTCGCGCAAGTTGAGCTGGATCACATCGGGCCAGAATCCCCAGATGGCGTCAAGCGCCGGGCCGTAGGTATCAAGAAACACCGCGATCTTGCGGGCGCGAGCCAGGCAGATCAGGTCGCTGTAGAGCCCGTGGGTGGATGGCGAAGGGCTGGAACCCGAGAGTGTGAGTGCCTGGACCGTTCCGGAGGCCATCGCCTCCTCGACCGATCTCGCGAGCGAATCCGCCTCCTCGGACGTGATGGCCGGATTGGGGTCGAAGAATGCGGTCTGATCGGCCGTTCCCTCGGTGCGGACGGTCAAGATCTCGCGGGTGGACGCTTCGACGGGCGTGATCAGCGGGTCCAATCGGTCGTCCCGCAACAGAAGCTCCTGGCATCTCCGGCCGACTGCGCCGCCGAGAAACGTGACGGGCCGGACGTCGGGCCGACCAAGGCGGCTCAACGCTCGAGCGACATTGTTACCCTTGCCCCCGACGACTTCATGAACGGCGAGGCCGCGGACCGTCTCGCCATGGCTCCACGGCGGAACGGTCAGGCTCTTATCGAGGCAGGGATTCAGGGTAACGCAGAGGATCATGGCGGATTGGCCCCGCGCAATCGCGCGGCACATGAAGGTCGGCGCAAGGTCCGGCCCGTCTCCCACCATTCGGCCGGGACATTCCATTGTCACCACTAGAGCGGCCGAGGCAACGGCTAATCTGGGAAAACTCGCGTCCAATCCCGCTGGCGTGCGCCGGCGCCTACTTGAGCGGACAGAAGGGGGGACCGATCGATCCGGCCAAATGCGGACCGGGATTCCGGGTCTGGCCCGAAGCCTCAACCCGATTCTCCGAGAGGAGTCGAAATTCCTTTTCTCGTTGGCGTGGCCGCGTTCGATCGCGTGTCGAGATCGCCGCTCCAGAGGAAAGATCGTGACGAGCGACGGGTTCGACCACAGAATCGCACGGCTCCGCCCCGATTCCTCCCCGGTCCGATCAACGACGTACCCGGCCGCCCGCCGGTTCCCTCTCCATCGCCCTCCGGACGAGGCTCCTCCGCTCCGGGTCGTTGCGGGGAGGGGCCTTGGGTAGCGTGATCTGTCCGGCCGTTTCCAAGGGACCTTGAGGCCCGACGATGACTGTCATCCACTCGCCCGGTTCGGTGGCGACCTCGGCCTCGCGGGCCTGGACCAGGCGCTGAGCCTCCTTGGCCCCGAGGATCGCGGTGACGCTCATGACAGCGAGGATCAGCAGATCGCCCACGCCGACCCCGCGTCCGATCGGGTCGATGAGGACGAGTCCCAGGGCGACAACGATGGCCGCGACGACAACCCCTCGAACCGGTACAGGGCTTTTCGTGCGTGTCAGGTCGCGATTCAGAGTCACATCGGTCGTGGTCACGGGTGCGGTTCCTCTTCGCTGACGCATCGTCGGCCGGGCAAGTCGGCCTGCCGAGAGGAACCTAGGTCATGAGGTGCAGTCGGTCAACTCGCCCGGTCCGACTTTCTCGGCGGTTGCTCCCCCCCTCGGATCGCGATATGGTGGGAATCTTGTCTTTCGTCGCACCCACCGCCTCGGATTTCGGGAGCGTTCGCCGCATGAACGGCCGTGCCGTCCGTCTTGTCCCTTACCTGCTGGCCTTCTTCAGCAGCCTGTGCATCATGATCCTGGAGCTGGTCGCCAGCCGCCTCGTAGCCCGGCACGTCGGCGCGTCATTATCGGTCTGGACGAGCGTCATCGGCATCATGCTGGGCGGGATCTGCCTCGGCAACGTCCTGGGAGGACGCCTGGCCGATCGCATCGATCCGGCGCGTGCTCTCGGGCCGCTCTATGCGCTTGGGGCGGCTCTGACATTGGGATGTCTCTGGATCAACGCGGGCATCGGCTTCGTGCCGGGATTGCATTACCTACCGCTCTCGCTCGAAACCATCCTGGTCGTCTCGCTCGACTTCCTCGTGCCGGGGACCATTCTGGGCATGATCGGACCGGTCGTGGCGAAGATGGCGGTCGAGCAGGCCCGGCACTCGGGAGGCGCCCTGGGCGACGTCTACTTCTTCGGGGCCGTCGGCTCGATCGCCGGGACCTTTCTCGCAGGTTTCGTGCTGATGTACCTGGCCCCGACCGCGACGATTGTGGCGCTGGTCGCGGCGGCCCTCGCGCTCTTGGCCGCCGCCCTGATCGGCGAAGTCGGGGGGATGGTCCTCGGCCTGGGTACGGCAGCGGCCCTTGCACTTGGGGCGTTTCTGACCATGATCGGGAGCACGGGCTCGGACGTGAAATTCGGGTCGCTTTCCGCGAATGGGCCGACCCTTGTTGGCACCGTCCTCGCGATCGGGCTGGCCGGGAGGGGACTGAGGAGACTGAGGTCGGATATCGTGGCCGGCGACCTCGTCGCCGGGGAACCCGGCAGGAAGACCTCGGCCGATGTTCCAGTCAAACTCACCGACCTCTCGGCCCTCGCCTTCGTCTCGAGCCTCGGGTTCATGGCTCTGGAGATGGTTGCCGGCCGGCTCGTGACCCGGAACCTGGGGTCGAGCATCTACGGCTGGACCAGCGTCATCGGTGTGCTCCTGGGCGGTCTGAGCATCGGCAACTGGCTGGGCGGGCGAATCGCCAATCGGGTCCGCAACGAGGCGCAGGCGAGCAACCTGTTCCTCGTGGCCTCGATCTTCACGGCCAGTATCCTGCTCGCCGAGACTCCCCGGGCCTGGATGGTCCGAAACCCCTACGAATACTTCGTCGAAGGCAAGGTCGGCGAGCCCCTCGCGGGCGGCGTCGGGCCGATCCTGACGATGGTCTCCGGCACCGTCGGCTGGCCCTGGGCGTTGCGCATCCTGTTCTGGGTCTCCGTCGAGTTCCTCCTGCCCGCGATCGCGATGGGCACCGTCGGGCCGGTGGTCGCGAAGCTCGCGGTGGAGCGCGTTCGTGCGTCGACCAAGGGGACGGGCGCGGCGATCGGCCAGGTCTACGCCTGGGGAATGGTCGGCTCAATCCTCGGCACTTTCCTGAGCGGCTTCCTCCTGATCAATGTTTTCGGCACGAAGGGCGTGATCCTCCTGCTGGCGACGGGACTTGCGATCGCCGCGACCATCCTCGGGAGGGTCTGGCACGCGGCCTGGGCGGGAATCCCGCTCGGTCTATGCGTGATCGCGTTCCTCCCCTCGGTTATCCCCGCGAAATCCGGCTCGAAGATTATCGATTCGGGCCGCGCATTCTTGCTCAACCAGGGTGAGAACTGGGGCCTGCGCGAGGAATCCCACGACGTCAACACCGAGAAAAACGCGATCGCATTCGTCGATGAGAGCAACTACTATTACATCAAGATCACGAACCAGAACCTGGACGGCGACCACAAGCGCACGCTCGTGCTCGACAACCTGATCCACGGCTATTTCATCAAGGATCACCCCGAGCGGCTCGATTATGACTACGAGCACATCTACGCGCTCGTGACCCGCCGCGTGATGGCCGCCAAGGCCAAGGCCGCGAAGTCCGGCAAGGTCGCCGATCAACCCCTTTCGACCCTCTTCCTGGGCGGCGGCTCCTACACGTTCCCGCGCTACCTTCAGCACGAGTACCCGAAGACCACCGCCGACGTCGCCGAGATCGATCCGGCCGTGACCGAGGCCAATCATCGAGCCCTCTGGCTGCCGCGGGACACCACCATCAAGACGTTCTGGGGTGACGCCCGGCAATTCGTGGCGAATCGCACCGGCGTGAAGTACGACCTGATCTTCGGCGACGCCTTCAACGACTTCTCGGTCCCGTGGCACCTCACGACCAAGGAGTTCAACGACAAGATCAACGGCCTGCTGACCGATGATGGCGTCTATATGATCAACATCATCGATAAATATGTGTCGGACCATAAGGCCGCGTTCGCGGCGCTCGACCAGGGCACCAATGCGAGGTACGGCGAGCGCGTCTACATCGAGCGGGCGCTGGAAGCCGCCGGGGTGAACGAGGCGAAGAGGATCGCGTCCGATATCGTCATCGGCCTGGACAAGAAGGGCCTGGGAGTGAACACGTCCAGGCTCGCTCGCGTGGCCTCGGAGGCGGTGGCAGGGGTGAATAAGATCGTCCCGGTTACCGGGTTGGAGGCGTTGATCCTGGCAGCCTTCGAAAAAGGCAAGATCCCGCTTCGAGGGAATGCCGCCCAGGTCAAGGAGGCGATCGAAGAGATTCTGGCCAGGGACAAGGACGTCAAGAAGTTCCCTTCGCGCATTCCCGATTGGGCCGCCGTGGCCGCCCAGGCGGACGTGAAATATGCGGAGGACTGGGGCCTTCTCGCCCACGACGCCGCGATGGGCGTCTATCAGGGTCGTGAGTTCGGCTCGTTCCTGGGCTCGTGGGTGGAGACCGCCCGCAAGAGCTTCGGTCCTCACGTCTACGTCTTCGGGACCGCCTCCGAGCCCGGTCACGGCCAGCGCGAGACCTTCGTGGTCGTCGCGTCCCACAAGCCGCTGGACCTCGCCCTGCTCGGGATGCGTCCCGACGACCCCCACTTCTTCGACCGTTCCAGCGGCGATCTGGTCGCGCCCAAGGCGTATAACGCGGATCACATGGCCGCCGTCAAGCTGCGATCTCGCGGCATTATTTTGACGGATGATTATGCGCCTGTTGAGAACCTCCTGGCACCCGTCGCCAAGACGAGGGCGGAAGACGATGATTGAGCGGGATCGAGGCGGTCTGCCGTATCGGAAATCCAGGATCGACCCATCATGAGCACTTCCTGGCAAGACGACCCGCGTTTCGCCGATCATCCGAATATGCGATCGGCCCGGCTCTGGATCATCATGGCGCTGGCCTTCGTGGCCACGTTCATGATGATCCGTAGCTTCTCCACCAAGTCGGTCGTCGGGGGCAAGGCGGATTATTCGTGGAGGCTGACCGACCTCGACGGCAAGCCCATCGACTTGAAGTCGTTCCAGGGGCGCCCGATCTTCCTCAACATCTGGGCGACCTGGTGCGGTCCTTGCCGTCAGGAAATGCCGTCGATTGCCCAGCTCGCGTCAAATCCCAAACTGAAGGACGTGGCGTTCCTCTGCGTCTCGTCCGAAGCCCCGCAGCCGGTGAAGTCCTACGTCGAGCGGACCAAGCCGCCGATGACCATGCTGCTGGCGGCCGACGACCCGCCGTCCGTTTTCGCCACCGAGGGCATCCCGGCGACGTTCATCATCGCGCCAGACGGGCGGATCGTTCGATCGCAGATCGGCTCGATGGAGTGGGACGATCCGGCCGTGATCCGGTTGCTGGAGGAACTGACGAGAGAAGCGAAATGACGTCACGGCGACTCGCACGGACGTACTGACGACTCCTCACCGGTTTTCCCCTCGCTTTCCTCTCCGCCTGCCTTACAATCGTTCCCAAACCCGTCCTCCTCTCCCGCCCGATCTCGGTGAGGTGGCCATGCGCCGTCTTCGCTTCGGCTTGCTTCTCGTCGCCTTCGCAATTGTCCCGTCACCTTCCCGGGCGGACAACCCGTCCCCGAACGCGGACTTCAGGCCTGATCCGGCCTCGGTTCGGAGGTTCGGCCCGGCGTATCGTTACCCGCAGGACGGCTGGATCGTCTTGCATATCGAGGGCTCGCCGTACGACCGAGGATTCCAGCATGGAAAGCTGATGGCGAGCGAGATCGCCGACTATGTGGCGACCCTCGCGCAGTCGCGTTCGACCGCCGATGCGAATGCGGCCTGGAACGAGACGAGGATGCTCGTCAACGCGCTCTTTCTCCGTCGCTATGACGCCGAGTATCTCGAAGAGATGCGGGGGATCGCCGATGGCGCCGCGGCCTCGGGATCGAAGTTCCACGGTCGGGCGATCGATCTCGTGGATATCGCCGCGCTGAATTCGGAGCTGGAAACGTCGTGCCTCGCCGGGGCGCTGGAGGCCCTGCCCACGGGCCTTGAAGGAAAGGTGTTCGCGGAGCCGAAATTCCCCCGGCCCAAGCCCGAGCAGGCCGAGCATTGTAGCGCCTTCGCGGCCACGGGTCCGGCCACGGCCGACGGGAAGATCGTGTTCGGTCACATCACGATGTTCCAGCTCTATCACGTCCGCCATTTCAATGTATGGCTGGACGTGAAGCCGTCGAAGGGGCATCGCGTCCTGATGCAAACCTATCCCGGCGGGATCCAGAGCGGCATGGATTACTACCAGAATGACAACGGCCTGCTCCTGACCGAGACCACGATCGGTCAGACGCAGTTCGGCGAGCACGCGGTCCCGCTGGCCAGCCGCATTCGTAA
Organism: Planctomycetota bacterium; assembly: GCA_028291545.1. GTDB lineage: Bacteria > Planctomycetota > Planctomycetia > Isosphaerales > Isosphaeraceae > JAQGHR01. The sequence continues at coordinate 38,447 of JAQGHR010000139.1, read as the reverse complement.
GGTAATTCAGTACGCGAACTCGATCGACGACGCGGTCGCGATCCTCAAGGAGGGCAACAACGGCCTGTACACGAACGAATGGCTGCTCGGCGACACGAATACGAATGAGATCGCGATGTTCGAGCTCGGCACGAAATCGACCAGGCTCTGGCGATCGAGCAAGGACGAATGGCCGGGCGGCACGAAGGGTTTTTATTGGGGATGCAACAACACCAAGGATCTCGGCGTCCGGCTTGAGACGATCCCCTCCACCGGCGGCAAGCCCGCCAACATGGCGTTCCGCCCGAGCGATCGTGATCGCAAGTGGATCCAGCTTTATGAGAAACATAAGGGCAAGATCGGCCCCGGTTTCGGTTTCGATGCGTTCACGACGCCGCCTCTTGCCGCTTTTCCCTCGTGCGACGCCAAATTCACGACGACCGCGATGGCCAAGGACCTGAAGTGCTTCGCTCTGTTCGGCCCGCCCCTGGGCAAGACCTGGGAGCCAACCTCGGCCGAACGATTGAAACATGCGGACATCAAGCCGCTGGTGAGCAACGATTGGACGATCCTTCGCGCGGACGCAGCCGCACCACCGAGCGCATCCGTCCCGGAGGCGATCGATCTTGCAGGAAATCCGTCGAATCCGACTGAGGCGGAGCCGGAAGCGCATTTGATCCGACCGCCCGCATGGCACGGAACGATCCTGCCGGCGACGGACGGCGATCTTTGGCTGGCTGCGGCGTTCGCCGATTATGAAAAGATCGTCGCGCTCGAGAGGGCCTTGAAGGGGACCGATGGGAAGCTATCGAAAGCGGCCGAGGAGCGAGTGGCGCTGGCCTTGTTCGCACATCGCGAGAAGTATCGTTCGGCCGTGCGAAGGCTGGGCAAAGATGTCCCGATTCGCTCGATCACGGCGGAGATGAAGGATTCGGAGCCGCTGGACATCGCCTCCGGCAAGGGAGTGCTCTTCCTCCACGCGCTTCGCAGCCAGATCGGCGACAACCGTTTCGATTCGATGATGGACAGCTTCGGTCGCGAGCATGCGGGCAAGCCCGTAACATCCAACTCGTTCCTCGCGACGGCGCGAACGGCCGTCGTTTCCCGTTCCGCTCGGCCGAATTCCGAGGGCAATTCGTTCGACAAGACCCAGTCCCTCTGGCTCGACGGAACGGGCCTGCCGTCAATCGACGGCTCGGACTGGTCCATCGATGCCTTCGACACCGAGCCTGACCGGGCGCTGATCGTCTACGGTAGCCTCCGCGATGTTCACGCGCAGCGAGAGGCCGCGTCGATCCTCCAGGACCGCATCGCGCGCCGCTGGGGCAATTACACCGTGGGGATCAAGGCCGACACGGATGTGACCGACGAGGAGATGAAGTCGCGGCACCTGCTTATCATCGGCCGACCCGGCACGAACGCGCTGGCAACGCGATTCGCGGACGGACTCCCCGTCTCATTCGGCGCGGCGTCGTTCAAGGTCGGCGACCAGGCCTACGCCCACTCGGGCAGCGCCATCGTCGCCGCCGGGCCGAATCCGCTCGCGGCATCGCGGTACTCACTCGTCATTTTCGCCGGTCTTACCGCCGAATCGACTCGAAATTGCGTGGCGGCGCTGTTCGATCGCGGCAGCACCCCGAGCGAGGCCGTGCTGATGCAGGCCGGGTCGAGCCCGAGGCCGATTCTTCTCCCGAGGAAGGCCGGCAAGCCGAACGTGGCAGCCAAGTGAAATCCTGGCGAGTGCCAGGCCCACGTCCGAGCCATCATAGTGCTCGGATGCTGGGCTCTTGAATGCAACACGCGGCGAGACTATCCTTTCCTGGTGGAAACGACCGGTCTATTTCCTCCTCAGGAGTCTTGCCCGATGAAGATCCGTTCCTGCCTGTTCGGGGCCGTGATCGCCTCGATGCTCGCGATTCCGTGCCTCGCCGCCGGCTACAAGGTGGACCCGGTTCACTCGGCGTTGACGTTCCGCGTCAAGCATATGAACACGAGCTATGCCTATGGGCGGTTCGATACGATCTCCGGCACCTTCGCGATCGACGAGGCCAACCCGGCGAAATCGTCGTTCGATTTCACGGTCAAGACGGAGAGCGTGAACACGGGTAATGCCGGGCGGGACAAGCACCTCGCGGCCGATGCCTTCTTCAATGCGAAGCAGTTCCCCACGATCAGCTTCAAGAGTAAATCGGTGTCATCGGCCGGCAAGAACACCTTCGAGGTCGTCGGTGACCTGACGCTTCACGGGGTGACCAGGCCGATCACGGTCATGATCGAACTGACAGGCACGGGCAAGGACATGAGGGGCACGGCCATCGCGGGCATCGAGTCGGTTTTCACCATCAAGCGAAGTGACTTCGGCATGAAGCAGATGCTGAACGCCGTCGGCGACGACGTCAAGATCATGCTCGCCTCCGAGGGGATTCAGTCCAAGTGACCGGGGAGGTGCTAATCGTGGAGGCCGATCCGAGGGGCGACTTCACGCCGTACGCGATTGGAATCGCGGCCGCTGCCGCGGCGGGCCTGCTGGCGAGCGGGCTCGCGGCGGTTCTCGGCCGGAAGAGGGAATCCGCCACGGGTTTGCGATGGGGTCCCACGGTCGGCATCGGGGTGGGATTCCTCCTCGGCCAGGCGATGATTCTCGGGTGGTTGACCCGTCCTCAGTTGCTCGACGCGAAGTCCGCTCTCATGGCGTGGAGGAGCGACGGCGGCGCATTCCCCCTCTTTCCCGGGGAGGCGGCCCACTGGATGCCCTGGCTCGGTGGGGCCGCTCTCCTGTTCGGATTGCTGGAAGGCTGGAAGCCTGCGCCCGGATGGGCGAGATGGGAGAACCGTCTCGGCCTGACGGCTCTGACCTTGTGGCTACTGCTCGGGAATCGCTTCGGAGGGAGCTGGGAGCCGACGGAGGGGACGATGTGGCTGCTCGGTCTCGGACTCGCGATGCTGGTCTTCTGGAGCGTCATTGATCGACGGGCCGAGCGACTTGGGCCGTCGATGCCGCTCGTGCTGATGATGATGGCGTCCGCCTTATCGATCAGCCTCTACCTTTCCTTCATGATCTTTGGCTGCCTGTTCGCGGCGGCACTTGCCGCGACGCTCGGCGGCGTATGGGTCGTGTCGTGGTTCGATCCGAAGATGAATCTGGCGAGAGGAGCGATCGCGGTTTTTGTCGTGTTGTACGTCGGGCTGCTGGTCTGCTACCTCTTCTATTCCGATTTACCCCGAATCAGTGTGCTCGCCCTGGCGCTGGCGCCGTTGGCGACGTATGTCGATCGGGTTGGTCCGGTCTCGCGACTCTCGGGGTGGAAGTCCGCCGCGATTCGCATCGGTGTCCTCATCGTGCCTCTGGCCGTCGCGATCGGCGCGGCCTTTGCCGCGCGAAACGCCATGATGTGATTCGGTTGCGCTGCCGGCATCCACGAATCCCTACGGCGAAACATAGTCCAGCAGTTGAGCGACCACGCCGCGCAAGTCCTTGCGATGGACGATGCGATCGAGAAACCCGTGCTCCAGCAGGAATTCACTGGTCTGGAAGCCGGGCGGAAGCTTGACCTTCACGGTCTGGTAGATCACCTTCGGCCCGGCGAATCCGATCAGGGCCTTGGGTTCGGCCAGGATCACATCCCCCTGGGTCGCGAAGCTCGCGGCGACGCCGCCCATCGTCGGATGGGTCAGAACGCTCAGGAAGAAGCCTCCCGACACATGATGGCGACCCAGGGCAACGGAAACCTTGGCCATCTGCATGAGGGAATAAATTCCCTCGTGCATCCTCGCGCCGCCGCCGGAACCACTGACAATCACCACGGGTAGTTTCTGGCGAGTCGCTTCCTCGATCGCTCGGGTCAGCTTTTCCCCGACGACAGACCCCATCGAGCCCATGATGAAACGGCTGTCAGTCAGGCCCAGCACCAGGCGGATTCCCTTGATGAAGCCCTGGCCGACGACCGCCGCCTCGTTGAGGCCGGTGCGCTCTTGTTCGGCCTTGACCCGCTCTGGATAAGGGCGCCGATCGTTGAACTCCAGGGGGTCACCCGGACGGAGGTCGGCGAACCACTCCTCGAACGTATCGGTGTCCAGAAGCTGCGCGATCCTCTCGTCGGCCGGGAGCGGGAAGTGATGCTGGCATTGCGGGCAGACGCTGAGGTTCCGCTCAACTTCCTTGCGGAAAAGCGTCGCCGCGCAGCCATCGCAGCGCATCCAGACCCCTTCGGGCACACGCTTGGGCTCGAAATGACCGTGCCAAGATTGAGCCGATCCGGCGCGCTTCTGGGCCATGGGGAAAACCTCCGTGTCACGCGTCTTTTGACCTATGTCGTAGAAGACTCACTCTCGGCCGAGCAGGAGGAAACCGTCAATCCTTCCGATATCCGCCATCGCGGCTCGGGCACTAGAACTACCCGGTGAACGTCACTCGATGACTTCGATCTGTTCAAATCCGCCGGTCGGTACATCGTCGTCAAGTTGAACGTGTTCGTCGCGGCGGAGGTAACAGGAGATGAGCTGGGCCAGGGGCTCACCGGCCACCAGGCCGATCGTCTCATCACGATGCCGTCGAATCAAGGGTTTGAGTGCCGCCTTGATCCGGTCCATCGCATCCTCAATGGCCTCGCCCTGCGGGGGGCAGATGGTCCTTGGGTCGTCTTGCCACTGGCGAAAGAGCTTGAGGTTTCGCCGCTTGATTTCTTCGAATTGCAAGCCTTGCCAGAGGCCTTGATCGAGGTTGCGGAGCTCATCCACTCGCTTGGGACGTAGCCCCAGGACTCTGGCAACGGCCTCGGCCGTCCGGCCGACGCTCTCCCCGGGTCCACAATAGAGAGCGGACAGCGAGGAGCCCGATAATCGCTCGGCAAGCTGGGCGACCTCGGCCTTTCCGCGGTCGGAAAGGGGGACATCGAGGATTCCTTGGATCCGGTCTTGCTCGTCGTAGACGGTCGCGCCGGGTCGGATCAGGACGACATGGGTCATCGTTGTGCGATGGGATCGGTCCATGCGGAGCCGGGTCATCGCCTCAAATTCTCCCGCGGCGTATCGCCTCGGCCAACTCGGCCAGGCTCGCCGCGTAGTTGCCATCCTCACGCCACACGTACGAGCCGACGACGAGCTGGGTCACCCCGGCCGCCACGACCTCAGCCGCGTTTGCCGGCTTGATCCCACCGTCGATCGCGATCACCAGCCCGGGCCGCGCCGCCCGGATCGCTCGCACCTTGTCCAGGACGTTCGCCTCGAAGCTTTGACCGCCGAAGCCCGGCATGACGCTCATGACCAGAATCTTGTCGACCTCGGCAAGATACGGCAGGACGGCCTCTAGCGCCGTGGGCGGGTTCAGGGCCAGCGCCGCCCGGCAGCCCGAACGGCGAATCGTGCGCAGCAGCTCGGTCGGATCGGGCACGGCCTCGATGTGAAAGGTGATCACATCGCAACCGGCCTTGACGAAGGCTTCGAGATAACGGCCCGGGTCGCTCATCATGAGGTGGGCATCGAACGGGAAATCCGTGCGAGGCCGCCAGTCGGCGATGACGGGTGGGCCGTAGCTCAGGTTCGGGACGAAGTGACCATCCATCACGTCAAGATGGACGGCGAGGGCGCCGGCTCGCTCCAGCGCATCGAGTTCTTCACCGACCCGAGAAAAGTCGCAATCGAGGATCGACGGCGTGACGAGCGGCCGAGGGGCCGCATCGAGGAAATCGAGCCGTTGGTTGCGTTCCTTCACCGTCGGGGCCTCTTTCGCCGGGCGTGCTTTGACCCGCCGGACATCAACGATCCGGGATGACTTTCAGGGAGTTGAACTGCTTGCCTTCGAGCGCTTCCAGGAACGCCCCGCCGCCCGTGGAGACGTGCGAGACCTTCTCGGCGAAGCCGAATTGTTCGACCGCCTCCGCGGTCTCGCCCCCGCCGACCGCGGTCACCGCGGGGCTGGCCGCCATTGCGGCCGCAATCCCTTTGGTGCCTTCGGCGAACGGGGCGATCTCGAACTTCCCTACAGGGCCGTTCCAGACGACGGTGCCCGCCTTCTGAATCATATCCGCGTAGAGCTTGATGGTCTTGGGTCCGATATCAAACCCTTCCCATCGGTCCGGGATGTCGCGTCCATCAACGATCTGCGTCCTGGCTGACGCATCCATTTTGTCGGCGACCAAGAAGTCGACCGGCAATACGAGCTTCTCACCCGCCTTGGCCTTGAGGTCGCGGGCCGTCTCGACAAGATCGGGCTCGACCAGGCTATTGCCCGTCGAGTGGCCGTCCGCCTTCAGGAACGTATAGCTCATGGCGCCGCCGATGAGGAGCTTCTCGACGCGGGGGAGCAGGTTCTCGATCAGGCCGAGCTTTGTGGAGACCTTGGCGCCGCCCATGACCGCGACCAGGGGTGGCCTGGGATGGGCGAGCAGGGCTTCGATGATCTGGAGCTCCTTCTCGACGAGGAACCCGATGCCGCGATTTTCCGGGGCAAACTGCTCGGGAACGGCGACCATCGAGGCCTCGTCGCGGTGGCACGTCCCGAATGCGTCGTTGACGTAGACGTCGGCCAGTTCGGCCATCTCGGCGGCGAAGGTAGCGTCGCCCTTCAGCTCGCCCTTGTTGAACCGAACGTTTTCGAGGACCACGACCTCGCCCGGCCGAATCGCCGCCGATGCGGCCCGAGCCTGGGGACCGACGGTGTCGCCGACTTTCAGCACGGGACGGCCGATCAGCGACTCGAGTCGGGCGGCCACCCTGTCCAGGCGAAACGGCCCGTCGGTCTCCGGGTTGCCGGTGGGGCGGCCGAGGTGGGAGACGAGTATCAGGCTCGCGCCATGATCCAGGGCGAAGTTGAGAGTCGGCAGGGAGGCCTTGATCCGGCGGTCGTCCGTAACCTCGCCATCCTTCGTCTGAGGCACGTTGAAATCGACCCGGATCAGGGCTCGCTTGCCCTTGAGGTCCAGGTCGCGAATCGTCTGCTTGGGCATGGAGGAGAGTTCCCGATGACAGATCCCGGATCGCAGATTCGGACTTGGGAATCTGCGATCCGGGATCTCGAATCCGCGCGAGGCGATCTTGATCTTAGCCGAGATGGGCAAGCCGCGTGATCAGCTCGGCCGTACGGGTCGAGTAGCCCCACTCGTTGTCGTACCAGGCGATGACCTTGGCGAGGTTGCCGCCGATGACGTTCGTCCATTCGGACATGAAGATGCACGAGTGCGGGTTGCCGATGATGTCGCTCGAGACCAGTGGATCGGTCGCGTATTCGATGATCCCCTTCATCGGTCCTTCGGCCGCCTTCTTGATCGCGGCGTTAATCTCTTCCTTGGTGACGTCACGCGAGAACTGGACGGTCAGGTCGGTGATCGAACCATCCGGGACCGGCACGCGCAGGGCATATCCGGTGAGCTTGCCTTTCAAAGCCGGGATGACCTCACCGACGGCCTTCGCCGCGCCCGTCGTGGACGGGATGATGTTTACGGCCGCGGCGCGAGCCCGATAGGGGTCGGTATGGATCTGGTCGGCGACGCGCTGATCGTTGGTGTAGGCATGACACGTGGTCATCAGGCCCTTCTCGATCACGAACGTGTCATGGAGCACCTTCGCCATCGGCGCCAGGCAGTTCGTCGTGCAACTGGCGTTCGAGATGATCTTGTGCTCCGGCTTGAGCTCGTTGTCGTTCACGCCAAGGACGACGGTGAGGTCCAACGCATCCTTCGCCGGCGCGGACAGGATGACGCGCTCGGCACCGGCGGCAATGTGCTTCTGAAGGCTGGCCTTGTCGGTGAAGAACCCGGTGGACTCCAGGGCGACCTGGCAGCGCAGTTCCTTCCACGGCAGGTTGGCCGGGTCTTTCTGCTGCGTGATCTTGACGGTCTTGCCGTTCACGATCAGGCCGCCCTCGCCGACCTCCACGGTCCCGTCGAAACGACCATGAACGCTGTCGTATTTCAGGAGCATGGCCAGGTGCTTGGCGTCCGAGAGGTCGTTGATCGCGACGATCTCATAGTCCTGAGGCTTCGCGGCCATCACGCGAAAGACAAGTCGCCCGATCCGACCGAACCCATTAATCCCGACGCGAACCGCCATGTGCATCCGGCTCCTGAACCGAGAATTGTGCGAGGCGAACCGTTCTGCCGATTTCTCGTCTCGGCGCACGCTCTCCCTCTTTATTTGTGAGCCCGGATTCTATCGGTCCCGACCCGCCAATGTCAACTTCTCGCGCGTTCCGCCCGATAACAGACGGCATTGACGAGGCACCGGCACCGCGATAGGATTTTGAGACGCACGCCACTGTAGCTCAATCGGCAGAGCACCGCTTTCGTAAAGCGGGGGTTAAGAGTTCGACTCTCTTCAGTGGCTCTCGCAGTAAATCCCCACGCCGAAAGCTGTTCAGCTCACCTCCCGACGGTCGGGAGCGCAGCCTTGAGACCCCTACCAGGTGGTAGTACTACCACCTTCGGGTTCCCGAAGGACGCGCCCCATGATCATCAAGGCCCGGAAAATCCCCTCCTACCGGCTCCATAAGCCCACCGGTCAAGCCGTCGTCCGACTCGACGGCCGAGATTTCTACCTCGGCAAGCACGGCAGCGAAGGGAGCCACGAGGCGTACCGTCGGAGGATCGCCGAGTGGCTGACCCACGGTCCCGTCGTCGCCCCGTCGGAGCCCGACTCCTCGGGGGGTGGGATTCCCCTGACCGTCAACGACCTGATCCTCGCCTACTGGCACCACGCCGAGGTCTATTACCAATCCCCCGACGGAACCCCGTCGAGCGAGCCGGAGAAGATCAAGCTCGCCCTGCGCCCTCTCAAGCGGATCTACGGGAGTACTCCCGCCCGAGACTTCGGCCCTAAGGCACTCAAGTCCGTCCGGCAGGTGATGGTTGATGGCGGTCTCTGCCGACGGACGATCAACCAGCGTGTCGCCCTCATCGTCCGCCTCTTCCGCTTCGCCGTGGAAAGCGAGTTCGCCCCAGCCAGCCTGCATCACGCCCTGAAAGCCGTCCCAGGCCTCCGCTCCGGTCGGTCGGGCGCGAAGGAGAGCAGGACGATCAAGCCCGTCTCCTCGGATCGCGTGGACGCGACCCTGCCCCACCTCTCTCGCCAACTCCGAGCCGTCGTGGAACTTCAACGTCTCACCGGGATGCGGTCCGGCGAGGTGCTGTCGATGCGAAGCATGGACGTGGATACGATAGACGATGTCTGGGAGTACGTCCCGGAGCGGCACAAGACGGCGCATCACGGCAAAAAACGCCGGATATTCCTCGGTCCCCGAGCCCAGGAGATCGTCCGTGCCTGGCTTCGCGAGGACCCGGCGGAATATCTCTTCCAGCCGGTGGAGGCGCAACGGGAATTCCATTCCGAGCGGCGGAAGAATCGCAAGACGCCCCTGACGCCGTCTCAGAGAGCCCGGACGCGGAAGGCCCGGCCCAGGAAGGCCCCGGGCGACCGCTACGACTCCCGGGCGTATGCCCATGCCATAGCCCGGGCCTGCGACCGGGCTTTCCTTCACTCCACGCTCTCGAAGGTCAGGGCGAAGGACCTGTCCATCGAGCAGCGGGCGGAATTGAAGGAGTGGCGGCGACTCCAACGCTGGCACCCGCATCAACTCCGGCACAGCGCGGCGACTCAGCTCAGGAAGGAATTCGGCCTGGACGTGGCTCGGGTGGTCCTGGGGCACACATCCCCGGCAGTAACGGAGACGTATGCCGAGGTTGATCGGGAGAAGGCGGTGCGGGCCATGAAACTGATCGGCTGACGCCGTTGCGACCCCGGCCCGCCGCCGCGAGGCGGCGGGCCGGGTATGTGCGACTGCTCGATAGGGCCGAGCAGTCGCACGGTGGGTCGTGCGTCCGGCCTGCAACCCACGGCCTCGTGACCGGCGTGGAGACGAGGGTCAAGTAAGAGGCATCCGCCACGTCAGCCATGGGGAGGGGTCCAGGATGGAACCACGGATAAAGGTTTATAAATATATTTTTCAATTAATGAAATGCTGCGTGAATTTCCTTGCGGCTGAAGACCTCGCCCTCCTGCGCCCATGGGTGCCGCCAAGGGTGAGTCCGGGTATTGCCCTCGGCCGGGCGTCGAGATGCGCCCGCCGGGTCTGCTACCCGAGCAGGCGGCATCTCGACGCCGGGAAAGGCGGGCATCCTGGCCCGCCTCCGATCGCTCAGAGCCCCAATTCATCCTTGGCTTCCGCCCACAACGCGGGGTCATTGTCCAGCTTCACGCCGCGCCAGTCGATCCGGGCGTTCTGCCGGTCGCCACGTTCGGTCGGATGGGGGCGTCCCTGGCCGTCGAGGTCCTGCCGGGTCATCCCCGCACGGTAGTCGTACACGTCGATGCCCCGCGCCCGACCGGCGACCTTGCGATCATAGCGGACCCAGAGGATCGCCCACTTGATCAGGGTCTTGACCATCCCCTCGGGGTCCTTGCCCCTCTCGAGCAGGCGCGACCACTGGTCCCACATCTTGGCCACCATCTCCGACACCGCGTCGTCCCGCTTCCGCTCGTGCCAGCCCTTGAACGCCCGCTTGGCGGCGTCCAGGGTCCGGTGGTAGGCGACCCGCTCGAAACGCTCGTGCTCGATTGTCCAGTCCAGCATGGCAACACTCCCGGGGTTATGGTCGGGGTCGGTTTGGCCCCGCCTTCGTCTGCCCAGGAGGGTGCGTCCGGCGATAAAGCCGGGACGCCCTGCGAACTGTGACCGTCTCCCCCGCTCAGCACCGGTGTCGCTTCACGCCCTTCGCCATGGCTTCCGCCTGGCTCGGCGCGAACCGCAAGAGCCGCGATCACAAAATAGCCGCGACCGGGGAGCTACACGGCCCCCCGGCGGCCGCCCGGCCGCGCACCCAGGACACGACGGGTCGAACTCGTCGCCCTGGACAAGTCGCGACTCCGCATCCGGCGAGACTTGACGAATACCGAGGCGAGCTTGATGCTAAAATTGCGGCGTACATCGTGAGGGGCTCGGCGTCGAGTAGGCGGTGACTACCTGGCCAACTCGACGCCGATGGGGGGACTACCGGACGACATTCACGAACGCGACGTGCCGCATACCTATCCTCGAATGCGCGACGGACTTCAATCTCGCGAGGAGAACTGCGGGGTGGACCGCGACCCGGCCCGCCGAGGCTCCGGTGGATTGCTCGGTCGGCTTGACCGTTGCGGTGGCCGTGCCGGGGGCGCGGGCGACCCGCTGGTGCGAGGCGAGGGTGGCGGCGAAGTCACCGCCGGGATGGCCGTTGCCGGTCGGGAACCTCCCGTAGAATTCGCCGTCTAGCGCATTCCCCGCCACGTCCCGGATGCCGCCCGAGCGCGCGATGAAGGTGTAGACGCCGTACTTCAGCTTGCGGCCATGGTTGAACGTCAAGGTCACGTCCCGCATCAAGTTCGACCCACCTGTCGGGTCGTTGTTCAGGGCCACGCCGTTGACGACGGTCGTCGATGCACGGGTGTGTGGGCTGGAGAGGCGAAAATTCGCCCCGTCCAGGAGGCTCGACACGTCCAGTCCCGAGCCATCGTCCCGGAAACCGACCCGGAGCGTGCCCTTCAGGCGGTCGAAGAGCAGCGACGTTGTCCTCGGCGCGACCGTGTCGATGATCAAGGGTCCCTTGCCCCCGCCAGGGAGGACCTGGATCGAGGTCGATGACACCCCCGCGACGTTGGAGAAGGACGCCGTGATCGTGTACTGGCCGTCGGCCAGGGGGTTGAAGCTCGTTGTCGAGTAGAAGCCCGACGAGTCGGCCGCCCCCTGCCCGATCTGGAACGGGGTGCCGCCGGACGCTTGCGCGAAGTACTTGACCGTCGCGCCGGGGGTGGCGAACCCCTCGAAATTCGGCTGCGTCACGTTGGTGATCGCGTCGCTGTTCGAGACCCCGCTGTCGCTGGCCGGGTTGAGGAAACCGCTGAGGAATCCGGGGGCCGGCGGGACGTTCCGAACCGTGATGAGCTGGGACCCGGTGATGACGCCGCCGCCCGCGCTGCGGAGGGTGACCGCAAGGTCATAGGTGCCCGCGGTTGCGTAGGTGTGCGTACCGGAGATGAAGCCGGACAGCGGGGCATTGGCGTCCGTCGAGATCGCCGCTTGCGTGCTCCCCGGCGCGCCCAAGGTTCCATCGCCATAGTCGATGGTCGCGACGTAGCTCGACGGATCGTCGAACCCGCCCGCATCCTGGTAGCTGGCCACGTTCGTGGTGAACGGGATGCCCACGAGGGGAGTCAGGTTCGCCGCCTGAACCGCCAGGGCACCGTCGGAAACGACGGCCTGGCTAAAGAAGGTGTCGGTGAAGATGCCGGTGAAACCTGGCCCGTTCTTGACCACGCTGACCGAGATCGCGTAAACCCCCTCATGCGCGTAGAGGTGTGGTGCAACCACCGGGACGGTGCGCGTGTTGGACTGGACCGTCGTGAGCTCATTCCCGGGGCTATCGCCCCACTGGATGGAGACCACGTAGGAGTCGGACGGGCTTGTCCCGTTTGGATCGACGAAAGAACCGAGCGTTGCGAAGAAGGGCTGGTTCTCGACGGCGGTGACCGTGGCCGCCCTGATGATGAGCGGCGCGTCGTTGTCGATGATGGTGCCGGTGCCTTGCGCCCTGGCGATCACCGCGTTGGTCGGCGACGAGAGGTTGAGGGCGAAGACCTGGCTGGACTTGAAGACCGCGTCATTCAGGATCGGCACCGTCACGGTCCGGGTCGTCGTGCCCGGCGCGAAGGTGAGCACGATCGGCCCCACGCGCGCGTAGTCCTCGCCCGCGACGGCCGTGCCGTCGGACGTCTGCGCCGTGACGGTGACGGGCAGGCCGCTCGCCGTGTTCAGGCTCACGACGAAGGTCGCGGTCCCCACCGCCTCGTTCACGGTCACGTCGTTGACCGACAGCGAGCGAAGCGTGTCGTCGACGATGCCGATGGTGGCCGTCGTCGGGCTGCCGAGGAGGCTGCCGGGCGACGGCTGGCTGAGCGAGAGGACGATGGTCTTGTTGGGATACAGGTCGAGATTGGCGTTGTCAAGGATCGGGACCTGGATCGCCTTGGGCGTGGAGTCGCCATCGCCGAAGGTGACGGTTCCCGAGACGTCCCGGTAGTTATAGCCAGGGATCGCCGTCCCCGCCCGGGTCGCATAGTGGACCGAGACGACGCCCGAGGACCGGCCCGCGCGGTCGACCATGACGGTGGCCGTCCCGGCGTTCTCATCGACCGTGTAGCTCGACGAATCGAGCGAGAGGACGCTGTTCTGCGCGGAGATCGGGGTCTCGTTGAGGAGCACGGCCACGCCGTCGGCGTTGGTGCTGACGATGTCGGGGCGGCCGTCGCCGTTGAGGTCGGCGACCGCCACGCCGAACGTGTTGTACGAGGTGTTGTCGGTGTCGAAGGTCTGGGGCGCGGCGAAGCTGCCGTCCCCGTGGCCGAGGAACACCGCGACCCGCCCCCCGCTGAAGCCGTCGGCGACGACCAGGTCCGTGTTTCCGTCGCCGTCGATGTCCCCGACGGCCACGGATTCCGCCCTCATCAGGCCGCCCGGGGCGTTGACCTCGCGGAAGGTGCCGTCGCCGTTGTTCAGCAGGATGCCGACGTTCGACGTGCCCGAGTTCGCCACGGCGAGGTCATTCTTGCGGTCGTTGTTGAAGTCGGCCGCGACGATCTGGACGCCGCCGGAACCGGTCTGGAATCGGTAATCGACGGGCGGGGCGAAGACCCCGCCGCCCAGGTTCTTCAGGACGGAGACCACGTTGTCCGGGCTGGAGACCGCCAGGTCGAGCCTGCCGTCGCCGAAGAGGTCGGCCGCGACGACGTCGGACTGGTTATTGGTGGAGGTCAACGTCGCCGGCAGGTCGAAGGTCCCGTCGCCCCGGCCGTAGAGTAGGTCGCCCGTCGGGTAGGCCACGTTGGCGATGGCGATGTCGGGATTCCCGTTGCCGTCGAGGTCGGCCACGCGGAGCCCGCCCGGGACGAACACGTTGCCGTAAGACAGGGGACCGTCGAAGGTGCCGTCGCCATGACCAAGCATCACGTCGGCCGAGACCCCGGCGGTGGTGATGACGTCGAGCTTGCCGTCGTTGTTCACGTCGCCGACCGCGACGTGGGTCGGGCCGGACCCGCCGTAGAACTCCGTCGGAGCGCCGAAGGAGCCGTCGCCTTTGCCCAGGAGGACGGTGAACGACTTGTCGCCACCATTCGCGCCGGTAGTGACGATGTCGGGCACCCCGTCGCCGTTGAAGTCGCCGATCGCCACGCCCCTGGGCGACCCCACGCCGTAGTTCGCGGCCGGGGAGAGTGCGATCGTTAGCAACGCACGTCTCTCCAAGGGCTCGACGAATGATCCGCCGAGGAACGGCCGTCGGGCTCGGGACGACCGGCCGAGTGTCCCTCGGCGATGTGTCAGCTTCATATCACTCTCCTGGGTGTTCTTCGCCGGGATGATCTCTTCGTCGATGGATTCTCCCATGAGGGGATGCATTCGGCGACCCCGAGGACCGACGAATCCGGGCGATCTTGCCGGTTAGGGGGTTCGATCTGCGACAAGGTTTGGCCTCGACTCCGTGCGATCAACGGATCTCTCCCCGGCGCAGCGGGGGCACCAGGGGTCGAACTCGTCGTCCAGGATGAAGCACACGCTGCACACGAGCGCCGTCTCGCAGTCCTCGCATCGCCCGACGCAGCCGCCGCAGGCCCCGACGCCGCACGTCCCGCACACGCAGATGGCGTCCGCTTCCTCAAGGGACAGGGGGCAGGTCGGGTGCCCCGGAGATTTGTTATTTCCATGACCCTATGGAGTCGGGCGACGACGAATTCTTGCTGATCAAGCTCCAAAGTCCGGAATATCGACCCCTGGGATTTCTCATGCTCAATCATTCCTGCCCGAATTCGTCGGAGAAATCGTCCGGCGTGCCTACCTACGGTCATGAGCGACCAATTTCGACCGATCGCGGGCTTCCCCGGCTACCGCGTGAACAGGAAGGGCGTGGTCCAGTCTCGCCGGGGTCCGGGTTGCCGCAGCGGTACGACGGAGAACTGGGTGTCGCTGAAGCCGATCCCCCGCAGCCGGGGCTACATGACGGTGAACCTCTCTTGCTGCGGCAGGAAGAGCATCCGCTACGTCCACCGGCTCGTGCTGGAGTCGTTCGTCGGGGCATGCCCCGAGGGGATGGTCGGCTGCCACAACGACGGCGACCGCACCAACAACCGAGTGGCGAACCTCCGATGGGACACGCCGACGGCCAACGAGGCCGACAAGCTCCGGCACGGCACCCGGCGGGTGGGCTCGGCGACCGCATGCTCGAAGCTCAGCGAGGTGGATGTCCTGGAGATCCGCAGGCGGAAGGGCGAGGGCGAGCCGATGCGGCTCCTCGCCTCGGAGTTCGGGATCAGTTGGCAGAACGTCCAGGCGATCGTCGGGCATAGGTCATGGAGGCACCTCCCCGAGTCACCGCCGATCGCCTCGTCCCGGGTTCGCCCTCGCGATCGAGGGCACTACCCCGCACCCGCCTCCCGCCCCGCCTCGTAGGACGCCGCCAGCGCCTCGCGGATCGCCGACCTGCCAAGTTCGACGAAGTCCAGGCGGTCGCTGCCGTGGTCGGCGAGGGAGTCGATCCCGAGCACGCTCAGGGCGATCCGGGTGACTTCCGAGTGCCTGGTCCGTGTCGCCGCGGCCTCGTCGACGCCGCTCACCTCCAGGAACAAGATGTTGCGCCGGCTGCCGACGCACTTGTAATCGAGGTCGATCAGGTCCTCGTGACCGGCCAGCCGCCTGGACAGGTCCAGCAGGAAGGCATCGGGGTCTCGATCCACCGCCTCGTAGAGATCGACCTCCACCGACACCCCCGCCCCGCCCCCGGACCACCTTGAGAGGGAGTGCCGCCTCGCCCAGGAGGCGGCGGATGAGGTCCGGGCTGGCCTCGGCGTCCTGGCCCTCGACATCGAACAGCTTGGCGCGTAGTTGCCTGACGGTCATCGCCACCTCCGGGGCATGTCCCGACGCTCGTCGACGGTCCTGCCCGTCATGAGCGGTCGGGGATGCTGAAGAGGGTGCGACCGGGTTTACAAACGCCCAACCACGAGACCGAGCCCTGGCTTGTTGGGGACCGTAGCCGTGCCAGTCTTCTTCTTGTCCCGGGACGATGAGGTCGGCGATCGATCGTGTGGGGAAGCGATCCGGGGCCAGGCCCTCCAGCACAAAATACCGGAGCGTGCTCCCACGCGATCTAACCGCCGAGCGGGATCTCCAGGGTCGCGCCCAGGCCGGGGTGGTCGGAGGCGTATAGGCCGGGATCGTGCGGCGACGGGCGATCGAGGAACGCCTCGCACTCGACCACGCGGACCTGCGGGCTGACGAAGATGTAGTCGAGAGTCCCGCGCCACGACTCGCCCGGCCGGTTGGTGAAGGCCCGCATCAAAGCACCGGCGATCGCCCGGCGAGACGGCCCGCCGCTGACCAGCGCAGTCGGGCAGGTGAAGTCCGGCTCCCGGCCATGACGGGCGGCATACGCCGACGCGAAGGCCCGCCCCATCAGAGCGATCGCCGGTGAGCCCGGCGTCCCGTTGTAGTCCCCGGCGGCGATGACCGGCGTACCCGAGGGCAGGCCGCCGAGCCACTCGACCAGCCGCCCCACCGGCCGAACACGCGCCGCGTGGGCACCGGGGAGCCAGTAGAAGTGCGCATTGGCGAAGGCGACGGGGCGTCGCCCGGCCCGGACCAGGACGCGCTGGGCCGTCCTCCCCTGGCCACCGAGGTCGAGGGTCGAGTGGTCCTCCACCGGCAACCGGCTGAGGATGGCGATCCCCTCGCGCGACCGCGCCCATCCTGACTTGGGGCAGACGTGGACCGAGTAGCCGCCCAGGTCGTCGGCCAGCCGGTGGGCGGTGCTCGCCCCCAGGGGGTTCGTGACCTCCTGGAGCGCGATCAGGTCGAAGGAGCGGGCGGCGAGTTCGCGCACCAGCAACGCCCGCCGCTCCTCCCAGCGGGAGGGGTCGTTGAGGATGTTGACGGTGGCGACACGGATCGTCGGACCCATGAACGAGGAGCCCTCCGTGGGAAGGAACCAGGGCAATGCCTGGTTCGGGACCGGTCTTCGTGTCGGCCCTCAGGACAAGGGCACTATACCAGGACGCACCCTCATGGGCGGAGATGCCAAAAGGGGTGCGAAGTCGGTGGACGGGCACGGGGGACACGCCATGAGCCGTTCGGATGAACTGCCGGAGTACGAGCGCCCTGAGTACCGGGTGTTCGTGCGCGACATGCGGGCGGCGGGGCTCGTCGTCACGCACTACGAGGGGCGATTTTTCTACGAGGGTCCTGCCGTCTCCGTGGACGGCATCCAGGACGCGCTATCGAACACGAAGGTGAAGTGCCGGTGGGACAGTTGGGCCGCGGTTTCATCGTCTATCCCCGCTGAACGGGGCGACGGTTCGGAGGATTCCACTGGAGGTCGCTGATGGGCAGGCAACTGGTGGGGTGCTTGATGTTCCTGGGGTCCGCGACCTCTCTCTTCGAGATCGCCGGGCGGCTGGCGACGGAGCAGCGGGCGGGCTGGGGCGGGTTCCTGTTCGCTGGGCTGATCCTCGCGGGGGTCGCGGTGAATCTCTGGACCGGGGAGATGTCCGATGCCCCGGGCCGCCCTGGGGAGAAACCGTATCCGGCGAACGAGTTGGAGTAGGCGGTGGCCGGATCACGTCCGCGCCGATCGAGCCAGCGATGGCAAGACCGCCCGAACTCGGCTCGTCTTGAGTTCGAGCCCCTGGACTTCAAAGTGCTCCTTGCCGTGTAGCCCAGCACCAATCCGATCCAGGGGAACGAACACCGGCCCTGCTCCCGTCGCCCAGGAGGCGAGACATGGTCCTCGTGCCGGTGTGGCCATCACGTCGCGGGGTCGACGAATTTGCGACTCGAAACGATCCGGCCCGCTGCTCCGGAGGGCGGTCCGTCCTCAGCGCGATCGTCGCCAGCCAGAGTACCTCGATCGCAATGACGAGCACCGCCCCGTCGCGGGGGGGCAGGTGTGCTTCTTCTACGCCAGCCTCGCCCCAGGGGTGGCCGCCTTCTCGCCGGTGCGAAACGTCAACAAGCAGCCGAGCAAGGGCTTCTCCCTCGCGTCGGACGACGAGGGGAACGTCACCGACTGCTGGCTGACGGACCGTCTCCACGCCAACGTCTCGCACGACGAGGGCAGGATGTTCGGGGCGAACGTCGAGATCGACCCAGCGTACAACCCGTGCAATTGCTGCACGACGAGCGCGGGCCGATTCGGGCTGACATTGGCCTCGTGAACCTTCGACCACGACCACGCGTCTGGATATCGGTATACTACTCAGTCTGTCGCACGAGAGAGCCCGGACACCGGTCGGTAAGGAAGGCGATCCGTGAACCCTGACGTGCGGAAGCAATTGGAGTACTGGCGGAAGGACTACGCCTCCGTCGTCGGGACGCCTTTCGAACGGTTCTCCTGCCCGATCCTGGGGACGGATGAGGACGTCCCCCTCCAGAAGGGGCACATCATCAACGAGGCCTTCAGGAACTCGGCCCGCGCCTGGATCGTCCAGAGACGGGATGTCGATAGCTTTTAAGGTGCCCACTTCGAGGGCGAATTCGTCGGCATTCAAGACGCTCATGACCTGTCTCATCGGGATATCCTGGCCAGTCGCGCGAGGTCGCGTCGGTTCAGATTGAAGATCCTGCGAGACGGGACGCCGGTCCCGTTCCTCACGGAGTCCCGTTCGCTGCCCGCCGTCTTCACGCCGATCACGATGGAAGACGGTGGAGATCCGTTCGAGATCGGCCTCAAGCTATCGCAGGAAGAACTTCTGGCGACCGTGGGAGCAAGTGGGAGATCGAGACGAACCTCGACCTGCGAGTCCCCGCGCTGGTGTCGGTGATCAAGGCCGCGCATCTGAGCGTCTTCAGGGTCCTGGGCTATCGGTATGCGCTGAAGGCCGACGGAATCCTGGTGGGCCGGGATATCCTCGGGAGATTCTCCCGGGAGAATCGCGACAACCCGAGGGACGTCGTCCGAACGAACGCGCACTCGTATTTCCGGGAGTGGCGACACATGGTCCGGCCCATGGTGGGATCGAACATCCAGGTCGCCGGTTCGATCTCGGATCACACGTTCTTGACGTGCATGAGTTCCGGCGATCGGATCTGGGGGATGATCGTCTTCGTGGGGACGGCATCGCTGACCCACGCGGTCCTGATCCCGGTGTTCGACGATGTCGACTCGGTCGACACCTACCTCAGCTTCCTCGATAACGACTGCGAGATTGTCCATGTGACGACGGCCCGTTTCGACCGCAAGGAACAGAGTTGGCACATCAATCCCAATCGTAGGCGGCTCCTCTGGACGAAAACGGGTGTCCTCTATCCCGAGGGGGTATGACTCGCTAAGACGTATCAATCTGTAGACAGGCACACCTGTTACCGGCTTCGTCAGTGGCTGCGCTCCGAGTACCAGAGCCCGAGCCTGGGGTACTCACGATACTCCAACGGGTCTCTCCACGGGGCTGGGCCTGGTGCGCCCCAAGGGCCGGAATCGCGACTTCCCGTGTGCGAA
Organism: Planctomycetota bacterium; assembly: GCA_028291545.1. GTDB lineage: Bacteria > Planctomycetota > Planctomycetia > Isosphaerales > Isosphaeraceae > JAQGHR01. The sequence goes on along the minus strand of JAQGHR010000139.1, from coordinate 18,966 downwards.
GGCGTGAGTTCTTGTCCGAGAGCCGGATGCCTTAATAGGGCCCGTCCGGTTCGATGAGCGGGGAGTGGAAACGGGGCACGGCGAGGCTATTGAGGCACTGGCGATCGAAAGGGCCGGGAACAGATAGGCCGAACCTACACCACCGCGCCACTCCTCGACTCTATCCGTCTGCTACGGGAAGGCCAAGCTGGCCAACGACGGCCATGGCAACCGGGCAATCCAGCACGACCTCGGGCACAAGAACATCCAGCACATCGACCGCTGCACGGAACTCAGCAGCGATCGGTTCAAAAGAGTTCTGGGACGATTAGCCGCCAAACGGCACCAGGTGACAGCTTCTTTGGATCTGGGCCGAAACGGAGGTTTCGGTGATTAAGAATGGCCCCGCCTCCGCATATCATAATGCGGAGGCGGGGCCATTCCGAAGAGGGCGTATGGATTGAGACAGTCGCATCGGGTGACAGTTGGTCGGAGGAATCATTGCCCCTCGACGATCGGGATCCGCCGCCAGCCATTTGAGTATCGGGATGAGTACGGAAGTCATGGAAGCAGGAGCGTCGGCAAATGGCTTTGACGTCCCCCCGATTTCAACGATGACCGCGTGCCTTGACCGAACGCGGAATGCGCGAGGTCGTCGGGGCGTCATTGGCGTCGCCCAGGTACTTCAGGCCGACCGTGTGCGAGGAGAATCGGTTCACCTGCGGCACTCGGATCGCGGCCTGACCGTTGACGAGGTGGACGCGGCGGGAACGGTGGCCGTCGAGCGTGAAGACCACGTCGCCGGTGGGAACTCCGCCGCCTGGGCTTGTGACCGAAACCCGACCTACCAAGGATTTCGAGTTCCGATCCGATCCGATGATCGAGACCACGGCCTGGGTCTGGGCTCTGACGACCGTTTCGCTCACTGGCGTTGAACCGCTCGCCGTGAAGTAGGCATCTCCTGAATAAACCGCCCGGATCGAGTGGAGTTGATCCGCCCCGAAGAGCGACGCGGTGATCGTTGCCTGCCCGTTCAAGACACCGGCCGTCCCGATCAGCGAATCCCCGTCGAAGAATTGGACCGAGCCCGTGGCCGGTACGCCGGGGACCGTCGAGTTGACGATCGCCGTGAAGTTCTGAGCCTGTCCATTGACGACGATGCTCGTTCCGGCGGCGACGATCGAGGTCAACGATGCGGCGGGCATAATGATTTCGGTGATCCCCGGCGCGGTCGCGGGGGAGAAATTGCCATTCCCGGTATAGCTCGCCGAGATGGCATGGCCGCCGACCGAGAGGTTATTCACGGTCAAGCTCGCCGCGCCCGTGCCGTTCAGGGCCGCCGAGCCAATCGGAGTCGCTCCGTCGTAGAACGTCACCACGCCGGTGGCGATATCCGTAAAGGTCGCGACCACGGCAGTGAACGTGACCGAGGAGCCGAACGACGCCGCCGGGTTTGACGACGCGATGGCCGAGGCCGTCGGTGCCGGTTGAGGCGTCGTGATCGGGGCACTTGCAACCGAGATTGTCGTGGCGGATGACGAGGACGAAGTGAACGAGTTGTCTCCGACATAGGACGCCGTGATCGAGTGATTACCGACGGCCAGCGACGAGATATTCAAGATGGCCGATCCCGCCGAGATCGACACCGTGCCGATCGTCGTCGAGCCATCCTTGAAGACCACGTTACCAGTCGGCATTCCGGCGAGCGAGTCGACGGATTGGACGGTCGCGACGATCGTCAGAGTTTGCCCGGAGATCGAAGTCTTCGGGGTCGCAATGATCGCGGTTGTCGCGGCCTTATCGATGACCTGCAAGACGGCGATCGAGGTCGATCCCGACGAATTCACGTCGCCCGAATAGATGGCCGAGATAGCGTGTGTGCCGACCGCGAGGCCCTTCACGGCGAAGGTTGCCGAACCGTTGGTAAGTGCGGCCGTTCCCAAGACAGCCGAGCCGTCGAAGAAGGTCACGATTCCCGCGGCCGCACCCGATCCGGGAGAGACGATCGCGACCGATGCGGAGAAGCTGGCCTCTCCGCCGAAGACGAGCGACTCGCCTGGCGCGAGGATAACCGTTGAGGTCTCGGCGCGGGCCACGGTGGGCGAGACGGCGATCGAAGCCGAGCCCGCTATGTTCGAGTCGCCGAGGTATTGGGCTGTGAAGGAGTGCGACCCGACCGAAAGTCCCGGCAGCGTGATCGATGCCGTGCCCGATCCGGAAACCGGAGCCGAGCCGATCGTGTTCGAGCCGTCCAGGAACAACACCGTGCCAGTCGACGTGGCCGATCCGGGGCTTGTGACCGCCACGGTCGCCGTGAGAGTGGCGGCTTCGCCCGAGACGGTCCCGCCCGAGATGTTCAGAGTTGTCGTGGACGCGGCCGCAGCGACCGTTTGCGCGATCGTCGCCGAGGTGATCCCCGAGAACGACCCATCGCCGCTGTAGGTGGCGGAAATCGAATGCGTCCCGACCGTGAGGTTGGAGATGGCGATCGTGGCATGTCCCGTGAGGTCGAGCGGAGACGAACCGAGCGAGGTCAGGCCGTCGAAGAACGTGATCGTCCCGGTGGCCGTGCCGGAGCCAGGAGAGGTTGGGGCGACGGAAGCCGTGAACGAAACGGTTTGACCGGGTACGATCGATCCGCCCGAGGCGATGACAACTTCGGTCGTCGCCGATTTCGAGACGGCCACGCTGACGATCGTCGAACTCGCCGAATTGACCGTCGAATCGCCCGAGTAAATCGCGGTGATGGCGTGCGAACCCACGGACAAGGCCGAGGTCGCGAGCGTGGCGATTTCACCCGAGATGGTCGCCGTGCCCAGGATGGTTGAACCGTCCTGGAACGCCACGCTGCCCGTTCCCGCCGGGACGTTGGCGGTCAGGGTCAACGCCTGGCCGAAGACCGGAGAAGCGGACGAAACTCTGAGCGAGACCGATCCCGTGAGCTTCCCGACGGTATGCGCCACGGTCGAGGACGAGCCGGAGAACCGGGCGTCACCCCCATACGACGCCGAAATCGTGTGGGAACCGATCCCGATCACGGATGTCGTGAATTGGGCGAATCCGGTCGCGTCGAGAGCGGCGATTCCCAGCGTCGTAATCCCGTCCGAGAACACAACGACGCCGGTCGGCGTACCTGCACCCGGTCCTGTAACCGAGATGGCCGCCGTGAAGGTCACCGCTTGTCCAAAAACCGATGCCCCCGACGTGCCTGGCGACAACGAAGTCGATGCGGTCGAGACGGTTTGCACGATCGACGGGGAGGTCGTGGTGCTGAAGAAGCGGGCGTCGCCGGAATAAACGGCCGTGATCGGGTGCGGGCCGACACCGAGGCTCGCGATGTCCAGCGAAGCCGCTCCGAAGGAGTCGAGAGTCGCGATCCCGAGCGAGGTCGAACCGTCGAAGAACTCAACCGTGCCGGACGGGACTCCACCCGTGGAGACGGCGGCGACCGAGGCCGCCAAGTGTGCCGATTGACCGAAGACCGTCGAGCTAGGGTCGACAAGCGACACGGAAGCTGTCGCGTGATTGACCCCCAAGACCAGGGTTATCTGTTCTCCCGCCGTGATGTCGGCCGAACCCGAATAGGTGGCCGAGATCGTATGTCCGCCGACGATCAGGGAACTCGTCGTGAAGGAAGCGCGACCGGAGACATCGAGAGGGACGACGGCGAGCGTCGCCGCTCCATCCGTGAAGGTCACGCTGCCGGTCGGAATCGCCCCGCTGGGCGAGGCCGACGCGACCTGAGCGGAGATGGTGACGCCCTGCCCGAAGACGGTCGGGTTGGCCGACAGCGAGAGCGTCGTCGTGCTGGTCGCCTGGTTGATCGCGAGGCTTCCGTTGACGAAGCTGAGGGCATAGTTCGAGGACGAGAGCGAACCGGCCGAGGCATCGATCGCATAGGGACCGGAGGCGACCGGGCTGCTCGGAGTCGCCGAGGTCGTCAGCGACGGAGATCCGGTCAGATCGCTGGTCGCGGAGGTCTCGCCGTTCCGGAATCCCGAATAGGTCGCCGAGAAGGGGGGATTGCCGGCCCCGAACACTCGCGAAGCGTCATTCGCCGTGACGACCAATGGGGCCGGGGTGACGGTCAATTGAGCGGCGTTCGGCGACGCCGAGAAGACATAATTCGTCGAGAAAAGCGATCCAACACCCGCGATGATCGCATAAGGACCGCCGGCGACCGGGCTGGACGGCGTGACCGAGGTCGAGAGCGAAAGCGAACCGGTCACATCGCTCGTCGCCAGGTTCTCGCCGTTCTTGAAGCCCGAGAACGTGGGTGTGAACGCCGGGTTCGTGCCGCCATAAGCTCGGCTGGCGTCGTTGGCCCCGAAGAGCAACGTCGCGGGTGTGATCGCGAGGGAACCCGGTGCGGTGCCGATCGTGTAATTCGACGATGCGAGCGAGCCGAGAGCCGCCGTGATGGCGTAGGGGCCGCCCGCGACGGGGCTGGATGGGTTCGCGGCGGTCGCGAGGTCGGGCGAGCCGGTGACGTCGCTGGTCGCCAGCGTCTCGCCGTTCTTGAAGCCGGAGAAGGTCGCGGTCAGGGTCGGGTTGGCGTCGCCGTACTCGCGGGACTGGTGGTCGGCCGTGACGGCGAGTTGGGCCTTCGTCACGGTCAGTTCGGCGTCGAACAGGTCGAACGAGTAGTTGCCCGACGACAGCGTGCCCACCGAGGCGATGATGGCGTAGGGGCCGCCCGCGACGGGGCTCGTCGGAGAGGCGGCGGAGAAGAGGTCGGGCGAGCCGGTGATGTCGCTGGTCGCGATGGTCTCGCCGTTCTGGAAGCCAGAGAAGGTCGCGGTGAGGGCCGGATTGGCGTCGCCGTAAGACCGGGAGACGCTGTCGGCATGGATGGTGAGTATGGCCGGATCGACGGCGAGGGAGCCGTCGATAAAGGCGAAGGTGTAGTTGGAGGATTCGAGGGAGCCGGCCGAGGCGATGATGGCGTAGGGGCCGCCCGCGACGGGGCTCGTCGGAGAGGCGGCGGAGAAGAGGTCGGGCGAGCCGGTGATGTCGCTGGTCGCGATGGTCTCGCCGTTCTGGAAGCCCGTGATGGTTGATGTAAGCGTCGGATTGGCCTGTCCGTAGGTCCGCGAGTACGAGTCGGCGGACACGGTGAGAACAGCCTGGCCCACGGTTTCCGAAATGCCATCGACCGATTCGCTGGCGACTACATTCGCATCGCCGATGTAGTCGGCGAACAGGCTGTGAGTCCCGGCCGAGAGCGTCGTCGTGACGAACGTGGCGATCCCCAATTCGTTGAGCGTGGCCGTCCCCAGGACCGTCGAGCCGTCGCGGAACGAAACCATCCCGGTCGCGGAGGCCGTCCCCGGCGAAACGGCCGTGACCGTGGCCGAGAGTTCGAGAGCGTCGCCGTAAGTTGTCGTGGGGGACGACGAAGAAAGTTGCGTCGAGGAGGAGTCGCGGTCCACGACGACTGTGATCGTACCCGAGGTGCCGCCGGTTTCAAAACTATCCCCGATAGAGACGGCATAAATCGAGTGTGACCCGACGGTCAGTTGCGAAGTCGCGATCGAGAACTGGCCGTTGCTGTCCGGTGAACCCACGCCGAGCAGCGCCGAACCGTCGTAAATTGCGACGTAGGTCGTGGCTGTCGCGAGGCTGGGGGCATCGACGGTGACCGTGCCGGTGATGGTGGTCGATTGGCCGAGAACCGTCGATTCAAGCGAGGCAGAAACCGCGGTATGGGTGGAAGCAAGGCCGACGACTTGCGACATCGTGGCCGGTGTCCCGGCGGAATAATTGGTGTCGCCGCTGTAACTCGCCGTGATCGAGTGCGAGCCCACCAAAAGCGACGAAGTCGAGAGGATTGCGATGCCCGAGCCATTGAGGATGGCGGTGCCCAGCAACGTGGCACCGTCGAAGAACGACACGGTCCCCGAGGACGTCCCGGAGCCGGGCGACACGGCCGCGACCGTGGCCGTGAACGTGACCGATTGGCCAAAGACGCCCGGGTTGCCGGACGATGCGACTGACGTGGTCGTGGCCGCCTGAGAAACGAACAGCGATGAAGTGTCCGTCGAACTGGCGAAATAATTCGCATCACCGCCGTAGACGGCCGTGATCGTGTGCGAGGCCAGCGAGAATGTGGATGTGGAGAACGTCGCCACTCCGGACGAATCGAGCGTGCCGGTCCCGATGAAGGTCTCGCCGTCGAAGAATGTGACGACTCCGGTCGCCGTCCCCGAACCCGGCGAAACGGTCACGACGGTCGCGGTGAATGTCACCGATTGGCCGAAGACGCTTGAAGCCGACGACGAGCTGAGGATCGCCGTGGTGGTTGCCTGGCCGACGATCTGCGATGTTGCGTCGGAGAGACTCGACAAGTACTCGGAATCTCCCGAGTAGATCGCCGTGATCAAATGTCCGCCCACGGAAAGCGCGGACGTCGAGAACGTCGCGACGCCCGATGCATCGAGAGTCCCCGAACCCAGCACGCCCGAGCCTTCCATGAACGTGACGTCGCCGGTAGGAATCCCGGAACCGGGCGTAACGGGCACAATCGTGGCGGTGAACGTCACGGATTGGCCCATAACGCCGGGATCGGCGGAGGAAGTCAGGATTGCGGCCGTGCTGGCGAGATCGACCTCCTGCGTGACCGGGTCCGAGATACTCGCGGCGAAGTTCGTATCCCCCTGGAACACGGCCGTGATCGTGTGCGAACGGACAGACAATGACGAGATCGTGAACGATGCGTTGCCCGACCCATCGATGGCACTCATGCCGAGGGACGTCGAGCCGTCCATGAAGGCGATCGAGCCAGAGGGCAAGCCCGAGCCTGGCGAACTGGCGGAAACGGAGGCCGTGAATGTCACCGATTGGCCGAAGACGCTCGGAGTGATGGACGAGCTGAAGGTCGTGACCGTGCCGGAGGGATTGATGACCTGGGACGTCGCCTCGGACGTACTCGCGTTATCGTTCGAGTCACCCGCGTAAACGGCCGTGATCGAGTGAGTCGCCGTCGTCAGCGAGCCGATCGAGAACGTCGCGGTGCCGGAGCCGTCGAGAGTGCCCGAACCCAGGACCGCGGAACCGTCCATGAACGTGACGGTGCCCGTGGGCATTCCCGAACCGGGCGATAACGGCGAGACGAACGCCGTGAATGTCACCGACTGGCCGAAGACGCTGGGGTTCGCCGACGAGAACACCGTGGTCACGGTGTCAACCTGGCAGACGTCCTGCGGCATCCCGGAAGATGCACTCCCGGCGAAATTGGTGTCGCCGGAGTAGATCGCCGTGATCGTGTGCGAGGCCGAAACAAGCGACGACGAGACGAGACTGGCGACTCCGTCCTCATCCAGGGTTCCGGTCCCGAGACTCGTGCTTCCGTCCATGAACGTGACGGTGCCCGAAGGAATCCCGGCACCCGGCGCAACGGCCGAGATCGTGGCGGTGAATGTCACCGATTGGCCGAAAACGCTCGGGTCATCGGATGACGTCAGCGTCGCCGTCGTGTTGGCTTGATCGACCTCCACTGAAGTTGCCGACGATGTACTTGCGTCGAAATTCGCGTCGCCATTGTAGACGGCGGTGATCGAGTGCGAGGAGGTGGACAACGACGACATGGTGTAGGTCGCAATGCCGGATCCGTCGAGCATCGCGCTCCCAAGGACCGTGGAACCGTCCATGAACGTGACGGTGCCCGAAGCGAGGCCGGAGCCCGGTGCCGACGCCGAAACGGTGGCCGTGAACGTCATCGACTGACCGAAAACGCCGGTGTCGTTCGACGTCAAGAGGGCCGTTGACGTACTCGCATGGGCGACAGCCTGGGACGTACCCGACGAGGTACTCGTGAGATAATTGGAATCGCCCTCATAGACGGCCGTGATCGAGTGCGAACCCGGGGGAAGCGACGATGTCGAGAACGTCGCCGTCCCCGAACCATCCAACATCCCCTCCCCGATCAACGTCGTCCCGTCGTCGAAGAAGAGGACGAGGCCGGTAGGCGTGCCGGTGCTGGGCGACGAAGCCGATACGGTCGCGGTGAACGTCACCGACTGTCCGAAGACCGACGGATCGGGCGAGGACGAGAGCGCGGTCGATGTCTCGCCCTGATCCACTTCCTGCGAGAAATCCGACGACGTGCTGCCGTCGTAGCTGGAGTTCCCTTCATAGATGGCGTAAATCGAATGCAAGCCCACGCAGGGTGCGATCAGGATCGTCGCCACGCCACCGCTCAACGAACCGGTGCCGATGACCGTCGAGCCCTCCATGAACGTGACGTTCCCGTCGAGATATCCGCCGCCGGGGGCAACCGGTGTGACGCTCGCCGCGATGATGATCGGTTGGCCGAAGACGCTAGGATTTGTCAACGACGAAACGACCGTCGTCGAACTCGCGGTGTTAACCGTCTGGGTCATCGCCGAGGACGTGCTGGCGAAGTTGCTGGCATCGCCGTTGTAGACGGCCGTGATCGAGTGCGTCCCGACGCCCAGATCCGAGGTCGTGAACGTCGCATCCCCAGCTCCGTCCACGTTGCGATCACCGAGGTAATTCGCGCCGTCGAAGAAGGAGACAGTGCCCGTTGGCATCCCGCCCGTCCCGGAGGTGTTCGCCGTGATCGTGACGGTTTGGCCGAAAACCGTGGGGGTAACGTCCGCGGAGAGGGTCGTCGTTGTGGGCCGTGAAGAGACGAAATCGAGTTCGACGTCGTTGCCATCCCCCCCGACATAAGTGATCAGAAATTGTTTCGTCCCGACCGTGTACGTCGCGCCTTCACCCAGCCCGGCGAACGTACCCGTGACGGCGTCCGAGCCGTCGTTGTTGAGGATGACCAGCTTGTCGCCGCTGGCCGGCGTGTAATCCGGCCCGATCGTGACCGACAGGGCGGCATCGCCGAGGTTGACCGTCCCCGTCGCATGGACCCGGGAGAAATGGCCACTGCCAAGCCCGGTGGTGTTGCCATCGAGATCCACGGCGAACTGCGATTCGGAGTCGAGGGTCAGGTTACCGGTCTGAAGATTGCCCTGAGACGTGATGCCCGGGGAGATCGTCCCCCCGTTGACCGTCACATCCCCCGTCGAGCCGGTCCCAACAAGCGTCGCCCCGGCGGACACCGAGACCGGGCCGCTCAGCGAACCAACGACCTCGAGCGTGCCCGCAGAGACGACCGTGGCCGCGACATTGCTCGACCCGGCCAGCACGAGCGTCGCGCTCCCGACCTTGGTCAGGGTGTTCGTATCCAGATCCTGCGGGCCTTGGTCGAGGATCAACGTCCCCGAGTCCACGCCGATGGTCGTATTCGCCGCGATATACACCTGTCCGGTGATCTCGCTGATCCCCGTGGCGTTCTTCAACGCCCCTTGACCGTCCGCGCCGGTCCCCGAGAGGGTGATCGTCTCGGCCGTGAGGACGGTGTTGGAGAGGCGGAGTTCGCCGCCGCTCGCGACGGTCGTCTTCCCGCTGGTCGAGCCCAGGCTGAGCGGGTTCTCGGCGACGACGACGCCCGAGTTGATATTCACGGCCCCGGAGAACGTGTTGGCGTTCGCGAGGACGACCGCGCCGCTCGAATCGCTGTCGAAAATCAGCCCGGAGTTGCCGCCGCCGTCGTCGATCACCCCATCGAAGCTCAGCGTGGAATTCGCGCGCGAGCCGACGGTCAAATCGGAAGAGAGGCTGATCGGCCCGTTGAAATGGTTGTAGCCGCCGAGGCTTTCGATCGCCCCGTAAGTCCCGGAGTAACCCGAGCCGCCGATGTTCAAGCTCTCTCCGTCGATGGAGACGTCGCCCCGGAGCGCCAGGGTTGCCCCCGGAATGATAATGGTGCTCCCTGCTGTCGATCCGAGTGCATCGTCATTCGAGGCGACCACGACACCCGTCAGGAGGACGAGCGAGCCCGTGAACGTGTTCGAGGCCGAGAAGTCCACGACATTACCGTTACCAATGAAGTCGATTTCCGACGTGGACCCGCCCAGGACCGCCCCGAAGTTAACCGGCTGAGAACCGTCCTGGATGAACAGCGTTCCGCCCGATTCGTTGAGGTCGATCGCACCCTGGAGGTCCGTCCCGCTGGTGGAGTCGGCGAAGTGAATGTCGCCATTCAGCGACAAGATCCCGGTGCCGGTCACGATCGAGCCGTTGGATGACGTCAGGTTCACGATCGTGTCGTTAACGTCCGCGAGTTGGAACGAGCCATGGTTGATCGATACCGAACCGTGCCCCGCGATCTGGCCGCCGCGTTGTTCTTCCACGAATGTCGTCGTGACACCGTCGCCGATCCTGAGGTTGTGAGGGATCGACGTGGCCCCGTTCTTGGCCAGGTAGAGTCCCGCCCCGTGGACCGTGGTGTTGCCGTAACTGTTCGCGGAACTCCCATCCAACAAGATGGTACCCTGGCCGACCGTGACGAGGTCCGAGCCGCCCCCGCCGCCAATCGCCCCGCTGAGTTGCAATAGGCCAAGCTGCGAACCGATGGACGTCGAGGAACCTACGAGGTTGATATTGCCCGTCTCCGTGTTGGAGCCGATGTTGCCCAGCGCCCCCATGCCGTTGACGCCGTTCCCCGACAGAGTCAGGGGTTCCGCGAACGATGCGCCTCCGTAGAGCTGCAAGGTCGCGCCCAGGTCAACCGTCGTGCCCGCGCCCGCATCGCCAAGGGCATTGAACGAACCGGCCTGGAGGATACCTTGAGCCGATTCGATCGCACCCGAGTAAGAACCATTATTCCCGTCCAGGAACAGCGTGCCGTCGCCCGTCTTGACCAGGCTGCCGGACCCGGAAAGGTTCGCGTCGACCACCACGTCGAAATCACTTGAACCTTGGACGTTCACGAAGAACGTGTGCATGCCGCTCGGGAGATTGATCGCGCCTGTCAAATGTGAGACTTGAGCCGAGGTCTGCGCGGTGAAATCGCCGTTGAGCGTCAGGACGCCCGACCCCGTCTGGACCTTCGAGCCCGAGACGTCGAGATTGGCGATCGTCTCGTTAGACCCGTTCAGGTCAAGAGTGCCGTCCTCGGTGAGATGGAGGGAGGAGGTGTCCGCGATCTGGTCACTCGCGTCCTCTCGGACCGAGGCGGGACCGTCGGCATCGCCGATGTACAGGTCTCCCGGAATGGCGGTCGCCTCACTCTTCGAGAGGACCAGCGTGCCGGAATCGACCGTCGTGTCGCCGGAGAACGTGTTGTTCGAGGAGCCGCCAAGGTTAAGCGTGCCCCCACCCGTGAAGAACAGGCCCGATGTGCCCGAAATCACCGCCTGGATGTCGAGGCTGGCCGTGGTCGAGACCGACACGACCCCCGAGCCGAGCGCTGTATCCAGCCGGTAAGTCGCCGATCGGCCGTTGAAATCCGCCGTGATCCCTTGCAAGAGGGTGATTTTGCTGCCGGTGATGTTGTAATTCGGGTCTTCGATCGTGATCGAGTTGTATTCCTGCCCGTCCCCGAAGTTATTCTGGGAGACAAAGTTAGCGGCGGAAGTGGGGAAGACCAGGTCGTCGTTTTGGCCGGGGGCAACCCCTCCGCTCCAGTTCCCGGCATCGCCCCAGAGCGAGGAAAGGTCCCCGGTCCAGATTCGAGTCGCCGGCGTGATACGCACCTCCAACGACTCGACCCGTAGCTTCGCGACATCGCGGCGAACGCGACGGCGATCCTGCTTCTTGCCCAGGGAGAACAATCCGGTGCGGCGGCTCATACTGGTGTTCCTCGCGGACGTTCGGCTGAACTCGGCGAAAAGTTTCATCGCGGCATCGGCGCGCACCGAGAGCACGATCGCTGCTGTGTGCGATTCCGTGACGGCGAGAACAATGCCCTAAACGCAGAGTAGAATGAGTTTGAACGTGCGTCAAACCTCGCCATGGTTCAGCGGATGGTGCGAGCATCGAGTGGCGGATTCCACCAACATCAGTGAATTGGAAAATGTGGGAGCGAAAGCGACCATCGGGAATCTATCGACTCGCATGATCCGAATTTCGCTTCGAAGAAGCTCCCTTTGATCCCATCAACTTCCACCATCGTGTACTTGCCGTGACCTCTGCGACTCGATCCTCAAGCTGCGGTTCCGAGCCGTGTACAGGCGACTCGAAGCCAGAACCATAGGCAAATGCTATAGACATAGATTAATATTTAGGCCATAATGCGACTGTCGTCAAGGAGGACGAGATGCCCGAGACCTACGCCTGTGTGCCGGTGAACTTCGACCCGGCGACCCACCTCGACCCGCACCTGATCGACTACGCCGACTGCGCCCGCATCCTGCTCGACACCGTCTTCAGGAAGTGGACCACGCACCACGCTCGGCCCACCGACCCGGTGCCGCTCAAAGCCGACCGGCTGCGGGCCTACTCCAACCCCGACTACCGGATGTTCCCCCTCGTCCGCGACAGCCTGGTCGAACGCGGCGTCCTGGAGTGCGACTACCGCCACGAGGTCGGCGGCAAGTGCTACGGCTACCGCCTCGCCGAGCCCTTCCGCACCCGGCACGTCCGCGTCAAGTTGACCAGGAAGCCCCTGGTCAGGAAGATCGCCCGCGACCGTCGGGTTGCCTGGGAGGGGTCGGCGACCCCGTCCACCTGCACCTGCGCGACCACCTCGCCCGCCTGGAGATCCGCCCGGAGGCGCACGACGTCGCCTGCGACCTGGATCATGCCGGGAAGCGGGACCTTGGCAATCACCGGATCGCGGCGTCCCGGATCGCCGACCGAGACTTCCACTTCGCGGTCTGCGACTACGGGCGGGTCCACACCAACGCCTCGAACCTCGCCTCCCGTTTGCGCCCCTATCTCCGCTATCGAGGCGAGCCCCTGGTCCAACTCGACGTCCGCAACTCGCAACCGTTGATGCTATGCCTGGTCCTGAACGACCTCATGGCGGGCAAACCCATCTCTCAGGTCCGGGAAGTCGCCAGGGCGAGGGATTACCTGGAGCTCAATAAGGACCAGAAAATCCCCGAGAGTGAAGAAGAAAGCACAACCAAACCAGCCTGCTACTATATGCTGTGTGAAACAGCCCAGGAGCTACCCCTGGATGAGATGGTCGAGTAACGGTCTCTGTGCGAGCGTGGGGAGTTCTACGACTACTTGATGGGGCAATCATCGGAGGTCGACAGGGCGGCATTCAAGAGGAGGATGTTCCGCGAGGTTTTCTTCGGGAAGGTCAACCCGGACTACGAGCACGCCGGGCTGTTCCGCTCGGAGTTCCCCGGGATCTGGTCGATCATGGCTCGGATCAAGGCGGGCGATCAAGGCGGGCGACCACGCCGTCCTGGCACGCGCCCTCCAGCGCTACGAGTCGTCGCTGGTCATCGGCAAGGTCTGCCGCAGGATCATGACCGAGATGCCCGAGTCACCGCTGCTGACGATCCACGACAGCCTGATGACGACCGCTCCCTTCGAGGACGACTTCCGCCGCGTCCTCCTGGAGGAGTTCGCCGCCGTGGGGCTCTCGCCCACGCTGCACTGAGCCGGGAGGATCGATCGTTCGGGGCGATGCTCGAAGACGGAGAGTCGTCGATGGTTCGGGGGCAACGGCGGGTGGACACAATTCCTCGCGGGCCTGAGTCGGATGACTCGGGCTCGGCCCCCGGAGTATGACTGAGGTAACGGTCGGGGCGTGCTACCCGATGGGGGCGGGTGCCGGGGTGCCCTCATCGCGTTGAGAGTGCCATTCCTCCATCAATCGGGCGAGCGTCTCCCGTTACACGTCCAGCACCCGGTAGTCGCCCTTCGTCTCGCCCTGCTCGCCGCCCGAGGCGAACTCGATGACCTGGCGAAGGTGCGGGTTGGACTTCTTGGTCAGGAATTGCGATAGGTTGCTCAGGTATCTTCCCGCCTGCCCGAGGTCCTCGCCGATCCCACGCCCGAACAGCCAATCCTTGACCTCCTCGCGGCTGAACTTGCGCCCTTCGGAGAGGAGCAGGTCCACGAACGCCACGAACCTTGGGGTCAGGTTGCCGGGGCGGGCGAGGGTCTCCCGCCACTTCTGCTCCAGTTCGGGCAGGGCGAGCGACCTTCGTTCGAGCGAGAAGATGGTGCGGACCGGACGCCTCGCCTCCTTCTGCTTGACCTCCCGGCGCTCGACGTAGTCCCTCGCCTCGGGAAGCGGGATGATCACGTCGGGCGTGATGAACAGGCTCCCCTCGTCGTCGACGTAGGACCGGAGCCGGACGCACTTGATCTCGACCTCGAAGTCCCGGAGCCAGAGGACCGCCGAGACCACGTCGGAGTGAAACTCCCTGGCGACGAGGATGATCCTCTGGCCCTCGTTGAGGCGCTCGGGCTCTTCCTCTATGAACTGTTCGATGCGGATCTGGGCGTCGTCGGCGTCTGTGCCCAGGTAGGCCGCGTAGAGGTCGAAGATGTCGGTGGCCGTGAAGTTCGAGCAGTAGGAGGCGTACTTGATCGCCTGCCACTCGACGGAGGGGCCCGACTCGTCGCGCTTCAACTCGACGACCACGAGGTTCGCCCGCTTGTCGATCGCCAGGAGGTCCAGGCGGATGCCCGACGGGAGCGCGTGCTCCTTGCCGATGATCAGGAGGTCCTCGCCCAGGATGCCGGGCGACTTCTCCAGCCACTCCTGCACGTCGAACCGCTCCTTCATCCCGAGTTCGCTCAGCCGCTTCGGGGCGAGTTCGATGAGCCGCTTACCCTTGACGTCGACCTTGTACATCGCCAGACCTCGGCACGTTTTGGTTGACGGGCACGACGCACGTCCCGGGATACGCCTGTCTGTCCCCGGGGCGATCGCGTGGCCGGACGAGGGCGAAGGAAGACGTTCACGAGGACCGAACTGCGGTCGCGAGAGTCGCGCGGAAGCGGCGATCGCCGAGCGGTTCGAGTTCCAGGACGGGGGGACGGCCCTTCTCCCAGGCGTGCATCCCCAGGCGTCGGAGCCAACGCCCGATCGCGACTCCCCGGAACTCCGGGCAGGTCGTCCAGAACGTCCCCCTGAGCGGGAACTCGTGGTCCTGGCCATCGATTTCCACGCGGATGGCCCGCCAATCCTCCCGGAAGTGGCGACGAGCGTTCTCCCGGCCCACGCGGATGCCGAATCCGTACTTGCCGTTTCGCCAGCCGGTTGCACGCATCTGGAAGTCCCGGTGACCTTCGACGAGTCCTTGCGAGGGGTCCATTGTCCAACGATTGGAGCGGCAGGCAAGCCGGGAGCCGAGATCGATCGACGGAGTCGACGTTCAGCACATCGCCCCGCGACCTCACGCCTGCGTGCATCATCCTAGCCCTTACTTCACCACGCTCAGTTGGCGACATGCGGAATGACGCAGGGATTTCCGGGTTGCTACGTCTCGGCACCCGGTACCTTGAGCTCGCCCACATGGATGATTCTACGGGTTCCCGACCGATGTCGGTTTCCCCTCTAGCTCGTGCTATGGGAGGGGAGCTTGGTGTCGAGGTAGCACAGGATGGACCTCGCCACGTTGATGACGAGCGTGGCCTCCTCCCGAAGGAGCAGGTCCTCGTTCGGGTGGGCCATGCTGGCCTGATTGCGGAGCGGATTCATCACGTCCAGGATCGACGCGGCGGCCCTCAAGATTTTCGTGATGTCCTCGGCCCGGGGACCCACCGCCTGGAACGCCGGGTGCTCCGACCCGAGCACCTTGAACAGCGCGGGTAGGGTCGGGTCCGAGGGGAAGGCGAGCCGAGCATCGCGGCAGACGCGGAGCAGGAACCCGTGCAGGGCGGTGTGGACCCGGTCCACGGCACTGGTTTCCCCGTTGGCCTTGATCAGGGCTTCGGCATCCGCGATGGCGCGGTCCACTACCTCGACGCTGAAGATCGTCGGGCCGAATCCCAGGGGTGACGCCCGCTCCAGATCCCCGACGACGAGGAGGATCTCATCCCTCAGTGAGGATCTTGGCCTGCTCCCCCGGCTGCGCGTGCTTCAGGATGGAGATGAACCGCTCTCGGGTCGTGCCCTCAATGCTCCTCGTCTCGACGTAGGAGCCGCAATACTCGGGGTAGAATTCCTCCAGGCTGCGGTAGCTGAAGTCACCCAAGTAGCCACCGCTCACCCCGATGTATCGGCTCACTACCCTGTGGAGCAAGCTGGGGCTGATCGATTCGACCGGCATGAGGAACGTCCTCGTCTCCAGTGTACTCGGCCGAACTTCGCCGAGAATACTCGACAGATCGCCGTCGAGCAGGGTTCGCAGCCTCTATCGCCGGCGAGGTGATGAACCGGACCTTTGAGGTTCTTATCCGACGTCGATCGCTTCCGATAAGCCCAAATCTCGCAACGCCGCCTTCGTCGCTTCGACCTTGGAATCCGATGTTCCCTCCCCGGCCGGGACCTCAAACCGGACCACCAGCTTCAGGCCCGGCGTGGCGACCAGCGAGGAAAGGACCTTCGTGTAGAAGTTCATCCACTTCTGGGGCGGCACCGCGCCCTTCCACGCGAAGGTCTGCGGAATCGAAGGCGGATCAGGGAGATCGCCCCGCCCGCCGTCAGGTCACCGACCTTCGCCTGCACCCGGCCGCTGCCCTCGGAATCCGCCACGAACACGCCCCGCCCGTCGATCCTCCCGCCCGTCGCCGACCAGGACAGGTTCGCATCCGCGAGCGGGCGTCCGTGCTGGTCGAGGCACGTCGCGCCGAAGGTCATCGACTCGCCGGGTTTCACCGTCGCCGACGACGGGCGGATCTCGATCCGGGCGGGCCGAGGCGGCTCCTTGAGCAACCTCGCGTCCCCGGCGCGGAGGATGACCATGTCCTCCGAGAGTTCGATGTCGGCCTCGATCATCCCGGTCTCGGGCTCGAAGACCAGGGGCGAGTAGCCGCCGTTCGCCCTCCCGGCGTAGGCGATGAGCTTCTGGTTGACTCCGTCGGCGATCGTGCGGCGGATGGCGTTGGGGTTCAACAGCCGGGGCAGCGACGGCGACGAGAAGAAGGCGTCCCGGACCGCCTTGGTCGTCCATTCCTTGTTGGCGGGCGGCCAGGACTTGATCAGCTTGCTCGGGCCAACCCCGTCGGTGATCTCGTCCCGCTCGCGGAGCCGGTTCACGTACAGTTCCGCCAGCGAGCCCGCTGCGCTGGAATTGACCAGCCCGAGGTCGATCTCCTGGAGGGTGTTGGGTAAGCCTCTCGAAAGTAGGTGGGAAATTCATTACAACGGTGTCTTCTGATGGATCGGCACGGAATTCGTCGTCATCCGTTCACGGAGGGCTCTGATGGACTGGTCGCATCTCTCACCCGACGAAGCTCATCGGGCCGAGGCAATTTACCGGGCGTTGCGGCAGGGGGACGACGCCAAGCTCCGGCAACTCGCCGAACTCCTCGCCACCAAACCCGACGACCAATTGTTGGGGCGGACCGAGTTCGAGGTCCGCGACCTTGTCCACCAACTCGGTGCCGATGCAATCCAAGCCGCTGTCAACCGGCGGAAAAAAGGGGATACCAAGGATCGAGTCTGAGTTGCCCCAGTCGCGGCGGGTCAGCCCGATTCGTGAGCTATCGCGGCAAGGGCCTGGTGAGCTTGCTGGGCGATCTGCGCGTCGAGCGTGCCTATTACCATTGCAAATCCTGTCGCCAGGGCTCGTGCCCGGGTGATGCCACCCTCGGGCTGAACCGCACGGATGCGACACCGGCAGCCACGGAAGTTGTGAGCATGGCGGGCGCGCTCGGGGCGTTCGCCCAGGCGGCCGAGATGGCGCTGACACGGATGAGCGGGTTGAAGCTCAGTGAATCGACCGTGCAACGGCTGACGGAACGCGTTGGGGCTGACGTGGGTCAACGCTCGGCCGACGGTCAGACCTTCGGCCCGGCCATCCCGTGGGCCTGGCATAAGGACGCCGATGGGAAGACGTGCGCCTATATCTCCATTGACGCCACCGGTGTGCCTCAACAAGGTCCGAAGGCCACGGCCGCCGAGGGCAAAATGGCGACGGTGGCCATGATCTACAATCCCATCCCCGAAGAGCCCGAGCGGCGGGCCAATCCGACGGCTCGACGTCCTCCCTGGCAAGTCCGCTACCTGTCCTCGCTCTCGGGCCAGGCCGGCCCGGGGGAGCCGTTGCGTCGACAGGCGTCCCAAGTCGGCATGGATCGGGCCCGGTGTTGGATCGCGCTGAGCGATGGAGGGGCCGGCTTGGAGGACGGGTTTCGGGTCCACTTCGGCCGAGTCGATGCCGTGATCCTGGATTTCTATCACGCGAGCGAGTACCTCGCGGAATTGGCCAAAGCGTGGCACGGCGCGGGCACCGAAGCAGCCGAGGCACAGCATCAAGACTGGGCGCACCGGCTCAAACACGAGGGAGGCGAGGTCATCCTGCAAGAGCTTTGTAACCTGGGACTCCCTGGCCGCGGCGGCCTGCATGAAGTGTGGCGTTCCACGGTGGGATACTTCGAGGACCAAGTCCACCGAATGGATTATCCGACCTACCGCGCCCACGGCTGGCAGATCGGCTCCGGACCGATAGAAGCCGCATGCAAGACGGTCATTAACCAGCGTCTGAAGGGGACCGGGATGCGCTGGAGCCCCGCAGGAGCCGATGCAATGAGCCACTTGCGAGCCCTGTTCATGAGCGAACGAGGTCAGTGGGCCGCGTATTGGAAGCATCGCCAGGCTGCGGCCTGAGAAAATCAACCTACTCGAATGACGCTTACCCGCTCCTGGAGTTGCCCCTCACGTCTTCCATCTCATCATCGAATCGCGCCGGCCAAATGAACCGCTCGTGGTGGTTGGCTTCCCCCTGCTTGGGCGGCGTCTCGAGTGCTTGCTGCCGAGCTTGGTCGAGACCTTCCTTGTCAAAGGTTTCCAGTTCCGACATTCCTGGCTCCTGGATCGGTGGCAATTTCGACCCGAGTGTTGATTTCCGGAAGAAGCTGTCCATGACCCATCCGTCCAACAAGTGAGCAAGCTTACAGGAAATTTTTTCCATGACAACCTTCCATTAGGAGTTACGCGGTTGGTCGTCAGGCGTTCATGTTGCGCGAACGTGATGCGTTCGTCATTCTGTTGTCATGAGAGCCGGGAAATGCCAGGATTCTGATTACATCGACTTCCTCATCGCCTCGCCC
>JAQGHR010000060.1 GCA_028291545.1 Planctomycetota bacterium | reverse complement strand
CCTACAAGAAAAGTCCTCTTGTAGGCGGGCAGGGACGGCCGCCGCTACGGAAAACGCGACGCGGTGTTCAGGGACTCGAGGTTACCGATGTCTTGAACGACGTGGGGCGAGAAACGTCCGCCTTGTGGCCGGGCTCAAACCGCGTGTTGGCGCCGGAAAAGCTCGGGAGACGATCGCGAGGGACATCGCGGAGCCGGGGCGCGGCCAGATCCTTGGGCGAGAGGTCTGGCGTGGATTCGGGCCAGGCGATGGCGAGGTCGGGGTCGTTCCAGATCAGGCTCGCCTCGCACGTGGGTGCGTAATACTCGGTGCATTTGTAGCTGAAGAGCGCGGTTGCGCTGAGAACCACAAATCCGTGGGCGAAGCCGGGCGGGATATAGAGAGAGCGGTGGTTCTCGTCCGAGAGCGTCACCCCCACCCACTCGCCGAACGAGGGCGAGCCGATCCGGATATCGACGGCGACGTCGAAGACCTCGCCCTGGATCACGGAGACGAGTTTGCCCTGCCCGTGCGGATGCTGATAATGCAATCCGCGCAACACGCCTCGGGCGGAGAAGGACATGTTGTCCTGAACGAACTTCTCGGGCATGCCGAGTTCCGCGTAGCGGGCCTGGTTCCAGGTCTCCAGGAAGTAGCCCCGCGCGTCCCGGAAGACGCGGGGTTCCAGGATCAACACGCCCGGCAGGGCGGTCTCGATCGTGTTCATGATCGGGTTGGCCTCACTTGGATAATCCTGAACACAGATAAACGCTTGCATGTCGATCGACGGCTCATCCCGCCGCCCGACTCAGGCCCAGGCGCTCGCCCTGGTCGTGGCCGGAGGCGTGCCAGGATGGGTTCGCCAGGTACCACTCGACCGTCTTGCGGAGACCGGAGGCGAAGTCCTCGCGCGGGGTCCATCCCAGCTCGCGGCCGATCTTCGATGCGTCGATCGCGTAGCGCCGGTCGTGGCCGGGGCGGTCGGTCACGAACGTGATCAGCGACGTATGGGACTTGCCGGACGCCTGCGGCCGCAGTTCGTCCAGCACCGCGCAGATCGCATGCACGACCTCCAGATTTGTCTTCTCGTTGTGGCCGCCGATGTTATACGACGAACCGGCGTCGCCGTCTTCCAGCACCGCGCGGAGGGCGTGGGCGTGGTCGTCGACGAAGAGCCAGTCGCGGGTGTTCTCGCCGGTGCCGTAGATCGGCAGGGGCTTGCCGGCCAGGGCGTTGCGGATGACCAGCGGCACCAGCTTCTCGGGGAACTGGTAGGGGCCGTAGTTGTTCGAGCAGTTGGTCATGATCGTCGGCAAGCCATACGTGTGGTGCCACGCCCGGACCAGGTTGTCGCTGGCCGCGTTGCTGGCGGAGTAGGGCGAGTTGGGCGCGTAGGGCGTCTCCTCGGTGAAGTAGCCCGTCTCGCCGAGCGAGCCGAAGACCTCATCGGTCGAGACGTGGAGGAACCGGAATCGGGCCTTGATCTCGCCGTCGCCGTTCTTCCAGTGCCTCAGGGCGGCCTCCAGGAGGGTGAAGGTGCCGGAGATATTGGTGCGGATGAAGTCGGCCGGGCCGTCGATGGAGCGGTCGACGTGGGACTCGGCGGCCAGATGCATGACGGCGGTGGGCCGGTGCCGCTCGAAGACGCGACGGACGGCCTCGGAGTCGCAGATGTCGGCCCGCTCGAACTGATACCTGGGGCTGTCGGCGGCCTCGGCGAGCGACGTGAGGTCGCCAGCGTAGGTGAGCTTGTCGAGGTTGATCACGCAGGCGTCGGTCTCGCGCACGAGCTGTCGGATGAGTGCCGAACCGATGAAGCCGGCACCGCCGGTCACGACGATCCGCGCCGGGCCGTATGCGTCGCGTGGTTCGCCAGTCTGGGTCACGACCTTCATGGCTCGGTTCCTCGGAGAAGGGGGCAGGGGGAATGCGGGATGGGCCGACGATCGAGAGCTTCGCTCACCATGCGGCGAGCTCGACGTCAGCCCCGGCTCATGCGGAACGGGATTCCGACCCCATCCGGATTCGCAGCTTGATGTTCTCTTTCAATAGCTCGAAGACCTGGCGCGAACGGGCGGCCAGGAGACGATCGGCCGTCGGGCGACGGGCCGAGTCGTCCAGCACTCCGAGTTCGGGCGAGAGCCGGACCGTCATCGGCGTGGTGCCGCGATAGTCGAGTCGGATCAGGCCATCTTCCATGTAAAAGAGCATGTCGCTGGGAGAGAGCGTGGGCTTCCATCGGCTGGAATAGAGCGCATGATTCGGAGCGTCGCGCGCCGTGCGACCCTCAGAGACCGATTCGAGATGGACCAGGACGCTCGCCGGGCAGTAGTGGACCTCGCGTCCGTGCTGGCCGATGCGCAGGCAGAGATCCACATCCTCGTAGCCGTTCACGAACCGGGTGTCGAAGCCATTGGCCGCTTCGAACGTCGCGCGGGCGATCAGCAGGCAGGCGCCAGTGACCATCGGGACCTTGCGGGCCTTGTTCACGGCGGGATGATCGGCGGGGAAGCCCAGGTAGAGGTGCTGCGGTTCGAGATCGGCGTCGATCGCCATCCCGGCGTGCTGGATCGTGCCGTTGGGATAGAGGAGCTTGCTGCCGACGACGGCCGCCTCGGTGTGCGCCTCGGCGTGGGCGACCAGGGCGTCGAGCCAGCCGGGCAGGGGGAGCGTGTCGTTGTTCAGGAAGACGAGATATCGACCCGCGGCGACCGCCGCGCCATCGTTGCAGGCGTGCGAAAAGCCGAGATTCTCCGGGTGAGTCACGACCCGGACGGCCTCGCCATAGCGTCGCAGTACCGCAGGGGTGGCATCACGGGAGGCATCGTCCACGACGATGATCTCCCAATCGCACGTCCCCGGCGGTGCGTCGAGCAGAGTGTCGAGGCATTGCCGGGTGACCTCGGCGAGGCCGTAGACGGGGATGATCACCGAGCATACGGGCATGACAACGAGTCTCCGTCGCGCCAGCAGGGAGGTACCGAGAGCCGGGCTTCGTTTCTCAACGTCAGGAAAGCGACGACGGAGATCGCGAGCCTCGGCCGTGGAGGAACCGTTTGATAGGGCGAGCCAGCCTGCGCGGAAATTCCATCACAACGTGCTCAATCCGTAATTCCAGAGCCCGGCAACGCGACTCCGCCGCCAGGGCGTGGCGGTGCGCGGCGTCCCGCTCGCGGCGCAATGGCTCAAGTTCCTCAAGCCGCGTGAGGAGTTCGCCTGCGGTGGCGCGAAACTCCTGGTCGCGGAGCAGGAGGGCGTCGTGAGCGTCGATCATCGCGGCGTGGGACGCCCGATCCTGGGCGGCGAGGTCTTCGGCGCGACGATGCGCGGAATCCAGGGCGTCTCGGGTCTGGGCCAGAAGCTCGCGAAGCTGGCGGGCGTCGCGGTCGGACTCGTCGCGGGCTCGTGCCAGTTCTCGAAACTGGGCCTGGAGCACGTCCAGGCCGGCGATCGGCAGGGGATACGCCACGGCCAACCAGGCGGCGGGACCGGCGCCCTCGTCGTCATCCACTGAGTCGAGCCGGCCGAGGGCAAATCCCGCCTCCTCGATCGCGAGGCAGAACGAGTCACGTGTGAAGAGGCGGGTTTGTCCGGTGTCTAGCGGGCTGCCTCCCCGATAGGGATCGAGGCTCATTTCAAGGGCCCGGCGGACTGCGGGATGTGCCGCGTTGGGCACGGTCGCGATCAGTCGACCGCCCGTTCGGAGTGCGATCTTGAGCGCGTCGAGCATCGCCTCGGGTTCGCGAACACGGCCGAGGATGTCGGGAACGACGGCGACATCGAACCGGGCGCGACCGAGGTCAAGGCGGTCGAGATCGGCCAGATGCGGGGCGATTGTCACGGTAGAATCGGTCGCGTCGATCGGTATCGCGAAGAGCCGGCAGGAGCGGGACTCGAGCTCGCGAGACAGGATCGGGTCGAGCGGACCGAACCACAGGACGGATGACTCCGGTGGCACCAGCGCCATCAGGGCCCGGTCCGAATGCGGAGTCGGCACGCCCCCGTGCGGCGGATCAGGTCGTCGGGCCGTGGCGTGCCCCGGTCCGTTCAAGAGGCTGTTGGCGATCACTTTCCGCCCTTCCCTGGTCGGCAGTGAACCGTCCGTCCAGACCGGCCAGGAAGCCGATCGCGGCGTTTCGTACCACGTCCAGCCGCGTCGGTCAAGCGGGATCGAGACCCGTCGTCGAGGCCGGCCTCGGTGGGGTGCATCAAGCCCCCGAATCGCCCATTCCCGTCAATCCGCAAAGTGCCGGAAAGTTTGTGATATAGTTCGTCACAACGGCCTCCGAGTGATTGCGACACGCCTTCCGTTCCCCTACGAGAGGAACCGGGCTTGACGCGACGGGAGTCGGCACATGCAACGGTGGGATCTTGACGGCAAGCACCGGGCAAACGTAGCTTTGGGTTCACCTCGGACTCGGATGCACGGATTTTGAACCCGCCGAATTGGCCGAATGCACGCCGCGATTGCATGCCCGCATGCCTGATCCCACAGGCGGGTGTTTTTTTTCACGTTTTCCGGATTCGGTTCTTCCCTTTTGCGCTTTCGATTGATTAATCTCGTACGTCCTTATCCGTATGACTTTCGATGTCGAAGGTCTGAGTCAGATCCATATGATTCGACCGCGAGGGTTCCCATGACGTCGCCGTCCGCGAAGAAGATCTCTCCCATCCGGACATCGAGGAACAGGCGCGTCGCATCGGCGAGCCGCGAGCGGCTGCGTCGATTGGCGCTTGATGCGCTGGAACCGCGGACGCTGATGGCGGTCTTGCCGCCGCCGATCGTCCAGACCCGGACCGACATCTCCGGAACGCCCGCGAGCAACGACGATTCGCCGTCGATCACGGTGGACCCTCTCGATCCGCTGCGCGCCGTGGCCGTCTGGACTCGCCACAACGACGCCTTCCCGCTGGAGCTGCCGGCGCAATACAACTCGCTTGGCGAGGCCGCCTACACGATCGACGGCGGCACGACGTGGACGAAGTTCACGGCCGACGTGACGGCGAAGTTCACGTATTCGCTGCCGACGCCATTGGCCGACCCACGGTTGGGGGATCCTCCCCTACCGCCGATCGTCCCGACCGACCAGTACACCGACACGACCGACTTGACCGCGGCGTTCGACCGCCAGCACAACGTCTTCATCCTGGAATCCCAGCACTCGATCGATTTCAAGAGCGGTGCTCTGGTCCTCGAGAAGTACGACTTCCACGGCGCCTCGCCGAACCTGACGCTAGCCAACAAGATCGTTCATCAATGGTACGACCCCAATGGGGATAAGGGTGACCAGGCTCACACGCCGACCCTGGCCGTGGATACCGGCGTCGGTAACGCCGCGACCAATATGCCGACGGGCGCGCCGGTCGGGATCGTCGTTGGACCCGACGGTAATACCTATGTGGCTGTGCAGGATCTGAACCAGGTCCAGCAGCTCGACGGTGGCTCGGGCCAGTTCGACACGATCTTCAGCTCGGGCAAGGGCTTCTACCGGCCGAACGACATCACGTTCAACGTGGCGGACGGCGACTTTTACGTGAGCAACCGCCAGACCGGCCAGGTGATCCGGCTCGATGGAGCGACCGGAGGCTTCCTCGGCACGTTCACGCAAAGGCTCGTCACTCCGAAGTCGCCGCGCGACATGGTGATCAGCCCGATCGACGGCAACCTGTACGTGTCGAGCAAAGATACGTCCTCGGTGCTGCGCTACAGTGCGGCCAACGGCTCCGGCGGGAGCGGCACGGCATCGACTGCGGCCGGGGTTGTCATCGGGATCGCGGTGACCAGTCCAGGGCTGGGTTACCTCAGTGCCCCCCCGGTCTACCTTGTCGGCGGCGGCGGCTCGGGTGCGACGGCAACGGCCACGATCGTCGGCGGGAAGATCACGGGATTCGTCGTCACCAACGGTGGGTCGGGCTACACCAGCGCCCCCCAGGTGACGATCGTCGAGTCGACCGGCGCCTTCCTCGGCTCGTTCGTCGCGCCGAAGAGCGGCGGGCTCTCGCAGCCGGAGGGGCTCGCGTTCGGTCAGGACGGCAAGTTGTACGTGGCGGACGCCCAGACCAACCAGATCTTCCGTTACGACGGCAAGACGGGCGCGTTCATCGACATCTTCGTCACCCAGCTCAGGAACGGCGGCCTGAGCGGGCCTCGCGGCATGGTCTTCGGGCCGGACCGCAACCTGTATGTGGCCAGTTCGAACACGAATCAGGTCCTTCGCTTCGACCGGAACACCGGTCTCCCGCTCGGTGTGTTCGCCCAGCCTGGCTCGAACCCGACCAACGACCTGAATCAGCCGACGAGCCTCGTTTTTAGCCCGATCGACGGCAACCTCCTGGTCACGAGCTTCACGCCCGGCAACCCGAACGCGGTCCCGCCCGTCCCCGATAAGAGCGAGATCCTGCGGTACAACGGCTCGAACGGCGTGTTCATCAGCTCGTTCCTCGCCCCACCGATCGGTGGTCTGGATCAGCCCACCGGCATCGCGTTCCGGCTCAATGGGCCGCTCGGCGGTCGCGACGAGATCCTGGTCGGCAGCTTCAAGACCGACGAGATCTACCGCTTCGATGCCCACACCGGCGTCTTCATCGACCACTTCATCGCCGCCGGTAGCGGCGCCCTGCACGGACCGACCGGATTCACGTTCGCGTCTGACGGGTCGTTTTACGTCTCCAGCGGCAACTCGAACGAGATCCTCCACTATCGCGGTTCGGACGGCCAGTTCCTGGCGTCGATCACCCCCGAGCCGATCAATGCGCCCAAAGATTCGCTGATCGGCCCGGACGGCTACCTCTACGCGGTTAGCCGCGATACCGACAGCGTGGCCCGCTTCGATCCGAACAGCGGCGTCTTCCTCGGGAATTTCATCGCATCGGGCCTGGGCGGTTTGAACGTGCCGTCGGGCCTGGTGTTCTCCCCGGACAAGGCCTTCCTCTTCGTCGCCAGCTCGTTTGACTCGCGTATCCTCAAATACGACGCCAAGTCCGGCTTGTATCTGGGCGACTTCGTCACCTCGAACAAGGTGATCAACGGCGGCCTGAGCGACCCCGAGGGCCTGTCCTTCCATAACGGGAACATGTACGTCACGAGCGCGCTGACCGAAGGCGTCATCGAGTACAACGGCGTGACCGGGGCCCTCATCCAGACAACTCTCTACAGCAATTTCTACACGCCCGAGCCGCTCAAGGGACCCGAGGGGACGGTCATCGGCCCGGATGGCAACCTGTACGTCGCGAGCAAGGACAGCGATGAGGTCCTCGAGTACGACGGGAACACCGGCAAGTTCCTGCGAATCTTCGTCCCCTCGCTTCCCACGTTGAACGGGGGACTGAACCAGCCCCGCGGGCTCACATTCCACAACGGCTCGCTGTTCGTCTCCAGCTACGCGACGGACCAGGTGCTGCGGTACAACGGGACCACGGGTGCGTTCCAGGGTCTCTTCACCCCCGAGCCCCAGAAGACCCCGACGGCGGAAGTCTGGAATGCCAACCAGACCCTCCTTTTCGTGGCCAGTCGCGACAATGGCGAGGTTCTCGAGTACGACGCCACCGGGAAGTTCCTCGGGATCTTCGTGACAGCCGATCCGACCCTGAACGGGGGCCTCAAGCAGCCCAACGGCCTGGCGCTGGACGCCGCCGGGAAGCTCTACGTGAGCAGCCTCGGCACGAATCAGATCCTGCGATACAACACCGACGGCTCCTTCGACAAGGTCTTCGTCCAGGGCGGCGTTCACCTCAACGGCCCGCACACGCTTGTGTTCCGCGGCAGCTCGATCTACGTCGCCTGCGTGAACACGGACTCGGTGGAGCGATACGACGCGACCGGCGCGTATCAGGGTGACGCGGTGAGCCCGGGCCTCGGCGGCTTGAACGGCCCGGAAGGGATCGCATTCGACGGTTTCGGCGACATTTACGTCGCGGGCTCGTTCACGAGCAGCGTGCTGGTTTACTCGCCGTCCGGGCAGTTCATCGGGCCGTTCGTCACGCCCGCCCTGGGTGGCCTCGGCACGCCCACGGGGATCGCCTTCAAGAACGGATTCCTGTTCGTCGCGGACGCCAGCAGTAGCAAGGTCCTGAGGTACGACGCGACCACCGGCGCGTTTGCCGGACAGTTTGTCTTCCACGGCTACGCGGGCCTGGATACGCCGAGCGCACTCGTCTTCGGCCCGACCGACGGCAACCTATACGTACTCAGCCAGGGCACTAATCAAGTCATTGAGTACAGCGGTACGAACGGCCGGTTCATCCCCAGCACCATCAGCGGGGCCGAATTCACGGCGCCGACGCTGGCGGCGCCGGACGGCCTTTCGTTCAACCCGGCGGATGGCAACCTCTACGTGGTCGGGCACGACGCCGGCCGGGTCGTCGGCCCCCCGGTCATCCCCGGTGGGCGGATCTTCCGCTACGACGGCACGACCGGGGCCTTCCTCGGCTACTCCGACCCCACGCCGCTGCGTGCGCCGGAAGAGGCCAAGATCGGGCCGGACGGCAACCTCTACGTCGCCAGCGCGACCAAGAACCAGATCCTCGAATACAACGGGATCACCGGCAACTTCATGCGGGTCTTCGTGGTGCAGGGGGATGGCGGGCTCGACGGTCCCAAGGGCTTCGCCTGGGACAACAAGGGCGCATCCCTGTACGTCGCCAGCAAGAACACCGACCAGATCCTGAAATATAGCGGCACCACCGGAGCGTTCCAGGGCGTCTTCATCGACGTCGGCCCCAACTCCCCGCTCAGCCCCGACGAGGTGATCTTCGACGGCTCGTCGTTCCTGATCTCCGACGCATCCGGCAACCAGGTCTTGCGGTTCGACGTCCTCGGCAACCCGCAACCCGGGGCCGGGCTCGCCAACGCGGTCTTCATCCCGTCCACGGCCGGGCTCGTGCAGCCCTCGGGCCTGGCGATCGACTTCCCCAACAGCGTGCTCTACGTCGCCAGCTTCCTGAACGACTCGATCTATAGCTTCAACCGGCTCACGGGTGTCGCAATCGCCACGTTCGTGAATAACGGCAACGCCAAGGGCATGACCCAGCCGATCCGGATCGCGGTCGACGCCATCCGCCCGCTGACCGGGAACCCGCCCGCGCTGACGCCCGTCCTGGACGTGGTGAGCCGGAATCAGAACGCCGTCTATCGCTACAGCCTGACCGCCACGGGGGCGGCCGGTACGTACGTCCACACCTACGTGGCGCCGGGACTGGGGGGGCTGAACGGGGCGTTCGGGATCGCGCTGGATTCCGCGACGAACACGATCCTCGTCGCGAGCGAGTTCTCCGATCAGGTCATCTCGTACAACCGGCCCGTGGACGGCAACGGAAACGACCTCCCGGCCACGAGCGGGGTCCGGTTCACGCCCGAGCCGCTGCGCGACCCCGAGGACCTGATCTTCAGCCCCTATACCGGGCGGATGCTGGTCTCCAGTTGGGGCAGCGACGAGATCATGTCGTACACCGCCGAGACCAGCACGTACAACGGCGTCTTCATCGGGCCCGGCGGCGGCCTCGACAATCCGCAGGGCCTGGCCTTCGGCATCAACGGCGATAACACGGTCTATGTCTCGAGCGAGGGAAACAACTCGGTCTACCGGTACAGCGGAATTACCGGCGCGCTCATCGGCCAGTTCGTACGTCCGGGCTCGGGCGGTCTGAAGACGCCGCAGGGCCTGACGTTTGGCCCGAAGGGCCTGTACGTGGCCAGCCGCGACACCGACCTGGTTCTGTTGTACGACACGTCCACGGGCGCGTTCCTCAAGGAATTCACGCCCGAGCCATTGGTCCGTCCGACCGGCCTGGCGTTCGACCCCGCGTCGGGTAACCTGCTCGTGACGAGCAAGGATTCCGATCGGGTCCTGCTCTACGACTCTTCCGGCGGATTCCTCTCGCGGTTCACCTCGCACGATCCCAAGCACCCGCAGGACGCCGTGATCGGCCCGGATGGCAATCTGTACGTCGCCAGCCGGGAGACCAACGAGATCCTGCGCTACAATGGCACGGACGGTACGTTCAAGGACGTGTTCATCCCCACGGGCCTCGGCGGTATCACCAAGCCGACGGGCCTGGCGTTCGGCAAGGACGGCAACCTCTACGTCGCCAGCTCCGGCAGCAACGAGATCATTCGTTTCGTGGGGACGACCGGCGCGTTCATCAACGTGTTCGCCAGCGGCGCCACGTCGCCCCTCGTCGCGCCCCAGGGCGTGGCGGTGGATGCCGCGGGGACGGTTTATGTCACCTCGGGCAGCTCCGTCTTCAAGTATCGGGCCGGCTCGGGTGCATTCCTGGGCTCGTTCCTGACGGGTGCGATCCTTCCCTCCCAGGCCGAGGGGATCGTCTTCGCCGACACGAACTTCGACGGCACCCCGGAGCTTTACGTCTCCAGCTTCCTGACGAACCAGGTGCTCCAGTACAACGCGACCACCGGCGTCTTCATCAAGGTGTACGCGGATACGGGGACGAGTGCGTCGAACAACCTGAACAAGCCGACGAACATCGCGTTTGATAGCGACGGCACGCTCTATGTCTCGTCGTCCGGCAACAACGAGGTCATCCGATATCAGGCCGGCACGGGTTCGTTCCTCGACGTGTTCGTCACGACCGGCCGAGGCGGGCTGAGCACGCCGGAGGGGATCGCGTTCCTGCGGACGTTCTCGACGATCACGGACAACCCGCTCACGTTGTCGGCCACCACGCTCCACGTGGCGGCGGGGACCGGCTCGCTGTTCAAGGCCGGCGATCAGGTCCAGATCGACAGCGAGTTCATGGGTGTGACCGCGGTTGTCGGCGATGCGCTGACGGTGACTCGCGGCGCCAACGGTAGCACGGTTGCGCAGCATGTCTTGAATTCGACGATCTTCTCGGTCAAGTCCGCGAAGCTCCTGGTCGCCAGCGCCGACACGGGTCAGGTGCTGTCCTACAACATCAACAGTGGCGCGTACACCGGCCCGTTCACCCCCGGCCCGCTGATCGCGCCGACCCGAGTCACGTTCGGTCCGGGCGGCGTCTTCGTCTCCAGCAGCGGCACCGACACCGTCCTCCAGTATCAGTACGGCGATACCGCCACCCACAAGTCGGGCGACCTGCTCAACGACTACCTGGCGGCCCATTCGGGCGACCTGAACGATCCGGACGGCCTGGTGTTCCTGGCCGACGGCACGCTCCTTGTCTCCAGCGCCGGTTCGGACGACATTCTTCGCTTCAATCCTCCGGCCAGCCTCACCCCCGGCGCACCGCTGACGGGTCTCCTCCGCGACAGCTTCAACCCGGCCCGCCCGGTGTCGCCGAGCTACGAGACCTTCAATAAGGCCGACGGCCTCCTGTACGTCGCCAGCCAGGCGACCAACACGATCCTCCGATACGACCCGGTCTCCGGCAAGCTGCTGGGCACGTTCATCGCGCCGGACTCGGGCGGCCTGCTGCTGCCGGAGGGCATTGTGTTCGGGCCGGACGGCAACCTCTATGTCGCCAGCGCCGACCCGGTCCTCGATGCCCAGGGCAACCGTATCCCGGGCCTGCGGGGCGCGTTTGACAAGATCCTCCGCTACGACGGCAAGACGGGGCAGTTCCTCGACATCTTCGTCGCCGCCACCACGGGTCTGCTCAGGCAGGCGATGGGGATCACCTTCGGCCCCGAGGGTGACCTCTACGTCGCCAATTACACCAACGACAAGGTCCTTCGCTTCAGCGGGTCGGCCGGCGCCTACCTGTCCGACTACGTCGCGGGACGCTCGGGCGGTCTGCGG
The DNA here is from genome assembly GCA_028291545.1 of Planctomycetota bacterium. GTDB lineage: Bacteria > Planctomycetota > Planctomycetia > Isosphaerales > Isosphaeraceae > JAQGHR01. The sequence continues at coordinate 94,275 of JAQGHR010000060.1, read as the reverse complement.
GGGCCGACCGGGATCGTGTTTGACGCCCAGGGCTACCTCTATGTGGGAAGCACCTTCGGCAGTCTCGCAACCACGCCGGTGCCGGACGCCCCCGACTCGATCCTGCGTTACCAGCCCCTGACCGGCAAGTTCGACAAGATCTTCGTGACGGCCGGGCAGAACGGGCTCGATGGCCCCACGGCGCTGGCGTTCGACAGCAACGGCGACCTCTACGTCACCAGCGACGCGCTCCTGCAGTCGTTCATCACGCCCCAGGTCTCGAGTAACTCCTCGCAGGACAACCGCGTCCTCAAGTTCAAGGGGGGCACCGGCGCCACCCTGGGGGCCTTCGTGGCCCGAGGCGCGGGCGAGCTGCAAGGCCCGTCCGGTCTGGCGTTCGACGGCAGCGGCAACCTGATCGTGGTGAGCCGCGACAACAACCTGCTGCTCAAGTTCGACACCACCGGCACCTTCCTCGGGCGCCTGGATTCCACGCCCGACCTGTACGGCGTGACCTTCGGGGCCGACGTCAACGGCGACGGGATCCGTGACCTCTACGCCACCACCAAGGACGGCGACAGCGTCCAGATCTACGATGGCAATACCGGTGAATACGTCCGCACCTTCGTGGTGGCCCGGGACGCCGGCCTCTCCGCGCCGACCGACCTGATCTTCTCGCCCGACGGCAAGACGCTCTACGTCACCAGCTCCGCCACCAACCAGGTCCTCGCCTACGAGGGCATCACGGGCAAGTTCCTTCGGGTGGCGGCGTCGGGGCTGAATGCGCCCGAGGGGCTGGCCCTGAGGAACGGGTCGCTCTATGTCGCGAATTCCGGCGCCAACAACGTCCTGGTCTTCAACCCCGTCACGGGTGCCCTGACCCAGACGATCCCGGCGGGGACGAGCGGCCTCAGCCAGCCCAAGGCCATCGCGTTCGATCCGGTGGGCAACCTGCTGGTCACGAGCTTCGGGTCCAAGAACGTCCTGCGGTTCAGCCTCGCCGGGGCGTTCCTCGGGGTCTACAACCACTCGGCCGCGCTCGGCTTCACCGACCCCGACCCGTCCAAGAACGTCACCCAGAATGATCCGTTCTCGAACAACGTCTACATCGCCTGGGCCACGAACGAGTTCGGCGATCAGCATGCGTTCGCGGCCGAGAATAACAACGCGATCGTGCTGACCGGTTCCAGCGACGGTGGTAACTCGTTCTCCCCGCCGGAAGTCGTGAATGATTCCAAGTTCTCCAGCACCACGGAACTCGACGCGACGCCCCGGATCACGGTCAGCCAGGGCCGCCCGGCCAAGACCCTGAGCCCGACCGATCCCGGCGTGCCGGCCGGCCAGGTCACGGTGGTTTGGGACGACTTCGGCACCAACGGCTTCATCAGGGGCGCCAAGGTCGACATTTCCGACAGCCTCAACGTCGACCGTCTCCAGGCGGGTTCGACCTACAGCACGTCGATCAAGTACGACGTCGCCGACACCCACTCGGCCATCCCGGCCTCGGTCAACGGGCCGGTGACGACCGACTTCACCCTGCCGGTCAATCTCAGCGACCCGCGATTCACGACGATCTCGCACATGGATGTCCGGCTGAGCATGCTCTACCCCGACCTGACCCTGGTGCAGGTCGACCTGATCGCGCCGGACGGCACCCGCGTCCCCTTGATCCGCGGCGGGCCGACCGGCAGGGGCCTGGGCCTCCAGCCGAACGATCCCACCAAGAACAGCCCCTTCACCATCGACACGATCTTCGACGCCGAGGCTCCGCGCGCCATCTCCAACGCGCTGTACGCCGCCCCGTACGTCGGCCGTTTCCGCCCGGACATCCCGTTCGTCAATATCGACGGCAAATCCAAGGCGGGTCCGGGCCTGTCCGCGCTCTACGGCATGGATCGGACCACCGCCAACGGGACGTGGACCCTGCAGGTCACGGACTTCTCCGGCAATGCCAACGCCAAGTTGACGACCCAGCGGCTCATCGATTGGGGGCTGGACTTCACCTCGAACATGACCAACGGTAAGGACGTGGTCGTCGTCCCGGCCGATAACCTCGTCGCCCGGCTCGAGCGCTACAAGGTGACGGGCATCCCGCAGGCCAGCCCGTACCCGATCTCCAATCTCTCGAACCCGCCGGCCACGATCCCGATCGAGTACACGGGCGTCGACGGCGGAGGCATCAGCGCCGCCCCGTCGCTGGCGTCGGACAACACCCTCGGCGGCTTCAGCCCTCACCAGGGCCGGATCTACATGACTTATGTGGACCGGTACATCGATCCGGCCCAATTCGCCGGCGATCTGGTGGCCGACAACACGAACATTTACTTGCGGTACTCCGACGACGGCGGCGCAACCTGGTCGTTGCCGAACAAGGTGAACGACGACAACGCGCTGACCGACGGCTTCTCGGAAGCGTATTCGGACCCGACGGTGACCTTCGGGCGCCCCAAGTTCCAGCCCGCCATCGCGGTGGATGCCTACAGCGGGACGGTCGCTCTCTCCTACTACGATGCCCGGAACGACCCGCAACGGGCCCGCGTCGCGACTTATGTGGCCACGAGCATCGACGGCGGCCTGACCTTCGCGCCGCAGACGTTCATGAATACGCCGCAATCCGTGACCGACGGCATCACGGGCCAGACCGTCATCCTTGGGCCGATCCCCGACAATGCCTCCAAGATCATCCCCGGTCAGCCCTGGCTCGGGAACGGGTCGACGAACAACCTCGGGTTCGGACAGAGCCAGGGGCTGGCGTTCGTCAACGGCCGCCTCTATCCGGCGTGGTCGAGCAACGAAAATGCCGGCCCGACCGGCCTTGACGTCCTGGATATCCGCGTCGCCGCGGCCACGGTGGCCAGCGGTCCTCGGGTTATCAGCAGCACGATGGGCTCGGTCCAGCCCCAGACGGTTCACAAGGTCGACGGCACCCCGGTGCCGTTCAATAGCACGGTCGCGAGCGGCGTTCCGGGCGTGGCCGACGGGACCCCGCTGGCCGACGGATTCGTCATCACGTTCGACCGCGTGGTCGATCCGGCGACCCTGAACCCGATCATCGCTCCGCCGCAACCGATCGTCCAGGTGACTTATCGCGACGTGAATACGTCCGGCTTCGCGCCCGGCGTTTCGGTCGCCGTCAACCCGGTGATCACTCCCTTGATGGAGGGCAACACGCCCCAGGGGCCGACCAAGTTCCTCGTCCGGTTCGCCCCTCGCGGCGGGACCGGCACGTATTCCTATCAGGTCGGACCGAACATCCGCGACCTGATCCGTTCGGTCACGGCCACGGGCGTGGTCATTACCGGCAACCTGATGGATCAGAACGGCGACGCCGTGGGCGGCCAGGACCCGCGCACCACGCCGTTCACCGGGAATGCGCCTGGCGATGTTTACGCCGTGCCAACGCCCGCGCCAACGACGACCACCACGTTCTCCGGCGGGGTCTTCGCGCCCCCGTTCGATCGGACCACCCAGCCCCTGCTCATCCCCGGGCCGCACGTCTCCTCGACCTACATCCCGAACCCCGGGGTGGTCAAGACGCTCGACAACCTGGTGACGGACCAGAAGGTCTCGCAGATCGCGATCGTGTTCGACCGTGACATGGACGCCACCACCGTGCTGGGCACGTCGGTGCTTCGCGTCGTCGGCCCGGCCGGAGTGATTCCCGGCCCGTTTACCGTCACGACGCTGGCGAGCGAAGGGACCCACCACCGGACGTTCCTGATCGGCTTCCCGGTCCAGCAGTTGAGCGGCACCTACACCGTCACGCTGGCCTCCACGGTCAAGTCGTCGATCGGCGAGGCGCTGGACACGAACCAGAATGCCGGCCTGGACACCCTTCGCGGCGATCCCTCCGGCGGGACCGTCGTCGTGACCTACAAGTCCAACGACAGCAAGGCTCCGATCATCGGCGGGCCGACCGCGGGTCGCGTCACGGTCTCCAAGATCAACGTGCCGGACAACTTCGTCGTTCAGGGCCTGACGCTCACGATCAACGTCACGTTCCCGTTCGATCCCGAACTGGATGCCGCCCTGATCGCCCCGGACGGCACCCGCGTCCAGCTCTTCTCGGGCGTCGGCTCCACCGGGTTGCAGGCCGACTTCTCAAACACGACGTTCGACGACTCGGCCAACACGCCGATCCAGAACGGTGGCCCGCCGTTCTTCGGTACGTTCAATCCTCGGTTCCCTCTCAGCGTCTTCAAGAACCACACCTCGGGCGGGAACTGGACCCTCGAAGTCACGGACAACGGCTCGGGCCGGACAGGGACCATCAACAACTGGACGATCAACCTCGTCCGCCCGATCCCGGCGACCGGCCTGGGCGATCCAGTGGCTGACCAGGTCACGGCGAGCTTCCGCATCTTCACCCAGGACCCGACGAATCTGCTGGCGTCCAACACCTGGACGGCCGTCGGGCCCGCCGGGATCGGGGCCAAGGGGCCCGGGCAGAACGCCGAGATTTCCGGGCGCATCGGCGCGATCGCGGTCGACCCGTCCGACTCCTCCGGTAACACGGTGTACGTCGGGGCCGCCTCGGGCGGGATCTGGAAGACCACCAACTTCCTCACGACCGCCAAGACGGGGCCGACCTATGTGCCGCTGACCGATTTCGGGCCGACCTTCGGCTTGAATATCGGCGGGATCGCGGTGTTCAGCCGGAACAACGATCCGAATCAGTCGATCGTTTTCGCGGCCACCGGTGACCCCGATGCCCTCGGTATCGAGCCGAACATCGATGCCCTCGGGGCTCCCCAGTCCGTCGCGCCCAGCCGGGGCGACAGCGCCTCAATGACCAGTCGCGGCATCGGTTTCCTCCGCTCGATGGACGGCGGGGCGACCTGGGTTTTGCTGGACAGCACCACGAATTTCGACGTGGCAGGTAACCCCTTGCCGGTCAATTCGCCGCTCCGCGACCACATTTTCGTCTCGACGGCGGGCTTCAAGATCACGGTGGATCCGAAGCCGACCCCCTCGGGCGACGTGATCGTTTACGCGGCGATCTCCGACGTCGATGCCAATGGCCTGCCGATCAGCGGGGCTGGCCGCGCCGGCGGGATCTGGCGGTCGGTGGACTCGGGCAAGAACTGGACCAAGATGAAGGCCGGCCAGGCGACGGACGTGATCCTCGATCTCGCGTCCGGCACGGGTGCTCCCGACGGGAACCTCCAGATCCTCTACGCCGCGTTCCGCGGCGACGGCGTGTATCGCAGCCCGAACCGTGGCCAGGAATTCGACCTGATGGCCGGCACCGCCGGCAATCCGTTGATCCAGAGCTTCGACTCGAACCCGACCCAGCCGGTCCCGGTCATGGGCGCGACGTCGAACTATTACAGGGGCCAGGCGACGCCCAACTCCAGCGTCGCGAACAGGGCGATCAAGGGCCGCATCGTGCTGGCTCGCCCGTCCGTCACGGGCAACCCGCTGCAGGACGTGCTCTACCAGGGTTGGCTCTACGCGGCCGTGGTGTCCGCTGACACTCAGGTCACGCCCGACAACCAACTCGTCGCGGGTGGCCACCTCGAGGGTGTCTACCTCACCAAGGATTTCGGTCAGAACTGGACCCGAGTGAAATTGCCCTCGAATTTCGCCTCCGTGCCCATCCCGAGCAACGACGACCGACTCGGCGAATTCAGCCCGCTGGGCGAATCCACGCCGGCTGGCGTTCCCGTCCCGCACCCGCTCGACCTGAACAACTTCGGCACCGGCAACTTCAACATCAGCCTGGCCGTCGATCCGAACAACCCCAACGTGCTCTACCTCGGCGGCAGCAGCCAGTTCAACGCCGTCGGCCTGATGCGGATCGACACCACCGGCATCGCGGACCCGCACGCCTTCTACCTCTCAAACACCGATGTCGAGGGCAAGCTCCCGAACCCCAACAACTACTTGAAAAACGGCGAGCGAGCCGTCTGGAACGGCTGGCCCCTCACGCCGCTCCCGGCCGAAATCCACGGGCCGATCGTCCAGTCGAACCCGGGCGGGGCCTATATTCCGGGGCCGAACGCCCCGTTCAACCCGGCCTACACGCCCTACCTGAACCTGATCGCCAACCCGCGAAACCCGTTCCTCACGGCCTCGACGATCCCGGTCACGAATACGTACATCTTCACCAATTTTGGCGACAAGGTGAAGTGGATTCCGTTCGACCAGGCCCTCAAGCCGGACACGTTCGCGACCAACCCGAGCGACCCCTGGGCCACCCCCACCAACGGCGTCCACCGGATCATCACCATGGTCGATCCGGTCACGCACAAGACGCGTCTGATCTTCGGCGACGACAACGGCATCTTCACGGCCATTGATGACGGGACCGGCACGCTGATCGGCAGCCTCGGCTCGGTCACCTCGCTGGCGACCGACAAGGGCGACGTTTCGCTCGCCACCGGCTCGCGCAACGGCAATCTCCAGACCACCCAGTTCTTCTACGGGGCGGCCGAGCCCTCGAACCTGGCGGCGCAGGTCTCGCTCCTGAAGGGGATGTTCTACGGCTCGACCGACGCCAACGGCTCGCCGTACGCCAATGCCAACGTGATCACCACCGGTCAGACCGGATACGGCGACATCACCTGGGCGCGGCCGTATATCGAGCGGTCCAGCGGGGCCGGCGTCGGCGTGGTCCAGACCAACAACTCGTTCCCCGGCTTCGGCTCGTTCTACCGCTACATCCTGCCGTCGGATCTGGACAACACGGCCGCTCACACGGTCAACCCGCCAGCGAGCGTCGTGACCGACTTCCTCCAGCGCGACCTCACCAGCCGTACCTTCAACCTGCTCCAGAACACGGCCGGCCAGTTCGATCCGCTGCCCCCCTCGCCCATCGCCGACGTGCCGGACGCGCAGTGGCCGTTCAACAAGGGATACAACTTCGCGATCAATCCCCTCAGCGGCGAGCAATTGCTGATCAGCTCCGAGCAGGGCCGGGTGTTCTCCACCGAGAACCAGGGCAAGTTCTGGAACGTGATCGGCAACCCCGGGGCGCTCGACGGGACCAACGCCCAGGCCCTGACCTACGGTGCGCCCGACGTCGTGGGGCCGAACCTCGGCAACCTCGACTCGTTCGTCTACGCCGGCACGGTCGGCGGCAAGATCTTCGTGACCTTCAACGGCGGCGGCGGCAACGGCAACGCCTGGACGCCGCTCTCGAACGGCCTGGACGGCTCGGCCATCCAGAAGATCGTCACCAACCCGACGCGGACCAGCCACGAGGCGTACGCCGTCACCCAGAAGGGCGTCTACCACATGGTGGACTCCAAGGCCACCAACCCGACCTGGGTGAACATCACCGGAAATCTGTTCTCGCTCACAAGCATGCTGTTCAACGACGCGACCCAGGTTCAGGCGAGGTTGAAGAACCTCACGTCGTTGCAGGCGGACTGGCGCTACATCATTCCGAACGACCCGTCCAACCCGACCGGCCCATCGCACCCGATGCTCTATGTGGGCGGCGAAGGCGGCGTCTTCCGGTCGATCGACAACGGGGCGAAGTGGACCTTCTTCCCGTCGGCCGACCCCACCGGGGTCGACCTCACTCCCAAGCCTCCGGGCGACGGTGGCGGGCTGCCGAACGCGGTGATTACCGACCTCAACCTCGTGCTCGGGAACATCGACCCGACCAATGGCCGGCCCGACATCTCGACCGGGCCGAATACCCTGTACGCCACCACGTTCGGCCGAGGCGCGTTCACCATCCGCCTGGCGCCGATCGTGTTCGCCACGACGATCGGGCTCGACGCCAAATTCCCGGCCCCCAACGGGAGCGACACCGGGATCTCGCCCGACCCGAAGAATCACCCGATCACCAACCTCACGCAGCCGTTCATCTCGGGCCTCTCCGAGCAGTCGGCCTTCGGCAGCGTCGTGACGATCAGCCTGTTCGACCTGACCGATACTTCCAAGCCTCCGGTCTTCATCGGCTCGGGGCAGACCGACGCGGCGGGCCGGTTCTCGATCCAGGTCAACGCCGGGATTTACAAGGCCAACGGCACCACCGACGGCCTCAAGACCATCGGCGTCCAGGCCACGGACCAGTCGGGCACGACCGGGAACCTCAGCAACTTCACGTTCACGCTCGACACCACCCCGCCGCTCATGACCAATAAGCCGGACCTTCAGGCCATCAGCGACTCGGGCTCGAGCAATACCGACGACTACACCAACGTCACGAATCCGACGTTCGATATCTCGGGCGTCGAGACCGGTGCCTTGGTCCTCCTGTTCCGCGACGGCGGTGCGAAGGCGGTCGGTACCCGCCTCGGCAACGGCCCGATCACCGACACGGGCCCGCTGACGAACGGGAACCATTCGTACGTGGCCGTCCAGGAAGACATCGCCGGGAACTTCAGCGTCCCGAGCGACACGTTGATCATCACGGTCGACACTCTGGTCCCGCTCGCCCCGCTCGCCCCCGACTTGCAGGCCGTGAGCGACACCGGCCTGAGCACCTCGGACGAAATCACGAAGGACACCAAGCCGTTCTTCGACGTGGTCGCCACGGAGGCGACGGCCACCGTCCGACTGCTTCGCAAGCTGGCGACTGCCCCGGCGAGCGCGTTCGTGATCGTCGGCTCCCGTCTCGGCAGCGGCGCGATCCAGGATCTGACGCTCCCGGCCTCCCCGGCCTCGGATGGGGTTTATGCCTACGCCTCGCAGCAGGTCGACCTCGCCGGCAATGTAGGCCCGGTTGGCGCCGAACTACCGGTGACGATCGATACCAGCGGCGAAGGCCCGCCGACCGTGCCCGACCTCGAGGCGGCGAGCGACACCGGCACGAGCAGCACGGACAATGTCACGGCCAATACTCAGCCGTTCTTCGTTGTCACGGCCACCGAGTCCCCGTCGCTGATCCAGCTCCTGCGGAAGCTCGCGAGCGCCCCCGCCGGCAGTTACGCGATCGTCTCCTCCGTGCTCGCGTCCCCGGGGACGACCGTGCGGCTCCAGGATCTGACCCTGGCCGCGCCTTCGGCGTCCGACGGCGTCTACTCGTACGCCGCGCAGCAGATGGACGTCGCCGGCAACGTCGGCGCTCGCAGCAACAGCCTCACGGTGACGATTGACACGACCGGACCCGCCTCGACGGTCAGCCTCGTCCTCGACGCCAAGAGCGACAGCGGGCCGCTCGCTGGTCCGCCCTACAACGGCGACGACTACACCAATTCCAAGGCTCCCTTCTTCGACGTCGTGACGAGCGAGGCGAATCAGAAGGTCCAGCTCTTCCGCAAGGTCAAGGGGGCGCCCGATTCGAGCTATGTCCCCGTCGGCACGCCCGTCACGATCGCCGCGGCGGGTGTGGGACTGCTTCAGGACCCGATCGCGCCGGCCAACGGCGAGTTCATCTACTCGGCCCAGCAGACCGACCTCTCCGGCAACCTCGGCGTCCTCGGCGCCGTGACCGTGGACGTCATCTTCGACAATATCGCCCCGGCCGCCCCGGTCGCCGCCGATCTCCAGGCGAGCAGCGACACCGGCACCAGTAGTACGGACAACATCACCGGGTCCAAGACGCCCGGCTTCGACGTCATCGCGACGGAATCGACGGCCCTGGTGCAGTTGCTCCGCAAGCTTCAGTCCGACCCGATCACCTCGTACAAGGTCGTCGGATCGGTCATCGGGAGCGGGTCGGTCACCGATTCCCAATTGCCGGCCCCGACACCCGACGGCGTTTACACGTACGCCACCCGGCAGGTCGACCTCGCCGGCAACGTGGGCGCGATCGGCGGGACGCTCGACGTCACGATCGATACCACGGCGCCGCAAACTCCGACGCTCTCGCTCGATCCCAGGGACGATAGGGGTCTTCTGGGCGATGGAACCACCAGCGTCACCAGGCCTCGTTTGATCGGCACGACCGAGGCGAACGCGAGCTTGATTCTGTTCGACCTCAGCAACCCGTCTCAGCCCCTGGCCTTCGGTCGGGCGGCGGCGGACGGCACGTTCAGCCTCACGCCCGGCATCAGCCTGGCGGATGGGGTCTACAACCTCCAGGTGTCGGCCACCGACATCGCGGCGAACACCAGCACGAGCCGGACCCTCGTCCTGACGATCGACACCACGGCCCCCGGCACGGCGCTGGCCCCCGTGCTCGACCAGCTCAGCGACAGCGGCGCGTTCAACAACGACAGCATCACGAACGCCACCAGCCCGTTCATTGATGTGGTCGCGACCGAGTCCGGGGCCACGGTTCAGCTCTACCGCAAGAAGCTGGGCGACCCCGATACCTCGTATGTCTTCATCGGCCAGAGCAACGGCACCGGCAAGGTCCTGGATCCGTCGGTGACGGTGCCCAGCGACGTGGCGAATATCGTCTACGTCTACACGACGAAGCAGATCGACGCCTCGGACAACGCCGGCTCGTTCGGTCCCACGCTGCCGGTGACGTTCGACACCAAGAAGCCGATTGCCCCGCCGGCCCCGCAGCTCAACTCGCTGAGCGATACTGGGATCAAGGGCGACGGGATTACAAATGTCAAGATCGACCGGATCTTTGACCTCTTCGCCTCCGAGACGACCGCGACGGTCCAGCTCTTCCGCAAGGTGTTCACGTCGCCCGACTCCACCTACACCCCGGTCGGCACGGTCCTCGGCAGCGGGCAGGTGATCGATCGCACCTCGCTGCCGGACGGGAAGTACGCGTATCTCGCGAGCCAGACGGACCTGGCGGGCAATGTCGGCCTGGTGAGTCCTCCGGTCTCGGTCGTGCTCGATACCCAGGCGCCCGCGTTCCCGACCTTGAACCTGGTCTCGGCCGACGACAGCGGGATCAAGGGCGACTTCATCACGAACGTGAAGCGGCCACATTTCAGTGGGGTGACCGATCCTGGCTCGACGGTGGACCTCGTCACCCCCAGCGGGGTGATCGCGTCCGCCACCGCCGACCTGAGCGGCAATTACACGCTCCAGCCCTCGGTCGACCTCCTGGACGGAGCCTATTCGCTGCAGGCCCGAGCCAGCGACGCGGCGGGGAATTCGAGCCTGTCGTTTACCACGATCTCCCTCGTGATCGACACGATCCCGCCGGCCGTACCGACGTTCAGCCTGCTGCCGGCCGACGACAGCGGCCTGCAAGGCGACGGCGTGACCAACGTTCGCCGGCCGAAGCTCGTCGGTGCGACCGACGCCAAGACGACCGTCGCCCTGCTGGACGGGCTGGGCGTCGTCAAGGCCTCGACGATCTCCGACGCAAGCGGGAATTTCGTCCTCCAGCCCCCGCTCGATCTGGCGGACGGCAAGTACACGTTCCAAGCCCGTGCCACGGATGCGGCCGGGAATCCGGCCCTCAGCAGCAGTCTGCCCCTGACCATCTCGACGGCCGCTCCCTCGCGTCCGACGATCGCGCTGCTCGCGGCCGACGACAGCGGAGTCAAGGGCGACTCGGTCACGAACCTGCGGCGTCCCCGCTTCGTGGGCAAGGCCGGTCCCAACGTCACCGTCAACCTGCTCGACGTCGGCGGCACCCTCTACGCCACTACCACGTCCGACGCATCGGGCAGCTACACCGCCCTCCCGACCCGCGACCTGGCCGAAGGGCTGACTGCCCTGGCGGTTCAGGCTCGTGACTCGGCGGGCAACATCGCCTATAGCGACGTCGTCGGGATCACGATCGATACCACACCGCCGCCCGCTCCGGCCGTGACGATCCTGGCGGCCGACGACTCGGCGATCAAGGGCGACTTCGTCACGAACGTCCGCTACCCGAGGCTCGTCGGCAAGTCCGACCCCAACGGAGTGGTGGCCCTTTACGATTCGAGCAACAAGTTGCTCTCGGCCGTCCTCGTCGCGGCCGACGGTTCCTTCACGCTCCAATCGATCTACAAGCTCCCCCTCGGGCCCAATGTTCTGCGAGTCACCGCGAGCGACGCCGCAGGCAACCAGGGTAGCCCCGGGGCGGTGCCGACCCTGAACATCGTCGCGACACCCGGCGACTATGACGGCGACGGCAAGACGGACAACGCCGTGTTCGACCCGCTCACGTCCACCTTCTTTATCCAGTATTCCGCCGGGGGAAGCACGGTCTTCTCCTTCGGTGTGCCCAACGGCCGGGGCCTGCCCGTCTCGGGTGACTACGACGGTGACGGCAAGACCGACGTCGCCGTGTATGATCCGACGGCCGCGAAGTTCTACATCACCTACTCCGCCGGCGGGAGCAGCACGATCCAGTTCGGCATCGTGGGCCATAACAACCAGGCGGTCCCGGGCGATTACGACGGCGACGGTCGGGCCGACCTGGCGGTCTACGATCCGGTCGATGCGAAGTTCTACATCTTCTACTCGGCCAGCGGCATCCTGGCTCAGCCCGGCTTCGCATCGCCCAACCATGGCAACGTCGGCATCCCAGGCGACTACAATGGCGACGGCCGTGCGGACCTGGCCGTCTTCGATCCGACAACCGCGACATTCCTGATCGTCTACACCGACGGGAGCGGCTCGAAGGCCCTCCAGTTCGGCCGCCCGGGTGGCGGCGACTTGCCGATCCCGGCGGATTTCGACGGCGACGGCAAGACCGACATCTCCGTCTTCGACCCCGGTCCCGCCGTGTTCTACGAACTGTTCTCCAGCGGCGCGAACGGCGGAAGCAAGGTGTTCCAGTACGGCGTGCCGAACAAGCAAGGCGTGCCGGTCTATGGCGATTACGATGGCGACGGCAAGACCGACACCACCGTGTTCGACCCCGCCGAGGCGAAGTTCTACGCCACCTACACGGCCGGCGGCTCCAAGATCTTCCAGTTCGGCCGAGCAGGCCGGAAAGACCTGCCGATCCCCAGCACCGTGCCTGCCACCTCGGCTGTGACTACGGCGAGTCTTGTCACCGACGCGCCCGTCGATTTTACACCCGTCCAGCCGGCCATTGCCCCGACGGCACCCCTCGTCCGAGGGAACCTCGGGCAGACGGTTCTGGGCTTCGCCTTCGGCCATCCTGACCAGAAGGTAAACGTGAGGAATCCCGTCAACCGGGTCCGCAAGAACGTCGTCAACGCCTCACGTCACGCGGTCAAGATCAGGTCCGCGAAGCCGACCGCGCACGACCTTGCCCTCGAGAACCTTTGGGAAAACGGTCACGGTGGGTGAGACTAGCCGGGTTTTCAGGTAAGTTATGACGAACGCGTCCCACACTCCCTTCCGGGGATGTGGGACGCGTTCGCGACATCCCATCAAAGGCAATCCGCGATCGAATGCCGTCTTGTCGCTGCTCGTGCTCGACTGCGGAGCCAGAAGGATCCGATGAAGCCGCTCACCCCGATCACTCGCGCCTTGCTGGGCATGTTCTTCATTGCGACCGATGCCATCCTTTTCGTTCTTGAGGCCTGGCCATTCCGCCGCGCGTCGGGCCAGCAAGAATCAGGAACGTCCAAAAAGGGTCATCGATTGATCTAGCGCGTCTATCGAGGGCGGCGGGTGAACTCGCCCCCCCTCGGGCGCTATTTTTGGTACACGATGAGCGTTCAGGGATGGTGCGCCGCCGGCTCTCCCGACGGGCTTGCCGCCCCCGATGGTGAGGCCGAGATTCTTTCGATCTGGGCCGCGCAGAATTTGAACTCGGGGATCTTACCGAACGGGTCGAGGGCCGGGTTGGTCAGGAGGTTGACCGCGGCCTCGGCGAAACAGAACGGGATGAAGATCAAGCCGGGCGGAACGTCGCGATCCGCCCGCGCCTTCAGCGAAATCTCCCCACGACGGGTCCACACGCGCACCATCTCTCCGGGCAGAACGTCCAGCCTTGCAAGCTCCGAGGGGGCGAGCAGCGCGACGGCTTCCGGCTCGATCTCGTCGAGTACCGTAGCCCTGCGCGTCATGGAGCCGGTATGCCAGTGCTCCAGCAGCCGCCCGGTGGAGAGGATCATCGGGAATCGGGCGTCCGGCAGCTCGTCCGGCGGCAGCACGGACGCCGGCACGAGCTTGCCTCGGCCGCCGGGAGTCGGGAATCCCTGCTCGAAAAGGACCTCATGACCGGGTTGATCCTCGGCGTCGCTCGGATAGACGACCGAGCCTTCGCGTTCCAGCCTTGACCACGGTATGTTACGCAGAGACGGCATGCATTGCCCCATCTCGGCGTACACGTCGCGAGGGTGTTGATAATCCCACGGCAGGCCGAGCCGTCTCGCGATCTCCTGAAGGATCCACCAATCTTGCCTGGATTCCCCGGGTGGAGCGAGCGCCTGGCGGCCGAGCTGGACGCGACGGTCGGTGTTGGTGAACGTCCCATCCTTTTCAGGGAAGGCCGTCGCGGGCAGGATGACATCGGCGTGACAGGCGGTCTCGGTGAGGAAGATTTCCTGCACGACCAGATGCTCCAGTCCCGCGAGGGCTTCGCGCGCATGCTGGAGGTCGGGATCGGACATCGCGGGATTCTCGCCCATGATGTACATGCCCTTGATCGTCCCGGCGCGTGCCGCGTTCATGATCTCGACCACGGTGAGGCCCGGGACCGGATCGAGCGAGGTGCCCCAGAGCGCCTCGAACCGCCCGCGGATCTCCGCGTCGGCAACGGATCGATAGTCGGGGAAGACCATCGGGATCAGGCCGACATCCGACGCGCCTTGCACGTTATTCTGCCCCCGAAGGGGATGTAGACCCGCGCCGGGACGCCCGACATGTCCACAAAGGAGGGCGAGCGAGATCAGGCATCGGGCGTTGTCGGTCCCGTGAACGTGCTGCGAGATCCCCATTCCCCAGAAGATCAAGGCCGCCTTGGCTGTCGCGTAGGTTCGCGCCACCTCGCGCAACGTGCCGGCCTCGATCCCGCAGATCGGGGCCATCATTTCGGGGGCACAGACCTTGATCTGGACGCGCAAGGCGTCGAATCCCTCGGTGAAGGTCTCGACATATTCGCGATCATAGAGGCCCTCCTCGATGATCACGTGAATCAAGGCGTTCAACATCGCCACGTCGGTGCCGGATCGGAAGCGGAGCATATGGCTCGCGTGACGACGCAACGCCTGTCCTCGCGGGTCGGCGACGATGAGCTTGGCCCCTCGCTTCGCGGCGTTCTTGATGAACGTCGCGGCGACCGGGTGGTTGACCGTGGGGTTGGCGCCGATGACGACGATCACATCGGAGTTGGCACACTCGGAGAACGGCGCCGTGACCGCGCCGGAGCCGATCGTTTCCATCAGCGCGGCGACCGACGAGGCGTGACAGAGTCGCGTGCAGTGATCGACATTGTTGCCGCCGAAGCCGACGCGCACGAGCTTCTGGAACAGGAACGCCTCTTCGTTCGAGCCCTTCGCCGAGCCGAATCCGGCCATCGCATGCCCGCCGTCGCGGTCGCGGATGCGGCGCAATCCCGACGCGGCGGCTTCCAGAGCCTCTTCCCAGCTTGCCTCTCGAAAGTGCGTGAAGGGATTCGCCGGATCGACCTGATCGTTGGCGTCCTTCGGCACGCCGGCCTTGCGGATGAGCGGCTTCAAGAGCCGGTGCCGGTGATGGATGTAATCGAATCCGAATCGGCCCTTGACGCAGAGCCGCTTGTGATTGGCCGGCCCGTCGCGCCCCTCGGTATAGAGGATCTTCTCGCCCTCAATCTGGTAGGTGATCTGGCAGCCGACTCCGCAATACGGGCAAAGGCTCTCGACCTTGCGATCGGCTTCGTGGGCCTTCCTGCCCGTGTCGTCCATCACCGCCGCCGGCATGAGCGCCCCGGTGGGGCAGGCCTGGATGCATTCGCCGCACGCGACGCAGGTGCTCTGACCCATCGGGTCGTCGAAATCGAACACGATCTTCGACCCATGCCCGCGATACGCCATGCCGATCACATCGTTGACCTGGACCTCCCGGCAGGCGCGGACGCAGAGGTTGCACTGGATGCAGGCGTCGAGATGGACGGCCATGGCGAGATGGCTGCGATCGGGCGACGGCGCGTGGGCTCGCGCCGGAAATCGGCTGGACGTTACGCCCATGCGGTCGGCCCATCGCCAGAGCTTGGAATCGGGATCGTGGGCGACCTCGCGCGATGGCTGATCGGCGAGCAGGAGTTCCATGACCATCGCCCGGGCGCTCGTGGCCCGCGAGGAATCGGTCGTCACCTTCATGCCCGGCATCGGTCGGCGGATGCACGAGGCGGCCAGGACGCGCTCGCCCTGGATCTCGACCATGCAGGCCCGGCAATTGCCGTCGGGTCGATAGCCGGGCTCGGGCGCGTAGCAGAGATGGGGAATCGCGATGTCTTCGCGATGCGCGACTTGCCAGATCGTCTCGCCGGGCTGGGCTACGACCTCGACGCCGTTGAGCGTGAACGCGACGGGCTCATGGGCGGGATCAATCATCGCGGGACCTCAGGTCGGATGGTCAACCGATCCGGGAGTTGATCGGGATCGTCACATCCAGGATGTCGAATTCTCGAACCGAACGGCCGACCATCGCTTGCCTCCGTCGCCGAGGGGGTCAGTCCGAGTCTGCGATGTCTTCCGGAAAGTGTCGCATTACCGACAGCAACGGGTTCGGCGCCGCCTGGCCGAGACCGCAGATCGAGGCATCTCGCATGCCGTTGCTCAGCTCGGTCAGGAGCGATTCATCCCAGGTCGGTCGCTCCATCAACTGGACGGCCTTCTCGGTGCCACAGCGGCAGGGCGTGCATTGGCCGCAGCTCTCATCTTCGAAGAATCGCATGAGGTTCAGGGCCACGGCCCGCATATTGTCCTGATCCGAGAGGACGACCACCGCCGCCGAGCCGATGAAGCAGCCGTGAGGCTCCAGCGTGCCGAAGTCGAGCGGGATGTTGTCGAGGTGCGCGGGCAAGATCCCTCCCGAGGCGCCTCCCGGGAGATAGCCTTTGAAACGATGACCATCTTCCATCCCGCCACAGAATTCGTCGATCAGCTCCCGGACCGTGATTCCCGCCGGCGCGAGCTTGACGCCCGGATGCCTCACCCGCCCGGAGACGGAAAAGCTCCGCAATCCCTGGCGGCCGTGTCGTCCTTGCGACGAGAAATACGCCGGTCCGCGCTCCACGATGTCGCGGACCCAGAAGACGGTTTCCACGTTATGGATGAGTGTGGGCCGCCCGAACAGCCCGACCTGGGTCGGGAACGGCGGCTTGTGGCGCGGGTATCCCCGCTTGCCTTCGATGCTCTCCAGCATCGCGGTCTCCTCGCCGCAAATGTAGGCTCCGGCGCCGCGGCGGAGATGGATCGTTGCAGGCTTCGCGAGCCCTTCCGCTTCGAGTCGGGCGACCTGCTCCAGGAGCAGGCGGCGGATGTGGGGATATTCGTCGCGGAGATAGACCGTGATCTCTTCGGCCTCGACCGTCCAGGCGGCCAGGAGCATGCCTTCGAGGAAGCGGTGGGGATCGGTCTCCAGATAGGTTCGATCCTTGAACGTGCCCGGCTCGCCCTCGTCCGCGTTGATTGCCATCAGGCGCGGCTTCGGGGCCTGTCGCACCATCTTCCACTTTTGAGCTGCCTTGAATCCCGCGCCTCCAAGTCCTCTCAGACCCGCGGCCTCCACGGCGTCGATCAATTCCTCGGGCGTCTTCTCGCCGGAGCGACAGGCGGTCAGGAGCCGGTATCCGCCCTCGGCGACGTACGCCTCGAAAGACTTCGCCGCCGGGCGTTCCGCCTCGAATCTCCCCGAGGAGACGACGCTCCGGACCGTCGCGACGGTCGCCCGATCGATGGTCCGCTGTCCGGCCATCACCGCCGGAGCATGTTCACAACGTCCGATACACGGAGCGCGAACGACGCGGACCTCGGGGCCAAGAGTCGCGGCGAGTTGCTCTCGCAATTGATCGGCGTCTCTCAGAGAGCATGAAATGCTGTCGCAGACGCGAATCGTCAGGGCAGGGGGGGGCAACTCCCCCTCGCGGAGCACGTCGAAGTGCGCATAGAACGTTGCGACCTCGTACACCTCGGCCATCGCCAGGCCCATCTCTTCCGCAAGGGCGGCCAGGTGCGCCGCGCCAAGGGCGTGATATCGGTCCTGGATCAGGTGGAGGTGCTCGATCAGAAGATCTCGCCGTCGCGGTCGATCGCCCAGGAGTTCGCGGACGTCCTTGAGCGCGGAGGGATCGACCTGCCTCCCCTTGGGATGCAGCCCCGCGCGTCTGCGCCCTGCCCCGGGGTGAATCGGTCGCGAGGGATTCGCGTCCTGGATCGGCGATGTACCGGGATTCCCGGAGTCCACCACTGCGGCACCCCGTATTGGTGGCCTGCGGTCGTCGAGGAAAAGGGTCCGTCTGGACCTCGCACTCTCCTAGCCTAGCCGCCCGGTCGCGCGACTGCAATGTCGCGGAGTTCTCGAAACCGCGACAGTGCGACACGGGCCGACAGCCACGGATTCCATGGGCTCGTCGCGCTCGTTACCATGGGGCTCGCCCCTAATCACACCGAGGCCGCTCAGGGTCGTCTCATGAAAATTGTTCGCTACGCCGCGTTGCTCGCCTGTTTGGCGCTACCGTCTCCCGTCTCGGCGGCGGACGGTCGCGGGACAGGCATGAGCGTGTCCCCCGAGATGCTCCTGCCGCCGAAGACGTATACCGCCCCGGGCTTCGAGGCGGAAGGCGTCAGGGCGCTCTTCTACGACGGTCCGGCCTGGAAGGGCAAGCCTACGCGCGTCTTCGCGTGGGTGGGCCTGCCCAAGCTCGAACCGGGCAAGAAGGCACCGGGAATCGTCCTGGTCCACGGCGGAGGGGGGACGGCGTTCGACGCCTGGGTGAGGCTGTGGACGAAACGCGGGTACGCGGCCATTGCGATGGATACCTGCGGGAGCGTCCCCAAAGGGACCTACGGAAACTGGCAGAGGCACGAGGCGGGCGGGCCACCGGGCTGGGGCGGATTCGGGCAGGTGGACGACCCGCTGACGGACCAGTGGCCCTATCACGCGGTCGCCGACGCGATTCTCGGACATTCGTTGCTCAGGTCGATGCCGGAGGTTGATGCGGATCGGATCGGGATCACCGGGATCTCGTGGGGCGGATACCTCACCTGCATCGTCTCGGGACTGGACGACCGGTTGAAGTTTGCCGCGCCCGTTTATGGGTGTGGATTCCTGGGCGATGACTCGGTCTGGGTCCCCGAGTTGAAGAAGATGGGGGCGAAAGGCGAGACGTGGCTGGCGATGTGGGACCCGTCGCAGTACCTCAAGCGCGGAACGATGCCGAAGCTCTGGGTGACCGGCACGAATGACTTCGCGTATCCGATGGATTCGTTGCAGAAGTCGTATCACCTGGCGGGCGGGACCTCCACGTTATGCGTCCGCCTGCGAATGCCGCACGGTCACGGCGGAGCGGGCGAGAATCCTGCGGAAATCCAGGCCTTCGCCGACTCGATCGTCCGCGACGGCAAGACCCTGGCGACGATCACCGGCAAGGGCCGGGACGGTGATCGGGCCTGGGTCGATTTCAAGGGCGCATCGCCGATCGTGAAAGCCGAACTGCTCTTCACCAGGGACGGCGGCGCATGGACCGGCCGCAAGTGGGAGACGGCCGAGGCGACGGTCGATGGGGGCAGGACACGGGCGACCGCCACGGTTCCCATGGGGGCCACGGTCTATTACCTGAACCTCGTCGACGAGGGCGGACAGGTGGTGAGCAGCGAACACGCGGAGATCGTGGAACGACGATGAGACGTCCCTTACGAACGTGACCTAGTCTTGGGATGTCGGAGAGATTCCACGACCGATCGGCCACCGGGGAGCGGTACGCCATGCTGGTACTGACGCGAAAGCTGCTGGAAAAAGTCTACATCGGCGATGATATCTGCGTGACGGTGGTCCGCCTGGAGGGGGGACAGGTCCGGCTCGGCATCGAGGCGCCGAGGCAAATCTCCGTCGTGCGGGCCGAGCTTCGATCGTTCGCCGAAGCCCCCGATTGCCCGCAAGTCCCGGTGGCGTCCGAGCCGCCACGACCGCTCGCGAGCCGATTCAGGAACTGCCAGCCCGTTCTTCACGGAACCGGTATCCGACGCCGCGTACCGTCTCGATAAGGTCGGCCGAATCCCCCATCTTCTTCCGCAGGCTCTTCACGTGGACGTCGATGGTCCGCTCCAGGACGATGGCATCCTCCCCGATCGCCGCGTCCATCAGCTCATGGCGGGTGAAGGCGCGACCCGACTGGCGCAGGAGCGATTCCAGGAGGCGGAACTCGGTCGGGGTGAGGATCAGCTCCTCGTCGCCGATCAAGGCGCGGTGACGATGGCGGTCGATCGTGACACCCTGGCACTCGGTCACGGCCTCGCTGGGTGATTCATCGCGAGCGGCGCTGCGGCGGAGCTCTTTCTTGATCCGTTCGATCAAGACCTTCTGGCGATAGGGCTTCGTCACGTAGTCGTCGGCCCCGACGGCGAAGCCGACGAGCTCATCCGACTCCTCGGCCTTCGCGGTGACCATGATGATCGGGATGTCACGGGTCTGCGCCCCGGCGCGCAGCTCCTTGCAAACGTCCAGGCCGCCCCGGACCGGGAGCATCAGGTCCAGGACGATCAGGTCGGGCAGGCGCACCTGCGCCTGTCGCAGGCCGTCGCCGCCGTCATGGGCCGTCAGGACCTCGAACCCCTCGCGAGAGAGGCTGTACGCAAGCGGCTCCACGAGGGCACGCTCGTCTTCGATGATGAGAATCTTGGGCTTGGCCATGAGTGTCGTCGGGGCCGCCGCCGTTAGTGCGAGTAGAGTAGTCATGCCAGGGAGGCTAACACGCAGTCATGAAGTTCAGATGAAATCTCGATGATTGATCCAAGATCCGCGAAAACTTGTTCGTCTGCCATGCGACATCGTCAGCGGGCAAAGATTGCGACAGCCAGGAGGACGTCGCCCTAGCCGATTCGTCCCGTGATGTACGCTTCGGTCCGGGGATCGCTCGGATTGGTGAAGAGCTTCTCGGTCGGGCTGAACTCGGCGATCACTCCGGTGCGATGGCCGCCCTGGACCGCGGCTTCGTCGAGCATCAGGCACGCGGTCATGTCGCTGGTCCGGCGGGCCTGCTGCATATTATGCGTCACGATCACGATCGTGTAGTCTTCCTTGAGCTCGTCCATCAGGTCCTCGACCTTGGCCGTCGCGATCGGGTCCAGCGCCGAGCATGGCTCGTCCATCAGGATGATTTCCGGCTCGACCGCCAGCGTCCTCGCGATGCAAAGTCGCTGTTGCTGCCCGCCGGAGAGGTCCAGGCCGGATTTGTGGAGCTTGCCCCGGACCTCCTCCCACAACGCCGCCCGGCGGAGCGATTTCTCGACGAGTTCATCCATGTCCCCTTTGTAGCCGTTGATCCGCGCTCCCCAGGCGACGTTCTGATAGATGCTCTTGGGGAACGGATTCGGCTTCTGGAAGACCATCCCGACGCGACGCCGGAGGGCCACGGCGTCGATGCTGGGATCGGCCAGCTCGATCCCCTCGAACTTGATGGTCCCTTCCATCCGGGCACCCGGGATGAGGTCGTTCATGCGGTTGAAACACCGAAGAAGCGTGCTTTTCCCGCAGCCGGATGGCCCGATCAAAGCGGTAATCTTGTGCCGCGGGATATCGATATCGACGTTCTTGAGCGCCATCGACGAGCCGTACCAGACGCAGAGGCTCCGCGCGGAGATGACCGGATCGGGCACCGTCGCCGGGTCGGGCTTCGGGGGCGGCAACGCGGGCAGCGGATCCGACGGGCGCATCGGCGGACTCTCGTCGGGAGGCGTGGTGGGCTCGATTCGGAGGGGCGAGCGAGTGGTCATCTCGTGGGTACCCGATATTTGTTTCGGATGACGATCGCGATCGAATTCATCGTGAGGAGGATCACGAGCAGCAACAAGATCCCCCCCGCGGCCACGGATTGAAATTCGACGCCGGGTTCCTTGGCGTAGTTATAGATCTCCACCGGCAAGGCGGTGTAGCGATCTCCGGGTCCGTTGGGGATCCAGTCGATCGACCCGGCGGCACCGACCATGAGCACGGGCGCGGTCTCGCCGATGGCGCGGCTGACGGCCAGGATCGTGCCGGTCAAGATGCCCGGCACGGCCATGGGCAGCACGTGATCTCGCACCGTCTCCCAACGCGAGGCGCCCAGAGCCAGCGCTGCATGTCGGAGCGACGATGGAACGGAGCGAAGGGCCTCCTGCGTCGCCAGCACGATCACTGGCAGGACGAGCAGTGCCAGCGTCAGGGCCCCCGCCCAGAGCGACCGGCCGAGTGCAAAACTTTCGAACCCGAAGGCCCGGACGAACAACGCGAGTCCAAGGATTCCGTACACGATCGACGGCACTCCGGCCAGGTTCGCGATGTTCATCTGGATCGCGCGCCGCAACCGGCCCGGCGGCGTGAATTCTTCCAGGAAGACGGCCGCCCCCACGCCCGTCGGGACGGCGAACAGCACCGTCAGTGCCAGGAGCCAGAGGCTGCCGTAAACGCCGGCGCGGAACCCCGCGTCCTCGCTGAACTTCTGAGTCAGCGAGACCAGGAACCTTCCGAGTTTCCACGCGTTGGGCCCGATCGCGTACCAGGGATGCTGCGATCCATGGCCCAGGGCGGCGGCGGCGACCGCGCCCAGAACCACCGAGAGCACGACGACGCCGGTCAGGGTCGCGAGCAGGCACGCCGCCCCGAACAGCGGCCCGGCCAGCCGCCTCGCCCTGCGTTCCGGCTCGTAGTTGTCCGACTCCACCACGCTCAATTGTAAACCTCGCGGAACCGCCTCAGGATCAGGCCCGAGAGAATGTTCAGGCCCAGAGTCATCACAAACAAGGTCATGCCGACCGCGAACAACGATAAGTACTTTGGAGTCCCGTACGACGCGTCGCCGCCCGTGATCGCCACGATATACGCGGTCATCGTCTCGACCGATCGAAGCGGATTTGCCGTGACGTTCGGCATCCGGCCGGCCGCGAGGACCACCGCCATCGTCTCGCCGACCGCCCGGCTGATCGCCAGGATGAACGACGCCGCGACGCCCGAGAGTCCGGCCGGGAGCACGATCCGGGTCGAGACCTCGAACTTGGTCGCGCCCAGGCCATAGGCCGCCTCGCGCAGGCTTCGAGGAACCGCCGAGAGTACGTCCTCGCTCAGCGAGGAGACCATCGGGATGATCATCACACCGACGACCACGCAGGCGCTCAATGCGTTATAGGAATCCACCTTCAAACCAAGTGGCTCGAAACAGGCCTTCAGCAGCGGCGTGACCAGGACCAGGGCCAGGAAGCCGTAAACAATCGTCGGGATGCCCGCGAGCAGTTCGAGCGCCGGTTTCAGGACGGCGCGGACCCGTCGGGGCGCGTATTCGCTCAGGTACAAGGCGCTCAGGAGACCGATCGGCAAGGCGATCAGCGAGGCGCCCGCGGCGACCATCACGGTCCCCCAGATCAAGGGGAAGATGCCGAACTTCGGCGGATCGACCTCGGTGCCGAACACGAACGCCGGCAGGCTGACGTGCGACTCGCGAAAGAAGTGAATGGTTTCGAGGCCGAGCACCGCGACGATCCCGATTGTCGTCAGCACCGTGACCAACGCGCAGATTGCCAGCAGGCTCAGCATCACCGGCCCCTGATATCGGCGGAACCGGGACGGGGCGGGCCATCTGGGACGCTCGACGGACCCCGAGGGGACCGGAAGGTTCACGGCTGTGCTCCCGCTCCCTTGGCGGCGGTCGCCAGGGTCTTCTGATTCTGGGCTCGCTCCTCGGCCGTCGGTGAGACATAGCCTCCCGATTCCGCGAGCGTGGACACATTTTCGAGGTAATGCGTGACGAACGCGAGAACCTCGGGGCGCTTCAACGAGTCCGTCTTCGCGAAGATGTAGAGGGGTCGGGAGAGCGGCTTGTACGAACCGTCCAGGATCGACTTCGGGTCGGGGAGGACCGCCGCGCCATCGGCCTTCTCTCGGATCGGCACCGCGCGAAGTTTCTCTTGATTGGCCGCGAAGTAGGCATAACCGAAGTAACCCAGTCCATACGGATCGCTGGCCACGCTGCGCACGAGCGTGTTGTCGTCCGGACTGGCCTGTACGTCGGTCCGCGTTTTCTTACCCTTGCCCAGGACGGCCTCGACGAAGAACTCGTAGGTCCCCGAGGCATCGTCGGGCGTATTGAGGCTGATCTTCTCGGCGGGCCAGGACGGGTCCAGATCCTTCCAGGTCTTGATCTTCGAGCCCACGGCGAAGAGATCCTTGAGCTGGGGGACGGACAGTTCGGTGATCGACGTGTTCTTGGCGTTCACGACGAGTGTGATTCCATCGTGGCCGACGAGGAATCGCGTCCAGTCGAGCTTCTTGGCCTTGGCCTTCTCTTGCTCGTCCGGCTTCGCGTCTCGCGAGGCATCGACGATGTCCACTTCACCGTCGAGGTATCGTGCGAACCCCCCGCCCGTGCCGTGGTTGTCCACCACGATGCGAGCGGACGGATCCACCTTCTTGAAACTATCCCGAGCAGCCTTGCTGATGCGGAAGACCGTGCTCGATCCGTCGACCTCGATGGCCTTACCCGACCCCGTCGTGGTGGCTCCGCCCCCGCATCCAGACAAGACCAAGGTAAGTGCGGCGAGAGCGGACGGAAGGATCGCGACGAAGACGCGGGGCCTCATGGGATGCCTCGAATGGGGACGATCGATGGACGACGATGAATGCATGGTGGTAGGCGCGGAAAGTCCTTGCAGAGGCGAGGAAGACTAACAGTCTACTCGAACATCGTGAAGATTTGATGAGCATCCGGGAGGGACGGCACGAAGTTCAGGAGTCGGTCCACGATTCCGGAGGCGGTGCTCGGCAGGGTTCAGGGCCTCCGAAGAAAGCGATTTTGCGAACATCTTCCGCCCCGGGTCGGTCATTCCTCGGCCCCTTCGTCGAGTCGGGGCAAGCTGACCGTGAATACGCTACCCTGTCCCACGCGGCTCTCGACCGTGATCTGTCCTCCCAGGGACTGGGTCAGGTGCTTGACGATGGCCAGGCCGAGGCCGGTCCCGCCCAGCTCGCGGCTGCGAGCCTTGTCCACTCGGTAGAACCGTTCGAAAACGCGGGGCTGATCGTCGCGGGGGATGCCCAGGCCGGTATCCGTCACGGTCAGGATGGCCAGGTCCTCCGTCGCCTGGCAGGAGACAGCGACCCGGCCACCGCCGGGGGTGTACTTGAGGGCGTTATCGATGAGGTTATCGAGAATCTGTCTCATGGCCTCCTCGTCGGCGTTGACCCAGAGGAGATCGCTCGTCAGATCCAGGTCGTAAACGATCCCCTTGGCCTCGGCGCGTCCGCGATAGGTCTGGGCGATCTTGCGAACGATCGGGCCAAGTTGCAATGGGCCGTGATGGAAGGCATCCTGCCCGGATTCCAGCCGGGCGAGACTCAGGAGATCGAGGATGAGCTGATTCAATCGGTCGGTCTGCTCGTCGATCTGCGTGAGGAAACGAGTATTCACTTCGGCATCATGGAGGGCGCCATCAAGGAGCGTCTCGGTGTAGGCCTTGATCGCGGCGAGAGGAGTCTTGAGCTCGTGGGAAGCGTTCGCGACGAAATCCTGTCTCATGCGCTCCAGCCGACGCAGGTCGGTCACGTCATGAAAGACGAGTACGGCCCCCGTGGGCGGTGATCCCGGTAGCGGCGTCCCCTGAACGGCCAGCGATCGCGATCCGCCCAGGGGCCGGGAGTCCGGGACGGCGAGGATAATCTCGTCCCGGTGCGGCTTCGGACCCATCAAGGTGGCATCCACGGCCGCCTGGACCCGAGGGCTACGCACCAGCTCGGCCACCAGCCGTCCCACCGAGCCGGTACTCAGGCTGAACAGCCTTGCCGCGGCCTCGTTCGCGAACAGCAATCGGCGACGCGCATCCACCGCGATCACGCTCTCGGTCATGCCGCCGAGAACCGCGCCGAGCAGCTGCCGATCCCCTTCGAGAGTCGCGAGATGAGCCTCGACCTCCGGGGCCATCTCGTTGAAGGCGCGTGCGAGATCCGCCAGCCGCCCACCGACGGCCGCAGTCACCGGCCGAGCCGGCAGCCCCGTCGTCAGGGCCTCCAGCCCACGTTCCAACTCGGAGAGAACCCGACGACGGCGGCGCACGAGCCGAATGACACTGAAAACCGCGAACGTCGCGAGCAGGCACGCTATCACTGCCAGGCCACGATTGAGCATGCCGGACCCCAGTTCCTCGCGATGGCCCGTCAAGCTCGTCCCACGACGAGCCGGGCACATGATTGTTGCGCGAGGAGGACGGGAGTTCAACCCGTCTCGCCATCTTTGGATCCCTGCGCTCTGTGGGGAAATAAAGCGCGGCCTCGCTCGTGGAGACGGACCTTGCGTCGAGCGTGCATGAGGATTAGAACCTACGAGTGGGTGCGGAACCGGCTGCCGCCCACTCTCAGACGTCTGCATCCAGGAGCTTGCAACGGATGGCCGCCGAGCCCAATCGCCGTGACTTCCTGGGCGCCTCCGGCCGGCTCGCGGCCGGTTCGGCCGCCATTGCGACTTTCCCACATCCGGCCGTCCGCACCGGTGACGACGCGAAGGCGCCCGCCAACGACAAGGTCACGCTTGCCTTGATTGGCTGCGGAGGGATGGGGCGCTACGACCTCGCCGACTTCCTCCGCGCCCCGGAGGTCCAGATCGCCGCGGTTTGCGACGTGGACGACTCCCACTCGGCCGCCGCCGCCGAGTCCGTCGAGAGAGCTCGCGGCAAGAAGCCAAGCACCACTCGGGATTATCGGGCGGTTCTGGACGAAAAGTCGATCGATGCCGTGATCGTCGCCACGCCCGACCACTGGCACGCCATCCCATTTATCCATGCGTGTCTGGCGGGCAAGGACGTCTATTGCGAGAAGCCCGTCTCGCACAACGTCCGCGAGGGCCGCGCGATGGTCAACGCGGCGCGGCGCGAGAAGCGAGTCAGCCAGATCGGCACCCAGCAACGCTCGGGCGAACACTTCCAGAAGGCCGCGAGGCTCGTCCAGGACGGCAAGCTCGGCCGCGTCAGCCTGACGCGCACGTGGAACTTCTCGAATGAAGCGCCCGACGGTCTGGGAAAGCCCGCCGATGAAGACCATGCGCCGGCCGGCGTCGACTACGACCGATGGCTCGGCCCCGCGCCCTTGCGGAAATTCAACCGGATGCGGTTCCACGGCTCGTTCCGCTGGTTCTTCGATTACGCCGCGGGCATGATCGGGGACTGGAATGTCCATCTCCAGGACATCGTCCACATGGCGATGGGCGTGACCGCGCCGAGAAGCGTCTCCGCGTCGGGCGGCAAGTTCGCCATCGACGACCTCCGCGACACGCCCGACACGCTGCTCGTGAGTTATGAGTTCGACTCTCCGAGCGGCCCGTTCGTGCAGATGTACGAGATGCGCAAGGGGAACGGCCGAGGCATCGGCGGCGACGCCGGCCACGGTATCCAGTTCCACGGGACCGATGCCACCCTCTATCTCGACCGCGGGGGCTTCCAGGTCTATCCCGAAGGTGCACGGACTGCCGAGATCAAGAGCGGCAGTTCGGACCAGCACTGGCCCCACGTCCAGAACTTCCTCGCCTGCCTCAAGTCCCGCGCCCGCTGCACCAGCGACATCGAGATCGGGCACACGTCCACCGTCGTCTGCCACCTCGGCAACATCGCCCTCAAGGTCGGACGCAAGATCTACTGGGACGCCGCCAACGAGCGGATCACCGACAAGAGTGGACGGGTTGATGACGAGGCCAACGTGCTGCTCGGTAGGGAGTATCGCAGAGGTTTCGAGCTGCCGAACGTGGATGCGACGGCTCCAAAGAACTGACGACGCAGTCTCGCAAATCCCAAGCAATACACCATATTTCGAATCGAGAATCCGCGCCTCTGCCTCTTGCCCTACGTTTCGGGATATGTTATCTAGTTCGTCCGCCAGGGAGGACCACGCACCACCGGAGGAGCCGCACGTGCCCAAGCCCGACGTTGCCTCGGTCGCCGCGTCCGACGAAGTTGTCGCCGCGACCCGCGGAGAACGGGACGTTGACCTCGCGTCGCCGCGAGCCAAATGGGAGTATCGCCACGACCTGGAACGCCACCGCGCCGAGACGGAGCGGCTCCGCGTCCTGGTGGACTTCCTCGCCCGCCCGATCCACGCCCATGGCGGGTCGGAGCCGGACCCCGACATCATCACGGCCTATAACCTCGCCGTCGAAGCCGCCCTACAGGGCATTCGCCGCGCGGCCTGCTCCGCCTGAGACAACCCCTCCGACCGTCCCCGAGGTGGCCCCGGCCCATCTTGGCGGATTCCCCGCGCCCCGCTTGCATCTCGCCACGGGGCTGATACATTCGTTCAAGTCATGTGGTGGCGGGTCGTCCCGTTCACCGGAGTCCATCTCCTCGCACCGTGCGGACGACGCAGTCCATGCTCGCCAAGCTCTCGTCATACACCCTGATCGGGATCGAGGCGGCCCCGGTCGAGGTGGAGGTGGACGTCTCCTCGACCTCGAACCCCAAGACGGTCCTCGTCGGCCTGGCCGAGACCGCCGTCCGCGAGAGCACGCACCGCGTTGAGCGGGCGATCGTGAACTCCGGCTATCGCCGGCCGATCGATCGAATCATCATCAACCTCGCTCCGGCCGACCTGAAGAAGGATGCCGGGGGGTTCGACCTCCCGATCGCCCTGGGCATGCTCCTGGGCAACGGCCAGATGACGCTGGATCGGCCGGGATCGTTTGCGATCGTGGGCGAGTTGGGGCTGGACGGCGAGACCCGGCCGATCAAGGGCGCGCTCGCGATGGCGCTGGCCGCGGCCTCGGAGAATCGCACCGCGATGCTGGTGCCGTCGGCCAACGCGGCCGAGGCGGCGGTGGTGGAGGGGATTCCCGTGATCCCGATCGGCAGCCTCGCCGAGGCCGTCGGTTACCTCTCGGGGATGCTCGACATCGAGCCAACCTCGATCGACGTTGAGGAAGTCTTTCGCGCACTCTCTCACACCGAGGACGACTTCTCCGACGTGAAGGGTCAGGAATACGCCAAGCGTGCGCTGGTGATCGCCGCATCTGGTGGGCACAACGTCCTCGTGTTGTAGTCGATTACGCCTTGACGCCTCCAAACTCGCCGCCGTATCCTAGCCAGTCCAGTGATAACGGCTTGGCTAGGAGGCACTTACGATGCGGCGATTGGCGTTCAGCTACATCCGCTTTTCAACCCCCGATCAGAGCAAAGGCAACAGTCTCAAGAGGCAGACCGAGGCGTCAAAGGCGTGGTGCGACCGGAACGGCTACGTCCTCGATACCAGCCTGAACCTACAAGACCTCGGGGTACCCGCGTTCAAAGGGGAGAACGCAAAAGCCGCGTTAGGCGCGTTCCTCCGCGCGATCGAGGAGGGGAGAGTCCCTAAAGGATCCGTCCTCGTGATCGAGAGCTTAGATCGACTCTCTCGCAATCAGGTAGACGAGGCTTACGACCGTTTTCGATCGATCCTCCGATCCGGGATCGAAATCGTCACCCTGACCCCGCCAGAGCACTTCACAACCGCCGGTCTCAACGATCTCACGAAGATCATCACTGCCATCGTTTATATGTCCCGCGCTCACGAGGAGTCCGCGACTAAGGCGGTAAGACTCAAGTCCGCCTGGGCAAGCAAACGGAGCAAGCTCGGAACAACGAAACTCACTGGCAAGTGTCCGGCGTGGCTAAAGTTGAACGACGACAAGACCGCCTTTGTCGTAGTTCACGATCGAGCCGAAATCGTCCGCACCATTTTCCGCCTCTGTCTCGACGGAACGGGCGCACACGGGATCGTTAAGTTGCTGAACCGGACACAAGTCCCGCCGATGGGGTACTCGAATAGCTGGCACAAGAGCTACATCCTCAAGATTTTGAACAATCGGAGCGTCTTCGGAGAGTACCAGCCTCACACCGGACACACCGCACGCGATCGTAAGCCGGTCGGAGAGGCGATCCCGAACTATTACCCCCCGATCATGAGCCAAGGCGATTTCTATCGCGCCAAAGCGATCCTGGACGCGCACAAGACGCACGGACGAGGACCCAAGGGTCAGGATGTTGCCAACCTGTTTAGCGGTCTCATTCGAGACGCCAGAGACGGACACACCATGATCTTGGTTCGCAAGGACGCCTCCGGTCCCAAGCTCGTCTCTAGTGGCGCTGCCAAGGGTGTTGCCGGTTGTGAGTACCTAAGCGTGTCCTATAAGGCTGTCGAGTCCGCAATCCTTCGCTGGACTCGGGAGGTCAAGCCGAGCGATATCCTCCCGTCAAGGATTAGCGGCGATACCTTGAACGATCAGCTTACCGAGCAACGAGGCGTATTGGCGGATACCGAGGCGAGGATTACCGCCATCAAGGAGAGGCTCAAGACGGACCCCGATTTCGGATCGCTCATCGACGTGTTGCGTGATCTTGAATCGACACGAGACACCGCCGCCAATCGGATCGAGTCCCTCAAAATCGAGGCATCGGCGACAACTGACCACGATCTTCAGGGGGCGAAAGACCTCCTAGAGATGATGGACGGCTCGACGGGCGAAGAACTGTCCTCGATCCGGATCCGGTTGAGGACACGGCTTGCGGCGTTGATCTCGGAAATCTGGATACTGGTTGCGCCGCACCACAAACGAGCACGATCCGCGATGGTGCAAGTCTTTTTCCGTCGTGGCGGAACGAGGACGCTCGCTCTCCTGAACGCCAAGTTCCCCGGTCCCGATAACGACTTGATCGGCGGCTCTGACACGGACGGGCGATTGACGATCAGGACGATTGCGGCGCATCAATACGAGGTTGGCTCTACCGATCGTGAGGCGGTAGGCGAAGGGTGGGACTTGCGGACTCACCGCTTTCGACAAGGGGAATGAAGTCCCGCAAGAGCGCGGCGAGGACATCGATCTTGTCGGTGTCCAGAGCAACGAGGACGGTCAAGAGAGCGAAGGCTAGGTCATTCTGACCCGTGTCTTCGCTCTCTTGCATTGCCTCTAGGATGCGATCCCGAACGCTCATACCGCCTCTGCCTCTGCCTGCATTCCACCGTTGCCCTTGATCGAGTTGCGGTAGATTTCTTCGATGTGATTCAAGACCGGATCGTTGGGATTGGAACGAAGGTTGAGGACTTCGCCGCCGACGAAGACTTTGTAATTTCGCACCGCGTTCGGGTCTGCGCTACCCAATTGAACCGAGGTAGAGAACAAGACGGTTTTACCTTCCACTTTGCTCGGGATCGAGTATTCCACCTCGATTTTTGTGATGTGATCGGAGTTAAGGATCAACTCCCGCCGTCCTTCACTTGAAGACTTGTAAATTCTAAAGAACATTGTTTCCGGTCTCCTCGTCTTGGGCTTTTCGTGTCCAACTGTTCCCTATGATCTCAAAGACTTGGGACACTTGTCAATTCCAAGTTGCGGAATGGAATAAACCCCTAGCCGAAGCGATCCCGAGGCTAAAAACGAAGATGCCTCGGAACGTGGCAGGATTACGAATCGTCAGACACGCTAATTCACAACAAGCTTGGATCTGGCTATACTGTTATCGGACAAGACTCCTTTATCTGTCGGACACGAGGACGAACCATGCTCACGCTCATCCTGACGCTTGCCTTCGCTCAGACTCCCAAGACCGATCCCGCCCCGGTGCCGGAATTGGTGGCGGATCCGAACTACATCCCCAAGCCAGGGGATCGGTTGCCGATCCATATCAAGCACAAGGACGAGCAGATACCGCTCGTCCTCTCGATCTTTTACAAGGACTTGATTGACACTTACTTGGTGAAGGATACCGATGGATTCGTCGAGATGGCGAAGACCAAAAAGCTTTTCCCGTTGAGCCACGGGACGAATGTTTTGGTCCTCAAGTATCGCTCTACCCCGCCGTATATCCCCGAGGGATACCCCCCGGCTGTCGAGATTCGGGTACTCGACGGGGAATACAAGGGGAAAAGCGGATACGTCCTTGCCGAGCAACTCCCCCGGATGATCGAGCGAAAGGAATTCGTCCTCACTCCCGAGGAGGAAGCCAAGATTGAGGCACGGATCAAAGCCAAGGCGAAGGCAAAGCCCAAGGCGAAACGATCGAGCCGCTAACGTGCCATCGGCATAACTTGTTGCATCCCTACTCTCGTAAGGGATGCAATCTCGTATAATCCTTGACTTATGCTCTGGGTCGGGGGAATGGTCCCGCCCGTATGCCGAAGCCGGATATCGTGTCGTCCCGATCGATCTTGATCGAGGCGAAGATATCCGGCTGTTCTCATTCCCGAGGTCTCCGATCCACGGAATCCTAGCCGCCCCGCCCTGTACCGCCCTAGCACGCTCTGGCGCTAGATGGTGGCAATCCAAAGGCGTTGACTCGCTCACCGATGCTCTCGCGCTAGCCGATGCTTGCCTCCGCTTGGTCGCCTTGTGCGATCCGGTGTGGTGGTGTCTAGAGAATCCCGTAGGTAGGTTGCGGAGGTTCTACGGTGATCCTCGATTGATTTTCGATCCGTGGCAGTACGGTGATCCCTACACGAAAAAGACGTTGCTCTGGGGTAAGTTCTCGATACCGGAGAAAACTCCCGTCGAGCCGATTCGTTCCTGCAAACAAGGATCGTGGCTGCAAACGCTTGGCGGAACGAGACCCAAGACGAAACGTCTCCGAAGCATGACCCCGCCCGGTTTCGCACGAGCCTTTTTTACCGCAAATCCGTGATCTTCTCCGCAACGTACGTAAGAACGTCCTTGCGACCGATCCGGGTTTCCGCGTCATGTACCTCGATCGGCTTGAGTCCGTTTCGATGTAAAAACATCTGGAATCCCGTATGCGTGAAATAGTGGTGGTGCTCGACTCCGCAACCGCCGCTAAGCTCGTGATCCTTTTTGATACCGCAACCACATGGGCGGTAATGATACCAATCTCTTAACTTGTCGAGATCATCAATGATCGGCAAGCTGAAAAAAGCCAGAGTCTCCCGAGGGATTCGACGGAGTATCTTGCTCGGGTCCCTGACATGCTCGATCGAATCCCAAAAAGTGATCCCGTTGACAAGCTCTAGTACCTTACCCTCGTAAGGATCGAGCCATCGCCCCTCGTCCCGCAACCACGACTCCGCAAGCGGATTCACGTCGTAGCCGAAGCCAGTCCCCTTGCATTTGCGGAGAAAAGCCCCGTCGCCTATGCCGAAGTCTACGACCCTCGTAACTCCGTGCCGTGCAACGAGGTCCGCACGAAACTTGTTCAGCTTGCGACCGATCAAACTCTTACCCATCGGCTTATGTTTAAGCCAATACTGTTCGCCATATTGCATCGCGGGTCCGTCATCGAACGCATATCCGCGTTCCGTATCAATGATTAGCATGCCCTTATAGAGTAGGCTTACCGTCGATTTACCCGAGGACGGTTAGAGCCGCAACACGAGGTCCGCTCCGGTTGACTCGGGATCACTACCGGAGACACGGGAGAGACCTCGGGAGCTACCGACGATCCCGTGGCAGTCATCTCGACGAAACGAAGATCGGGACGCGAAGCTAGATAGTGAACGCTGATCGCCTCTCCGAAGTACGCCCAAGACCGAGGCGGATTGTGAGCCTCGTAAGGACACGCCGGATATTTCGCCACGAAATACGCCATCGTTTCCAGCCAGAACGCTCTCAAGTCTCGATACACATCGACATGCATTACAAAATTGTTAGACCAGCACGAGACGGTTGACTCTGTTCGCCCCGAGTAGCTCCGCAATTCCTCGATTAGCTTCCCGAGTCCCGGATTGTAGTGGTCGCAATGGTGTGTCCAATCTGGATAGGGCAACCCGATATAGTTGTCGGTCCTCATGGCGCAATAGACGATATCCGCCCTCAAGTCGAGATCACCGAATTGCCATGGCGCGAGTATCCGCCGCTCTCCGTACTTCTCGACCCACCTATGCGTAGCAAGCCCCACGAATGGCGTAGGAACGTCCTCGGGAGCGATCTGGGCGAATACCCGGCACTCCCCTAGCGATTGATCATGCTGCCTCTCCGATAGGTTGAGAGGCACGAGGAACGGAGAGGCAGGACAAGAGAACGGCTCGTGTCCCAAGATGTAGACCGATAAGTCCTCGGGGACACGTAGCGATACCGGAAAGTCATGCCAGTGTTCCCACGGCTTCCCGGTTGCCTGGAAGTGAGTCAAGGTCCCAGGCAGACAACGAGCAAGTACCTCGGGACTATCCAGAGGAGTACCGCGTTCCGCTACGGTCCATCCGGGGCGATTCCAATTGAGATCATCACGAGGACGAATCCCGAGGGACTCTAGAGCGTGCTTGATCAACCCCTGATCCCAACACGCAATCCAGGACGCAAGCAACTTATCGGTCTTGCACTCGTCAAACAACTGGCATGCCAGATCGAGGAACTTGCGATCGGTGTAAGCCACGACTCCCGAGTTGACGCTAGGGTAGACCTCGGGGACCGGATGGCGCTCGTACAGACGGGGATTGCTCAAGAGGATACTCGGGTCCGTGGCGAAGCTGTCCGTGTAGATCACCACGCCATCGACGGCAGCCAGGTCGGCAAGCTCGCTCAAGTCCCGATCGACCACGATATCGGCGTCGAGCCATACCGTGGTCTCGTACGGAGACAATCGCATAAGCAACGGCTTGACCCACAACGTCCATCGATTCTCCGCAAGCTCAAAACGGTGTCCCTCGGGTAGATCCGGGATCACGAGGTTGAGACCCTGATCGTACAACCATTGCCGCTGATCGAGAGTAAAGCCCAAGTCGAAGACTGTACACGGCACGTCGTGGGACAATAACAAGCTCGTAAGCATGAGCTTGATCCCGATAAAGACGGATGCCTCTCCCGCACAAATTACCCCGCATTTAGGCGTGTAGCGGACCCGTCTCCCGAACCGAGAATAGAGACCGAGCAACGGGACGACATGCTTATCGGGATAGCTAACGGTTCGGGATTCCGTCTTAGCCGGTATCGAAATGGACTTGAGCAGAGAGTGATACTCGGGTTTATCACACAAATGCGATTGATGCATACCGAGGCAATCGCTCTTACCGAATTGGCAGCCCTTTAAGCACGCGCTCATATTATTCCGTGAGGTAAATTGTGTTCATAAAATTGCTTGACCGCCACAATTGCAAGAACGGCGTATCCGAATTGGAGACGAGCCCATAGATAAACGCTGATCCGTTAGAGAGCAGGGTGTAGAGGTCGAACGGCGCAGCCTGCAACGCTCCGCACGCGGTCGCCCATGGCTGACCGAAGAAATCGACGGGGAATCCTGGATTGACCTGAGTCCACCAACGAGTGCGCGTCCCGTAAGTCCCGCCAAGGTAATATCTCGTGTCAGTTCTATGATAATTGGTGATGTCCCCAGGCTGAAAAGTCGTCGTCACCAAGTAGCATGTCAAGCAAGCATATTGCGATCCCGATCCGCCTCCGCTGTACTGTATCAAGAAATTCGGCTCTGACGCGGCGTTAATCGGCGTGTACCCTGAGTACGTGATCGTGGTACAAAGGCAAGCGCTCTGCCACATATGCAAATATCGCGCGTTGCCCGTGTCCGTCCCCGCGTACACGTCGAAATCGACCAAGCCCTTATAGACGTATCCGCCGGTCTTGGAAAGTGGTCCCGGTCCGTAGCAATAGTCGCTCTCGATCGGTTGAGTGAGAGTGAAAAACTTATCGATCAAGTTAGGTCCAAGCTTGAAACCGTAGGATTGAGCCGAGCAACTATCGACGCGGACGCGATCCTTGGACGAGGCACGACCCGCATAACTTACGACAACGTCAAAATATCGGGTCTTTCTCGGGTCTTGGACTCCCGTGGCTCTGACAACTCCATTGTGATCCGTGAGGGTCAACGATCCATAACTGTCCGTCCGCGTCGATCCTGTCGTCTCCAACATCTCAAACCAGTGTTTAACGCCCCAAGAGGTCTTCAACACGTCGGCACAATCCCATATGTTAGGATGCCCGCTTAACGGAGACGGTATTTGCTGATTGCCGTTATAGAGGAAAGTCCCGTCGTTGCCGATCACAAGCTCATCAATGAGACCGGTCCAATAGCTAGTGTCCCATCGACCGACCGTCATATCCGCCGATCCGTAGTTAAACGAATTGGTCGATGTGTATGTGGAAGAGGCGTTGTTGACGGACAAGGTAATCGTGGTGTTCGTCGGAGTCGGAGTCCTGTGCTTGGTCCAATCGACGCGGACATCAGACCATACGTTATTGCCGAGAATATTCCTGACAGAAGTGTCGTGCCAGGTAGACCCATCATAGAATCCGAAAGTTACGTCCGGTCCGGTTGCGTAGAGCCGATATTCGAGGTCTTTCCACAAAATGCCCTGTATCGCGTTTACGCCCTGCACTCGGAAGGAATCGACGAACGTATTGACACCGCCCGATACTTGGATCGTCATGGTTCCCGAGCTTATCGCGTAATCCCCGAGGGTCACGTAGACGAGAGTGTCATTGAGGAACGGAGCGAGGTTGACCGTCCGCTGATTGATGACTTGGGTGTCGAGCAAGGTTCCCGAGGTTGTGCCATCGTAGACCTTATACGTTACCGCCGTGTTAGGCGGATTGTTGACACGCCATCGTGAAGACGGAAGCGTAAACATCGCCCGATACGTTGCACTCGGCAATGCTGTAAACGCGATATACCCCGTCATCGTCTGATTGGCGAAGGCATAATCGCCGTCGTAGGCATAGCTCGGATAGGTAGGATCATCAATCTCGTGATCCATGTAGTCGATATAGCAGGCGTCGATGGTCGTACCGGCTGCCGCTCCCGAGGTATCAACGGCAACCGTCATCGTCCCCGTGGTGATCGTGAAAGCCCCGAGGACGTGAAAGCCCACATCGTGAGTGCCATCGTTGAGCGTCAGGTCCTTGACTGCCGTGGTCTGATTGATCGTGAACGATCCGAGCAAGGTTCCCGAGGTTGTGCCATCGTAGACCTTGTACACGACTCCCGAGGTCCCGCCCGTCGTGGGGAGAGAGATTGCGGCTCGATATCGCTTGCCAGTTGCTAAGCTCGTGAATGCCCAATATCCCGCAAATTTCGGCGTCGTTATGTTCGCGACCTGATAAGAGCCGTTCCAAGCGGTCGTATCGCTCGTTGCCGCTGCCAGCGATCCCGCCGTGATCACAAACGAGGATTGATCGAGTACCGGCGTCGGACTCGTGAGGATAAATTGATCGTCGTCCTTGGTGGTCGCACTAGTCAGGTCGGTAGGCTTGACCCACATATCGAAGAATCCCGTGTGATTGTTCGTGGTCGTGGCATCCTGCCCGAGGGTCAGAGACGAGGCATGAGACGCGGAGAGGTATTGAGACGAGGTTGCGGCGAATTGTGCGGAGTAATCGAGTTCCATCGGTATCCCCGTGAGGGTATACAGACCCGAGGCGTCGGTAGTGCCAGTCGCGTACGAAGCTCCCGCCCCGAACGTCGTGTTTACCGAGTTGACGGCAACCGAGGCACTCGCGAAGACCGGTCCGCTATGGTGTGCCGCTCTGATCGTCAGAGACGTATCGCACGGGGAACCGTGAAGCTGGAATAGCCGCTCCCCCGGTGTCGGTCCCGGATAGCTCTTGACGATCTGTCCGTTCAGGTTGTGAGAGCCGTTGACCTCGTAAGCCTTCGTCCCGGTGCAGTCGCCGTTGACCCAGGTCGAGCCGCTCCGTACTTGCTCCGTGTAGCTGTACGGAGGCGTGGTCTCACTCCCGAGCTTGATCCAATAGACCCCATCGTCCTCGATACCGATCAGAGGACCCGAGGCATCCTCGATCAACTCTAGGGGAGACTCGACGGACATGCCCTCTAGCCACGCCAGCTTTTTGCCTTCGTCGTTGAGCCGTTGCGCCGAAAGAGCCTTACCTTTATGTTGCTTGGTGTTTTTCATGAATAGGTAAAAAGCATCTCGAAAGCGGAGTGTTCGCTAGGCTCAAGTCTCACAATTGTGCCGACGGCAACGGAATGATTATTCGCCTCGATCGCTGGATAGCTGGCAGAGCTACCCGTGAGGTCCCCGAGGACATAGGTCCCGTTCCCCGTGTGGATCACTTTCTGCCAGCTATGAGGGTTGCTCGTGCTGGCGGTGATTACCGCCCAGAACGAGGGACGTTGACGAAGACGTATAAGAGGACCAGATCCGTTCTTGAGTACCTCTATAGGGGCTTGACCCTGGATACGGGATAGCCACTCGATCGCGTCAGCGCGTGCGTTCTGATCCTTAGCCGAGATTACGGTCTTGAACGGGATTAAGCGTTGAAACTGGGGCATGTGTCCTTATAGAGAGTTATGGCAGGACTAAGAAGTTAGCGGAGGCTACCGGATTCGTGACGCCATCTGGCAGTACCAGCGTATCGAAGACCCCGGTATCGGGTCGCATTATCTTATTCCAACCTGTCAGCTTGCACGAGAACTTATAATCAATCTGATATGTCAGCAAGCCGTTTGCATCGACTTCGCCTTGGTCGTACTCCATCCCGAGGAACAAGAGCGTACCTGCGGCATAGCCACGGAACAAAGCGTTATTGACTTTCCCCCGGCATAGATCCGCCTGATACCTCGGTACGAAAGGCATCAAGAATCGAGTTATGTTGTACTCCTCGGTCGGAAAGGGTATGCCGACTTCGGAGTCAACTTTTTTGCCGTCACTCACGAATTTCCAGACCGATTGAGGCGTGATTAACATCTCGACGCCTAGGCTGCCGGACTCTTTCAAATATGTCGTGCCGTTGATTCCTCCATCCGCGTTGGCGCCCTCTCCGATCTGATAATCCGGTGTGCTGAAATTGACATCGACGAAGCAATTTTGGTACGCAACCTGATCTCCGGTTAGCGTAGGGTCGCCCGTGCAAGGTCCCGCCGATTTGACAGCATACGACATGGCATACATAGCGAGATCAGTTATAGCTGGGTACTTATAAGCCGGTACGGTCGTGATCGTGTACGACCCTTGCACGTTCCCCGTGATCGTGCGATAGCCGAGTAGGTTCTTGATGAAGGCACGACGTTGCGACCACGGACCGTGGTATCGCAGGGTCGATTTGCCGCTACTCGTGTCGCCACTCTCGGATGTTCCGTCGTATTGAGCAAAAAAGCCGTATGTCTCTGGATTGAACGCCATGTTATTTCCCCGCTACGGCAGCTTGGGGACCGCCAATATTTTGTATGAACTCCGTCATCTTTCCTAAGTAAACATCCATGGATTCGAGGTGCCCGGTTTGTGCGCGAGCCTCGGTAAGCTGTTGCTTCGGGATATCCATTTTCATGCTATCCGTCTGCAATTTCTTGAAGTATTCGAGGACTCCCACGAATGAAGACTCTTTCTTGTCTTTCTTGCTCTCGTCCTTGGCACTCAGAGCCGCCGCCTTAGCGTCTACTTCGGTATACGGAACCTCGGGGGCTTTCCCCGGCTTGGCTGCCTCGTTGGCTTCAATCTTGGCGCCCAGCTTGCCGAGCCGCTCTTGATCGACCACGCTCATCTTGAGATCAGGCAAGACGAGTTCCTTACTCTTGCGAGTGAAGCCGTCGAGTAGGGACTTGTATTCCTCTTGCGGCGCGTCCGTTCCGCTTAGCCAATTGGTGAAATTGGTCCATAGATTCTTGATATTGGCGATGTGATTGAAAAACGAGTGGTAGAGCATACCGCCCAGGTCGGTCACGATGTCCCGCCAGTTATTGAGTATCCAATCTCCGGTAGACATGAACGCCTTTCCGAGCCAATCGAACGCCTCCGCAACGTTAGTCCCGAAGTTCTCCACATATAAGCCGATGATGTCCCATATCTCGGTCCAATTCCGCATGATGAGTCCGATCGTCTGGAATACGCCTCCGATCTTCTCCGCGAGCCAATCGAACCATGACCCCGAACCTTCCGCCGCGCCTTGTGCCACGCCAACGAACGAGTTGAGCAGACCCAAGAACTGGCTAGCGACTGGCAAGAGCTTCTCTCCGATCACCGCCAGCATGTTCTCCCATCGTCCTTGCAACTCTCTTGAGCTATTCGCCACACCATCCCCCGTCCGCGCCAGGTCGCCTTGATCATCTTTGAGCTTTTTCATCATGAGCGAGTATCGGGCAGCGACCTTGGCGCCTTCGGAGAACTCGCCGCCCGTCTTCTTAACGCCCATGGCAAGCATCTCGTTCTCAATCATGGTTGAATTCATGACCACGCCGATTGCTTTTAGTCCTTCCGTCTCTCCGGTGAGACCGCCTTTGAGCTTGTTCTGGGCTTCCTCAACGGTGATATTCCTTGCCGAAGCCACGTCTTGAGCGAGCTTGGTCAAGTTCATGGACATACCAGAGACGTAGCTGTCCGCAATCCCGACGTCTTTGATGATGCCGCCAAACATGTTCATTGACTCTAGGGTCCATGTCTTCGCCGCTCCGGTAGACTCTGCCAAGGCATCAGTGAAGCTCTTGACCGCGTCGAAGTTCGCTCCCCATCGGACCTTCGCGTAAGAGAGTGCCTCGTTTTGTGCGGAGGCGGCTTGGACCGACTTATAGATACCGGCAGCCAGGACACCGCCCGCTACCAGTCCCGCCAGTTTGAAGCGAGAGGCGATCCCTCCGACCGTGTTGCCGAGACGCGAGACGGCAGACCCCGCCCCTCGTGTCGCGTCTACCATGCCCTTGATCGGGTTGATCACGCCTCGCGCCACCGTTCCGAACATACCGAGGCGTCCCGAGGCGGACTTGACCTTGCCCTCGTAAGTCCCGAACGCTCTGGACAAGAGGCTGATACCGCTTGCCGCCACTCGGAAGGGGAGCAGAGCGAGTTGAGCGGTCTTGCGGAGGACAATCCCGAGGGTTGATACACGGGCTTGCCATCGCACGAACGAGGCATAAACGCTGTTCGTGGCTAACCTGACTCGTTGCAGATCGGCAACCATTGCGTGAAAGGCTCGATTAGCGACTTGCGCCAAGGCTCTAGCGTTGCCTCCAAGCCCGTTCAGGACCGCCGCCGCACGATTGGAGCCGCTGAACGACGGCAGCGTGATAGGGGACGATGCCGCCCTTGAATTGCGGACGATCGAGCGTCGGAGCGAAGGCAATTTCTCCGCTAAAGTCGCCCGGATGATATTGGTCTCCGCGTCCTTGGAGTACTTCACCATGACGGCAAATTGCTTGACCATCTTGTCCGTGGTATGAGCCATACCCCCGAACGCCTTTTGCAGGCTCGATCCGATCACGCGAGACTCAGCCTGTAGATTGGTGAGCTTCGCCCCGAGGAACGCGAGACCGCCCCTGATACCGCCGCCAAACGCGATCGCTCCGGCAGCCATCGGAGCGAACAAGCCGGATTTCGCCTCGGAAGCCGCTTGTTTGACGCTCGTGTCGAGCTTGACAGTCTGGGTCAGGTTCTCTTTGCGGCTCTTGAGCGTGTTCAACGTCTTCTGAAACGGCTCTAGATCAGCGTCAATCTCGACGTACGATACACCCAAGGGTCCGAAGTTAGTTGCCATAGACGTATCTAGGGGAAACGCCTAGTTTTCTAGCTGCCGTCTGGCGTTGAACGCATCCATGAGACCGCTCATATCGCTCGTCATCGCTGACGGGACGTAATCCTCTTGCTGGCGCTCTAGGTACGAGATCAATATCCTCGGGGTCAGATCGAGGATATTGTCATGCGTCCATCCGAATTGTCGAGCCGCCGACGTGAAGAACGGAATCCAGTCCTGCTTACGACTCACGCATGCCTTTTGCGTGAGTCCTTGCGTTTTGGGTCGGAGGCGTCCTCGTCAGCGTCATAAGCCACGGCGAATATCTCCGCAAGCTTGCGCATGCCGTGTTCCTGACTCGCCATCATCTCCGCATGGATCGCCCTGATATCTTCTGTTTTCAATTCAGGCTGATACTTGGTCAGGGCAATTTCCATGAGCAAGACGTGACCCTCGATCGTCCCGAGGACCACTCTCTGAGCCTCGGGAGAATTGACGTCGGGGGGATAGTGGACCAAGTCCTTGCGTGCGTTTTCGAGCAAAAATCTACGGTCGCCATCGGAGATACCCTCGATAGCGAGTACGGCGGATACGGGATTCGGGATCTTACTTTTGACAAACGCCTCAACCTTACCGATATCGCGGAAGGTGAAGCGTCCGACCTGATACTTGCGCCCGTTGATCTCGACCGACTTCGGCTGCATAGCCGCTTGTGCAATATCCATGAATTA
Source organism: Planctomycetota bacterium (assembly GCA_028291545.1). Taxonomy (GTDB): domain Bacteria; phylum Planctomycetota; class Planctomycetia; order Isosphaerales; family Isosphaeraceae; genus JAQGHR01. The sequence goes on along the minus strand of JAQGHR010000060.1, from coordinate 52,311 downwards.
TACTTTCTATTTTGATCTTAGAGACTACCTGACCATACGCTCGTACCGGCGAAATTAACGGTCGCCTTCAACTCGACATTGTAGTCAACCGGATAAGCGATGCTCTCACAAATCACGTAGGCAGCCTGGTAATACGTGCCTGCGGCGTCAAGCTGTTGCTTGAGAGCGAAGATAGCGCCTGGAGTGATCAGCAATACCGCCTCGATCAACTCGGCACTATCCAGTAACACCTCAAAAGAGCCGCTCGAATCCGCCATGCCCGGTCGCTTCTGATGTACGCCTCGGGACTTGGTAGTAGAGCTAACGTAAGTGTCATTCTTCTTATCGACATGGCAGTTGATCGCGCCGATTTCGGTTCCGTTGATATAGATCTGTGCCGTCTTCCCGTGAAATTGAGTGGCTTGACTCATGCGTCCTCCCTAGATAAATGCCCCTGCATATATCTAGGGAGAGTGCTTGGAAAATTAGTCGCCCATGACAAACATCTCGTATTGCACGGTATTCGCTCCGCTGTCGAGCAAGAGAATCTTGTGGGTAGTGTCGGTCAAAAAGCCGATCGTCCCCAGGGGCTTTTCCGCAAGCCATCGACCGTTAGCCATGATCACCGACTTACCCGTTGACGCCGAAAAGAACTCGTAAAGCGGATTGCTCCCAGCCCCGCCTACCGTGAGATTGTGTCCGTCCGTGGTCTCCATATTCACAATCAGAATTGATCTTATGTGATTGAAACCGGAACCGCCTCCTCCGGTCGAGACCACAAGTGCGGATAGGTCGATGCTTACGGTCGTGGCTACCAGAGTCCCCGAGTAGTAGGCGGATTTGTTGCAGCAATTCGCGGTCGTACCCGGCGTATAAGTGTTGGTCCCGTCGAAGTCGATGTTGACCGGAATATTCGATTGCGTGGTTATCCCCGCGTCGATCTGATCTCGGATAGCTAGCTTGACCTCAAGTTGTGCCGATTGGAGACTCACATCTACCCCCTTTTATACAATGCCATTTACCGACAATATGTTCACTTCCTGACTCGTGATCGGATTCTTTGACCGCGAAGTCCAGATCTTATAATCGAGTTGATATCTCCAGAGCCGTTCGCCGTTCTCTGATACCTCGTTGTGGCTCAATGAGCCGCCTCCGATCCGCTCGACTACCTGTATCAGTCCCGAGGACACCGCTAGAGGCGCATCCCCGAGGACTTCATTGATCTCCCCCGCCGTTTCTAGCGTCTGGATATCCGTGATCCCGTACACGTCAACCTGGACCATGACCGTCTCGTTGTAAGCCAGACCCGAGGTCCATTGCGGGACACTGGATATCTGATTGAAGATCACGTAGGGGCAGATCGTGCCTCGTGGCGCAACCCCCGTGTAGTGCCGATCGGAGATGATCTCGACGATATCCGGCGTGGCTGTCAGATAGTCATGAATCGCTGATAATAGGTGGACCCTGAAACTCAATGCATCTCCTGTCGAAGTACGCTAGCTGCCTCTGCCAATGCCGGTCGCAAGTAAGGCTCGGGAGCTTGATCGTGCGTCCCAAGCTCGACGAAACGAGCCGTAAAATGGGTTGCGCCAATCGCTACCTTTAGCTCGTCCTCGTTCACGACGTAGATGATGCTGTCCCGGAGCTTGCCCGTGCGTACCGGACACTTCTCCCGTGCCAGGTCCGCCACCCCCTCACCGATCGCTCTGAGCTTCGCAACGAGCATGTGCTTGACTTGCCTCTTGAGTGCGTCCCCGTTGAAGTTCTCCATTAGGCAATCTCCCGAACGATGATCTTGAGGTACTCGTTTAACTCGTCAACATTCATGACGCTCGTGTCTCCAAACGTCCTCGTCCCGTACCTGATACGATCCCCGTTGCGGATATCCGTGGTCGCCATGGCGTATAGGTGGTGATCGTAGACCGTCCTATCCACGCTGTATCGCTTCTGTTCAACCACGGACATGGGACGAATCCTTACCCAAGCCGTGGCAACCTGAGTCCATACCGAGGCGATACCTCCGCTCTCGGTCTTGATCTGTTGCTCACGATCGATGTGAACCTGACTCGTCAACTCGCTCGGGAATAGCATGCTCATACGGGTATCTTTCGGAACGGGTTGAGAAGCAGTTGCACATACATCGGGAGTTGAGAAGCCGGAGCCTCGAAATACTCGATACTTGAGTCTCCCAGGGTCCTCGTCCTGATCTGTCCTCCGGTCCCGAGGAGCATGTCATCGTATAAGTGCTTAACCATAAGTATTGCCGCATGCTTGACGCGATCGGCTGCATTGCCACACGTATAAGTGACCGTGTAGTTTTCTATGCCTGGATTCCAACCGTATTGCCTATAGAGCAAGCCTCGGGAATGCAGGATCACGTAATCCGTGATCGAGGTTCCGGCGTCATCCACGACCGATTGAACGCTCACGATCGGGAAGTTCTTGAGGACGAGGAAGAAGTTGCCCTGAGTACCCACAAGTGAATTATTATAATATTGAGTGATCCCATAGAACCCCAACGAAGACGGACTCTTGGACCCGTCTACTCGCTCGACGACTCCGCTAGCCGTGATCAGGGTGGTACGGTTGCAATAGGAATAGACAATGTCCGATGCGACCGTGATCAGGCTATCGAGGTAGCTCAATGACGCCAGTTGCGGGAAGTACGTCGAGATATCGGACGACGAACATAGCGCTAGGCTCACTTGCCCTTCCTTGGCACGACCGCCCGTTGCGTGATCGGAGTGAATTGCTCGGTCTCGACGATCGGGTCAGGTTGACCGCCTATCGCCACTCGATCCTTGATGAGCTTGCGGGCAAGAGGTTCGCCGACCATGACCCACTCTCCCGATTGGTGGACTCGGTTATTGACGATCCATTCCCTGAGTATTTTGATGTTTGTCATGTTCTTATCTAGTTGTTCACTTGGGTATTTGCTCGGAAACCCCTTCGTGATGAAAGACCACGGCTTGCGTTTCGTGGGGTAGTACACAACACGGTTGTAAAACAGCCACGGATTGACGCTACGGACGTGAATGGCGCTATCCGGCAGCAACATAGCGGCATAGACCGAAAGCCATGAGTCGATACCGTAGAACCGTTCCGCTCTCTTGAGGATTTCGAGGCTTTCGGGGACCGTGGTCTTGCCCGTGAGATCAATAATGTTCGGATTCTCGGGGGGAGATTGAGCGTCGTGGGAGTTGAGAACCACGCCTTTGAGTCCTGAACTTTCGAGTTGTTCTGCAATCCAAGCCCACTCCCCAGGCATGATCCGCCGCTCTGCCCTCTGGTACTCGGGATTCAATGGCGTATCGCCCTGTAGTACGGCGAAGCGATCCGGCAGCCCGAACCTCTCGACGTGTGCCAGGTCGTGATCTAGGAACGCGGACGGATGGTAATGAAGCTCGCGTGCGATGATATCGACGAATCGGGCAGCGATCGACCAATCCGCGATGCCTCTAGGCGTCCGCGTACGCCATGCCACGACTTCGTTTAGGCAGTTGACCGACTTGACCGTTGACCAATCGTCCCAGAGCGTGTGGTGCTTGATATGTGCATACCGAGGACAGTTGACGAACAATTGACGGCAGAGTGACTCCCTCGTGGATCCCCAATATATGTCGGTCAGCGAATCCCGGAAGTCATCATCCCAGTGTGCTTCAAGTACCGCTATGTCGCCTAGCTAAAGACCCCCGGAAAGAAATATCTTTCCGGGGGTCGCGTGCTTGTCTAATATGTTCGTTGCCATACGTGTATAAATGAGGAGAGGCGACGGATTATTCCGTCGCCTCTCCGACCCGGACCTCGATTTGTCGTGATCGAAACTTAGGTAGCGATTAAATCTACCGATCGGCTGAAGCTAGCGCCATGCCAGACCGCAGTATCACAATCCCTGTATACTCTTATGACGAGGTTCGGAGACGCGGTAAAAGGATCGACCAGGATGTCAAGCTCGTTGAACTCGACGAAGACCGCCTGGGAGAAGTCCCCGAACAGAACGGCGGAAAGTGCCGTGCCGGTAGACTTCGTGAGGTTGCTCGGCAGTTGGTTCGAGGAATAGCAGTTATACCCGTTGACCTTGCCATCGCTGCCCATCAAGTATTCTGGATATCCAGAGACCTTGACAGTGTTCTTGAGCGCGCTGACGCCCTTCGGAGTCGTCACCATGTTGAGCGCGCCATTCAAGGCATTACCGATATCAACAAGCTTCTCAAAGCTGGTGATGCTCGTCCAGGTCGGCGCTCCACCCACACCACCGAACGGGACGGCATTTCCGGCGGGAATATCGGTGTTATAGAGTAGACCGGTGATCGAGTTAGAAGTGCCATCCGCCGAGAACAAGGAATAGTCCATCTTGACGGCAAGTTCCGTAGTCAGCTTATTGACCAGCCAAGCCTCTGCCGGAACGCTCGACTCGTACATAAACTGACGAGTTGCGGTGACGGAAGCGTCGATCTGATGCGGAGTCAGAGTCACCGAATCGAGGGTCAAGCTCGAATCGCTCTGCTTGGATGCTTCAGCGCTGAATCCGGGAGACGACGCGGTATTGTCTCGGGGAAACTTCAAGATATTCTTGGCGCCCGAAATGTACTCGACGCCGATCCTAGAGCCAAGTTGCTTGGCACGGAGAATGTCGATCATCGTCGCCTGGGTAACGGTCGGAATGCCGCCCGTGCCGGTCGTGGTGTTCAGGTTAGTACGGACGCTGTCCATCGGCACATAAATGCCTTGTGGGGCTTTGCCCGAACGAGAGGCGAGTTCTTGCGACATTTCGGCTTCAACACCGTCGAGCCGACGGTTCTCAAGCTGCCTCTGAACAACTTTGAGCAAGCTATAGTTATGCTTCGCCGTGTGGGCAACGAGATCAGCGTTCGCCGATACCCGAGGCGCGAGCTTGTCGCCGTCCCTCTGGCTTAGACCCTTGTAATACTCAAGCTTTTCCGATCGCTTGATCTGATCGGAGAGACCCTCGATCGACCTTTCAAGTTCCGCACAACGAGCCTTGTCCCCGTCGGAGAAGTCCTCTTTGCCGTTGAGCTTCTCAAATTCAGCAAGATTCGCGTTCCTCTGCTCGTGCAACTGTCTGATATCTGCCATGTTTACCTATATGATCTTAATTACTCTGCCCTAACTCTACGGTCCTCTAGCCTTTGGGCTTGCGAACAGCAAGGGTAAGTATCATTGGATACATGCCCCGACTTGCCGAATCAACGTACGGCATTCTTATCTATGCTTCCATTTCAGAATTTTGCCATGTGCGATCCGCCGCTCTGTCTCTCGGATTCGCCTCTGACGCTCTCGATCCGCTACCTCGATCGCCTTGCGTGCCTCTGCCAGAGATCGCAACGCAACGTCCGTGTCCTTGTAAGCGGGAAAAACTACACCCACTGATATTTCATATAAGTTTAGGTCGATAAGCGTTCGGATCGGTATTGGTCCCGAATCGTCCCACGATTCGGATACGACATTGAAGCCGATCGAGCAACGGAGATTGTCGCCACGCTGCATGAGTGCTTTAAGGTCACATGCGTAGCTCACTCCCTCGGGTAGTGACAGACGGAACGCTAGACCGGTCGAGTCCTCGCTCAAGATCAAGCTGCCGTTACCCGTGTCCCCTAGCGGCAAGTCGGTATTGTGGTTCTTAAGACAATGAACGAGGGGATTTTCCGCAAGAGTCCGCTTGAACGCGCCAGGATTGATCCTCTCGACGAATCCCCCGAGGTCTTCGGAGAGGCACGGGAGGAATACCGCCGCATGCCCGATCAATACCGAGGCGTTTCCATCGTCGGACCGAACCTCGAAATACCGCTTTTCCATGGTCTTGCTCACTGGATTACCTCGTTAAGTTGCTCGATCGCGTCCTCTAGCTCGTCCTTGGCTGCCAGGTCGATGATTAGGTCGGTAACTGCCTCGATCGTGTGTGGTGATCCCATCAAAGCGACCGTCGCCCCGAGGACTTCGCCGCAATGGTTGCGTATTTCCGTCTGCCAGGACGGCTTTCCCTTGCCCTTGTGCGCCCGTCTAAGGACTCGTGCCAGGTTTTCCCGGATAACGCCTCGTGCAGCGTTAGGCGCGTCGCTAAGCGGTCCAGGCTGCCCCCCGATGGGATCCGCTGGATTAGGTTGATTCGTCGGCGGTTGAGGTGCGTCCATGACCCGCATGTTTACCGGAACCCAAGCCTTGTCCGAACCCTCGATATCGAGGGGATTCAAACCCTCTCGGGCTCTGCCCTCATCCGGGGTCAACATGCCCATGAGGAAGAGGTTTTTCATGCTCTCTGTCCGTGCTTTTGCGTCCCCACGGAGCAAGCAATCAAGATCAAACTCGAAATCGATATGATCGCGTTCCTCGGGACGGAGAAGCTTGAATTCAAATTCCGCCTCGATCCCCTCCAAGAGCGTCCTTACCGGCTGTTGGATCCACTGGCGGTAATTTTCCTCGTTGGCGTTATAGCTCGATTGCCCGAGGCAGAGCATGCTAGCGGGATAACGCCAGATTCGGCACACGTCGAGATTGGTGAAGTCTCTGGACGTGATATAGGCAGCGTCCTCGGGACTGAATTGAGTGCTGACGAAGTCTAAGCCTTGCTCTAGGATCGGCGTCTTTCCGGCATTGTCGATACCGCCGAAGCCGTCCATGAATTGCCGCTGCAATCGCTCGATCACGTCGTCATCTAGCTTTTGGTCGGTCTTATAGAAGCCTCGTTTGACCGCTCCATTCTGGTAAACCGTGGCAGAGACCTTTTCGGCGGCTTGCCCGATCGAGAGGGACTGTCGAGCCGCCTGTACCGGAGAGAGTCCGATCAAGCCGTTCCAGGACAATCCCGATAGGTGAATGACATCGGAGGATGGAAGCGTCCGACCCTCCTTGCGGAGGTAGTAGCACACTCTCCCGTTGTCGTCGTATCGTGGCTCGACGTTGCGCCACGGGAGCAAGTGAAGCTCTGCTGCTCTCCCGTTCAGCCTGCGAACAATCTCGGTGTAGCTGTTGCCCGAGGTCATCAAGGGGACGATCATCGCGCGCTTAAACTTGAAACAATTCATGTCCTCGTTGGGACGACGCATGAGTTGCGCGATCGAGTGCGACGGGAGTTCTTTTCTTACCCCGCTTGACGAGTCGTACGCGCCGAAATCGAGACCCGCAAACGTGGTCGAGTAGGCATCGACAACCGAATAGACCGCCGCCAGAGTGAGAGCGTTCTCCTCGGAGACGTTTAGACCCGTGGCAGTCGGACCCCCGTACGCGATGCTCTGCAACTGTTGCCGAGTCAGGGGAGTGCTTGAACGCCGCGTAAAGAGATTTTTAAGTGTATTGTACATACTGATCATATCTAGGGACACTTAGACGAAAATAACGTCGCGTGTCTTATAGACGCTCTCGGTCTCAGGTTCACTCATGCTCACTCCAATAGCCATCACGAGCGCCACCACGGGGTCAATGCGATCGTTGGATCGTTTTTTACTCGGTCGTATCCGGTCCTGAGCGTCCCTCTCCACCTTGACGTTGCCCACACTCCAATTGAGTACCGGGTTTCCGTCGTGGTGGATTCGCTTCTCCAAGATCAATCTTTCGAGTTGCTTGCTTGGCGCGTTCATGTAAGCCATTGACTGATAATAGCTCTGGACGTTGAGCTTCTGATCGGTCAAGCGTTGACTGATCATGACCCCGTTGTCAGGGTCGATCGCAAGTAGCTTGATCTTGAATCGCTTGGATAGAGCGATGATGTCTTTCTCGATCGTCTCGTGATTGGTGGTCTCTCCCGGTGTCAGACGAAGCGCGTCAGGATGCGATTGAGACCACGCGACATACGGAACGCCATCCGCCTTTTCTCTCCGCTTCGCCGTCTCCCCTGCCGTCCAATTGACGTTGATTACTCGATACGTGCCGTCTTCCATGTCGAACACGAGGCAGAGGCTTGCGAGGTCATGGACGGCAGCCAGGTCGAGAGCGCCAACACAAGAGCGCCCCTCAAGATCAGCGTGAGTGTAATCAAGCTGTAGCTCGTTCCATCGGTCTTGAGGCAGCCATTTTGTGTTGCCTTGGACCCATTGATTCAACTGGAATTGTCGGAAACTCGCCTCTCGTTCGGGCAGAGCCTTCGCCTCGTTATAGAGCTTGCGGAGTTCCCTGATATGAACGAATTTGCCGAGTGCGGGATTGCACTTGTACCAGTTGCTTTCGTCCCGCCAGTCCTCGGTATCGGGCAACTCGAATATGACGGGTAGGTACTCGGGATCGGTCTCGGGATTCGACGCGACTTGCTTCGCGTACTGATATTCTTCATGGCAGAGGCTTTGCAGGTCGTTCCCTACCGTCGTGAGGACGATAAAAAGCGGTTCCCGTCGCGTTCCTGACCCCGTCTTTAGAGCCGAAAACAGATCCCGTGCTTTCGAGACTTTCCATGCGTGCAATTCATCGGCGAACACGACGCTAGGGTTGAGTCCGTGAACGGCGCCGCCATCGCTTGCCAGACTGATAAAGATATTGTCGAGCTTCTTATGGACGATGGTTTTGGTCTGATCCCGAAACTTAACTTGCGCGTTGAGGTACGGGTCTTGCTGAATGCTCTCTTTGAGCAACTTATAGATACGTCCAGATTGATCACGATTCGAGGCAGCCGAGTAAATCTCTTGACCGCCCTTGCCGATGCCTTCGCCGAACAGATGGTATACCCCTGCGGCGCTAACGAGGCTCGACTTTCCATTCTTCCTCGGGAGGAATAGGCTCGATTTCGTGTACTGCCGGAATCCAGCGTGATCGAGCGTACCGTAGATCGTGCGGAACCATGCCTCCTGAAATGGGAGAAGCTCGAATGGTCTGCCTCGGTAGTCGCCCGTGAGCTTGAGGTTGCCCGCAAACTGGATAACGCGATTGCCAGGATCGTTCAGAGGGTCTATTACGCGAGTCCGTGCCACTTAGCCTCGGATGCGCTATCGCTCTCGACCCTATCGACGATCTTGGATACTCCCCAGTCCCGGAGGATGCCTCGCATTTCCTTGACGCACGTTGACGACAACGAGGCAGCCGGATTCTGCATCGGGTATCCGTTCTTGGCGAAGATGATCGGACCGGACTTTTGCAGTTCTGCCTGAGCGATCCTGTACGTCGAGTAGAGACTTGCGTATAGCTCGATCGTATTGGCGTCGATGTCGTGCAACTTGCCGAGCGATTCCAGGACCGCCCAGACTTGCTTGTATGTGGTCTTGGCTATGTCGTCGAGATGCTTGGGTGCGGTTTTGCTCATAGTGTCTCCCTGATGCATGCCTCAAGCCTATCTAGCTCCCTCTTGATCTTCGGTCGAAACTCGGCGCGGATGGCAATTCCGTCGTCATCGAGTCCAATTTCAAGTAGTGAGACCATGGCGTCCCGCCGCTCTTCCAACATCTCAATCCGCTTGAACTTGTAGAACTTCTCCCGCCGCTGCAATTCGGCGACCATGCCATCGCCATCGAGATTGACATGGAAAACTCCCGCCATCGCCATTTCGCCGCCATTCACTTCGGTATGCGTTGATTGCATTTTATTGATTGCCTTTATGTTAGTTTCTATATCATATAATAGCATTTGGTTAGTGAAAGCCCCCTAGACTTGATGGAAAAGCGACCTAAAATGAGGCTTCCGACAAAGAAATAGAGGGCGGAGATCTCTAGCACGAGACTCCGCCATCTTCGAACCCCCTACCCACCCATAAGCGTTTCCTTATGCTTAGTAGGCGAAGTTGACCGGTCCATTCGTGGAGTTGTCGCCTTGGACGCTCGGGAGTCCGTCAGACCAATACTTGAATCCCTTCGTATCGTTGATCGTTGTGGATGCGAAGTCGTCAACGTTGACCCAGCCCGTGGTCCCATCGCAATCGACATAGAACTCAAGCTTAGCGGCATCGTTGACGGTTGTGGTTGTGCCGCTTAGTTGTTCCCATGTCCCCGCCGCTCCCGATGCCGTGGCGAGTACGGTGTCACTCGTGATCCCTGCGGCGACGTTCTTACGTACGATCAAACGAGCTTGATTACCGTTGTAAGCCGTGCCATCGCCGACGACACTCTTGCGAACGTAGACACTCACGTTAGCCGTTGCTCCCGAGGCTACTGCCAAGGTCCATCCGTACGTAGGGACCGAAGATTGCAGCTTGCTTGATGCGTTGGCTGGCGTGAGCCTCTGACTAGGGCTTGCCGTGTTATAGATCACGGTGTCCGATCGTGTGGTCCCTGCCGCTGTGTAGGCGCGATGGTCGGCTGCCGTTTGGTTATATTTCTGTACTAAGACATATGAGCCCGGCAGCATGTTGGATTGCGACGTGAGGTAGGTCGCTGACGTGTTCACGCAATTGCGGAGGATCGCACGGATAAAAGTCGGCACGCTCAAGTTGAACTCTTGAGTATGAGCCGTGATGCTACCGAGCGTACATGATTCCAGGATTAGCGAAGACCATCCGGGAGTCGCCAGCGTCGGCAGGAACACGGAGGGTGTGACAGTCGTGAGACCCGCGTCGAAGGCAGAGTTAGTAAAGATCACATCGCCCTGCCAGCCTTTGGTAAGACCCGCTTGACCGTTCGATTGGACGTGGGCATTTGTGTGCCCGTAACTGGTGCAAAGATCTAAGGTCAATTGTGAATGGACTTCTTCAAAGTCGAATCCTTGGGCACATCGCCAAGTTGTAAGATGATCCACGGCACCCCAACAATGGAGAAATGCGAATCCGTTTTGCCCGTTGCAACAGGCGACATTGTTGTTAAACGTGGCGATCTGGTTTTGCTCAAATACTAAGAATTGTGCTGCACCACCACCATTGCACGAGGCTGCCACACATCCCGTCACCGTCCCGCCAACATCCTGCACGTAGAAAACTGCTGTGTTCGCCACCGACCCTATCGCCGTGCAATTGTTGACGATCTGTGTCCCTGTGCTCTGGGCAATGAAATGATGATAGCTGTTGATATTATAAGTCACGCAACTTTGCAGGTTGACGCCCGTGCCGCTTCCTCCCGCCAATCCGAATCCCGAACTACCAGAGACAACAAAATCGTGAAGTGCCGCCCCGGTGATGGCAACCGTCCCCGTGGTCGTATAGATGTCGAAGCCTCGTTTGTTCGTGGTCCCCGATCCCATCCACTTAGCCTCGAAATACTGCCCTGCGAAGGTCGTGGTCGCACCGATCAGAATATAGCCTTGCAATGATGTGGATATACCATTGAACTTGATGTTTCGGGTCATATTCACGACGTAGGCACGATAATCGTAGCCGCCGCTGTTTGTGCCAGAATGGGCATTCGTGGCGCCCGATGTCATCGTTGCCTGGGTTGCGGAATCGACCGTGAGGATGGTCCTAGCCTCGAATTGAGCATTATTCGTGGTCGTTGATGCGATGCCGATCACGTCGCCGACGCTCCATCCCGACGAACTTGCGACCGTCCAAACCGTACCACTTACCGCGAGATCAGAGGTCAATCGCGTGGTGGTGGTCGCTACGGAATTGCCGTAGATGTTGGACGTACCTGCGCCGAAGACCCAGCCGGTATCGACGTTCGCCGCTACGTCTGCCGTGAGTGTGAGCGAGGACGAGCTAGGCATCGGTACGCCAACGGTCCCGAGGTTGATGGTACTCCCGGCGTATTGCTGAAACACGCCTTTGTGCTTGAGTTGATACGCGGTGCTTGCACTTGTGGCGCAAGTGAGCGTGCCACGATTTGACACATGAATACTTTGCGTGTAGGCGGTCGTGCCGTAGCTCGTGCTTGCGGTGTTGTCCAACGTCACGGTCAAGGTGTTGCCTGCGCCTGCTCCGGTGAGTTCCCCCGCGATCACGATCTGATCGTTAGCGACCGGAGCTTGTGTTGTTGTCGTCCTCAAGAGGCGAGACCAGTTCCCGGCCGTCGAGTCTCGGTAGAGAGACGAGGATGCGGTCACATGCTTCACACCCACCTTGTATGCCTTGGCGGCAATCAAGGTCTGGCTTGCGGAAAATTTGATGAAGTTCCAGCCGATTTGGAGATCAATATTGTTCACGGTAGTATTAGCGACCGTTAGTGTATCGGTATGGTTGAATAACTCGATATTGAGTGTGCCGCTTGCGCCCGGTGAGGCAACCTTGATCGCTATTCCATCGATCGTGATCGCGCCGGGAATGAACGTCGAACTATAGACATAGCTCGTTGTGGATGCGGTCGAACCAGTCTCGGAATCGAGGTAGCTCGTGCTGTCAATCAGAGCCCAGGTTGTTGACGAGGACCAATTGCCGGTCGCACATGAAATTACAGTTGCCATATATGTTTAGAGTTCTAGTGTGGGATATTGTGGCGGTCGATCAATCACGACTTCATGATCAGATACGGGTTTTGCGTATTCGATTCGCATCGCGTCCAAGATCGTTGCGAGGTCTTGCGGGATCGGTGTAAGCGGATCGTCGGGCAAGAGAACCAAGTAATAGGCAAGCATAATCTCACGTATGGCAAACACAAATGAGGCAGCCGACGGCACGGGATCAAGAGGTAGCTCGGAACTAACTCGATACGGAGGGATGATTCCGTTTGGGTCTTCGCTGATCAGGTCGTATGACACTTTTGACATCTGACAGAGGATGTTGATAATGTTGAAAATCAAATGGATGGTTTCCTTTAAAGTCCCAGTGTGGGGTAGGCTGCCGGACGATCGATGATCAGCGTATGCTCTGGTATTGCTCGCGTATATTCGACATTAATTGCCGCCAATACCATCGCGAGCCGGTCCAGCCCAAACGCACTAACATCAGCTTGAGGCATCAGCGCGTAATGCGACAAAATTAGACATTTGACCATGCCCAAGAAGTCCCCCGCCGTGGGGATCGGATCGATAGGCAACTGACCCGAAGCACGGTAGGGAGGTATGACTCCGTTGGGATCTTCAATCATAAAATCGAATGAGACATTGCCGTACTTGATTACCGGACTGAGTATGTGAATGTGCATAAGTTACGTGTTCCGAAGTAGGGTCGTGAGTTGCACGGTTACATCCTGTCCCGCGATAGTGCTTCCGACTTGAGCAACGTCGATCGTGAGTACGTCCCCCGCTGCCAACGACGTCGTGTCGAAGCTCGTCTGAGTCCCCGTGGTAGCCGCAATCGCAAGCTGGATACGGTTAGCGGGAGACGATGCCCAGATCGAGGTCCCATTTTTCTTGATGTCACATATCAGAGCCGCCCCGGTCGGCGCCGTTTTCGCGTTAATCCAAGCCTTTGTGATCTTGCCGTCATATGGGACCGTAAGCTGATTGGTCTTGTTTTGTCCCGTGGTAGCCGGGAAGCCGGACGCGATTACGAAGACGAAGGAACGAATAAAGCCGTATCCGCTAGCATCGAACGTCGAGTTAGCGTTGATCGTGAAAATCGAGGTCCCGCTTGCCCAAGTCAGACCGGTAGCGCCTCCGAACGCGGAGGCATTGTTGTACTGAATCTGAGTAGTGCTCCCGGCAGCCACGCCAGACCCTTGATTGCCTTGGAATCCTTGGTTGCCTTGTGTCCCCGCCGCTCCCTGGAATCCTTGATTGCCTTGGAAACCTTGATTGCCTTGACTTCCCGCGGCTCCATTGGACCCTTGGAAACCTTGATTGCCCTGACTACCCGCCGATCCCTGGAATCCTTGGAAACCTTGATTGCCTTGCGTCCCTTGCGATCCCTGATACCCCTGTGGTCCTTGCGATCCCGTCGAGCCTTGATTGCCCTGACTTCCCGCCGCTCCCTGGAATCCTTGATTGCCTTGCGTCCCTTGTGCGCCTCCGACACCGATTTGCGTGTAGAGATCATCGATTACCCCCGCCCACAACGTCGAGACGATGCGATCGGTTGCACGGAGGTTGACGAGGCTCGTTCCGTCGAGAGCGCCAGCAACCGTCAAGACGTCTCCGGTCCGTCCCGTGATTTTCATGATCGAGAGGGGAGAGCGTCCGCGAAAGGCACTTACCCCGATATAGTTCGATGGCGTCGGAGTGCCGAACAAGGACCCGGTCCCGGCTGCCAGAGTCAGAGTCGATTGCGTGGCAGGATCGTAGTCTTGAGCCAGAGTCGTGGTTGCGTTGTTCTTGAGATACGGCGTGGTCATGCCTTATCTAGGGTCCGTCCCGCTCAATTCGCTTATGACAAGCGACACATAGCGCCTGTAGATTGTCCAGGTCGAGCCGCTTGTCCCAAGCGATCTTGAGAGACTCAACGTGATGGACCTCTCTTGACGGCTCTAGGATGCCGTTGAGCAAGCAAGGACCACAAAGAGGATTGTCCGCGATCACTCGTTCGCGAGTCTGTTGCCAGGATTGCGACCTGTAGAATTCTTGGTGCTTGGGATCACGCACGAAGCGGTTATAAGTCGCTTGGGTCTGACGCCTCGGGGGTTTCCAGATCGGGCGGAACGGAGTCATGAGCTTGACCTAATCAAGAGCTTGATCCGTTCTTGCCGCCCCTCGATATTCATCATTCTTCGCATGCGATTGAAACACAAGGACGTGAGGTACGCGAAGATCGTGCCTCGTGTCGGGTCGAAAGACGCGGATTGAATCCAGCAATGACACGCCGCGTCTTGCGCCAGGTCGTTCCTCAAGTGCTTCGGGAACCGAGAGGCGATCGAGGACGCCAGCAACAAGAGGAACGTTACATACTCGTCTTGTGCCTTGCGGTCTTGAGGCGCGTCATGTGCCTGTTGCCAGAGATCAAGAAAGGTCTGTTCGTCGATGTAGTTCACAAAGTAGGTAGGGTCGGGAAACGAAAATGCCTCACTCGATTCACAATCGAGTGAGGCACGTTCGCGGATACAAAATTCTATTGCCGTCAGGATTTCAAGTTGGCAGCAACAGTATATGTACGAGCCTCGCTTTGAAATTTAGATGCGAAACGCGAAGACCCTCGTACTACACAATACGAGGGTCTTCGCGCTAACACACAATTTTGAGATCAAGGTATGGTAGTACAGTGATATTGAATTTTCTCACTTCGGGTCGAGTTCTCATTTTGGCTCGCTACCCGCCTCGATAGGTGGCAGCGGAGGGACGTGATTGGAAGTGACTCGAAGTAGTTCTTCGAGTTCGGCGTGTCGGTAACGGCGATGACCTCCGGGCGTCCGAGAAGGTGAAAGATATCCTCGCTTTTCCCACAGCAGCAATGAGTTGTGAGAGAAGCCGAAAATAAACCGTACTTCTCTTGGCGATAGCCACATGTTATTCTCCTACATTAATATACTGATCACAGTATCATAGTATTATGCGATTTAATTTTGTAGGACATCAGTGGATTTTAGTGTTCTTGGGAGCCATGAGGGTCTTGATTGCGGCGACCTTGTTCGGAGTCCAGCGATTGATTAGATCGAGGAGGACGGTGATTCCAGCGCTAATCAGGGGAGCGTATCCGATCGAGATATCGGCGGTGTGCGCCCCGAGGTAGGTTAATCCGGCTGCCAGAGCGGTGATTGCGGCGGTAATGAGTGTTTTATTCATGATCTTATCTAGTCGTCTTGGCAATCAACTTGGATTCGTCTTAGCCGGGCGCTCACGATCTTGGGGGGTAGGTTGAGGACACGACACACGGCAGCCTGATTGATCCTGCCGGTCACCATCCAATTCTCGGGGTCCTGGATTGCGTCGAACAAGACCGGGTCCAAGAGTCGGACCCGGTCTATCGTCTCGTGTTGAATTAGCCTATCGATTGGAGATATGGTGTTGGGCTTCATCCTTCAAGGTTCCAAGTATCGCTTTAGTCGGGACGTTGCATTATTGCTCGTTACGTTCAAGAGACTACCTAGGGCGGATTTCTTGATCTTGCCGGTTGAGGTCGTGGCTTCGTCGTCTTGAATCGCGTTGTACAAGATCGGGTCTGCCGTGCGGATTCGGTCGAGCGCCTCGCCTCCGATAGCTCGACCGTCGATGGATATCGTGCGTTCGACTTCGACGATAGGCAAAACACCGGAGATCAGCTTTCGACGGCAGCGATTGCAGAGCGGTGAATACTGGCGAGCGATATTGATATCCTGGAAATGTCCCATGATATGACCGAAGCTCGACTTTTGGTCTGACCACGAAACGTAGTTAGTGCAGGTCTTACATGGGCGTCGCATATGCATCTCCTTGAGCTTGCAGTATATCACATATGCAGAATCGTGCAAGCCGACTTTCCCCCTGACCCCCGGCGTTCGGAGTGTGGTGTCCTGCCTCAGAGTCGATGGATTCGAGAGACTAGGAAAAGCCATAAGAGAGAAAATATCTGTCCGGCGTCCGGGGTCGTCCGGGGTTTCCCATGAACTCTCCATGATTTATACTTTTACTTATCAAAACATAACACAAGGCGCGATTTAGCCCGGACGACCCCGGACGCCGGACAGATAAGCGGTCGTTTATATTTCCTTCAACTCCAAGCCGCGATAGCTCGGGACGCGCTGACCATTGACCGTCGGCTTGGAAGTCTCGATCTTCGGCAAGACGATTTTAAGATTCTTCCAGAACCATCCGGGGTTGAAGACGACATCATTTTCCTCGCAATATTGCTCGTACGCTTGCGCAAGCATCGTCTTGCGGATGTCGGGTATGGCATCGTCGGGCTTGAAGCTGACGCCTGGGAGATTGCGAGTGTCGAGCGATGACGCCACGTAGCAACGCTCTTGCAGGAACCCGAGGACAGTCGATCCGTCTTTCCTGACCTCGTTGACGTGTTTCGCCATCTGTTCGGAAGTCGTGAAACCCGACTTGCGGAGTCGAGCCAGCCCCCCTATTGCCCAGATGTTGATCCCAACGATTTCGCCGATGAGCTTCGCCGCCAGGTTCGGGTCTCTCTGGTCCTCGGGGACGGAGAGTTGAAACGGCAGTACCATGAGCCGATCCGCCACTGCTCCCGAGGTATCCGGCAACTTCGGTATCTCGTTGCAAGAGAGCATAAATCGGACGTAGAGCTTGACGGATTCTTGTTCGGCAAGATACTTCGTCTCGATATCGACACCATCGCAACCGGTGATGGTCTTGAGTCGGTTTACGATCTCGGCTTTGTCAGGGTTGCCCTGCAAGTTGACTTCGCCGACGTTCGCCAGCAATTTGCCGACAAGCGGTCTCAAGCCGAAGTGCTTGGCGAGCGATGGCAGATTATATCCCGATACGTTTTCTTCCCCGAGCATTGCCGTCATGACGGTTGATACCGTTCCCTTGCCCGATCGAGGAGGACCGGTCATCACGAGGAATTTCTGACGGCTCGGGTCCGGGAGGAGGCAATAGCCGAACCACTCTTGCAGTAGGGCAATCCGCTTCGCGTCTCGCTCGAATATCTCGTTCAGGAAGCTTAGCCAGAGCGGACACTTAACCGAGGGATCATACGAGTAGGGGAGCGAGTTGAGCGAGACCCAGTCCGGTGTGTGGGGGGTAAGTGTGTGATCGCCTTCGATGGCTCGCTCTACGTCGAGTATCCCGTTCTTATAGGCTACCAAGTTCTTGACGTTGACTTGTCTCCCGATCCACGCAGGCAGTTGTGGATATTTTTCTTGGTCCATATAGACGATCGTTTGGATAATCGGGACCGTGTTTCCGATGATGTTGTTGTTCTGCGGTATCTTTTTCTTGAGCAAGTAAAGGCGTACTCGCATGCTCAATGCGCTGTCGATCACGTACCGCGTCCCGGTGTATCTAAGGACTCGATCTTGATGATAGCGATAGTGCGTGCCGCACGATTCTAAGAACGCCTCTGCAAGTTTTTGATAATGGAATTGATCTTGTCCCTTACCTTTGCGTGCGTCCGGTTGAACTTCGGTCCTGACCCGAGCGTCGAAATTTACAAAATTACTCACGATTGAAACCTCTCTATGATTGTACTAACTCTGTCTTCCACCGATCCGAAACCCTGCCGCCCTAACTCAGCGGCAGCACTACGAAAGTCGCCCGCATGCTGTAGCCACGCATAAGCAGCGAATTTGTCGTACGTCTTCTCCGCCTCAAGCGGATCAGCGTTGCTCGAAAACACATGCAGTTTATCCCCGCAATAGCCGGTCGATGCGGAGAAACCGCCATCGTCCTTACCGGGTCTCCGCCAGTAGACCACGCTCCCGGTATCAGTATGGAGAGTCCAGCCCGAAGGGATTAGGATACTATCCCAAGATACCGAGGCGTTAAAGGCGTCTCCCGGTCTCTCTCCGATACCGGCAGCCGAAGCCGGGAGAACGTCTCCGTAGGCGGCTCTAAGATCGATCCTAGGGGCATCAGGGGGCATCAGATCGAACGATCGGGCGATGTCGAGCAGGCTCGCTCTGACTGCCGGACTGATTTCGACGATGGTCTTGAAATTGCCCGAGATGAGTCGGTACGGCGTACCGTTCTTGTGAGTCCCGAGCGGACTGCCTGGGAGTACCGCGTACCCGCCTTGTCCCCGAGTCTCAATCCTGATCTTGGATTTTCCGTCGTCGATCGGCTTGCGAGCGAGCCGTAGATTGCCCTCAATCTCTTTGCAGCGCCAATAGAGATGTTGCCCGCCGCTCGGGGTCGAGACCACGGGGGTCCGTACCAAGATGCTTCCGTGTTTCTTGACTACGGCTTTGCACCACGGCGACCACACGGAAGCGTCGTCGAAGTCGAGGACTTCTAAGCTGCCCGATGTTTTCCCGCATATCACGCCGATTCCGCTCTGCCGCCCAACGAAATGATCCGAGAGCAGGAATCCGGGAACACGCTCTAACTGATATGGAGACCACTTGATTTTCGGACACCGCTTCGCATCCGTAGATATCGGCATGACGTTGACTCCGCATTGCCGATAGTAAGCCACGGCTTCTATCCCGGTAAGCGTGAAATTCTGCCGCGTCGTCATATCCGAGTTTACATGTAATTGGATATCTGATACTATATTGATAGCAGACAATTGATCCCTTTCTATGATTCGAGCAAGCCGACCGGGACGGAAACCCCGGTCGGCTTGTTCGTTTAGTCCTTGACTGTCGGAGCGTAAGCGCTACGGCTTCCGTCCCATATCCCATTGGTTTGATCTCTCTCGTTGATCATGACTCGTGCATTGCGACCTTGAATCGCGTACCCATAGAGGGACTTCCTGGATTCCTCCTCGGTTGGGAGTCCCTCGCACCAGATAAACTTATACTTATTGCAAAACTTTCTGCCGGATGGATAAAGGGTCCACCACTTATGACTTATCCACCAATGGAAGCCTTTGCTATTCTCTTTGATGCCCATAGTGGTCTCAACGTCGTGCGAATTTTCGGTCCGAAATGGCGCGTCGTTCTTGCCCCGCCCCCATCTCGCCTCCCATGACTCGTACGTCTCAATCGCGGACTTGAGACCTGAATCTATATGACGCATCACCAGATTAATTTCGGTCCAAGTGAGGAGGCTGTCCGTGTCCTCGTCTATGTCGATGCAAGACTTGATCGCCTTATCTAGGTCCGATCGATCGATCCCGTAGTAGTCCAATAAGGGACTTGGATCGTGCAATCGCTTGACGAGTATTTCGATCCGCTTATCCGTGATCTCGATTTTCATGATATTCCTTATCGCCCCGAGCTAAAGAGATTTGAGACGGCTTCGGTCAACGCCGCCTCCTCCGAGTCGAGCTTGAGGCGGTGATCCTCCGCGTTGAGCTTGCAAGACTTCATTTTCATTCGGACCGTTAAAGGAATGCCCTCGTGCAAGAGTTCCCATCTAGGTTGATTGCTACTAAAAAACTTAACGATCCGGTAGGGTCCACTTACCTGATCCGATCCCGCTTTTGTCCACTTCAACATATCAATCGTCTCTCTGTATGCCCCGAGGTAATGAGATTGCGGTCTGGGGCTTGGACCGCAATCTTTTAGACTCTGTTGTTTATCCGTTGACGGCTTTGAGGGCGCGGAGGTCTTGCGAGGTTATGGTCTTGTCGATGATCCCGATCCCGCCGTCCTCGTACCACCACACGTCGTTATCCACGAGCAAGACGGCTTGATCAAATAAGAGTGCGACAACCTGATAGGTAGTCTTGCAATCTGAGCTGTTTCGTTTCTTCACTACTTTGTAGATGCTTCTCATATCAGTTGTCTTTCTTTAGTAGGTAAATTTTTAGCTGCCCGCGATATTCATGAGCTTGGCATAGAGGTCGTGCATGTCCTTGAGTTGCTCGCCTAACGCAAGCCATTTGTTCCTAGCAATTTCCGACGCATCAATTTCCGACGCATCAATGTCCTCGCAAGTGCCGGTCTCCCGGATCGCCTCAATCCGCTCCCGCCTATACCGCCTATGACCTCCCTTGGTCTTGTAGGCAGATAACGTCAGGTCGTCATCCAATACACGCAGTTTGTACGCGGTTACGCCTAGGATTCTTGCCGCCTCTATCGTTCCGATAAATTCCAACATATCGAGTTCCTTAAAGTTCACTTGTCGTTGTCTTTTTTCGTCTTCCGAGCTTCGCGCCGCCCGCCGCAAAATACGTTTGCAGCGCGACCAAATTCTCGGCGGAGTAGTAGCTTGTTCCCGCCACTACCATCGGGATCGTGACCCCGTTCACGATCGCCTTGGATATCCGCCCCTCGGTGATCCCGAGTAGGCTCGCCACTTCCGACCTTTTGAAGTAAACCCCCATTACCATCACCGTCCTTTCACTTAAGATAGTATATCATAATTAAGATTACATACAAGTGGAATATTTCGGAATGTATAGATCATAGATAGGGGATGCCATATTTCCCGATATCCGACTTCCTCCCGTTATGGGGGGTCGATCACGCCGAATTTCTAATCGCAATTTCGCTCGTATACGTCCATGACGACTCGGATTACGAGCGTCCCTCTCAAGATCACTTTACCGCCTCTGAAATCCGAGAACTCGCCGCCCACGTCGCCAATTATTTAGCTATGAAAAAGAAGGTCGAGCCGCCTAAGCAGATCGACCTTCGCACTTGTGATTACCAGATCTACTTAGGCTCTGAACGTTGGCAGAGGCTACGTGAGGCGGTGATCTACAGAGACCGCCACTGTCGCCTCTGTACTCGCTCATACGGCTTGGAAGTCCACCACGCGACGTATCAGTTTAGAGGACACACGGAGCAACTTGGACACGAGACCGATCCGACTGATCTTGGATTTAGACGCGAAAAAGCGTCGTGTATCACGCTCTGCCGGGAGTGCCACGCTCGACATCACGGGAAATGAAAAAGACTGATCTCAAACCCGAGGCGGATTCGAGACCAGTCCCGCAACTCGTTCATTCTTCGTCATCGGGGATGACGAAGCCGCACTCTGGGCAGTTGGTTCATTCTTCTTCGGCTTCTGGTGCTCTGTATCCGCACTTGGGACACGTCCATTTTATATCAAGCAAGCAGCAATTGCATGTGATCGTGTCGCACTCGGGACAGCAATCCCATCCCCAAACAGTGCAGACCGTTTTTCCGCACTGGCTGCAATCGGCTTGTTCGCCGCCGGTTTCTTCGCACTGGCTGCAAGGCTCTTGTTCGATGCTCATGGTGATATCCCTTTCTGATGACGTGATGAGATCATTGACATCGTCGTCAGCGATCGGTGTGTTAGGACCGCAAGGTTGAGTGTGGCTCGGTAATGGGATTCAGTCTTGCTCGTTGTTCCTCGGTCCAACACTCCATCCGTTCGATCGTCGCCAAGTCGCAGTACCTCCCGCCGTTGACGAGCGCGGCGAGAGACTCTTTGTATTCGGCGGTCAGGATCGGGAAGCCGCCGAGACGGACGAAACGATCCAAGAGCGCGAGTGCCTCGGGAATCTCCCAGACCTCCCGAGGATCGTTGTCCCATTCGGAGACGCAAAAGCCCACATGCTTGGATTTCGATGCCGAACGGATTTGATTGACGATTTCGTCGTCGGTTGCTGACTGCAATAGGAGGATCACGACGAGAGATTTTCCGTCGGGAAAGGGTTGTCCCGCCGCGATGCAAGAAACGGGGAGCATGGACATGGGGAGTTTCCTCGGGGAGTGAGTTAGGTAGAAACCGCCGTGCCGCCACTCCCCAGCGAACGGCACGGCGGTTGCGATCGTCAACGTCATCACTATAACAAGTTTAACGCACTCGGCAATACGAATTTGACGCAGTTGTGTTTGGTTATAAACTCAACTACACCATGAAAACTACTTGCTTGCTCTGCCAGGACGAGACCGCTACCCTCTACGAATGCGATACGTGCCACGCCTCGGGGTGTGGCTGTTGCGTCGGTCTATGCGAGGGTTGCGGCGCCCTCGTCTGTGCCGAGTGCTTTGTGTTTGACGAGGACATTGACCCGTGTTGTCCGCTCTGTCAGTCTTGATACTGAATCGGGATCATGGCGAAGACCTCTCGTGCGGAGACGTACCGCCCTCGGATCGAGTCCCACACGTCGCGGTTTGCTAGGCAAAGATTGTCGATCGCTCCCAACCGTCGCATACCCGCCAAGACGAGATAGCCTTGATCCGTGCCTCTCACAATCAGAGGGTAGACCAGCCCTTCATCAGCGATGGGTGTGATCGACGCTTGATGTATTGGACCTCCCGCTTCAGGCACCGACTATCCCTTTCGAGGTGACATTTGCCCGTTAGTCGTCGATAATGGGGATGGCTGACGCCGAACGATACGGACGCTCTACCGTGTTCGGGACTGCAGCAAAGTGGGGGACAGAGCCATCCGAAAGGATGCCCCCTACCATTTCTCCCTACCATCAGCCTGATTCCGAATCGACATCAATCGTCGATCACACCCTCAGCGATCGAGTCCTCAAGTAGGTTCAGAGCCTCAATTGCCCTGACCCGATGGCGTATCAGGGTGTTTCTCGGAACAAGCTCGATCACGATGTTTTCCTCGGGAGTGATCTTGAGATTTCATATCTAAAGTCTGACAGTGTACGCGAGACCACTAAAATTAGTGATCTTGAGATTTCGCATCTAAAGACGGGAGTCCTTACCGAGCAATCCGCCCGTCCGCTTTGAGCGCCTTCACTTTCTCGTTTTGGGCGAACTGATAACCTGAGAAAACAACTGTACCAGTTCTGAAACGAATGGGAATCCGAATCGCAAATATCCTTCGATGGTGTACAACTACCGGCGCAAGTACGCGGCGTGTCCTCTCTCCGTGGTCATGATACCGGACAATCTCCGAAAGTGAACCGATCTAATTGACCACAACAATCGGGATCCGAATTCCGCCGTTTCGCTGGATAATTTTGACGGAGTCCCACGCGAAAAGGAGGTTAATTGGACCACATCATCCGCCTAGGTTGAGGACGGACGGGAGGCGTAATCGACCGAAACGTGCTGATGATCGGACCGCCAGGCACCGGCAAGACGCTGCTGGCGAAGCGTCTGGGCACGATCCTTCCGCCGCTCTCCCCGTCGGAGAGCCTGGAGACGACGCGGATCTATTCCGCCATGGGCCTGCTGCGCGCGGGACAGCCCTTGATGGCGACGCGTCCGTTTCGATCGCCCCACCACTCCGTGAGCGACGCCGGTCTCGTGGGCGGCGGCTCGACCCCCCAGCCCGGCGAGATTTCGCTGGCCCACAAGGGTGTGCTGTTCCTGGATGAGCTGCCGGAGTTCAACCGCCGCACTCTGGAGGTTTTGCGCCAGCCTCTCGAAGACGGCCGCGTCACCATCAGCCGCGCCCTCCGCGCCACCACGTTCCCGGCCGAGTTCATCCTCGTTGCGGCGATGAACCCGTGCCCGTGCGGGTATCGGTCGGACCCCCGGAAGGCTTGCTCCTGCTCTCAGCCGCAGGTGGAACGCTACCTCGGCCGGATCTCCGGGCCGTTACTGGACCGGATCGACCTTCACGTCGAGGTTCCGTCGGTCCCCTTCACGCAGCTTTCGGAGGCGCCGCCCGGCCCAACGTCCGCCGACTTGCTGCGCGACGTACTCAAGGCCCGCGCCCGCCAGGCCGAGCGATTCGGAGGAAAAGGCCCGACCTTGAACGGACGTATGACACCCCGGCAGGTGCGCAAGCACTGCGTCCTCAAACCCGATGCCGCCAGCCTCCTCAAGGCGGCCATGGAAGAGCTTGGCCTCTCCGCCCGCGCTCACGATAAGGTCTTGCGCGTGGCGAGAACGATGGCCGACCTCGAAGGCGAGGACGATATCCAGCCCCATCATGTCGCGGAAGCGGTGGGATATCGCTCACTCGATCGTAGCGTCTGGGCGTGAGACGCTAACTCCGGGGCCGTAGGAGATTCGAGATTCGGGAGTTGCGAGCCTCGGTCGGGGAATGCCGCGGGAATTTTGGTGGATCGGTCTTCTCGAATCTCGAATCTCGAATTCGGAGAGTCGCTGAGAGAAGACGGGAAAGGCCGATGACCCCGGGCTTTCCCCGGGGCGACCATCGGCCTTCGTTGTCATTACCCGCGACGATTCGAGGGGTTACAACCAGCGCAGTCCGTCCTGCCGGACGTTGCCGTCCGGACGACGATCGGGGTCGTGATCGCGAGAGAGGCTCATGCTCCCCAGGTCGCCGGTCGGATCCCGTGGGTCTCGCTCGCGGCGCGTAAGGCTCGACTGGGACAGGCCGTCCCCGTGGTGCATACCTCTTGGGGAGTCGTCGGCGGTCATGAGCGCGTGAGTAATCGAGGAGGCCGTTCGCATCATCCCCGCGGTGAACGGGTGCTCAACGGTGTTCGAACTGGCCTCATCACCGGGCATCAGGCTCATCTTGGCGAGGGCTGCGTCGGGAGTCGCCGCCTCCGGATGCAGGTGTCCGAGGCTCAACGTGGCCAGGTCGGCGACGGCTCCCGACCGCTCGGTCAGGGGTGCCGGAGGGCCCAATCGCATGGCCGCCGGGTAGTGGGATCGGGAACGCATCCGATCGAGGCCGAGGATCTTGACCACGCCTCGGCCACTTCGCTCGAACTCCTCGGCGAAGTGGATCAACGTGTCGCACGACGTGTGGTCGATCAGCGTCACGCGATCGGTCATGTGCAGCACGACGGAACTGGTTTCCCGGGGGATCACCGCCAGCTCGTCGTTCAGATGCATCGAGTTAAAGCAGACCAGCGGTCGCCCGAAATAGAGGTGATAGGCCCCATCGGCCGTCTCGCGACGCGTCACCGGGTCGCGGAACAGCTCGGGAAAGTTCCCGATCGTGGACAGTGCCAGGCGGCCAAAGGAGCGCTGGCGACCGACGACCGCCAGGAATCCCGGCGCGGCGAAAATCGAGGCCATCACCAGCTTGGCCACGATCCCGAAGATGATGCCCCACAGAAGGTCGGTCGAAAGCGTCACGAGCACCGTCATGGCAAACAGCGCGATCTGCTCGCGCCCGATGTGCGCGACGTGTCTCCAGACCGCGGGCCGGCAGAGCTTCCACCCCGTGTGGATCAGCATGGCCGCCAGGGCCGCGTAGGGGATCAGGTTGATGTAATTCCGCGCCACGAGCAGGTAGGTTAGCAAAAAGATCGCGTTGTAGAAGTTCGCCCAGAGGGTCTTCCCGCCACCCTCGATGTTCGCCTTGCTCTTCACACCGCCGGGGATGATCGTGAGGCCGCCCGCGATGCTGGAGCAGATGTTCGAGATGCCCATCGCCAGCAGCGTCCGATTCGGGTCGGACTTGCGGTGATACGGGTCGATCTTATCGACCGCCGAGGCCGTGGCCAGAGACTCGACGCCGTCGATCATCGTCAGCGTCAGCACGATCCCGACGACCGACCACAAGAGAGAATGGTCGGCGAACAGGCCCTTGAAATCGGGCGTGACGATCCCGTGCTTGAACGGGTGCTCGGGGATCTGGATCAGATGCTTCGAGGGAGTCAGATGGAGGAACAGGCCAATGATCGTCCCGACCGTCACCATCACCACGGGGGCCGGGACCATCTTCAGCCACTTCGCCTTGAAGGAGGAGAGCGTGAAGATGAATGCGAGGCAGAAGAGGCCGAGCCCGAAGACCTTCGGGTCGCGTTCCCAGAACTTATGCGGCGTTTCTCGAACGTACTCCCAGAACTCGTGTGCCTCGAACTTGACGCCCAGCAGGTGGGGCATCTGCTTGGCGATGATCAGGAGCCCGATCGAGGCGAGCATCCCCTCGACCACGGCCGCCGGGAAGACCGCACTGAAGCGGGCGGCCCGGAACTGGCAGAGCAGGATCTGGGCGATCCCGACCATGCAGATCACGGCCAGGAGGAGCGGATACCCCGCCGCCTTCGCCGCATCCTGTCCCACGCCCGACCCGTAATGGCCCAGGGTGAGCATCGAGGCGAGTAGCACCGGAGCAAGTCCCGCCGCCGGTCCGCTGATCGTGACGTAGGATCCGCCCAGGAAGGGCAGGAGTAAGCCGGCGATGATCGCCGAGATCAGTCCCGCGATCGGCGGGGCGCCGGAGGCGATGGCGATCCCCAGCGAGAACGGCAAGGAGATCAGAGAGACGAGAAGGCCGGAAACGATATCGCTCCGCCAGTGCTTCAGCCCGGCGAGGCCGTTCTGCGGCTTCTCGCCGGGCGAGTTGAGGCTCGGTTGCATGACGGGGCTCCTGCGTGGGACGGCGCGTCGAGAGAAATCGTATCCATGAGCTGGTACTCCAAACTGGCCAGACAACGCGACCGAGGTGGGGGGAGCCGAGGCGCGTGGCGGACGACGGGGCCGGATGGTGCGAACCCGAGGCGTCACAGCCCGTGAGGGGGACGCGAGGGTGCACCCTCGGTGCGACCGACCGGATGACTCGCGCCCATGATGGCGCAACACCACGCGGTCGATCAGGCGATCAGGGTATCTCTAGCCAGAGGTCGTCGTCGGCATCGAGCGACTCTTCGTCGCATTCGGCCCGGCCGGACTGAAACAGCCGGGTGCGCAGCGAATCCTCGACCTCGCCAGCGTCGGCGAAAGCATCCGGGCTCGAACCGCCTTGCTCGGCAGTTGCATCCACGACGATCCGACTTTGATCGCCGTGCGCGGGTGACAACGAGTGGGCGCGGGGGGAGAGGTCGCCCAACCTCGAATCAGGGGGAGTCATGCAACGCTCCTGGGCCATCGCTGGCCCTAGGATGCTCGGAGGAGCCGCCTCACCACCGGGGAGAACGGAGGCCCGAAGAAAGCCCCTCTAGCCTCTACATTTACCACCAACCTCAACCCGGAGCAAGGGTGAGAAAAAAAACTCAACACCAATCACTGATCATTGGATGCGTCCCGGAGTCCTTCACCGGCGCCAGATTGCATCCAAATCCGCTGTGACGTGTGCCGGGCCGATCCCGGCACCGACGGCCGAGGATCGCGGCCTGTTCACGGCTTGATCGCCGCCAACGCCGCGCGAGTCCGTTCGAGGTCCAGCCGAAAATCGAAGTTTCGCGGCTGCTCGGTGAGGAGTTGTTCCTGGACCTTGCGAGCCGATTCCCAGACGACTCGGGCCTCGGCTCGACGCGTTCGCGCCAGTTCCCAGAGCGCATCGGCCTCGGCCTCGCGACCGAGCCCTTCGGCCACGACCCCCCTCGCATATTCATTCCGGGCCATGCCGGCGCGGAGGAGGGTCACCGAGGGATCGGCGGCGAGCAGCTTTTCGAACAGAACGCGGCCCACCTCCAGGTCGTCGGTCGAATTGCGCAATTCGCCGAGATAGGTGGCCGTCCACGCGCGGTCGGCGTCCCAGCGCGTGAGCCCGGGGTGCTCGCTCGCCAGGGCGTCGTACTTCTCGGCGGCCGCCACGTGCATGCCGAGCGCTTCGTCATACAATCCCGAGGAGGCCAGCAGCACGCCCAGGTAATTCTGCGACGCGGCCTGATCGGAGCGAAAGTCGTCATATTCGACGTCGGGCAGGCGCCCGGAGGCGAGGAAGGTCGCGGCAAGTCGCGCCTTGGCCTCGACCGGCCCCACTGCGACCAGCTCCTGTTGCAATTCCGCGGCACGGCTGTGCGAGGCGTTCGCGTCATTCGGCCGGTTCCCTTCGCGGTGGAAGATCCCGGCGTTGTTCTCGCTCCTCGCGAGCTGATACTTCGCCAGCAAGTCGGCCGGGTCGTTCGCGGCGAGCTTGGCCCGCAGCGTGTGCGCCTTCTCATACGACCGCGCCGCCTCGTCGCGACGGCCGCCTTCACGCTCCCAGTCGCCGATGTAGCCATGACTTCGCGCCAGGTCGCCAATCAACGCGCGGTCTCGGTGGGAGAGGACCGGAGGCGGGTCGTCGTGGAGGAATGCGCGGCAGGATCGGTCGGACTCGACCAGCGCCTCGCGGATTGCGAGCGCCTCCTGGTACGCCACGATCGCGCTGTCGCGATGGCCGATCTCACGATGGAGGACGCCCAGATCGTGGAGGGTTCCGGCCAGCTTGGACCGTCGCTGACGATCCTCGGGATAACGATCGACGAGACGGCGGTGCAGTTCCAACGCATGCTGGTGCGCCTTCAAAGCGGCCGGACGAAAACCGAGCGCATCGTTGAGCTGCGCCACCCGGGTGAAGGTCGCCGCGATATCGTCGGCCAGCTCCGGATCGTCGCCCCTCTGGGTCAGGAATCCCTCGTAATAGCGAAGGAGGTTCTCCAGCAGTTCCTTCTGAAGATCGGGCCGGTCGTTGAGCCGGGTTTCGCCGAACTGAAAGATCAGGTCGATGGCAGCCCTCGCTCTCGCCTCGCTCTGTCCCACGATGGCCTTCGAGCGGCGCGACTGGACAACCCCCGCGATCGCCAAGGCGGCGACCGCCGTGACGGCAACCAGCGCCGCCGCGGTCGGATGCCGTCGCGTGAGCTTCCGAAGCCTCTCCACCGGCCCGACGCGACGGGCGAGAATCGGCACGCGCGCCCGGAATCGACCGAGATCGTCGGCCAGTTGCAGGGCCGACGCGTATCTGCGCCCGGGGTCCTTCTCCAGGCACTTCAGGCAGATGGTCTCCAGGTCGCGACCGCACCGCTTGTTCATGCTTCTCGGCGACAACGGCTCGACGTCGAGGATCTGCCGATAGATCTCCAGCGGGTTCTCGGCCAGGAAGGGCGCGCGACCGGTGAGAGCCTCGTAGAGGCTGGCTCCCAGGCTATACACGTCGCTCGCCACCCCGGCTCGCGACGGGTCGCGGACCTGTTCCGGGGACATGTAGGGTGGAGTTCCGAGGCGATCATCGGAGCGGGTCGCCCCGGTCCCCAGGCTGAGGATCTTCGCCAGCCCGAAGTCCGTCACGACGGCGCGGTCGCGGGCATCGATCAGGATATTGCGTGGCTTGAGGTCGCGATGCAGGACGTCATGGGTATGGGCGAAGTCGACGGCTCGCGCCACTTGCTCCAGGTAGCCCGCGGCGCGGTATTCGTCCATCGGCTTCTTGCCGATCACCTCGGAAAGACTCTGTCCGACGATGTACCTCATCGCATAGTAATGGTGCCCGTCGGCCTGCCCGGCCTCGTAGACCGTGACGATATGCTCGTGCTCCAGGCGAGCGGCGAGCTGGGCCTCCAGCCGGAACCGCTCGATGGCCGAGGCGTCGTCCAGGAAGTGAGGCCGGATCATCTTGAGGGCCACCTCGCGCCCGATCTTCCGGTGCCGGGCATGATAGACCACGCCCATGCCACCCTCGCCGATCGCGGCGATCAGGTCGTAGTCGCCGACGCGGTCCTCGCCGAAGATCGAGCGGACGACCACCGCATACGAGGGGAACCTCGCGATGTATTCGGCCGCGACCGGAGTTTCGCCTCGATTCTGCCTCAACTCACGTTCGAGCTTCAGAAGCTCCGAGAGCAAGGCCGCGCGTCGGGCCGGGGAGACTGCTGGGTCGTTCAGGTACGCTTCGAGCTTCGGGTCCTCTCCGTTGCGCCAGGCGTCCTCGAAGCGCTCGCACACGTCGTCGACGCGGCTTTTCCATTGCCACGCGACGGTCGCGGCGACCGTCGAGGAGCGAAGATCAACGCTCACGGCGTGGCTCCCTCCCAGATCGTCCGGATCAGGTCGAGCTTGCGATTGACCCACGACAGCGACCGGCCGAACTTCTCCGCGATCTCCTGATGCGTGTTCAGGCCCATCTTCAAGAGAGCGATCTCCCGCAAGGTCTCGTCACCGAGGCCATCCAGGAGCCGCCGGCACTGCTCGGTCATGATCGCGGCAAATGCCGGATCGGGCTCGCGACCCACAATCTCAGCGAACCCCGGCTCGGCCCCGTCGCTCGCCCCGGGCAACTCGGATTCGCGCAGGATCTTGACGCCTCCGCCTCGTTTCAGGGCATGATCCCGGCGACGTGAGTCGATGACCTTCTGCCGGGTCAGCGTCATGAGCTGGACCCAGAGGTCATCCCGATCGTCCAGGTTCGGGAAGTCCCCCCTCCTGGCCCGGCGGTGGAAGCTGTGGAACGCCGAGAGCGCCGCGTCCTCACCCACCGAGGAGGCCAGCTTGGTCGCCATGGCGACCAGGCGATCGAAATAGCGCCGCCAGAGCGCCTCGAACGCGGAGGCGTCTCCGCCACGGAATTCGTGGATCAGTCGTGTGACGGAGCCGCCCTCAGGCGTCGTCATGAAGGGCCTCGTCCGGGTTCGCGACCTTCCCATGCAGACCGTCTCAAGTCTATCCGAGCGGCGACTCCCGATGCGAGCCTCACGCCCCTGGCCCCGATGGCGATTCGAGACGTCTCTCAGTAATGCAGCCCGCTCTTGCGAATATGCACCATCGGGTCGGCGTCGGGATCGAGCCTCGCGCCCTGGGTCACCTCGGCGAGGAAGATGCGGTGGTCCCCCGAGTCGATCGAACCCTTCACAACAGCGTGGAGATAGGCGATGGCATCGGCGAGGATCGGGCCGTCGGGACGATCTTCGCGGATGGCCACGCCGGTGAAGGCAGGCTCGTCCGGACCGAACCCTCGGCCGAAGTGCTTGAGGAGGGGCTTGTTGCCCGCTCCGACCTGATTCAGCGTGAAGCTGCCGGATTCGGCGATCCACTCGGCAATGTAGCGGTCACGGCGAACGGCCACGGTGATCATGGGTGGCTCGAAACCCGCTTGCTGGACCCAGCTTGCCAGCATCCCGCTGGAGCGGCCATTCAGGCCGGTCGTGAGGACAAAGATCCCGCTCGGCATCCGTCCCAGTGCCGCCGCCAGGCTGTCGATCGAATCCGCCATCGTTGGGTGAGGTCCGCAAACGAATTTAACGATCGTGAGACGCCGGCGCAACGCTCGCGCCGGGTTCTTCCGTCTCCGTTATACGAACCCGACCGTCCCATTGCACCTGTCCGCTTTCCATCCCGTTCCGGCGGACCCACCGGATAACACGGACGACCGCGTTGCAGGATTGATTCGCGCGTCGCAAATGAGTACCCTCACTAACATGCAATCGCGGGCGGATTCACGGCCTCTCGGATTGCAATTTTATTCCTCACCGGGCCGTCGCCCACCCCGTGAGACGCTCGACCCATCACCTCAACCCGCCGGGGTCGGCGACTTGATCCCGGCAGCCGAGGACCGGCATGTCGCAAGCCTCCGCATCATCACTCAAGCTCTCGGAAATGCAGTTTCGAATCGTCAAACCGATAGGCACGGGAGCCGGCAGCCGTGTCTTCCAGATTAACGATACGAAGAAGGGCGGCTACTATGCACTCAAGGTCGTTCAACGGCAGAGTGCGGACGACGAAATCTACCTGGCGCAGGCTCTCCAGGAAGCGGCCGTCGGGCCGAAGCTGAATCACCCGAATATCATGAAGATCTTCGATCATCGCGTGAAGAAAGCCTGGTTCAAGGTCGCGAAGGTCGAGCTATTGCTGGAATTCATCGACGGTCGCGCGCTGGACGAGTTGGAAATGCCCGAGCGTCCCCAACTCGTGTTGATGTTCTGCCACGTCGCCTCCGCTCTGGGGCATATGCACCGGCGAGGCGTTTATCACGGCGACCTGAAGCCCGGCAACATCATGCTCTCCAAGGCCGGCGACGTGAAGGTCATCGACTTCGGCACCGCCTGGATCAAGGGTCAGGACAAATCCCGCGTGCAAGGGACGCCCCAGTACATGGCCCCGGAGCAGGCCAAGGACAAGGTGGTCAACGACAAGACGGACATCTTCAACCTCGGCGCGACGATGTACAAAATGTTCACGGGCCACCACGCCAACATCTCCGGAATTCCCGGCGGTCCCGAGGACAACGGCCTGGGGCACCGGGGCAAGGTTCGCGCCCCGATCAAGCTCGACCCCAAGATCCCCGCCGTCCTGAACGATGCGATCATGGCCTGCCTCCAGACGAACCCCGACGCCCGCCCGGCCGGCGCCTACGAGGTGGAGGCCCAGTTGAAGGCGGTTGCCAAACAGATGGGCCTGAAGGCGGACGACCTGCGCGGGATTGAAGAGGAGGAAGATGAGGCGTGGGATGATGAATAATCGTACGGGACGTGTGCATTCGCAATGCACGTCCCGCACAACCTGATACCTCGCCAGTTCCGGGTGCTCTGGCCCTCCGGAAATCCTCAATGACTCCCGCCGCCAACGACGATGAACTGGGGCGGAATGCGAGGATGACCGTAGGAGTGGGGCATGCGCCGAATGCGGCGTTGGCTTGGGGCGGGGCTCGTCCTGACAACCATCGCGAGCGCCCAGGCTGGGGGCCGACCGCGCCGAGAGCTCCCCGCCAATGCGGTGCAACCGCCCGGGTCTCACTTCGAGGAGGATGTCACCTGGCAGCAGAAAGTGCTGCTCGTCGGTGACGCTCTTCGGGCCACGGTCGCGGCAACCGTCCGAGATCCGATCGGCTCGACGTGCAACGGGGCCGATCGATTCGCCAGGCGCCTTGGAGTGCGCATCACCGAATCGGTGCCGCTCCGCTCGATTCTCCCGTCAAATCAGTCTCCCGAGGCCGGCGGACCGAAGACTCCCGCGCGGTTGTCGCCCCTTTATAGCAGCGAATCTGCATACGGCGCCTTGCTGGACCTGATCGCCGGGTCGCGTTGTCGAATCGACCTGATGATGTTCGGCTGGGACGACGACGATGCCGGCCGAGCGGTCGCCGGCGCCCTGATCGCGAGGGCGAGGGACGGCGTCCTTGTCCGCATCCTGATCGACCGTGGCGGATACGTCAGCGGAGTGGGCAACGCACACGTTCCGCAGGGACACCCGACCTTCCTGGACCGACTGAAGGCGGAATCGAATATCCGCGTAATCGAGGCACCGGACCCATGCTTCCGCTTCGACCATCGCAAGCTCGTCGTCAGCGATGATCGCATCGCCTGGTCCGGAGGGATGATCCTGACGGCCGCCGCCGTTCACAAGTGGCACAATTTCGCCTTCCTCGCGGAGGGCGAGATCGTCCACCAGTACGCCGCCGTCTTCTCCGAGCGGTGGGAAGAGCTTGGCGGCTGTCGGGCAACGAGGTGTCCTGAGGCGGAAACCACCCACTCGGCCTCGCCCAATGCGGCGGTCCGTATGGTGAGAACGGACGTCGATGAACGATCGCTCAAGGAGGCGGTCTACGGCGCCGTCGATACGGCGAGGCACCATATCTACATCCAAAACTGCTATTTCAGCGATCAGATCCTCGTAAAAAAACTCGTCGCCGCCAGGGCGAGAGGAGTTGATGTGAGGGCCGTGCTGACCATGCGGGGGGACGTGGGCGTCTTTAACCGGTATACGGCGCTCACCGCCAATCGCCTGCTCCGTGGTGGGGCGAGGGTCTACGTCTACCCGGCCATGACGCACGTCAAGGCGATGTCGGTCGACGGAATGTGGACCTACATCGGCACGGGGAACTTCGATGAGTTGAGCCTGAGAAACAATCGAGAGATCGGACTCACCGTGCGAGGGCCTTCGCTCGTTCAGGAGATCGAGGCGAAGCTGTTCCTGCAAGACATGGCCGCTTCCGAGGAGCTTCGCGCCCTGCTTCCTCCGCCGCGAGGCCGATTGCTGCTGGAAGCGGCGTCAATCTGGTTCTAGAGGAGAGCCGAGAGGGTCGCTCCAACACGCACTACCAAATATGCCCGGCGGGATTTGAACCTGCAACCTTCGGCTTCGGAGGCCGACGCTCTATCCAATTGAGCTACGGGCACCTCAATGACCTGCATTCTTGGGTACGATCTCACCAACTGTCAAGCCCCGACCGGACGGGATTGGGGGGATGGGGCTTTCCAACTCGTCGGGATTTACGGATAATGCCATTCAGGCCGGGCAGAGCGGGCAGGGCGCTCGATCGGATGGCCACGATGGCGGAGGACGGATCATGTCGCGGCGCGTGGGTCTCGCTCTGGGCTCTGTCGTGTTCATGACGCTCGTTGGTTTGACCGGAGAAGCGCGCGCCCAGGGCATCGTGCCGGGCGGCTGGTCGCAGCAGTTCCAGTACCATAGCCTCGGGTCGGTCTCGGTCGCTCCGGTCGTCTCGGACCCATGGTCGACAGGATGGGGCGGGTCCAGCGTGGCCTATTCCCCGTATGGCCTGTATCAAGGTTCGGTTCAACCGATGCCGGGCTTCTCGGGGTACGTTTCCCCGCCCAGGACGGTCAATACGCTCGTGCCCTTGGGCGACGTAATCCGTAGGAACACGCATTCGCGGCGGTCCCGTTGAACGCATTCCGAGAGATCCGACCCGCCGATCATCCCGTCATCATTGCCCATCGTGGCGATTCCTGCCACGCGCCCGAGAACACGCTCGACGCGGCGATCCTTGGCCGGGCCAGCGGCGCGTTCGCGTGGGAGCTGGATGTTCATCTCAGTCAGGACGGCGTCCCGGTCGTGATCCACGACGAATCGTTGATCCGAACGACGAACGTCGCCGAGAGGTTCGCGGGCGACCCTCGCGCGCTCACCGGCTTTCGCGTCACGGATTTCACCTGGCATGAGATCAGGCAACTCGACGCCGGTTCATGGTTCGTCGATCCGGCCGGCGGTCATCGCACGGCCGGTGGGTTCGGAACCCTCGATTCGCTCCCGGATGCCGATCGGTCTCGGTTCGGCGCGGGAACGGTCCGGGTCCCGAGCCTGATTGACGCCTTGCGGTTGACTCGCGACCTGGACTGGCGAGTCAACGTCGAGCTGAAGACCTTCCCAGAGGCGGACCCGAGACTCCTCGCCGCCGTCTTTTCCGACATCGATCACACCGGGACGGCCGATCGAGTCCTGATCTCGTCGTTCGATCATGACGACGTGGCGCGCGCGGCGGCCCATCGGCCTGACATCGCCTGTGGGGCGCTCTGCGAGACGCCTCTGCATCACTATTCCGCTTATGTACGCGATTTGATCGGGGCAGACTTTTTTCATACCTCGGCGCAGGCCCTGGGGAGCGATTCGCTGAATTATCTGACCGCCCCCTCGGCGGACGCCCTGCGATCGCTCGACCGCCATGAAGGTCGGGTGCCGGTGTTCGTTTACACAGTTAATGATGCGCGCCCCGACGGCCTGGCCGCGCACCTGAGGATTCTGGGCATCGCGGGCCTCTTCAGCGATAATCCCAGAGCCGTCGGGAGCTTATGGGCGGTGCCTAGTTAGACCCGCGGCGAGGACAGAACGAGAATAGAGAATCTCTTGCCGGGCTCGCCGAGTCCGACGAATGATTCTAAGTAGGCCCGTCGAGTCGGAGTGCGCACCAGATGCCGCACGGGTAATACTGGGCGTCGGAGGGTCGCTCCTCCAGCAGTTCCCACTCGGCCGCGGTCCAGATGAAGATCGTCGCGCCATATCCGTTGATTCGCCAGTGCGCCGCGTTTCGTTCGGAGGGCGGGGGGTCATAGCTCAGCAATCGGCTGAGATGGAATTTGTCGGCCCGTGCATCGCTTGTGAATAACATCCTGATACCTCAGGGGATAGCATCACCGTTACCACGAGGCCGTGCTCCATCGCTCGGCCCATCGCCAATCCCGCCTCATGGGCAACCCGACCATGACCGAAAGGGGCTGTCGACGATCTGAAACGACGTCCCGGTTCCAACGTCTGCCCGCATTAGCCTAAAAATAGGACTCTCGACGACTTCGGGAATTCTGTCACTCCAGATGTACTGTGGCAACGTTAAAATGCTAAACATTCCTAAAAAAACAATCAATGGGCATTTTCCTTTTTTAAACGTTTTATCGGGTCGGCAGACGGAACGACGATCGGCTCGCGTTCGAGGCACTCGATGTGCCCCGCATGTTTCATGGAATGGCAGCGAGATCCTCACTCGCGCAGTTGCGGCCGAGGGCCACGACGGTTACCCTGATCTCCGACGCGACGCTCACAGTCGATCGGCGGCGGGGTGACGGTCCGGTCAAGAGGCGGGAGATGATAGCGACACACGGGCTGACGAAGCATTACGGTAAGGTCAAGGCGCTTCGCGACGTGACGATGGAGGTCCGCCGCGGCGAGGTCTACGGCCTGCTCGGTCCGAACGGCTCGGGAAAGACCACGACCATCCGCCTCCTTCTCGGCCTGCTCAAGCCGACGGCCGGACGGGCGGAAGTCGCCGGCTTCGCGTGCTGGAAAGATAGCCTGGAGGTCCGCCGCTACGTCTCGTATCTTCCGGGCGAGTTACGCCTGTACGGTCACATGACCGGATTCGGCATCCTCAAATTTCTCAGCGATCTCCGCGGCGGTGCCGGGATCGACCGCGCCGTGGCGATCGCCGAATCGATCATGAAGCTGGACCTCAGGCGCAAGGTCCGCACGTTCTCGACGGGCATGAAGCAGAAGCTCGCGCTTTCGCAGGCGTTCGCGGACCCGGTGGATATCCTGATCCTCGACGAGCCGACCTCCGCCCTCGACCCGTCCGCCCGCCAGGACGTGCTCAACCTGGTGATCGACGCCCGCAAGGCCGGGCAGACCGTCATCTTCTCCGGCCACGTGCTCTCCGAGGTCGAGCAGGTCGCCGATCGCGTCGCCATCATGCGCAAGGGCCGCCTGATGCACGTCGAGGACATGCACGCCCGACGCAACCTGCGGATGCTGCTCGTGAAGTTCGTCGGCGCGATTCCCGAGACGTTTCCCGAGGAACTGGAACTCGGGGTCCGCGAGCGGAACGGCGACACGGTCTTGATGGAACATCGGGGCGATGCTCCCGCCCTTCTCGCCTGGCTCGGGACTCAGCCCGTCGCCGATCTGGCCATCGGCACCGAGGATTTGAAGTCGCTTTACGACCAGTATCACGGGCCGGACGTCAAAGACGACCAAGATGAGGTCAACGGCAAATGACTCCCCTGTTCGCCCTGGTCCGCAAGCAACTGGTCGAGTCGCGATGGCTCCTGGGCATCTCGGCCGTCGCGCTCTTCGGCCTGATCTGGCTGTTCGTCTTCGCCACCAACCGGATGGAGAATATGGGCCGCGCTCGCGGGGACGAGTTCGCCCAGATGCGTAGACAGGCGATGAGTCGCGGGATCGGCGGGGCGTCGGCCGACGGAAGTTCCACGTCGCTTGAGATCATGTGGTGGCGGCACCCGTTCGTGGTCCTGATCATCGCGATGTGGCCGATCGCTCGCGGCTCAGCGGCGGTCGGCGGAGAGCTGGAGAAAGGCTCGCTCGACCTGGTGCTCTCGCGCCCCATCTCTCGAAATACATTCCTCACCGCGCAGGTCCTGACGGCGTTTATCGGGATCGCGATCCTTGCCGGGGCGATGGTCGGGGGCATCCTGGTCGGAAATCGATTCAATTTCATCGAGGCGCCCCCGTCGCTCATGAAGATCCTTTTCCCGTGCTTGAACGTGATGGCCTTCGCCGTCGCGATCTTCGGTTACGCCTTCTTCTTCTCCTCGATGGACATCGTGCGATGGCGCCCGAACCTCGTGGCCTCGACGCTGACTCTCGCGATGTTCATCGCCAATATCATCGCGAACGTGCCGGTCCTCGAAAACTGGAAATGGCTGGAGAAGGTGTCGATCTTCACCGCTTATGATCCCGTCGAGTCGGCGCTCAGGGCGGCCCGGCTCCCGCTCAATGTCGAGATCCTGGGCGGGATCGGCCTTGCGGGCCTGATCCTCGGCTATGTCGCGTTCAACCTGCGCGACCTGCCGGCTAACTCCTGATCGGTCAGCCTCCCCCCGGCAGCCGGGTTCTCCGTTGCCCTTGCATCCCGCGCCCGGTCCAATGGTGGGCATCGCCCGGCCTCTTCGCGAATCCCTCGCGTTTGCGTGGCGATGCGGAGCCTGCCGATGCGCACGTCGATCCCGATGGCTTGCGGACTCGCCGTTTTCTCGCTTGCGGTGGTTCGAGCAGAGGGACCGCCCCTCGCCGAATACTTCCGCGTGGAGACCGCGCGAATCGCCGCGAAACCCCTCCTGGGGATCGACTCGGCCGAAGTCTGGAAGGCGAAACGTCCCGAGCTTCAGCGCCAGTTCAAGGCCATGCTCGGCCTCTGGCCGGAGCCGCCGAGAGGCGACCTGAAGTTGGAAGTTCGCCGAACGGTCGAGCGTCCCGACTTCGTCGTGGAGAACATCCTCTACCAGTCGGTCCCCGGCCTCTACGTCACGGCCAATCTCTACCGCCCCAAGAACATCGATAAGCCCCTGCCCGCGATCCTCTACGTCTGCGGCCATTCTGAGGTGAAGAAGGACGGCGTGATCTATGGCAACAAGGCCCACTACCAGCACCACGCCGCCTGGTTCGCCGCCAACGGATACGTCTGCCTGATCGTCGATACCCTCCAGCTCGGCGAGGTGCCCGGCCTCCACCACGGCACCGCGCGCGAAGGCATGTGGTGGTGGCAATCCCGCGGCTACACCCCGGCCGGTGTCGAGGCGTGGAACGCCGTTCGCGGGATCGACTACCTCGTCTCTCGTAAAGATGTCGATCCCTCGAAAATCGGCGTGACCGGTCGATCCGGCGGCGGCGCGACCTCGTGGTGGGTTGGCGCGATCGACGACCGCGTCGCGGCGGTCTGCCCCGTTGCGGGCATCACCGATCTGCAGAATCACGTGGTTAACGGTGTCATCGAAGGCCATTGCGACTGCATGTATTTCATCAACACCGAGCGCTGGGATTTCCCGATGGTCGCCGCGCTGGTTGCTCCGAAGCCTCTTCTCATCGAGAACACCGACAAGGACCCGATCTTTCCCGAGGACGGTGTTCGGCGGATCCATGCCCAGGCGGGGAAGGTCTATCAATGGTACGGCGCGAACGACCGCCTTTCCCTCGTCATCGGCAAGGGCGGCCACGCGGATACGGTGGAATTGCGGCATCCGGCGTTTGCGTTTTTCGAGAAGTACCTGAAGGGCAAGGCCGACGCGAGGATCGAGGAGCCTGACCGGAGGGTGCCGATCGAGGATTTGAAGGTGCTCAAGGCTGGCGAAGTGTTGGCGGATAGCAGGAACGCAACGATTCACGAGACGTTTGTGGCGAAGGCGAAGGAGCCGCCGGTGCCTGGGGACGCGGAAAATGAGGTGGCGCTCGAGCGTCTGGAAGTCTTGAAAGCACGATGGTTCAAGGACCTTCGCGCCAAGACCTTCGCGGGCTGGCCGAAAGAGGGCCAGGAGGTGCCTCTCGATGCCAAGGTGATCGTGGATATGGTGAAGGACGGACTCAGGCTGCGGGCCATCGACTACGCGTCGCAAGACGGCGTCCGCCTGCGGATGTGGCTTCTTTCGGAGAAGCCGGACAAGCCCAGACCCGACGCCAGGAAGCGGGGCGTTCGTGAGGGGGTGTTCGACGAGGCCGAGTGGAAATCCTACTGGACCTGGCTTTCCGAACCGGATCGCCAGACGTCGTTCGAGCCTTTTCGCGAAGGTCCCGAACACGGCTCGCCTGTCTTTCTCCGGGGCATCGCGCTTCGAGGAGACGATCTCGCCGTCATCCTCCCGCGAGGCGTCGGCCCTGCGGCCTGGGACCCGAAGAAAGACGCGCAGATCCGCCGCCGATTCGCGTTGCTCGGCCAGACCCTCGCGGGAATGCAAGTGTGGGATGTTCGGCGAGGACTGGCCGCAGTGAGGTCCCTTCCCGAGGTGGACCCCGCAGCGGTGGAGGTGTTCAGTCTTGGCAATTCGGGGCCTATCGCGCTCTGGGCAACGATCTTCGAGCCGAAGATCAAGAGCGTTTCCATGGGAGAGCCCTCCGGATTGTTGGGGCGAGGCCCGGCTCTCCTCAATGTCGATCGCATCCTCGGTACACGCCAGGTGGTCTCTCTGATGCATCCAAGACTGGTCGTCCTGGAGCCGGCATCGAAAGACTGGTTCAAGGATTGGGAGTGGACGTACAAGCTAGCGATTCGCCTGCATCCCAAGGGGTCGCCGGATGGATTCCGATTCCTCCGGTTCGTGGGGGAAAATAATTGACGAGTTGGCGCGTGGTGGGGGCGGCCATCCCGGGCGCCTTCCCGTCAGCCGAAATGCAAGACTTCGGATAGGCTCCAGGGGGGCTCCAACATCGACCACTAGGCGAGCCCGAGCGCCCTCACGGTCACCGCGTACACGGCCTCCAACGGCTGTTCTCCGTCGACGACGAAGAAGCGCTCTGGGGCGTGCTCCTGATAATATCGCAAGATCGGCACCGCGTAATCGTCGAAAATTTTCTGGCGGAACTCGACGACCTCGGGCGTGTCGTCCTTGCGCTTCTCCAGGCGGGCACCATCATTATCGCAGATTTCGGCCACTCTTGGGGGCTTGCCGATGAGGTGATAGGTTGCGCCGCAAATGGGGCAAACGCGGCGGCCGGTCATGCGGGCGACGGCTTCGGCGTGGCTGACGGCAATATCGATATAGGCACCAATCTGAAATCCGAGCTTCTTTTCAAATCCTTCCAGCAGCGGCACCTGACCCATCGTCCGGGGGAAACCATCGAATAAGAATTTCTGCATGCCGGGTGCCTTGAGGTGCTGCTCCAGCATCTCGAATATCAATGGATCGGGCACGAGATCGCCGGTGGCGAGGTGGGCTTCGACCCGTTTTCCCAAGAAATCCTGACGGCGGATCGCGGCGCGAAGGAGTTCGCCCGTGCGTATCAGCGTATATCCGAACTCGCTCCCGAGTCGCTCGGCCAAGGTGCTCTTCCCGCTGCCGGGACGGCCGAACACCACCAGATGATTTGGGGGGATTTTCTCGCGCACAGGCACACTCCTGACCTTCGGGAGTGAATGGAATGGACGAGCGGGGGACGGGGCCGCCTCCTACACGCGTGGGTAGGTGGCGGCCCCGTCCCCCGATTGGACCACAACAGTCGCGCGAATCAAAGGCTAAATGGGAACGCATCCGTTTGTCTGCAAACGGATACGGCGGGCTAACGCGCGCCCGGATCGGGTGCCGTCCTGGTCCTGGCCGGTTGCCATGCCTTCCCGGCCCGTGGCTTGGCGACGGTCGGCGATTCGTTTCGCGACCGCTCCTCGCGAGGCGTGTCGATGCCCTCGAACGGGTCGCGATCAACGCTCGGTGGCATGCTCAACTCGGCCGGTTGCGGGCGAGCCTCGTCGTCGTCGCGAAGCTTTCGGTTACGATCCGCCGACCCCAGCGCGACGCGGACGCGAGGCGTGTCGACGTCGTTGCGTAAGGGTTTCTCGTGACCGGAGACCGTGCTCGTGCCGCCGTTCGACCAGGCCGGCTTGCGACGGCTGCCGTCAGAGGATCGCGAGGGACGCTCCGACTCCTCGTCGGCCGTCGCGATCGGGGCGACGCCGAGGTCGCCGGGCCGCGGGATCGTGAGCTTCTTGGGGCGAGGCTCCGGATCCGGATTCTGGGTCCGAAGCGTGTCCGCGACGTTGGTTCGAGCGGGCTGGCGGCCAGGCGTGCGATTGTCGGCCACGAGCGTTCCGGCCTTGGTCCGAGACCGGCCGGAGTCCGGGGCATAGCAGACGGTCAGGCTATTGCGATCGAGCAGCTTGTAGATCGTCCGAGGCGTGGCGTAAAGGCCATGACCGCCCTTCGGCTCGGCGAAGTCGCAGACTCCGGCGAGCATGCCGTCCTGAGTATAAAGCCCGCCACCCGAGCGGCCCTGCTTTGGGGCATAGGCGCACTCGATCGCCTCGTAATTGGCGAAGCCGTCCACGCTGCCGACGAAGGGATTCGTGATCCAGGTGGACCACGCGGTGGCGTCCTGACCCGAGGAACAGCCGACGGTCGTCATCCGCATCTTCGGCTTGGGCGTCCAGCTCGCCGGGACCACCGGCGTCGCCGGGAGCCGCTTGCCGGGACGGATGCGAATCAGGCCCACATCACCCGTGAAGTCGTAATCCATCGCCTCGCCCGGGTAGCGATCCACCATGTGGACGCCGGCGCGGTAGCCCGTGCGGGCGTCGCCGCTGGATTGCTTGCGGAGCATCCCGTCCGAGAGGTGAACCTCGATCTTGAGCGGAAACTTGTTGGGGGGATACTGGCGGCGAGCTTCTTGAATTTTGAAGATATGCGCGCACGTCAGGATGATCGTCTCGTCCGGCGTGCTGCGGATGATCGTTCCCGATCCGAATTCGACCGAGTGCGAGTGCGGATTGTCGATCTTGATCCGCACGACGGTTGCCCACGGGTTGGGATTCTTCCGGGCTGTCTCGGCCGACTCCTCCCCCGAGTTGTCGCTCTCGTCGTCCTCTGTCTCTTCGGCGGGGAGGACCGTATTCTGGGTCGATTCGAGCTTGGCTTGAGCCTTGCGATAGAGGGTTGCGATATCCGAGGCGGGGCAGTAGCCGGTGAGCCGGTTCAGCTCGCGGCCATCGGCATCCACCACGAGGAACGTCGGGACGCCGGTGATCCGGTATTTTTCGGCCATGCGCGGCGATTTGTCGATATCGACCGGCTTGATCGGGTATCCGTTCTTGACGAGCTGTTCCAGGGCGGGCCGCATCTGCTGGCAGGGGCCGCAGTGCGTGGATGTGAAATCCAGAATCGTCGGGGTGTCGGTGCGCTCCGCGGCGGGCGAAGCGACGAGAAGGGCGAAAAGCATGGGGGCGAACATCATGCCGGGTGGACTCCTTTCCCCGAGGGCATGCCGGAAAACTCGGCCGAGGCCGGGCCTCCGACGGATGCGGGCGTCCAGGGAGGACGCCTTCGGGCTGTTCGTTTCGAGGGTCGTCCGCGAACCGTCTCTTCGGGCCGAGGATCGGCCGAAAGATTCGTAACCGGCTCCGGGCCAGAACACCCGGGCGGCGGTGACGAACAGAGGTGGGCATTCGCGAGCTGAGAAGCGTGCCAGGCGACTTGCCTGGCCCTCTGCCGGGACGGTCTCGATTCGAAGGCCCGGCATCCCCCCATCGTGGGAGGACGCCAACCGAACGATCGGGATGTTCGATCAACATCCCCGGCGCGCGGCTCCGCGAGAGTCAACGCCTCCGTGACGGGCCATGCCCCGGGCCTCTTGCCCGAGATTTCAGAACCGACCGAAGGCGTCGCGTTCACCGCGGAGGGCCTCTTTTACTCGGAGTCCATCTGTCGTACCAGATCAATTGTCGGCAATCGGCCCTCCCGGACTTGAGGATCGTT
This sequence comes from Planctomycetota bacterium, assembly GCA_028291545.1. GTDB lineage: Bacteria > Planctomycetota > Planctomycetia > Isosphaerales > Isosphaeraceae > JAQGHR01. Next base: position 9,182 of record JAQGHR010000060.1, on the reverse strand, counting down.
CCCGACTTCAATCAACGAGCCGCCAGCGGAGCCTTGCGCTCCGTGATCTCCGGCAACAAGGGCGCCTGCTCGGCGTTCAGGGCGATGAAGTCACGCCATCGCTCCGGCACGTTGTCCTCGTGGAAGATCGCCTCCACCGGACACTCGGGCAAACAGGCGTCGCAGTCGATGCAATGCTCCGGGTCGATGAAGAGCATCCGCTCTCCCTCGTGGAAGCAGTCGCAGGGGCAGACGACGACGCAATCGGTGTACTTGCAGTCGAAACAGGGCTCCGTCACGACGAACGCCATGGAACGATCCTCCCGAGGGTGAGACGACCCGTCACATCGGGTCCGCCCTCCCCTCGGTGGATCGTAGAGTCGATCTCGCTCGAATCAAAGGATTTCGAGCATTACCCGGGCGCCGATCTCTCCGGCGATTTCGCCGATTTCAGCGATTGCGAACCGATCAATCCTGCGTCTTGATCATGAGGTCCTTGAATCGGACCTCCATCGGCGGTCCGACGTGGGTCTGAAGCGCGATGATCCCGGTCTTGTCGAACTTGTCGTCGGTGCGATCGATGATCTTCGTGCCGTTGAAATGGATGACGACGTGATCGCCCTTGGCCGTGATCACGAAATCGTTCCAATCGTCCTTCTTGACGAGCGTGGCGGCTTCCTTCTCCGGGTATCGCTCCAGGATGCCCCGCCCGCGCTCCTCGTAGAGCAGGCCCCAGAAGCCATCGGCGACGTCGGCCTGCGGGCCGGAGACGGCGCCGTCCTTCGCGCGCTTGCTGCGGAACTGGATGCCGGAGTTGCCGTTCCTGATCTTGACCTTGGCCTTGAGCGTGAAATCGCCGTAGTGCTGCGCGGTGACAAGGAACTCGTTCTTCTTGAGGTCGCCCTTGGTGCGGCCGACGATCTCGCCGTTCTCGATCGTGAAAAGCGCCTTGTCCTCGGGCGTGACCCAACCGGAGAAGTCTTTTCCGTTGAAGAGAGGCTTGAAGCCGTCGTTATCCTTGTCGTCGGCCAGGGCGAGCGCCGGCAACAACATCAGGGCCAGGGCGGCCGGGCGGGAGAGGACGCGGAGCATGGATTTCAGCTCTCTTTGAGGAGGGTGGGGATCGTGGAACATCTTGGTCGGCTGATTGTGACGGACGGAGAAGGCGCGGTCAATCGGCTGGGCAGTTCTCGGCCGCGGAGGTACAATCACGCCTCTTGTCCGATTCCCTTGAACGAAGCTGCCCATGACGTTCGCCGACGACCTCCGCCGGTTCGGTCCCGATTGCACGACGATCGCCTCTCGCGACGAGGCTCGCGCGTACTGCGCAGGCCTGACCGCCTCGCATTACGAGAATTTCAGCGTCGTCACCTGGCTGACACCGCGAGAACTTCGGCCCCACTTCGCCAGCATCTACGCGTTCTGCCGCTGGTCCGATGACCTCGGTGACGAAGTCGGCGATCGCGATCGGTCCCGTGAGCTGCTGGCCTGGTGGCGGGGCGAGCTGGAGGCGATGTACGCGGGCCGGTCGCGGCATCCGGTGATGGTGGCCCTGGCCGAGACCGTGGCCGAGTTCGCGATCCCGATCGGACCTTTCGACGCCTTGATCCGCGCGTTCGAACAGGATCAGGACGTGACCGATTATCAATCGTATGCGCAATTGCTCGACTATTGCACGCGATCGGCCGATCCGGTCGGGCATCTCATGCTCTATCTCGGGCGGTCGTTCGACGAGGACAACGCCAGGCTCTCCAACTTCACCTGCACGGGCCTCCAACTGGCAAACTTCTGGCAGGACGTGGCCCGAGACCTGGACATCGGCCGCGTGTACCTCCCTCGCGACGACCGGGAGCGATTCGGCGTCCGGGACGACGATCTGCGGGCCAAACGGTTCACCCCCGAGTTCGCCGCGTTGCTGAAATACGAGGTGGAACTCGCCCGCGAATCGCTCCTTCGCGGCTGGCCGCTCGTGGCGAGGATGCCCCACGAATTGTCGGTGGACGTGGACCTGTTCACGCGGGGCGGCCTGGCGATCCTGGATCGGATCGTCGCGTGCCAGTACGACGTCCTGAGTTCCCGACCGAAGCTGGGGAAGCTCGCCAAGGCGTCGCTGCTGGTCCACGCGCTGTGGCGATTGAAGAACCCGTTCACGGCGAGAAAACCGAACCGATCGCCGACGACAGCCGTCGTCGGCGAGGAGCGATAACCTCATGGACGAGGCCCTGCGGGCGAGCTATAAGTACTGCGGCGACCTCTCGCGGCGAGAGGCGAAGAATTTCTATTACAGCTTCCTGCTCCTTCCGCCGAGCCGTCGCCGCGCCATGTGCGCGCTCTACGCGTTCTTGAGGCACACCGACGACCTTGCCGATGAACCCGGGCCAGCCGGCGGCAAGCGCGTGGCCCTGGACCTCTGGCGAACCGACCTGGACGCCGCCCTGGACGGTCGACCGGACGCATGGCCCGGCCTGCCGGCGCTGGCGCACACGGTCGGCCTGCATTCCATCCCGCGCGCCTATCTTCATGAGGTGATTGACGGCGTGGCCATGGACGTGGAGCCGCGGCGGTTCGAGTCCTTCGAGGACCTGTACAAATACTGCTATCGCGTCGCCTCCGCCGTCGGCCTCTCCTGCATTCATATCTGGGGCTATCGCTCGGACGGCGGCCGGGCGGAGGAGCTGGCGGAGAAGTGCGGGATCGCGCTCCAGTTGACGAATATTCTGAGGGACGTGCGCGAAGATGCGAAGCTCGGGCGCATCTATTTACCTCAAGAAGACCTCATACGATTCGGCGTATCGCCGGCCGACCTGGAGGCGGACACGCCCAGCCTCGCGGTCCGCGCGTTGTTCGAGTTCGAGGGCCGTCGCGCCTACGATTTCTACGCCCAGGCCGCCCCGTTGATCCGCCTGGTCGCGCCCGTGGGCCGGCCCGTGCTCCGGGCGATCGTGGGGATCTATCGGGCGTTGCTCGACGAGATCGCGCGGCGGGATTACGATGTCCTGGCGTGTCGCGTGTCGCTCTCTTCCTGGCGGAAGGCGGCCATCACCATCCGTTCGCTCGCCGGGGGTTTTCCGCCGGCGTGAAACGCGGCCGAGGAAGAGATTTGCAATGGGCTCGCCTTCGTGGAAATCCCCGATCCTCTGGACGACCTTGCATGCGATCCTCTGGTTCCTGCCGCTGGCTCTTCTGCCTCCGATCGCCCCCCGATTCGACGAGATGAGTTTCGCGGATTACGGCGTGGAGCTTTCCGCCTCGGCGAGGTGGGTCATCCAGATCGGACATATGCTTGCCAATCTGATGCCGATCGTGGCGGCGGCTTTGCTGATCGTGTTGGCCTTCGATTTCGCGGCCATCCGGCATTTCCGCTCCCGCCCGGATCGTCGCCCGGCCGGCCGGCTGTGGATCGCCTTCATGGCGGTCTTGCCCATGATGTTCGTCGGCTTCGCGGTGATCGCCATCGGACTCCCCTGGATGGCGTTTCGCCACAGGCTCGCGGGATGACCCGTGGATCGGGCGTCGCAGGGTGGGTTGCGCCGCGTCCGGCGGCTGACCCACCCGACCGAGAGACGACAAGACCTCCGTGTTGACCCGCTTCGCCGAGATGCCCGATGACCGATGCCCAGGCCGTATCCACCACGCTCCGCAAGCCCAGGCCCCCTCGTGTGGTGATCGTGGGCGGGGGGCTGTCCGGCCTGGCGGCGGCGGCGGCATTGGCGGGGCGGGGGCTGGAGATCACCCTGCTGGAAAGCCGCCCGAGGCTCGGCGGTCGCGCGGGCTCGTTCACCGATCCGGCGACCGGCGAGCTGGTGGATAATTGCCAGCATGTGAGTATGGCCTGCTGCACGAACCTCGCGGATTTCTGCGATCGGGTCGGCACCCGCGACCTCTTCCGGCGCGTGCCGGGCGTGGTGTTCCTCAGTCCGGAAGGCCGATCCTCGACGCTCAAAGCGGGTCCGTGGCCGGCTCCGTTTCATCTCGCGGGAAGTTTCCTGAGGGCGAATTACCTCACGATCGGCGAGAAGCTCCGCGTGGCCTACGGCTTGATGCGGCTCCGATTCGACCGCGAGGGCCGGGACAGGGAGCCGTTCGCGGATTGGCTCTTGCGGCATGGGCAGACCCCGCGGACCGTCGATCGCTACTGGGGTACGGTCCTGATCTCGGCCCTGAACGAACGACTGGAGCAGATGGATCTGGGCCATGCGCGCAAGGTCTTTCTCGACGGATTCCTGCGCAATCGCGAGGGGTTCGTGATGGAGGTGCCGCTGGTCCCGCTGGGCGAACTTTACGGCACGCGGCTGGAATCGTGGCTGAAGGACCAGGGCGTCGCAGTCCGGCTCACGACCGGCGTGAGGTCGATCGAGGCCGACGACGAAGGGGCCGTCTCGGCCGTGACTCTCCGCAACGGCGAGCAGATCCACGCGGATTTCGTGGTCCTGGCCGCACCTTTCGACCGGGCGCGCAGCTTCTTCTCGGAACGGCTCCTGACCCAACTCCCCAGCCTGGAACCGATCGACGAGATGCAGGCGTCGCCGATCACCGGCGTGCATTTCTGGTTCGATCGCGAGGTCTGCCCGCTAGAGCACGCGGTGACGGTCGGCCGGACCGTGCAGTGGGTCTTCAACCATACGAAGATCCAGGGCCGCGAGGCTCCGGAGGGGGGCGGGCAATACCTGCAACTGGTCATCAGCGCCGCCTATGACCTGGTCTCGAAGACCAAGGAAGAAATTCGCGACCTGGCCATGGCCGATCTCTCCGACCTGTGGCCGTCGGCGAGGGAGGCGACGCTGCTCCGGTGGTGGGTCGTGACCGAACACGGTGCGACGTTCGCAGTGCGTCCCGGAGTGGACGCCATCAGGCCTCGCCAGAGGACGCCGATCGATGGACTCTTCCTCTCCGGCGACTGGACGGCTACGGGCTGGCCCGCCACCATGGAGGGGGCCGTCCGCGCCGGCTATCTCGCGGCCGAGGGTGTGCTGGAAGACCTGGGGCGGCCGGAGGCCCTGCTCAAGCCCGATTTGCCCGATGGTCTCGTGGCCCGATTTCTGCTCGGCCCTCCCAGCCCGCACCGTCCCGTCCCGTTCATCCCGAAACGCGTCACGGCCGTGCCTAGGTGAGGGCCGCGCATCCCCGCCGATTCCTTCGCCACGAAATCCTTCGGACAGCCGTTGGCAAGCCGTGACGGTTGTCGTATCGTGGTGACAAGGCCCCTCCGACCCATCACGAGCCTGCCGGGACCGACATTTCTCATGCTTCCAGGCCCCGTCTTCAACGTTGAGTTATTGACCACCGCGAGACGGCCCCGGTACTACGCCGTGCGGGTACTGTACGGGCTGGCGCTGATGGTCCTGGTCTGGCAGAACTATGCGAGCTGGGATCGGTTCGGCGGCGAGATGTTCAGCCCGCAGCAGATGACGCAATTCGCGAAATCCACGTTCGAGTCGATGGTCGTCCTTCAGGGCCTCATGGTCCTGGCGATGACGCCGTCGCTGGTCGCCGGGGTGATCGCCAACGAGAGGCAGAGGAAGACGCTGCATTACCTGCTCGCCAGCCAGCTCACGAGCGCGGAGATCGTGCTGGGCAAGCTCATGGCGAGGATGCTCCACGTCGCCGTGTTCCTGGCGATCGGCCTGCCGATCATGAGCCTGCTGAGCCTGTTCGGTGGTGTGGATCCGCTGCTCGTGATGCTCTCGGTGACGTCGACCTTTTCGATGGCGTTCTTCCTGGCGGCGCTCTCGGTGCTCTGCTCGACGGTCTCCAAGCGGGTGCGCGAAGCGATCAGCGCGGCGTATGCCCTGGAGGCCGCGTGGCTGGTCCTTCCGGTGCTGGTCCGCAACCTCATGCCGTGGCAGTATCCGAAGCTCTATTCATACGTTCAACCCGCAAACGACTGGCTGATGGCCAGCACTCCCTGGGCTCCGCTCCAATGGTTTTTCGGCCCGTGGCGGACACCGACGGCCGGGCCTTTGCTGGAGATCGCCTTCTGGATGATCGGGCTGCAGATCGGTGCCGGACTCGCGCTCGTCGCGATCGCCGTCTGGCGCCTGAGGCCGGTCTTCAAGGCGCAGGAGGGCGCGCGGGCGTTTCGCTTCCTCGGGATTCCCCTCTCCGTGGGCAAGTCGAGGCGAATCCGTTTCCTCGGCCGCAAGCCGGTGGGCGATAACGCGATCATGTGGAAGGAGATGCACACGTCCCGGACCAGCGGCATGGCCCAGGTCGTGGGGGTCCTGATCGCGCTCGTGATCCTCGGAGCGATCGGATATTGGGCGTACGTTTATGGATATACGGCTTTCCAAGAGATGCGGGTCAGCAAGTATGACTCGAGCGGTCCCGAGCGGCAGAGCTTCAACGCCTTCTTGCGGATCGTGACCACATCCATCGGCGTGATTTGCATCCTCGCGGCGGCGGTCGGCGGGGCGAATTCGCTGACCTCGGAGCGAGAGGACGACACCTGGATCAGCCTGATCGCCACGCCGCTTGACGGCCGCGAGATCGTCTGGGCCAAGATGGTGGGTGTGGTCTGGAAGCTGCGATGGGCGCTCTCGCTTCTCGCCGTCCTCTGGGTCGTCGGGATGACATGCGGCTCGATCCACCCCGTCGGCGCGATCTTCGAGAGCGTGCAGCTCGCGACGTTCCTCGCGTATGCCACGGCGCTCGGGACCTTCTTTTCGCTCAAGTCCAGGTCGACGTGGCGCTCTCAGGCAACGACGGTCGCCGTCCTGTTCGCCGCGGGTGGCGGCTACATGACGTGTTGCTGCCCGATGATGTTTCAGGGCCGGCCTTCGATGCTCTTCGTCGCGGGATGCATCCCGTTCCTGATGGCGGTCTCTCTGCTCTCTCCCTGGGATTTTTCGGAATACTTCATCAACTTCGGGTCGAGTGTCGGTTCGCGGATGCAAGCCGAGACCGTCGAGGTCATCATTGCAAGCCTGATCGGCACGATCGGCTATGCGACGGCCGCCTTCTTCCTCGCGATGGCGACGTTCTCGGGATTCGACCGCGCGGCCGAACGACCGATGAGGGACGTATTCGGCTCGCCCTTCCCGCCGGTCCCCGTGCCACCGGCGAAGCCCAAGGTGCCGGCCGACTTGACGTGACCCGACCCAACCCTCGGACCGCGAGTTGAGGGATGCTGCCAGGCCCCGTCTTTATCGGCGAACTGAGGACCACGGCGAGATGCGCCCGCCATTACGTCGCGCGAACGATCCTCGGCTTTGTCTTGCTCGTCGTGATCGGCTGCGTGTACCGCCTTGTCGCGATCGAAAGTGATGCCGCTGACGGCACTCTGATGGGCGAGGCCTTGCAACGGTTCGCGAGCATGTGCTACGTCGGAATCATCGTTACACAGGGCATCGCCGTCGTCGCCTTCACGCCCGCGATCGTCGCCGGAACCGTGGCGGGGGAGAGGGCTCGACGGACGCTGCATGATCTGCTGGCGAGCGATTTGACCTCGGCCGAGATCGTGCTGGGAAAGCTGGCCGGGCGATTGCTCGACGTATTCGTGCTGATGTCGGTGGGGCTGCCAATCCTGAGCATGTTGACGCTCCTGGGCGGCGTCGATCCCGGCGAGGTGGCCACGATCTTCCTGGCGATCGTCGCGGTGGCCCTGTTCCTCGGCGGGCTCTCCATCTTCGCCTCCACGTTGGCACGAGGTCCGCGCGAGGCGGTGATCGCCTCGTATGTGATCACGGGCCTGTGGCTTGCCCTTCCGCCCTTGCTGGAAGGGCCCATCCGCGCGGACTGGCCCCGACTCTATGCAGCCGTCGAGCCGGTGGAACACTATCTCGCGATGACCAATCCATTCGCGGCCGCCGGTCGCCCCGCGAACGCGTTGAGGATGGCCGGCTTACTCGCGATCGCCGGGATCATCCTCGCCCTCGCGGCGGTCGTCGCCCTTCGCCCCGTGGCACGTTTCCAGGAGAGTCGCGGGCCGCGCCAAAGGCAACGGTGGCGCTGGCGCCATCGTCCCGATTGTGGCGAGGACCCGATGGCGTGGAAGGAACGGCACATCCTCCCTCAACGGGGAATCCTCGGGGCGGTCGTGCGAGTTGCGGTCGTGCTGCTCGCAATCGGACTTGCGGTTGCCCTCTGGGAGCCGGCAGTTGCCGCCGTTCGAGAAACCTACGAGTCCGGCTATGGAGAGACGAAGTACGGCCTCGCATGCCAATTCAACGAGATGTTACGCATTGTCGGAACAATTTATTATGTGCTCATTATGGTCTGTGTGTCCGCATCGTCGGCCGGCTCGATCACGTCCGAGCGCGAGGCGGAGACCTGGCTCAGCCTGGTCGCCAGCCCTCTGGAGGGTCGCGAGATCCTGCGGGCCAAGCGCGCCGGCGTCAGGAAGCGGGCGAGGCCGCTCGTGGCTCTGCTAATTTCGCTCTGGTTGCTCGGCCTGGTCTCGGGAGCCATTCATCCCCTGGGATTCCTCGTGGCGGTCGGCGCGAGCCTGGTCTATTTCCGTTTCGCCGTGGCGCTCGGCACCTTCGTCTCGCTGATTTCCTCGACCACGGGACGGGCGATCGCGGCCACGGTCGCGGTCCTTCTGTTCGTCAACGGCGGCTATCTCCTCTGCTGCCTGCCGATTGCCTCCGGGTCGGCGACGCTCCTGGGATGCACGCCGTTTCTGCTCGCTGTCGCCCCCTTGTCCTATGACGATGCACGAGCCTTTTTCGAATTCTTCCCGACCTTCTCGATGTACCGTGAAGGCGGCATTCTGCTCTGGGCCGGCCTCGCCTCCCTGTTGTGCTACGGAATCGGAGCGTTCGGCCTGAACGCCTGGGCCGACGTGGAGTTCGATCGAGCGGTGAGTCGCCCAACTCGGTCCGGGCCGGCGTCCCCGAGGATTTCTGTCGCGAATCAAGACTGAGAGGCTATCCGGGATGATTGCTGTTGGCCCCGAAGGGGCTGAGGTGAATAGCCAGGGGCGGTACGACCCTGGTCTCGGTCACGCGGGCCATGCTCGCCCGGGACGGGCGCGGAAAGTGTCGCCCGGTCGAGAGATCCCGTCGCCTGTCCCGGGCGAAAATCCCTGGAATGCCCGGAACTCGCCGAGGTCCAGGGGCGTGGGGCCCCTGGCTATGCACCCCATAGGCATCAAGTTAAGGCTTCGGGCTTGAAAGAAGAGGGGAAGTCCTTCCACCATCGTCGATTGTGTGACGGATCGACGGTTCGGCAGGAGGAGCTTCCCCGTGGGAATCATAGCAAAG
>JAQGHR010000040.1 GCA_028291545.1 Planctomycetota bacterium | reverse complement strand
CTCTCGAATGACGACCCAGAATCCCGAGCTTAAGCGCACAACTTTTCACGGGTGCATCGAAAGTAAGTGCCATTGGGCAGGGACGCCCGCCCCACTTGCAACCCGCCACGTCTCGTTAGCGAGGCGGGAATGAATAGGTGGGTGCGCCTTCCGCGAGCGCCCTGGACCCCGGGCTGACGCCCAGGGCTACACAATTCCGCCCCTCCGGGGCTGAAGACAGACCCGGAGGCGGTCCCAACGTCCAGGAAGACGGTCCCCATCTGCGGACAAAACGGACCTCTACCTTCCCGCCAACGCCAGCGCGGGCACGTCGATGTGCTCGCGCGAATGCCAGAGCTGGCCGTCGCGTTCGACGCGATGATAGAGGGTGTCGCGCTCGACGGGGATGCGGCCGGCTTCGGTGATGAGGCGGCGGATCTCGGTGACGGTGATTTCCTGGGGAGTCTCGGCGCCGGCTTCGTGGTAGATGGTCTCGTGGACCACGGTGCCGTCGAGGTCGTCGGCGCCGAAGGAGAGGGCGACCTGGGCGGTCTTGATGCCGAGCATGATCCAGTAGGCTTTGATGTGGGGGAAGTTGTCGAGCATCAGGCGACTGATCGCCATCGTCTTGAGATCCATCACGCCGGAGGGCTTCGGGATCTCGTCCATCCGGGAATTGTCGGGATGAAATGCGAGAGGGATGAACGTCTGGAACCCGCCGGTCTCGTCTTGAAGCTCGCGGAGGCGGATCAGGTGGTCGATCCGGTGCTTGGCCTTCTCGATGTGGCCGTAGAGCATGGTCGCGTTCGAGTGCAGGCCGAGCTGATGGGCGGTCCGGTGGGCGTCGAACCACTCGGCGGTGGAGGCCTTGGCGCCGCAGATCTCCTCGCGAACCTCGGGATGGAAGATCTCCGCGCCGCCGCCGGGGATGCTGCCGAGCCCGGCCTCCATCAGCGCCGAGAGAACCTCGCGCGTCGAGAGTTTGGCGATCTTCTTGAACCACTCGATCTCGACGCCGGTGTACGCCTTGACGTGAATCTCGGGCGCGGCCTGCTTGACCCAGCGGACCACGTCCACATAGTAGGAAAAGGGCATTTTATGGTGCAACCCGCCGACGATGTGGAGCTCCGTGGCCCCGCGATCGTGGGCCTGCCGGGCGCGCTCCTTGATCTGGTCCTCGCCCATGGTATAGGCGCGGGGATCGTCCAGGTCGGCGCGGAAGGCGCAGAAGTCGCACTTGTAGACGCAGACGTTCGTCGGGTTGATATGCGTATTGACGTTATAATAGCCGTAATTGCCGTTGTATCGCTCGCGGACGAGGTTCGCCATCGAGCCGATCGCGAACAGGTCGTTCGACGCGTCGAGGGCCAATCCATCCTCGAAGCTCAGCCTCTGACCGCCTTCGACCTTCTCGCGGATTGCCGCCAGGCGAGACACTTCGGTGGCCATGATCGCTCCCATCGTCGAGATGGAGTTCCCTTCGTGCGTATCGCTCCGCAACGTCTCATGCGGCAACGATCTCCCGGTCCTTACAGTTATTTTAGTACGAATTGAACGACGGATCAACCCGTGATGGTAGGGTGTTCGTCCTTTGCGACGGGGCGCGAATGCAGGGGGCGAGCGATCGTTGACATCGGACGGAGATGGACGGGGGTAACCGGCCTGAATTCCGGGCGACGGCGGACGCGATACAGATAGCGGAGAGTTCGGTGGGAGGCGGGGATGGTGTGGAATCCGCCGCGGGCGATCCGAAGGCCGGCCAAAAGGATGGTTCGAGGCGGGCGAACGTCAACCGGGCCCGCCGGCGGCAAGGAGGGGCTCCGCGCCGGCCCTGGCGATACGCCCGGAAACGCTGGTCGGAAAAAGGATAGGGTGGTGAAAACAGGCTTCGTAGACGTTATGATTTGCGTAGACAGCCCGGTTAACGCAGACTCGCTGTTCGATGCAGACAGTCGTTGATCACTGTGGGGAATGCCAGCGAGCCCCGCATGCGTGCCCGACGGGTTAATTACGTTCTGGGAAGAGAGGCAAGTCATGACGTCGCGTGCCACAGCCTGGCTGTCGGGGAAGTTCCGGCGGATCGCCGACCGATCCGGTTGCGGTCCGCTCGCTCGGGGGTCACGCCTGGCGAGGCCGGCCCTGGAGATACTCGAGGGCCGCAAGCTCCTGAGCGACGCGAGCGCATTCTGGAGTTTCGCGAGTGCGCCGAAGCTTCATCCCGCGAAATTGAACCTCCTGACACGCAAGCCCGGCGCGTCACTTGATCGGATCTTCGTGGCGCCGTACGCGGCATCCTCGAACTCGGGTGCGGCGGTTGGCCAGACCGGCCCGCTGATCGCGGACGCGACCGGGAATCCGATCTGGTACCAGCCGGTCTCCAACAAGTACAGCCCGCAAGTGCTCGGCTTCCGGGCCCAGACCCTGTTCGGCCGGCCGGTGTTGACGTGGTGGCAGGGGACGCTCGTGGGGTCCACATCGGCCAAGCTCCCGCCGGGCACCGCAGTGTCGGGAGAGTTCGTGATCGCGAACCAGCACTATCAAAAAATCAGGACCATCCCCGCGCCGCAGGGAGTCGGATTGGACTTGCACGAGCTCTTGTTGACGCCACAAGGTCACGCCTATTTCATCACGAACAGGACCGTCAGGGCGGACCTGACCGCATACGGCGGCTCGAAACAGGGGACATACCTCGACCCGGTCGTCCGCGAGCTGGACCTGCGGACCGGGAAGACGGTCTTCACCCTGGACGTGGCCAAGCACGTCCCTCTGGGCGATTCGGTGGTTCCCGCGACCGCGGGTAAGACCTGGGACCCGTACCATCTCAATTCGGTTGACGTGAGCCCCGACGGCTCGCAGGTCCTGGTCTCCGCGCGCAACACGTGGGGTATCTACGACGTCAGCCATACAACGGGCAACCTGCTCTGGCAGCTCGGGGGCAAGGAGAACCAGTTCCACTTGCCGTCCAGCCTGGTCACGGGCCCTTTCGGCTCGGCGTTCCAGTATCAGCATGACGCTCGTTTCGTGCCCGGGGGGATCAGTCTCTACGACAACGCCGGCGCGGGATCGCCGCCATACGGCGGTCCCTATGGCGCGTCGCGGGGCTTGACCCTGAACCTCGACTTGCAAAACCACGCCGCAAGCCTCGCAAGTCCGCCCGATGTCCACGATCCGGCGCTCTTTTCGAACAGCCAGGGCAACTTGCAAAACCTCGCGAACGGCCATGTGCTTATCGGTTCGGGCCTGAATGCTAGGCCGGGCGGGGGGATCGGCTCTCACGTCACGGAGTATTCCCGCAGCGGGTCGGTCCTCGCCGATTACCTCCTGGACGGCCAGCAGATTTCTTACCGCGCGTTCAGCCTTCCGTGGGCGGGCCTCCCCCTCACGAAGCCGTCCGTGGCGGGCGCCTCCGCGAACGGGCGAACGACCGTGTACGCGTCGTGGAACGGCTCGACGGAGACGCAGTCCTGGGAGCTGCTCGCAGGGCCGAGCCGCGCGTCGCTCTCGCAAGTGTCGATCACGCCCCGATCGGGCTTTGAGACGGCGATCGCCACCACGGCCGCAGGACCCTTCTTCGAGGTCAAGGCGCTCGACGCAGGCGGCAACACGTTGAACACCTCCGCCGTCATCCGCGTACGTGGCTGATTCGGAGACTCGCCGCGGTCGAATTCCGGACTCATCGGGCGCGTCGGTCGATCACGCCGGCGCGTCCGGCGGGTTGCCTCTGGTCTTGATGTGGCCAGGTCAGGTTTGTTCCCGCCGCACCGGGCTCTCACCCGGACGGCGGTCGCCATCGCCCCGTGAACGCGTACCTTCGGCGATTATTGCAACGGTTGGATCCGGCGCCGGGTGCCACTGGCAGCTCGCCTGCCAGTGTGCTGGTCGGGGGCCGCGGACACTGGCAGGCGAGCTGCCAGTGGCACCCGAATCCCGACACCAGCACCAAACTGGACTCATACCCCGGGATCACTTTTTCGTACCGAGATTCTTGATCGCCGCGTTCACCCATCCGTCCTTCCGATGGACCAGCGCCGCGCCTCCCCCGCGCTCGCTGCGATCCACGACGACTCCGATCAGGACGGGGCCGGCGGATCCGTCGGGCCGGAGTCGGACGACAAAAACTCCGCTCCCCGAGTCTCCGGGGACGGGCCGGTAATTCGGCCCCCATTCCAGCCAGCGAGGATTCGTGTAGTTCCCCGCCTTGACGACGTGGGGAACATGGAATTGATCGATCGTCTGGATGGTCAACGCGCTGCCGGATGGCTCCGGGATCGCCCAGCCCGCGACCTCGGCAATTTGCAAGAAATCGGGTGCCGGCGCGTCCGCGGCATCCAGACGGAACCGCGCCACGGCATTGTCGGCCCCGGGGATGTCTCCCGACGGTGCGGCGCGATAGTTGGGGTTCCGGGTCACGGCTTCGACCCGTCCGGCAATCATCCGGTCTCGGGCTCGGATTCGGAGGGGTACTCCCAAATCGGCCGGCCCGAGGCCGTGTCCGGCGGTCATCACGGTCAGGCTGGTCGCGCCCTTGGCAATGACCGTCGCCTGAAGTTGCGTCCGTTTGCCGGCCCGTTCGAGCAGCAGGGTGACCTGGCTTTCGCGGATGCCCGGAGCGATCGTCGGCTGGGCAGGTGCATCCGCGCCGAAGCTGCTGGTGACGAACAGGAGGGAGATGAGGATCGCTCGCATGGTGAATGCACCCGGAATGGCTCTAGAAGATCAGGTCCGTCACCCCGACGGCGAGAAGGCCCAGGCTGATGCCGACATTGACCTGAAAGAACGCGACGTTGACGCGTGCGAGGTCATCGGGCTTGACGATCGCGTGTTCATAAATCAATAGTGCTGCAACAATTGCGACGCCTGCGAAATAAATTGCGCCAAGCGGAGGGGAATCGGTCAGACCCAGCCCAATCAGGGCGACGATCATTAATCCGTGACAGATCGCCGCGAGTCGAAGCGCCCCGGCCACGCCCAAACGCGACGGAAGGCTATGTAGTCCGGAGGAGCGATCGAACTCGGCATCCTGACACGCGTAGATCACGTCGAATCCGGCGACCCAGAACAGTACCGCCACACCCAAAAGGACAGGCGGCCATGCCAGATTCCCTCGGATCGCGATCCACGCCGCCACGGGAGCCATCATCAGGGCCGCTCCCAGCCAGAAATGGGCCAGGCTCGTGAACCGTTTGGCGTAGGAGTACCCGAAGAGCCAAATCAATACGGGCAACGCGAGCACGAGAGGCCAGCGGTTCGGGAGAAACAGCAGGGTGGACAGAACGAATCCGGCGGAACAAGCCGTCGTGAAGGCGATGACCGAAGCGACCGATAATCGACCGGAGGGGAGGTGTCGCGAAGCGGTCCTGGGATTTTTCGCATCAATTTTCCGGTCCACGAGGCGGTTGAACGCCATGGCGGCGGATCGAGCGGTCGCCATGCAAAGCAGGATTCCCAGCCAGTCCCGCCAGGATCCTCGCCATCCGGCGGCATCCCTCGCCGCGAGTGCCGCGCCAAGCAGCGCGAACGGCAGAGCGAATAGCGTGTGGCTGAACTTGATCATCCCGAGAAGCTCAGCGACCGGCCCGAACATCGGCGACGCCCCCCGCGTTGGAATTGGGGTCGGCAGGTAGTGCTTCCATTCTCGTCACCATCCGTCCGATTGCGATGTCGCCCAGCAGCGGGACGGCACGAATCAGCAAGCCGAGGGCGCGGAACGGCCAGACCACGCGACGCAATACGGAGATCCTCCTCCTGGGATGCTCGAGGAGCCGGACGATCCGGCATGCAACATCGTCAACGGTTGCCGACGTCCACGCGGGAGGGGGATCGATGGCGGCGAACTGGCGGAACGTCTCGGCCGACGCGAGATCCTCGGCCGAAAAACCACCTCCTTGCGAACCGCGACCCGGGAAACGCGAGGCCACCGCCTGGAAGAATTCCGTGACGACCGGGCCGGGCTCGGCGAGGCAGACGCTTACGCCGTGGGGCCTCAACTCGCGACGCAGGGCATCGTTCCAGTACGCCAGGGCGGCCTTGGTCGCGCCGTACGCGCCGAAAATTGGGTTCGCCACGCAGGTGATGGAGGAACCGATGTTGATTATCGTCCCCTTGGACTTGACCAGATACGGAAGCGCGAGCCTGGTCAGGATCAGTGGCGCGGTGAAGTTCACCTGGATCTGCCGCGCGAGCTCCAGCGGATTCGCTCGCGAGAAGGGGTCCGGCAGGCCGAGGCCGGCGTTATTGATCAGGACGTCGATCCCCCCGAACCGAGCGACCGCCGCGCTGATGATGCGTTCCGGGGCGTCGGGATCGGCCAGATCGTCGGGCAAAACGAGCACGTCGCAGCCCTGTTGCCTTGCGTCATTCGCGAGGGATTCGAGCGATTCCACCCGTCGCGCGGTCAGGACCAGACGATGACTCGCTCCTTCGCTCATCAATCGCCGAGCAATCCCGGCGCCGATGCCGCTCGATGCGCCGGTGACGAGCACCGTGCGAGATCGAGGACGCCGTTGATTCATCCGGTTCGTCATCCCCATCGGTTCATCAATTCATTGGGAATGTTCAGTTGATCGCAGATGCGCGAGACGACGAAATCCACAAGATCCTCGATCGTTTTCGGGCGATGATACCAACCGGGCATCGCGGGGAGGACGACGGCTCCGGCCCGAGTGACGGCCGTCATGTTTTCCAGGTGAACGAGGCTGAGTGGCGTCTCCCTCGGGATGAGAATCAACTTTCGCCTTTCCTTCAGATGAACATCGGCCGCGCGAGTGATCAGATTGGTCGTGATGCCGTGGGCGATGGACGCCAGCGTGCTCATGCTGCATGGGGCGACTACCATGCCACCGGTTCGGAACGAACCACTCGCAATTCCCGCCTTGAAATCCGAGGAATGATGGTAGACGACGCGATCGGGATTCGTGACGCCCAGACTCGACGGCTCGAACCGGGAGAGCGAGACCTCCAGATCCATCTCCTCGCGAATGACCTGGACCGCGCTCGGACTGATGGTCAGGTGGACGGTCCGTCCGGACGCGACGAGCACGTTGAGCAGTCGGACGGCGATCGGTGCGCCGCTGGCGCCGGTCATCGCCATCACCAGGGGCAAGTCAGCGTCCATCGTCAGCCCCGGTCAGGTCGCGCTTGGTCCCGACATAGAGGCTGGCGATCCCGAACGTGAGCGCGTGCTGGCGAACGTCAACCAGACCTCGCGAGGACATCAAATCGAGCATGGCCTGGCCGTCGGGAAACTGCATCACGCTGTTCGGGAGGTAGTCATAGGCACCGTGCTCGTTCGGGGCGAGCGCCTGGCCGACCCTCGGGAGCACTCGCTTGAAGAATCCGGTCCAGATCGGGCCGAGGATGCGGCCCCGGGGCCGAGAGAATTCGAGGATGGCCACCTTTCCGCCCGGCCTCGCGGCGCGGATCATCTCGTCGATACCCAGGACGGTGTTGGCGACATTTCGAAGGCCGAAGGCCACCGTCACGACCCCGAAGGTGTCGCTCGGGACCGGCAGCCTTTGCGTATCGCCCTCGATCAGAGACACGCGTTTGCCAGCCCCTGCCTTGTGGACTTTCTTGACCCCGACGGCCAGCATCTCGTGGCAGAAATCGGTCCCGACGATGGGAGACGCGCCCCGGCCCGCCCGGTCGTAGGCGAGCGCCAGATCCGCCGTCCCGGTGCAGCAGTCGAGGACGGGGACGCCCGGCTGGGGCGGGACGGTTCTTGTCGTGAAGCGTCTCCAGAGCCTGTCTATGTTCAGGCTCAAGAGGTGATTCATGAGGTCGTATCGACCGGCGATCGAGCCGAACATCGCACGGACGCGGCGACCGGATTTATCGACGGGTGGCCGTTGCGTTTGAATGGTCACGGGGCACTCATCGAGGGCGAGAAAGGGCGCGGTAACCCGGGTTCCCATAGATTCAGGTATAGGCGGGCGCGATGTCCATGTCCATCCCCGCGCCTCGTGGAGGCATCCTTCCGGGCTGGTTCTTCCGCCGAAAACGTCTATGCTCAGGATGGCCGAGATTCCTCGGCTCGGATTTGCATCGGAGTGAGGCCGTCGACGCATGGGTTACCGTTCTCTGGCGGATTGTGTCGCGGACCTGCGTCGGCACGGGCATCTGCTCGAAATTGAGTGCGAGATCGACGCTCGATTGGAAGCCGCCTTGATCCAGCGACGGGTCTTCGAGGCGCACGGGCCGGCGATCCTGTTCAAGAACGTGACGGGTTGCGCCTTCCCGATGCTCGGGAATCTGTTCGGCACGATGGAGCGGACCCGATTCCTGTTTCGCGACACCCTCCAGGCCGTTCGCCACCTCGTCGACTTGAAGATCCGGCCACCGGCCGCCTTGCGGAATCCCTGGAGGTATCGCGACGTTCCCTTCGCGGCGTTGCATCTTCTTCCCCGACGGGTACGGACCGGACCCATTCTGGCCCATCAAACGACCCTCGATCGCCTCCCTCAGCTCGTCTCGTGGCCCAACGATGGGGGCGCGTTCATCACGTTGCCGCAGGTCTACACCGAGGACCCCGACCGGCCCGGCCTGGCGAAGGCGAACCTGGGGATGTACCGCGTCCAGATCTCGGGGAATCGCTACGAGCCGAACAGCGAAGTGGGCCTCCACTACCAGATCCACCGAGGGATTGGCGTGCATCACGCGGCGGCGATCCGTCGCGGTGAATCGTTACGGGTGAACGTGTTCGTCGGCGGGCCTCCGGCGATGACCGTCGCGGCCGTGATGCCCCTGCCCGAGGGACTTCCGGAACTGAGCTTCGCCGGCGCTCTCGGCGGCCATCGCGTCCGCATGGTGACGCCCGATGGCGGTCTTCCCATGCCGGCGGAGGCGGATTTCGTGCTCTGTGGGTCGATCGACCCGGCCATGCAGAAGCCGGAAGGGCCGTTCGGCGACCACCTTGGGTATTACTCGCTGACGCACGATTTCCCCGTCATGCGGGTCGATCGCGTCTACCATCGCGAGGGTGCCATCTGGCCCTTCACCTCGGTCGGTCGGCCTCCGCAGGAGGACACCTCGTTCGGCGAGCTGATTCACGAACTGACCGGGCCGCTCGTGCCGACGGTCCTGCCCGGCGTCCATGCCGTTCATGCCGTCGACGCCGCCGGGGTCCATCCCCTCCTGCTGGCGATCGGCAGCGAGCGCTACGTTCCCTATGCCGTTTCACGACGGCCGCAAGAGCTTCTCACGCAGGCCAACGCGATCCTGGGCCAGGGGCAAATGTCGCTGGCCAAGTATCTGTTGATCATTGCGAAGGGAGACGCCCCCGACCTGGATATCCACGACATCGGCGGCTTCCTGCGCCACGTCCTGGAGCGGGTGGACTTCGCCGAAGACCTGCATTTTCAGACCCGGACGACGATCGACACGCTCGACTACTCGGGCCACGGCCTGAACCAGGGTTCCAAGGTCGTGATCGCCGCGGCCGGACCACGTCGCCGCGAATTGCCGACCGAACTCGCATCCGGGTTCCGTCTGCCCGACGGATTCCATACGCCCCGTGCCGCCTTTCCAGGGGCGCTCGTGATTCAGGGGCCGGGATATTCTCAGGACTCCCAGGACATCCGCCGGTTCTGCCAGGAGATCGAACACCAGCATCCGCTCCGATCGTTCCCTCTCATCGTGATCGTCGATGACGCCGAGTTCTCGGCACGATCGCTTCGCAACTTCCTCTGGGTCACGTTTACCCGGTCCAATCCCGCGGCCGATATCGATGGTATCGGCGCCTTCACCCACCAAAAGCATTGGGGATGTGCCGGGCCTCTCGTGATCGACGCCCGGATCAAGCCCCATCACGCCCCGCCGCTGGAGGATGACCCGAGGATCGTGGCGCGAGTCGAGGCGCTCGCCGTTCGTGGGGGACCGTTGCACGGCATTCTTGGCTGATCGTTCAATCCGTATGGGACCGATGGGAATCCCGATCCTCACGATTCGGTCGGTTCCGCCACGGCACTGACCATCTGGGAGCGAAGCAGTTCGATCTGCTCCAGGAGAACCGCGTCCATGGAGGCAGCGCCCGGCTCGGCCATCCAGCGCATCATGGAGGAAAGAAAAAGCTCCTTCAGGTAGGCGAACGAGAACGCCCGGGTCCGTTCCGCCACCTCGGCCAGTCCGGCCTCGGTCGGGCGAAGGGTGTCCGCCAGCGAACAGGACCAGAGACGGACGTACGCGAGCCGCTCCGAGAGTGCCGGGAGGTCGAAATGGTACTTGCGATCGAACCGGCTGGGACGATCCAGGATCGCGGGATCGAGCCGGTCGGGATGGTTCGTCGTGGCCAGAGTGACCACGCCCGTGTTGGCCGCGAAGCCGTCCAGCTCGTTCAGGAAGAACGAACGATTGTTCGCGTTGATGAGTGAGTCGAGGTCTTCCAGGACCAGGATGCAGGGGGCGCTTTTCCTCGCGCGCTGGAAGACCTGGCGGATGCAAT
This sequence comes from Planctomycetota bacterium, assembly GCA_028291545.1. Classification (GTDB taxonomy): domain Bacteria; phylum Planctomycetota; class Planctomycetia; order Isosphaerales; family Isosphaeraceae; genus JAQGHR01. The sequence continues at coordinate 153,097 of JAQGHR010000040.1, read as the reverse complement.
CGTGCTCGGTGGAGTGCTCGGCCTGGAAGCTCTTCACGTAGAGGCAGGGCTTGCCGATTGCGTTGATCAGGGCCTTGACCGCATGGGTCTTGCCGTTTCCGGGAGGACCCACGAAGAGCACACCTCGCTTCCACGGGACGCGGTGGGTCTCGTAGGTTTCCTTCATGGCGAAGAACCGATTCAGATCGTTGCGGATCTCGGCCTTGAGGGAGCCGGCGAGGACCAGGTTCTCGAACGTGGCGTTCTTGATCGATTCGAACAGGGATTCGCTCTTGGCCCAGCCGCCGCCGTCGAAAACGAGGACCTCGTCCCGGATCTCGGCGTTCCATGCGCAGACCTCGGCGTAGAAGGCGTTGGCCGTTGCTTCCTCGTCGGCGACGATCCAGATGAACTTCTCGTCGCAGAAACCGGCGTTCCAGCTCAACATCAGGACTTCGAAGTCGTGGCCCTCCCACTCGGCCGAGAACCAGGCGTTTCGCCCGCGTTTCCAGACGCCATCGTCCTCGTCCCATCCGATCGTGAATTGACTATGGACGTCGTCCCTGGGGCGAATCGTGCAAGCGTGCGCCTCGGCGTATTTCTCGATATCAAAATAGCCGGCCTCGCCCTCGATGATCGCGCTTTCGGGGAAGATATTCGCGAGGCGTTCGCTCACATGATAGGAGATCGCGTTCGGCGAAAGGGCGAGCGCCGAGTTGAGAAAGTCAAACGTATCCATGAATCCGCACCCGCGTTGTTCGTTTCAAGGGTTCAGGGGTGGAGAACGGACACGCGGAGCCCGTCGAGAGTTCGCGCAATAGCGAAAACGGTCCGCCTCGTCGCGGACCGTCGTGTCGGCGTCCCCAGGGTCAATCGACCTCACTCTCGTCGAGGATGTTCTTGTAGGCCTGGCGCGCGGTGTCGTACGCCTTTTTGGCTTCCTCCCGTTCGGCGGGTCGGGTCAAGGGCGATTTCTTGGACCAGCACTGGTCCACGCTCTTGATGCACCAGTCGGCCGATTGTTTCGAGGCTCGAATCGGCTTGCCGGCGACCGTCACGAAGATCGGGTTGGTGTGGGACGAGGGGAAGATCCGCAGGGCGACCCAACTCGATCGCTCGATCGGCAGCGAGAACTCCAGCTCCCGGAACTGGCCATCGCCGTCGATCTCCCGGCGGGCCACGGACTTGCCATTCACGACCAGTTCCACGGGCACCTTGCGGGTGTTGCCGATCCGGGCACGCTCGATGTCCCAGTAGGGCTTTTCGTAGAGGGGCCTGGCCTTGATGGCCTTGCCGTCGCTCGTCGCCTCCGGGGCCATCATGGCCGCGACATTGGCGACGATCTTGACCGTGCCGGGCTTGTCCAGCTTCAGCTCGCTCCCGCCCTCGCCCACGCGGACGTTCTCGACGCGGAAGTCGACGAGGTGGCTCTTGCCGTCGGACACGTACGAGCGGCCTTGCTTGACGCCGTCGGCCCAGCGGTCGAAATCGAGCTTGCCGTCTTCCAGGCGGACGTAGGAGCGACCGAGGCCGACGCGCTCGCCGTAGATGCAGGGGAAGTCGGTCTCGCCGCTGATCCGGCAGCGGAAACCGCAGTTGAGCGTGTGATACCAGATCGAGAGTTCCGAGGGCGCGGGCGTGTCCACGGTGGAGATGAAATCCACGGCGTCGTGGACCACGTCCACGATGTACTCGTTGGCCCCGATGCCGTCGAACGGCGGGATTTCCAGGGTCGGGACGCTCTGGTCCTTCGTCATCAGCCCCCAGCCCGAATGGGAGAACCCGACCACGCCGCCCTGGGATTTGCCCCATTTCAGGACGGGGAGGTCCCAGCTCGGCCACTCCTCGATCCGCGTGGTATTCGGATAATCGTCCTCCTTGAGGCGGATCAGGCAGAGGTGCCCCGCGTGCGAGGAGGGAAAACCCGAGACTTCCACGTCGTAGCGCATCAGGTGTTTGGGCGTAGAGAGAGGATGCAGCTTCCCGTCGAAATACGCCTTCTGGGCGTACCAGCACGGTCCCCAGGAGAGGACGCAGCCCACGTCGAGGTCTTCGCCCAGGATATGGCGCATCATGTCGTCGGGCGTCACACCTTCGGTCGGGCTCTCGTAATGGCCGCAACCGGCGGCGTGGACGTGGTGATCGCCGGAGAACCAGCCCATTTTCGCAAGATCCGTCCAGCGCTTCAGGCGGAACGACTCGCGATGCTCCCTGGCGTCGGGGACGGTCATCTTGCGACGCTCGACCACGTATTCGGGACCGCGCGTCACCTCGACGTCGTAGGTCCCGGCAGGCAGCACGACGTTCTCACCGTGATGGCGGTAGATCTGCGGGTGGAAGTAAAAGTCGGGCGCGAGCCGCTTGCTCTGCGCGGGATACACCCGGCGGGCGGAGTCGCGGATCAGCAGGGAGGCGGTCGTGGGGGAGCCGTCGACGTCGAGGATGTCCAGGGTCACCTTCACACTGGGCTGGGAGGTGAACAGGACGTCCAGATCGGCGCGAAATCCGAGGTCTTGGGTGCCCTGGCCCACGTCGAACGTCAGCTTGGCTTCGCGTTTGCCGACCTCCCGGCTGTAGAGCTGCATGACGCGGTATTCCAGGCTCAGACCCGAGAGCGTCCGGTTCAGGGGTCGATCGTTATACATGCGTAGCTCCATCCAGCGGTCCGGGAGCATGGCCGCCGTGATGGTCTTCCTGGGCTCGGCCACGTTGGTGGACGTCTTGTAGACCGGGGCGGAATTCGGGCTCTCCGCGCGGAGCAGAGCCGTGACGCCCGCCTCGTTGTGGACCTTGACGAGGAAGACGCGCCAGCCCTGTTGCACCAGCGTCGGCGAGGCCGGTCCGGGCGTGGCCTTGACGCGGCTCTCGGGATTGATGTTCACGCCCGCGAGGCAGAGCGGATCGAGGACCTGCTGGACGATCTTGATCGCGTCCTTCGGGTTTTCGTTCGCCGTCAGGAGGCGAGATTTATCTTTTTCGCTCAGGGGCTGTCCGAGCATCTCGAGCGTCTCGGCAATGCGACGGGCCTGGGCGAGGAGGGGTTGAGCATCGACGCTGTCCACGAACGGGAGGTCATCCGCCCTCGATGACGACGGGGCCGCGATGGCGACGAGCGCGACGAATGCGAGGCGGAGGCGCATGGCTGGGGTCCTCGGCAGAATGGCGTACGGTCCATGTCCGAGGCTAATCGGCCCCGGCGTCCCAGGCAAGCGGTTCGCGAGCGAGTCGCCTTGCCGGGATCGGCTCGATCCGCTATCGTCCCCGCGCATCGCGCTTCAAGAAGATGCGGTCTGGCTCCGGTTGGGTGCCTTGGCCGGGCCGAATTGGCGCGATCAATAGAGGGAACGGAGGCTTCCCCATGAAGCGACCGGGGAAGAGGGCATACCGGGTGCTGGCCGCGGCGGTGATCGCCCCGCCGATACTCTGGGTCCTCGTCGTGCTGTTCCTGCCCATGGAATGGGCGCGTGCCAGACTCGTGGTTTCGCTCAAGGACGCCACCCGTCAGGACATTCGTCTCGCGAGCGTTCGGCTCGGGCCGTTCGGAGGGATTCGTCTGAATGGGCTCGAAATTGCCGCCCGCCAGTCCAGTGACGATCCCTGGCTCAAGATCGCATCGGTGGCCGTTGATGCGAGCCTGTTCGACCTGCTTCGGGGCACGTTTACCTCGACCGATTGCCACCTTTCGGGGATGAGTCTTCGCATTCGTCGGGACCGCGCCGGCCGTCTGGAATTCGAGGATCTTCTGAACCCCGAGAAGAAGGCCGCCCCCGAGTCCCCCGGCGCGGCGGGCGCCCATACCGCGCCCGAGGTCACGTTTCACATCGAGGACGCGACAATCCTTGTGGACGATCAGGCGACCGACTCGCGCCTGGAATTCACGGACGTCCTCGGCCTCGGCAGCGACGATGGCACGGTCGCCAACGTGGCCCATCTGACCGGTCTCGTCAACGGCGGCACGTTCACGCTCACCGCCCGGGCGGATCGGTCGGACGGCCTGATGATCGATGGCCAGATCCGATCCCGGGACGTGGCCCTCGACGCGGGCATGAAGGCGCTCGCGTACTTCATCCCGTTCGTCGCAAATCCGCCGAGCGGTCCGCATGCCAGGGGCACGCTGAGCTTCGAACTCGATCTGCGGGCCCAGGGAAAGACGGCTAACTCGCTGGCCGAGGCCCTGACGGGACGGGGTTCCATGGCGCTCGACGACCTGACGCTCGACGATTCGCGGGTCATGGCCGAGATGACGAAAGTCCTTCCCGTTCCCGCCAGAGGGAAGCTCGGCTCGATCCGGGGCGACTTTCAACTCGCGAGCCGGCGCGTGACGACGTCCAATACGGTCCTCCGAATCGGGGGCGTTCCCGTCAGCCTCGTCGGCTGGTCCGACCTGGATGGTCATCTGGATTATCTGGTGAAGTGCGAGAAGCTAGGGAAAACCGTGTCGGGCCTGGCTCGCAAGCTACCGCCCGAAGCCCGCGAGCTTCTGGCGGATCTGCCCGTGGATGACCTCGGCGGACTGGCGGGCGTGCGCGTGTCGGGATCGATCAACCGTTTGACCGTCCGACCCGTGGATGGAGGCGTCCTGGCAAGCAAGAACGGATCGAAGGACCCGTCCCGACGCGCCGAGGATCGAGCGAAACTGAAGGCTGCGGGTAAGAAGTTCCTGGACAAAGTGTTACGCTGATCGGCCTCACGGTACGGAAACCTCGCGATTCGCGCAGATCCGAATTGAAGCTGGGGCCGCGCTCGATTGCCGGAGACATACCATGCCGCGCCGCTTGCCGATCGTGTTACTAAGCTTCTGGCCTGGGCTCGCGCAGATCTGGACCGGGCAGGAGGTCCTCGGCCTGATCCTGGCGACGCTCTTCGCGGCGACGTTGAACCTTGCGATCCTCTCGCGGTTTCTCTGGACCGAGGCGTTCGCGAACGGCCTGCCGCTGTTCTTCGCCACCCTGGCGGCCCTGACGTGGCTGGCGGGCCTGGGCTATACGCTGTGGTGGCTATGGCGATGCCATCCCGCACGTCACCGCGACGCCATCGACGGGTTGTTCCGTCAGGCGACGGAGTCGTATCTCCAGGGTCGATGGGACGAATCGCGACGTACATTGGAGCGATTGCTCGCTCTTGACGAGACCGACGCGGATGCCTTGATACAACTCGCGACGCTATACATGCGGACCGGCCAGTCCGAGCTGGCGAGATCCACGTTCCGCCAGTGCCAGGATCTCGAAGGCGGCGTAAAGTGGAAATGGGAGATCGGTCGGGCCATGGCAAGCCTGGACGCGCCGGCTGCCGAGCCCCGTGTAGCTGCGTGACCGATCGGCCGATTGCCCGCCAGGGATCGTCTCGATTCAGGCTCTCATCCCTTGCAGGTCACCCAGGACGTCCTAGAACTCCGGACTCGGTCCGCAGGCCTGAAGTCGTGGCTTGCGGGGGAGACGATCGGAACCCCCCGCCATGGCAGGGTTTGCCAATTGAGATCCGGCCGTGTACCATTCCTATCGGTCCTGGGTAGGGATGATCCGTCCCGCCCCGGCCCCGATTAGCGGACGACGGCTCGCCCGAGCGTCTATAATGAGGGGCGTTGGGCAGAAGGATCGGGCTTGGTCCGGTGAAATCGTCGGAGTCGTCGGCATGTATGAGCGCTTCACCGATCGTGCCCGCAAGGTGATGCAGCTGGCCAACCAGGAGGCCCAGCGCTTCAACCACGAGTACGTCGGCACCGAACACGTCCTGCTTGGCCTTGTCAAGGAAGGCAGCGGCGTCGCGGCCAACGTCTTGAAGAATCTGGACGTCGACCTCAGGAAGATCCGGGTCGAGGTCGAGAAAATCGTCCAATCCGGCCCCGACATGGTCACGATGGGGAAACTGCCCCAGACGCCTCGGGCCAAGAAAGTCATCGAATATGCGATCGAGGAAGCACGGAACCTGAACCACAACTATGTTGGGACCGAACACCTGCTACTCGGCCTCTTGCGCGAGCAAGAGGGCGTGGCAGCCCAGGTCCTGATGAACTTGAACCTGAAGCTCGAAGAGGTTCGCGAGGAGGTCCTGAACTTGCTCGGTCACGGGATGGAAGCGGGTGGTGGCGAGGGCGGAGAACGCGCCGCCGCCAAAGGCGGAAAGTCCAAGACGCCCGCCTTGGATTCGTTCGGTCGCGACCTTACCGATCTGGCTCGTCAAAGCAAGCTGGACCCGGTCATCGGCCGCGCAAATGAAATCGAGCGCGTGATTCAGGTCCTCTCACGCCGGACGAAGAACAACCCGGTCCTCCTTGGTGAGGCCGGCGTCGGCAAGACGGCGATCGTCGAGGGCCTGGCCCAGATGATTGTGGACGGCAACGTCCCGGAATTGCTCCGGGATCGTCGTATCGTCGTGCTCGACCTCGCCATGATGGTCGCCGGCACGAAGTATCGCGGCCAGTTCGAGGAGCGCATCAAGGCCGTCATGAACGAGGTCCGGCGCGCCAAGAACACCATCCTGTTCATCGACGAGCTTCATACGCTCGTGGGTGCCGGTGGTGCCGAAGGCGCGATCGACGCCTCGAACGTGCTCAAGCCCGCGCTGGCACGGGGCGAGGTCCAGTGCATCGGCGCCCCCACTCTTGACGAGTACCGCACGTACATCGAGAAGGAAGGCGCCCTGGAACGCCGGTTCCAGCGCGTGGACGTGAGCCCGCCCTCGAAATCGGAGGCGCTGGAGATCCTTCGCGGCCTTCGCGACCGCTACGAGGCGCATCACCGCGTGCAGATCACCGACGAGGCCCTCGAAGCCGCCGTCGAGCTGTCGGACCGCTATATTACGGGCCGATGCCTGCCGGATAAGGCCATCGACGTCGTCGACGAGGCCGGCGCACGCGTCCGGCTGAAGGCCATGACGCGACCGCCCGACCTGAAAGAGCTGGATGAGCAGATCGAACGGCTCAATCAGGACAAGGAAGAGTCGGTCGCCAATCAGGATTTCGAGCGCGCGGCCGCCCTGCGTGATCAGGCCGACCGGCTCAAGAAGAAGAAGGAACAGATCAACCGCGAGTGGCGCGAGCGCTCGAAGGAAGTGGACGGGACGGTGGACGAGGAGGTCGTCGCCGAGGTCGTCTCCAAGATGACCGGTATCCCGCTCACCCGTCTGGAGGCCGAGGAGACGGCCCGCCTGCTCAACATGGAATCGGAGATCCAGAAAAAGGTCATCTCCCAGACCGAGGCGATCAAGCGGATCAGCCATGCGGTCCGTCGTTCGCGGGCCGGGCTCAAGGATCCGAAGCGGCCGATCGGGTGCTTCATCTTCGCCGGGCCGACCGGCGTCGGGAAAACCCTTCTGGCGAAGTCGCTGGCCGAATTCATGTTCGGCGACACCGACGCGTTGATCCAGATCGACATGTCGGAGTACATGGAGAAGCACAACGTCTCCCGTCTGATCGGCGCCCCTCCGGGCTACGTCGGCTACGAAGAGGGCGGCCAGCTCACGGAGAAGATCCGTCGCCGTCCGTATGCCGTCGTCCTCCTGGACGAGATCGAGAAGGCGCACCCGGACGTCTATAACATGCTCCTCCAGATCATGGAGGAAGGCCGTCTGACCGACAGCTTCGGCCGCAACGTGGACTTCAAGAACACGATCATCATCATGACGACCAACGCCGGGGCCGAATCGACCTCGACGAACAGCGTCTTCGGGTTCGGCCGCAGCCAGGACGACGCGGCGAGCTACGAGCAGATGAAGGAACGGCTCGCGGTCTCCATCGAGCGCTACTTCCGTCCCGAGTTCCTCAACCGGCTCGACGACGTGATCGTGTTCCACCAGTTGAACAAGGACAACCTCAAGCAGATCGTGGATATCGAGCTGTCCAAGGTCCGCAGCCGACTCCGCGATCGTGGCCTGGAGCTGCTCCTGACCGAGGCGGCGAAGGACTACATCATCGAGAAGGGGTTCAACGCCGACTACGGGGCACGCCCCCTGCGTCGCGCGATCGAGAACATGATCGAAGATCCCCTCTCCGAGGAGATCCTTCGCGGCTCGTTCAAGGGCAAGGACACCCTGTCCGTCACGCTCGACGAATCGCCCGACGGCAAGAAGCTCAAGTTCGAGTCGTCGTCCAAGGCCGAGAACGAACCCGTCGCGGTCGGTGGACCGAGCGAAAGCTCGACCAAGGCGAGCTGAGCCGGGTCGCACTACGAAGAAAGCGGGCCGTGGTGTTGCAACACCACGGCCCGCTTTTTTTATTGAATGCGCGTCGAGTGCGACTGGCAAGGTTCGCCCAGAGGCTTCTCTGGCGAATCCGGTCGCTCAACTTCGAAGCTCCGAGGGCCCTTGAACCAGAGCTTCACGCGGCTGGGCTGCGGACGACCAACCCGGATCTCCAGGGTTTCCCCGCGACGCCGAATCGTCATCGGCCGGGCGGCGGTGGGCGTGAGGCAGTGCTCGACCTCGGACCCATCCGGTGTCCGCAGGGTCAGGCGAACCGAATCGCCCTCGATCGAGGATACTTCGAGTTCATAAGATGTCGTCTTATCATGAATGATAAGAGTGCGCTCGTGCGGGCGCCGCGAGATGCAGAGTCCATTGCCTTCGCTGTCGTCGGTGCGGTCCACGGGGTAACCTCCATGTTGTTGAGCAATCATCCTGCCGCATCCGTGCGGTGCCCGGTCAAGGCCGAACTTTGAACATACTACGAAGGCGGATTGTCAAGTGCAACTCAATTTTTCTGAGAGATCGCCCAATTCATAATATTCTTGACTCGTAGCGACGTGAATCCTGTACCGATCCTGGTCGATCATCGGTCCGGTCGCGATGATCAACGGTTCGTTCCTGGAACCACGCGTGACGGGAGCGTATGGGAATCGAACCCACCAGGAGCCTGTTTCCAGACCCCTCACCGGTTTTGAAGACCGGGGCCGGCACCAGCCGAACACACACTCCCGGTTGGCGACAGTGTGGCTGGCCCGATCACTTCTTGTGGGATTTGTGACAGCCCATGCAGGACATCGAGACCTTCTGGAACGCGGCCTTGGTGTCGGCCACGCTCTTCTTCCCGGCCGCATCGTCCAGGGCCTGGCACTGGCTGGCATAGGCCTCGGCGAACTTCTTCCAGGACTCGGCGTCGCCCCGCGGCGGCTCGCTCTTGGCGAGCGAGGCGGACAGCGCCGCGAATTCCTTGGTCGATGTCTGGACGGTCTTCCAGTCAGGAGAGGGCTTCGCCAGGGCGGTCCGGAGCCTCGCGCTCTCGGCCTTCGCACCCTTGCCGTTGAGTTTCTGCATCACCGATTTGATCGTCGGCGTCTCGGCGTCGCCGGCCCCGGCCGATGCGAGTGCCAGCCCCAGGACTCCGAGGCTCACGCATGCCGCGGTCGCGGCACCGAACAGTCGTCGCGTCATCGAAAAAAACTCCACGTCGAGAAGGATCGAATGAGAACCAGGATAGTCCGAACGCCTCACGAGAGAGCATCGGAAAGGCTCCCTATCATACAGAAGGCGGTTTCGGCGCGAAGTATGCCTCACCGAAACAATTTTGCGAGCACCCGGCGCGTGGCGGCGGCCCTCGAACGGGTCCCAGAGTGAATCTCAAAGCTCGTTGGCGGAGACGATCTCGTTGCCCATGCGCGTGGAGATCGCGCGCCAGGCTCGGGGGCTGATGCCATCCTTGATGAAGGAGACGTGACCATCGCAGAACAGGACGTTCACGCCGCCCGGGTGATTGCTGCGAGCGGCCTTGATCGCCGGGTCGTGAGGCGGGCTGGAAAGCCAGCAGTCGAAAATCTTGGAGTTTGGCGTCAAGTAGTGGTTATAGAGGCCGCTGCGATAATCGCCATCCCACCAGGCGTAGCCCTTGTCCAACCGCCAGCCGGCAACCTGGGCGTTGCAGCCATTCGCGGGGTCGTCGGGAAGGACGGAGGCCTTGACGAACACGGCACCCCGACGTGCATCGGGTGGGGCCGTCGCGGATGTCGTCGCTGTCCCGACCGCCGGTCCGATCAGTTGCTCCGAGGCCGCGACCGTGCTGCTCGATCCGTCCAGGATGGTGGCCATGGTTTGCGGGGGGCCGAGCACGAAGGCGCCATCGGCCGTCTGGGCCCCGTTGGTCGGGTCGCCCGCGTCCCCGACGTGACCGCTTCCGGGCTGGCCGTCGCCCGTACAGAAATGATAATTCGTCCCCCCGAACGCGGTGACGCCGTCGATCAGCGTTGCGTGCGTGTCGGTCCCGTCGCTCGGGCAGAAGAAGCTGGCGACTTTCGTGGTCATCGCGGTGTAGTTCGCGGGGAATGGCTTGAATGCTGGGTAGCCGGCGAACGGTCCGGTCGAGCCCACCCCCGGCGCGATCGGCCAGTTGAAGTTCATCGCGTTATAGACGGCCGCCTGCTCCATGTAAGGAGACAACTGCGCCAGGACCGACCACCGCCAGTGAAGGTCCGGGATGCCCTGGGCGTTGCTACCGGTCGGGCTGGCGAACGCCGGGAAGAGGAATCCGACCGGGAAACTGCCGACGGACGAGTGGTAATTGTGGAGGGCGATCCCGATCTGCTTCTGGTTGTTGGTGCATTGAGCGCGCCTGGCCGCCTCGCGTGCCGCCTGGACGGCGGGCAACAAGAGGGCGACCAGGACTCCGATGATCGCGATCACAACCAGTAGCTCAATCAAAGTAAACGCACGACGTGAGGAGCGCATGGAATACAGCCTCGATGAATGAGGTAGGCGCGAACAGCGCACGCGGAGATGACTCCACGCAGCGAGCTGCGATGATGATCGATCGACGCGAATACGACGACGGCGCGTGACCCGGGCGCAAGGCCCCGGGTGGGCATGGCGGACGGAGTATGTCAGCTCATCGCGTCGTTTCGGGGGGATCGTCGAGTCGCGCGAAATAGGTCGCCGGGATGGCTCGATTTCCGGACGGTTCCCCGAGCTTGCCGGACGGCAGATCGAAGAGGAGGCCACTCTCGGAGAGTGCCGCCTTCGGGGCCGAGGTCCCCTGAGGAATCGAGGGAGCATCCCCGCCCCCGCAGGGCAGCCCGCCGAGGCAGGGGACGGAAGGATTGGAGGCTATTGGCGTGTTCGCCCGGACCGGAGGCGATGGCGCTTTCGGCTCCGGGCTGGCACAGCAACAAGACGCCCCGCGGCATGCCTCTTCGCAGGCACAATGGTGATGCGGAGCACCCGGGGAGGCTTGTGCGCGACCGGGGCCGCCCAGCATGATCATCCCCAGCGCCAGGACGATCGCCAGCGCCCATGCGCGGTTGAGTCGTCGACCAGCGAATTGGGGCCTGTTGCGGGGCACGAAAGAACCGCCTCATTCCGAGGAACAAAAGGAGCGGTTCGATCCTACAGGTGCCCCGAACACGACGCAAGCAAGCGAACCGGCATTTCCGATCGAAAGTTGAAGCGTTCTGCCTCAAGGCTTGGCCGTCTCGCTCGGAAGCACGCGGATGGTGGTCGCACCCGATTCCGTCAGGATCTCAATGACCTTCAGGAGGCGGCCCGCCGGGACATCCTTCGCAACGCGAATCTGCGCCCAAGACGAGGGCTCGGCATTGACGGCGGCCTTCATCGCGGTGGCTAGTCTCGCATCATCAAGGCTCTTCCCGGCGAGGGTACAGCCGGCGGACGTGAGATCGACGACGACCTTGGCGGGCCTCTCGGCCTCGATGCCCTTACCGCCCAGATCCTCGCCGTCGGGAAGATACGTGCCGCCTTCTCGGACCGCGAAGAATCCGAACGTGCGATCGAGCAAGGTATAAGAGCCCGAGATGGCCCCCTTGCCATCCAAGAACAGGAGGCCATCGAATTCCTGGCGGGTCCGGGGCAACTCCGCGCTGAACCGGATGCGGTTAGGTGAGTCCTTGCCCACATCGCCGGTGACCTTGTAGGCGCCTCCCGTCTGGTCCGAACGGAATCGTCCCGTCACGCCGCCGCCTTCGCCCACCTTCAGCTCCAGACGCCCGGAGGATTGGCCGTTCGCGAAGAGGCGATAGGTGCCGGCGAAGTCTTCCGGTGCGATTGTTCGCCCTACGGAAGGCTTCGAGCCGCCGGCCGAGGTGGGCAGAGGTGTCTTGGCAAGCGTGAATATCTGTGCCGGTTTCGTCGCCGTCAAGCGTGCGCCGGATTCGCCTTTGCCGACGAACTGGAGATCGCCCCCTTGTCCGTCGGGAACGACCTGGCCGGAATCGAGGTCGAGCCGAAATCCGTCGAACAGGGTCAGGTCCCGGCCCCTGGCGATACGACGGGTCGCGGAGTTGCCTTCGAAGGTGTCGAATCGCTCGACGATGAGGATCGGGATCGGCTCCCCCTGCCCTCCCGGCGGCTTTCGCAGCGCGGGCGAGACCAGGAGCCTCGCGTAGTTCCCCTCGTCGGTTTTCACGACGAGAAACGGCGATCGCGCACCGGCGAGGATGTTCGGCAGGGCCCCGAGTTCGACGATCGTGAGCGACTCCCTCGCCATCGAGTCGGCGTGCTTGGGGATGCCGGAAAGCGAGGGGCCTTCGAGCCGGTCGAAGTCATCGGCGAACGAGAGAGTCGCCAGGGCGAAAACGGCAGTGCATAGCATGAAGGTGCCCTTTTTCTCTCTCGGAAACGTGAATCGGGAACTATGTTGATGGATTCCCGCCCTTGCACCGAGCTCACGTTTGCATTTGGAGCAAGCTGGGGATCGTTCACTTGCCTTACGATGCCGCACGCGGGAAGTTCTCGCAAGCCCCGGGAATCGTGTCAGGGCGGTTGAGCGGACGGACAGGATGGACCGGGACGCATCAGGCCCGGCCGCACAGATCAAGATCGCTACAGCAACTTTGGCGTTACGTTCGGCATGAAACTCGCACGCGAGAGGCGTGCGCTCGCGGGGCGCCGATGACGACGATTGACCCCTTGATGGAACGTGACATACAATCCCCTTCGCGCCTCGACGAGGAGCTGCGACCTATCTCGGTGGAGCCGTCGACCATGCTGCTCAACTTTGAAGACGATGGTCCCGGACCGGTTGTGCTCCTGCTCCATGGACTGCTGCTCGACCATAGCATGTGGGACGCCCAGCTCGGGACGATCGGCTCCATGTATCGAGTGATCGCGCCCGACCTTCGGGGACACGGCAAGTCCGCCGCGCCGGAGGGGATTTATCCCGTGGACGACCTGGCGAACGACGTGATCGAGCTGCTCGACGCGCTTCGGATCACCGAACCGATCGTCATCGGCGGGCTCTCGATGGGAGGCTATGTCGCGCTATCGATCGCGGTGCGCTTTCCCAAGCGTCTGCGCGGGCTCATGCTCATGAATACCCGCGCCGGTGCCGACGCGCCTGAGACGGCACAGGTTCGGGAGGACCTCGCCAGGGAGGTCGATCGCACCGGAGACGTCGAGCCGGTCGTGGCCACGATGTTGCCGCGGCTCTTTGCCGCCGAGACGCGGCGGGCACGGCCCGATCTCATCGAAGAAAGTCATCGCGTCATGTCCCGCACGCCGGCGCGAGCGGTCTCGGGCACGCTGCGAGGTCTGGCGGTAAGACCGGATCGGACTGCGGACCTGGGACGGATCAAGATACCCACCATGGTCCTCGCCGGCGTGAGCGATGCGTTGATCCCCATGGCCGAGTCCAGGGCGATGGCGAACGGGCTGCCGTCCGCGGAACTGGTCGTGATCCCGGATTCCGGGCACCTTGCGCCGATGGAGAATCCGACGGCGGCGAACTCCGCGATCCTTCGTTTCCTGGGCTCTCTGGCATGATTCCTCGGCGGCAAGGATGTCGCGGTGTGGTCTGGATCGCTTTCCTCTCCGCCTACGGCTGCGGGGGATCGCACGCTCCGTCGCCGCAGACGATGCCAATTGCCGCCAAGGCTAAATCGTCCGTTGCGGCTGTCCATGCTCTCGCACTCCTCCCGCCCGACGGCACGGTTTCGGGAGTCTCCGCGATTGCCTGGGGGGGAACCTCCGCGCCTCGTCGCGTCGGGGTGCGGCATACCGACGGTCGGTTTTTCGTGTATCAGATGGAGCCAGGAATGGCGTCGCGGCGCGTTGGGGCTCCGCCGGAGACGCCGCCGGTCCGGGCTCTCGCGATCCTCGGGCACCATCGAGCGGCGACCGGGGACCTGTCGGGCTTGTGTCTGTGGAACACCGCGACGGACCCCGCACGGCCGATCGCGAGAGTAAATTGCGGGCCCGTCTCGGCGCTTGCCGTCACTCGTGGGCTTTCGGGGCAGACCGACCTCTTCGTGGGCCGGACGGACGGGAGCGTGGGGCGGTTTCGACTCGTCGGGGAGGACCGGTTGGAGCGCGCCTTTACCGAGGTCGCGAGCGGATCGCGATCGGCCGTCACGCGGCTCGGCCTCCTGCCCGATCCCAGCACGGTATTGGCGACCCACGACGACGGCTCGACATGGACCGTGCGCGCCGATGGGATCGGGAAAGCACGACGCTCCGGCTCGGCGCGTGACCTGGCGATCTCCGCCGATGGGCAACGCCTGGCTCGACTTGTCGACGGTCCCTCCATCGAGGTCCAGCCGCTTGATGGGAAGGGGCCATCGCGACGATTCCGCCTGCCGTCCGCGTCCTCCTCCCTCGCATTCTGCGGCGAGAATCCCTGGGTCGTGGTCGGATCGGATCGTTCGTTGCTCATGATCCCGGCCTCGGTCTCGGGAGCGTTACGCCTGGATGATGTCCGCGAGGAAACCGGTCATCAAGGAATGGTCGTCGTCGCCGTCGACCCGGTGAGCGCCCGCCTTGCGGTAGGGGATGGGTCGGGGCGCGTCGAGATCATCGAGCGAGACACGATCGGGCGCCGAGGCTCGCCGATCTGTCTGGACGAAACGCCGGAATGGGCGTTCCGCCCCGAGTTGCGATTCGCGCGTCCGAGGCCCGGGGCACGTCCGAATGCGACCCCCAAGATTCAGACGCGCCTCGATTCGATCTGGGAAAAGTCCCGGCGCGAAGGCATGGCGGGCCTGGCGGTCGAGCTCGGGAAAATGGCGGAGCATCCAACGCTCTCTCCGGCCGATCTCGGCGAGATCCTGGCGATGGAGGCCGCGATCGAACAGGCGGGCGGTGAGTCAAGCACGAGGATCATCCGCAAGCTGGAGGTGGCCCGCTCGGCGTTCTCGCGTGAAGGTTTGACGGATCGCGAGGCCGACATGGAATTCTGGCGAGGCCTGATGTTGAGCCGGCCCTTCGAGCGCGTGGTCGGCCGCGACGATCGGAAGTCATCGGCGGAGGCGATGGCCGCATTGACGAGGGCCGCGAGGCTCTATCGACAGTGTGCGCGGTCCCTGGAGCGGCAGGCGATCCTGTGCGATGCCGCCCTGGCCTGGGTCTTCCTGGATCGAGGCGATCGCCGGTCCGCGCAGCGGATTTTCACCGGAGTGGAGGAAGCGGCCCGGATCGATACGGTCCTCGGCCATGTGGTCGAGCTGGATCGGGTCGCGTCCGCCCTCGCCTACGCCAGAGGGGACTGGGCGGGTGCGGAAGCCATCGACGGTCGCCTGCTCCAGAGGCTGTCAGACGACGAGCGTCCGTCTCTGCAACGAGAGACCGCCCTGGGCCGGGCCTCTTCGTTGGCTGCGCTCGGGCGGTGGGCCGAGGCTGCGGTAACGCTGCAACGAATGGCCGTCACGGACCCGGTAGGGGCGCTTCGCAGGGCGATCTGTCGCCGTTCCGCCGGTCTCCCGAACGAACCGCCAGCCGGGTCGTCGCAGAAGGATTTGTACGCGGCTCAACTGGACGTGTTGTTCTCTCTGCGTGACCCGAATCGGAGCCCATCGGCGCGAGAGGCCGCGGACCTGGCCGTTGCCGTGGGAGGACCTCGGAACGGGGACCGGGAAGACCTGGCGATCGAGGCCGAACTGGCTCGGGCGGAGATCCTGGAGAGCCTGGGGCGCCACGCGGAAGCGGCGTCACTGCATTCCTCCGTGGTGAGGAAGCTGCGCCCGCTCAATGGGATCGATCGACTTCGCCGGGCGTCGCGTCCGATCCTCGACGCATCGGCCCGCGCCTTGCGAGGCCTGGCTCGGTGCGAATTTGCGGGGACGCAACCCGAGAAGACACTCGCCGCGATCGAAGCCCTCTCGGCGATGCGACCCGCCGAGGTTCACGCCGATGGCCGGACGGGCATTTCCGCACTCGGGCTATCCGCCGCCGAGTTCATGCAGGCGGAGGCACTCCGAGAAGCGCGGGCGAAACTGGAACGGCAAGGAACGACCAGCGGGGGAGCCGAGGCGGAGGCGGCCGAGGTTGAGCTGAGACGCCTCCAATCGGCCCTGGCGGGACACGATCGGGTCTTTGCCATCCATGACCCAACGACCGCGATGGACGTAAGTGCCCTGAAGCTGGCCGAAGGCGAGGCGATCCTGGTCTTCGCGGAGGTTGGACCCGAGTCGATGCTGGGCGTGATCGTGAAAAGCACGGGCGTGCTGTCAGCGAAGCGATTGCCGATGCGTCGATCGGAATTGGTCCGCACCGTGCAATCCTGGCGCTCGGCGCTCGGCGACGGCGGACGACCCCTTTCCCCACGCTCACCGACGACCCCGGGGGCGATCTTGAGCCTCGGCGCAGAGCCCGATCTGCTTCTATCCGCCACGACGAAGTCCTCGAACGGCTCGCACGAGGCGAGGCTTCATGACGCGTTGATCCTGCCGTTTCAGGCGGAATTGGCCGGCGTGACCCGGCTGTTCCTGGTGCCGAGCCCTGCCTCGGCGGGGATGCCGATCGAAATCCTGGGTCGAGGCTCGCGGCTCCTGGAGGGACGAGCCGTGAGCTATTTGCCGGCGGCCTCGTTCCTCGCAGCAATGCGAGACGATCAACGCCCCGATCGGCCGTCCGATCGCAGGTTGCTGTTCGTGGATCCGGACGGAAGTCCTCGGTCGGAGCCGCTCCTCGCCGTCCTTCGGGCACCGCCCTGGTCCGCACAACTCTGGCGCGGGAGTGCGGCTCGTGCCGATCGCCTCAAGGTTGATCGCCTGTCAAGTTACGCCGCCATCCACCTGTCGTCGAGGGCCGTGTTTGAAGCGATCGCCTCCGGTTCCGGCGAGCCGGAACTCTGCCTGACGGCAGGTGCGTCGCCGTCGCACGACGACGGCCGGCTCTCCGCTCAGGAGTTGAGCGAGATCCCCCTGCGAGCGCGGGTGCTCGTCCTGTCGATTTCCGATCGCCACGGGACGACGGGCGACGGGCTTCTCGCGATGGCCCGCGCGGGGTTATTGACCGGGTCCGAATCGGTGCTGCTCACGCTCTGGGAGCCTCCCGCCGAGTCCGCGCAACGCTTCTTCCTCGCGTTCTACGCGTCCCTTGCCTCGGGAACCTCCGCGATGACGGCCTTCTCGGACGCCCGAGCCGCCGTGGCTCGCGACCCGAAATTCCGTGATCCCGTTCATTGGGCCGGATATGTTCTCTACGGTCCGTGAGGTGTTGTGCGAGGAATCCCCTCGGACTCTAGCGGGGGTAATTACGCCGCTGGACGGCCCACCAGTTGACTCCGTGCCGCCGGGAGGCAGAGTTCAGGCGTCTTGGCACACGCCTGAGACTGTTTTCAGCGAACCAGGTCCACCCAACCGGGACGACCGGCGAGATCGGATCGGGGACGGTCAAATATGAGCCTGCCGCGACCGCCAAGACGACTGGATCGCCGTCGTCCGTTCATACCGGCGTCTCCGCAGGCGTTGGAAAATCGCGCGTTGTTGTCATCCATTTCGGGACGCGGCGCGCCACATCGGGCCGGCGAAGGTCAGCACCACGGGTGGGCGAGCCATGTTGAGCGGTCGCATTCGCTGACCGAGCGATCGGTGCGAGTCGAAAAAAATGTGACCTACCGCGACGTTGCGGGGGATCGCCAGAAGCTGGACGTCTACCTTCCCGCCGGACCGGCCCCAGCAGGCGGACGACCAGTAATCGTGGCGATCCACGGGGGTGGGTGGCGGAAGTTCAGCAAGGAAGAATACGAGCCGATTGTGGCCCCATTCGCGAAGCTCGGATACATCGTGGTGGCTCCGAATTATCGGCTGTCGGCCCCGCGATCGCCGAGCTGGCCGACCAATTTCGAGGATGTGCGCGACAGCGTCCGTTGGGTTCGGTCCCATGCGACGGAGCTTGGGGCCGATCCGAATCGGATCGCCGCGATGGGTGAATCCGCCGGTGGGCATCTCGCGGCGCTCCTCGGCACCTACCCGGACGGAGCCGTGAATCCCGATGGGCCGGCCGTCGGGACTTCGAGCGCGCAGGTTGTCTCTGCTCGCGTGCAGGCCGTCGTCGATTTCTATGGTCCCACGGATCTCTCCGCGCTCGACGCGAGGAGTGCGGGGGCCTCGGGGCCGATCCGTCAATTTCTCGGAGCCAGCCCGGAGCAAGCACCGGGTCGGTACGCCTCCGCATCGCCGTCCAGTCACGTCGCGGCGACCGATCCCCCATTCCTGATCGTCCACGGTTCCAGGGACTGGCTCGTGAATGTGTCCCAATCGACCGGGCTAGCCGACAAGCTTTCTTCCGTCGGCGTCCCCAACCGGTTGGAGATCATCCCGGGGGCGAGTCACGGGTTTGGCCTGATGGTCGGGGGCAGGAATCTCCTCGACGAAATTGACGCGTTCCTGAGCGCGTCCATGCCTTGAGCGGACGGAAATTGGATGATTATTTGGTCTAATTAGAATGTTTTGTGACTAAACCTGTGTTTTTTTCCGTCCGTCTCGGATCTCCGCTCGCTCGCACCTCGGCGCCCGGCGATGGAATAAAAATCCCCTGAGTGGAATCGAAACTCCTCTTCAGCTAGGTCTCGCCGGCGAACGGGAATCAAGATCTCAGACGTCAGGATGATCATCGCAAATGTCGTAAAGATTAATCGCGGAATCCGCCGATGCGGCCCGATTCTCACGAGCTATCCAGCAGACGATTTCCGAGCCCGAATCGGCCGGATCTCTCCAGCCCATTCCGGGCTGAACGGCACCCGTCCGGATCGCTTCTCCGAGGCGTTCTCGACGGTTCTTCCATGCCACTTCGGGGCCAAACCACAATCCGGACCGCCTCTCAATGGCGACCCGGAAGGGAGGATTCCGGATTCGCGAGGATCAATCAGCCGAATTCGCCGGACGTCTGCTCGCGAATCGCGAAGCCCCCATGATCCTGTCCGTGAGTGCGTCACAGATCTTCGAAAGAAGCGTTCGGACGGTTTGGGGGCACCCTTGCTCATCATCGAGCGAGCGTCGATAATCACGGACGAGCCCCTCGCTTTGCCTCGTTACGGGAGGAGGAGAGTGTGCGGGGCGCGGCGCGCGCAGGTTGGCCATGGCTGAAGCTCCGGCGGAACCACTCGTCACGAATGCCAGCGATCTGGAGCGACTTGTCGCGCACCTTCGGGACTCGGCGCGATTCGCATTTGATACCGAATTTGTCTCCGAGGACACTTTTGAGCCCGTCCTCTGCCTGATCCAGGTCGCGACCCGCGAGCGTCATGTGGTCGTCGATCCGCTCGCTGTCGGTGATCTGACCGCGTTCTGGGACGTGGTAAACGATCCCGAGATCGAAGTCGTGATGCATGCCGCGGGCGAGGATCTTCGCATCGGTCGAATCCGGTCGGGCCGCCTGCCCGAGAGAGTGGTCGATGTCCAGGTCGCCGCGGCCCTCGTCGGCTTCGGCTACCCGTTGTCGCTCGGCAACCTCGTCTCCCAGACGCTCGGTGTCTCGTTGGCGGGCGGAGAGACACGCACCGATTGGAGGCGACGGCCGCTCAGCGCCGGGCAGGTTCGCTATGCCCTCGACGACGTGGCCTACCTGCTAGAGGTTGCCGACACCCTGAATGCGAGATTGGACGCTCTTGATCGGCGCGAGTGGGCGGAGATCGAGTATCGATCGCTGATCGAGTCAGTTCGAGCCCGCGATGACGAGGACCGGTGGCGACGGCTCTCCGGTTTACAGCAACTGAGCCGCCGTGGACTGGAAGTGGCTCGAAGGCTCTCGGAATGGCGGCGAGATGACTCACGACGGGCGAACCGGCCGCTCAGGCAGGTCTTGCGTGACGACCTTCTGGTCGCCATCGCCAAGAGGCAGCCGGCCAGTCGTCGTGACCTGGAAGCGCTACGCGATTTCAACCGACCGCACTTGCTCGCGAGATCGAACGAGATCTTGACCTTGATTGCCGACGCCCAGAACGTCTCGCCCGAGGATCTTCCGGAGCACGCCGAACGCCACGAGGACGGACCGGGACTGGCGATGGTCGTGAGCCTGATGAATGCGACCTTGAACCAGTGCGCGACCCAGAAAAAGGTCGCGACCAGCCTGGTCGGTTCGAGCGCGGATCTCAAGGACTTGATTCGCTGGCACGTCTCCGGACGTCCGGAAGCGCGACGGCCGGCACTGCTGAGTGGCTGGCGAGGTGAGGTCTGCGGGCAGACCTTGCTCGATGTGTTGACGGGACGACGAGCGCTGAGGATCGTCGATCCCGAAGCCGAGGTTCCCGTCGCGCTCGACCCGATCG
This sequence comes from Planctomycetota bacterium, assembly GCA_028291545.1. Classification (GTDB taxonomy): domain Bacteria; phylum Planctomycetota; class Planctomycetia; order Isosphaerales; family Isosphaeraceae; genus JAQGHR01. The sequence goes on along the minus strand of JAQGHR010000040.1, from coordinate 132,699 downwards.
AGGATGAGGACGATGCGACGAATTCTTAGCGTGTTCACTAACTGTTTCGGACCCGACGGCGTACGGGCCGCGGCGGAACGCGTCAAGGAGGCCGGATTCGACCACCTTGAGCTGGCCCTTCGAGGCCACAATTTCGGCGGGCTCGTCATTCCCGAGTCGGCCGTAATCACCGAGTCGGCCACCGATGCCGACGCGCGCGCCTTCTGTGACTTGCTCGCGTCGCGCGGCGTGTCCGTGAGCGGTTGCAACGTCGGCGGGGCCGACATTCGCACGATCGAGGGCGTCGAGCTCACCGAGCGCCGCATCCGGTTCGCGAAACGCTGGTTCGGCGTCGCGGTCGTCGTTTCCGGAGCCGGCCAGCCCACCGACGCATCGGAACGGGCGATCGTGCTACGCCACCTCTCTCGACTCGGGGATCTCGCGGGGTCCCTGGAACTGACTATCGCGCTCGAAACCCACAAGGGGCCAACCCAGAACGCGGAAGCCATGCTGACGCTGATGCGAGAACTCGATCATCCGAACATTCGGTTGAATTTCGATACCGGCAACATCGCATATTACAATCGGGGCGTCGATCCGGTTGCCGAGCTGGAGCGGGTGGCCAAGTATGTCAGGAACGTCCACGTGAAGGACAATCGAGGCGGGTTCGAGGACTGGTACTTCCCGGCCGTGGGCGATGGGGGCTCGGTCGACTTCGTGCGAATCCGCGAGATCCTCGACGGCGAGGGCTTTGCGGGTCCGTATACCGTGGAGATCGAAGGAATCGGAGGGGAGTCGGAGCCCGGACTCGATGCCCGGGTCGAGCGGGTGCGCCGAAGCGCGGACCATCTCCGCAAATGCGGCTACTTCGCGTAGGTCCCACGCCGGGCGCCCTGTGCCGTGTCTATCTGACCCGCGCGAGCTGACACTGCGCGAGCCACAGGGAGCGGAAGTAGGCCAGGACGCGCATCGGGTCCGGGCTTTCCGGGATCTCGGCCAGGGTATAACCGCTGTATCCGATCCCGTCGAGCAGCCTGAATAGCTCGACCCAGGGATAGGATTCATCGGTCAAATCGCGGAGATGCACCTCGCGGATTTTCTTCGCGACAAGGGCGAAGTTCTCGCGCACGGAGCCGTTCTTCACATCGCCGGGATTGGAGTTCCAGCACACGTAAACATTGGGCTGGTCGGCATACGCGATGATCTTGGCGAGGTTCGGGACGTCGCTGGTGATCGCGCCGTGGACCTCGACGCGGATCTCGACGCCGTAGTCCTGCGCGTCCTTGCCGACCTCATTGAGCGCCATGCCGATCCGACGGAACGCGACATCGAGGTCCTCGCCCTTCGGGACCCCATTGGGGCGGACCTTCACACCGGGCGATCCGATGTCGTGGGCCAGGCGGACGTAGGCTTTCGTCCCCTCGATGTTCCGGCGCACCTCGGCCGGGTCGGCGGCGTGGTATTCAAACGCGCTGCCCATCCCCGCGAGATCGACGGGCGAATCCTCGAACTTCTTGCGGACCTCACGCCGCTCGGTCGGCGAGAGTGTAAGCTCGACCCCGTGCTTGTGGCTCGTTCGCAGCTCGACGCCCGGGATCTTCAAGGCTTCCAATCGCTTGAGGATTGTGTCGAGGTCCCAGTCCTTGGCGATGTTGTAGGTGATCGTGCCGAGAGAGTAGCTCACGGTGGGTCCTTGTCTGCCTGGTGAGTGTTCCGTACCGTCGCGTGAGATCAGACACCAGCGCGGAGACGAATTCAAGGACCATCGAGGACGTCACCGACCAGAAGTCGTCGCGGTCGGGGGGCCGAACGATAAGGACCCAATCCCGGACAAGGGACCTCCGAGCGCTTGAGGTCCGTGCCCTTGGTGCCTTGGTCCGAGAACGCAAGAGCGGACCATCCGGGTCCGCCCATTCGCCTGACGATACAGCCTTGGGGCCGGATGCTATCCCCATAAGGGGAGCGGCCCGGTGTAGATGTGGACCTCGTAAGCGATGTCGGCGTCGACGCCCTGAATTTCGATGTAGGCGGGGAAGCCGTCGCCCGGACCGTGGACCTGGACTCGCTGACCATCTTCGGAATGGTCCGTATCCGGGAGGCTTTCCGTGAGGTTGGACACATCGCAGACGACGCGGCTACCCTCGGACGGGTAGAAGTGATAGAGGTAGTGTTCCGGGATGTTGCCATCGGTCGGGTCGAAGTGATAGGCGCGTTCTTCAAGAGTACCGGTCGTGCCAAGAAAGGAGATACTGTCTTGAACGGCCAGACGAAGGTCTTCATGCTGGACCGGAAAGGGAACCGAGTCATCGCGCCCGAAGTACTTGCGAATGCGGTTTTCCATCATTTCTCCCTGGAGGGCCTGATGGGGCCGGAGGGATTCCTGTCCCTGCCGCGACTCTCCCACTCGGTAATATATCAGCGAGTCACGGTTCGCAATAGCCTGCACACTCCGCCCGAACGCGATTTCTTGACGGGTTCCTGGGCGCGGGATCGAGCGCAATCCCGTGACCGGAACGAACGCAACCTCCAGGTGAGTCGACGGCCTCAAGCCGACCCGGGGGCGTTACGGGTTGGCACGGTCCCTCATCTTCGGCGCGCGGAGCCGACGACGACCAGGGTCGCCCGCGGCGACCTGGTCTGGTTCGTTTCCCGAGCGAGCTACGCATATTTGTAGGACAGACGTGTGCTGCACGGGTGTGCGGACACGCCTCTGCGATCAGAATAGCTCATCGATCGGCTTGCCGGAACCGCCGATCGTGATCGGGCGTCCCGATCGGTTGTCGAAGCTGGTTTCCGGGTCGATGCCGAGCTTGCGATAGAGGCTGGCGATCAGGTCCTGGGGACGGACGGGGCGGTCCTTGGGGACCTCGCCTCGCGAATTCGAGGAACCGATGACCTGGCCGCCCCGGATGCCGCCGCCGGCGATCATGACGCTCATGACGTCACCCCAGTGGTCGCGGCCGGGGACGGGATCGGAGCCGGGGACGCCGCCGGTGTTGATGCGGGGGGTGCGGCCGAACTCGCCCATCACGACGATGATGGTCGAATCGAGCCGTCCGCGGACATGCAGGTCGTCCACCAGCGTGGCGACGGCCGAATCGACCATCGGGACCGCATTACGGACCGAGCGCTCGATGCTCGAATGCATGTCCCACCCGCTGTAGGTGAGCGTCACGAAGCGGACGCCTGCCTCGACCAGACGGCGAGCCATCAACGCGCTCTGGCCCCAGGAATTCCGCCCATATCGGTCGCGGAGGTGCGGGCTCTCCTTCGTCAGGTCGAACGCCGCGCGGGCCGCGGGCCCGCTAACCATCTCGAACGCCTCGCGCCCGAACTTGTCCAGGCCGTCCATGAGCCCCGTCGCGTCAACGTCGCGACGCGACGTGTCGAACGCGGATAGTAACCCCTTGCGGCCGGTCAGACGCGTGGGATCGACGCCTGCGGGAATTGCGAGGTTGGGGACGGCGTAGCTCTCGGAGTTCGGGTCGCCGTCGGCGGAGAACGGGTTGTAGGCCACGCCGAGGTACGCGCCGCCGTGGTAGCCGGGAACGAGCCCGACCGAGTGCGTATTGGGCAATCCCACATAGGCCGGCATGCCCGGCCTCTTCGCCCCCTTGATCTTGGCGATCACCGAACCGGCCGAAGGATACTGCGGGCTGAGGTCCGTGGACGTCGATCCGAGGTAGCCCGTGAGCATCCAGTGCGCCGCGGCGAAATGGTCGCCGTTGTCGTGATGCATCGAGCGGATCAGGGCGATCTTGTCCATCATCCTCGCGTGTTCCGGCATCAGCTCCGAGACGCGGATGCCCGGTACCCTGGTACTCATCGCCTTCAACGGCCCGCGAAATTCCACCGGCGCTTCCGGCTTGGGATCATAGGTCTCGTGCTGGGGCGGGCCGCCATCGAGCCACACCAGGATGACCGACATGTCGTCGGCCGCCGCCGCGCCGGCCGCCGCCCGTGACCGCAGCAATTCGGGAAGGCTCAGCCCGGCCAGGCCGAGGACGCCCGCCCTGAGCACGCTTCGCCGAGTCACGCCGTCGCTCGTTCGGACCGGTTGCCAGGGAAGGGTCAGCATGAGGGCGTCTCCCGCGTTCCGTCGTCAGGATTCTAATATGTAGGCACACTTGATTTGAGTGCCCATCGGTAAGCCTGACGACTATTTGTTGAACTGAAATTCCTTGGTATTGACCACCGCCCAGAGGATGTCCTCGAAGGCTTTTCTCGGGGTCTCCTTGTTCGCCTTCACGTGGGCGACTGCCACCGCGGATTCGGTGGAACTGGGGGCCCTCGCGAGTGCCGACCAGAAGATGTCGTCGACCTTTTGAGCGTCGGACCTGGTATCTTTGACGAGTAGCGCGGCTCGACCGGTCTCGTTGGCGACTTTTTGCTGGATCTCGGCGGAATTCAGCAGGACCAGGCTTTGCCCCAGGCTCGCGTCGGTGACGCGCTCGCATTCGCAGGCGGTGTCGCGTTTCGGGCGGCCAAAGCTGTCCAGGAACGACGTGCTCACCGACTCGTCGGGCAACTCGATGGCGCGGGTGCCCTTGGGGAGGGCCGCGAAGTCGCTGGGAGAGCCGGTGACCTGGGAGATCGCGTCGAGCAATACTTCCGCCGGCATGCGCCGGGGATAGTGGCGGGCAAAGCTCTGGCGGTCACGAGCGTTCGTGTCATTCGGGATGCTCGAAAGGCCGTAAACCTGGCTCGTGCAGATCAGGCGGACCAGGGCTTTGAGATCGTAACCGCACTTCACGAAATGGTCGGCCAGCGCGTCGAGGAGTTCCGGATCGGTCGGAGGGTTCGTGACCCGCAGGTCATCAATCGGCTCGCAAATCCCTCGCCCGAAAAAATGCGACCAGTAGCGATTGACCACGGCGCGCGCGAAGAACGGATTCTTCGGGTCCGACATCCAGTCGGCCAGCGCTCGCCGGGGGTCGTCGGTCGGTGCAAGCACGGGTGCCAGGCCGCCGGGAGGCTTCGGCGCCATCTTCTTCCCGCTCTTGGGCTGGAGGACTTCGCCAGACCGCGCGAGGTGAATGACCTGCTCCTGGCGACCCAACTTCTGGCCGTTCGGCGAAGGCTTCTTGCCGACCTTCGCGTAATAAGCCGCCAGCCCGAAGTAGTCGTCCTGGCTCCAGGACTCGAACGGGTGATGGTGGCAGCGGGCGCACTGGAGACGCATGCCGAGGAAGACCTGCGCCGTGTCGTCCACGAACTGCTCGGGCGTCTTCAGATGACGATACCAGGCCGTGGGGGGCGAGGACTCGGACGATCCGCTGGCCGTCAAGATGGCGCGGGCGAACTGGTCGTATGGGACATTGTTGGCGAGGCTCTTGCGAATCCAGTCGTGAAATCGATAGGTGTTTGCCTGAAAAAGCGGGTTCCCCTCGCGTTTGTTCCGAAGTACATCGCCCCATTTCGTCGCGAAGAAGGACGCGTAATTCGGGGAATCGAGGAGACGATTGACGAGACCAAGCCGCTTGCCGGCCTCCTTGCTCTCGACGAACGCCTGGACCTCCTGGCTCGTCGGCATCGTCCCGGCGATGTCGAGGCTCGTTCGACGGATGAACTCCGCGTCCGTGCAGGGTTCCGACGGTGTGATCCCCAGCGCCTTCCATCGCTTCGCCGCGAATTCATCCACGAAATTCACCGGCTTGAACGCATCGAGCTGGGCCGCCGCAGTGCCGAACGGGACGGTGGCGCGAAAGACGGCGACCTGCCCCTGATATCGCGCCATCACCGCCGCTTGACCGGCCAGTGTGCGGGCCTCGATCTGGCCGCCCTCTCCGACGATGACGACCTCGGGTTCGTTGGATTGGTACTGGGCGAATCTCGTGACGTCCTCGGTGGAACCGTCCGAATAGACCGCAGTCACCACCAGTTGCCGTCGCTGGCCCGACGTCATTGTGCGACTGACGGGAAACATCTCAATCCGCGAGACGCTCGGGGCATCCGGCGGTCCCACGGGCATGCCGGATGCAATCCATCGCGAGAGGATGGTCGCCTCGTGCGAGCGGGGATCCAATTTCCGTCCCCCTCCGTGCGGCACTCTGGCCGTGGCCTTGGTCAGCAGGAGGCTGCGCTCCGGGGCCGCCGGGAACAGGCGACGCCCCCGGCCCTCGTTCACGAGCGTTTCGTAATCAAGTTCGGGCTCGAACCCGAGCAAACTCAGCCGGAAACCATTCTGGCCGCCGGACTTGCCGTGGCATCCGCCCGAGTTGCAGCCGAGCTTGGTGAAGATCGGGACGATCTGATTCGTGAAGTGGATCGGCGGTGGCGTCACGAAATCCCGGACGGTGACCGGGATCGTGATCTCGTCGGTCCCGACCCGGGCGGACACGACCGCCCCCCCGTCTCCTGTCGCGGTAATCAACCCCGAGGCATCCACGCTCGCCACCGTCGGGTTGGACGAGGTGAAGATCGTCTTCGCCGCCAGGTCCCGGTCATCCGGGCTCTCGATGGCGATCTGCTGAACCGCATCCGGCCCACGCAGCAGGGCTTTCGTCGGAAACACGCGAGGACGCTCGCCCGCCTCGGCCACGTTGGCGACGATCGTCATCGCCAGCAGAGCCAGTCCGATCGTACGTGCCATCGCCTTCCCCTCTCGAACTTCGGGAAGACCCGCGGAGGGGGCCTTGGATCGGGATTGACCCGCCTCCCCTCGCACTGGGAGAGCCTCGGCCGCGCGGGAGTCCATCCCAATGGGACTCTAACGCCTGCCTTGGTGAGCGGCAAGTGTTATGTTGAATAATTCTTTCACGTCCAGCGGAACAGGTGCGACGCCGATCTGAACCCACCACGATTCCGTCCTGGGTCTGGACGCCAGGCACTCCCGCAGTTTATCCTAAGCCCCTGGCGATAACCTCGCCGACCCTGACCGGGTAGCTCAGTCGGTAGAGCAACGGACTTCAACCCGAGCTTGGCGATCGCGCCGAGCTCAAGAATAGGAGCCTCTCGCGGGAAGATCACAGAACCGCGAGATGAGAATGCCGCAATTTGCTGGGACCCCCTCAGAGCCCCTGCCACCACAACGTCGCTGGTAACGGCAAGCGTGACGGTTTGAAAAGGCAGGGGATTGGGCAATCAGCAGGCAAGGGTCCGACGGATCGTCGGTCCCAGCCTCAGAGACTCGACGCGGTACGCCTGCGATGGCGATGGGAGAGTCCAGACTCGCAACGCCCCGAATTTTCTCAATGCGGGCGGTCGGTGAAAGCCGATGCAGTACGTTAATCCGTTGGTCGTGGGTTCGAGCCCCACCCCGGTCATTGAAGTTTGGGTCGCTTCCAATAAGACTTGCGGAAGAGATCGATGAAGTGTTAAGTTGATCGAGGATAATGCGACGGTCGTGGCCAGATTTGGCGTTCTGAAGAGTTCGCTTTCGCTAATCGTGGAAAGTGCGGGTATAGCTCAGTGGTAGAGCGCTAGCTTCCCAAGCTAGACATGCGGGTTCGATTCCCGCTACCCGCTTGAACGCATCTCAAGAAGTTTATCCGTGTGGAGTCCGCCTCTCAATCGCCAGGTCTTGGGCCCGAAAATGGCGTGTCACGGACGTTTGCTCGATTCATGGCCGGGTCGAAGCGTGAGAGTTTCAACGGGAACGGACAGACCCGCGCCCTTATCGACTTCGTGAGCAAAGGGGCGAGACGCCGCCATGCTTGGGCGGGCGGTAGACTCTCACATCCGTAGCGTGCTCCCAGGCGAATTGTTCTGACCCATGTGCAGTCGCTGGGGCGGACACCGGTAAGCCGGCGGCAACCGCGGCGGCTACAGATTTTTGGGATTACGAGCTCCGAGAGTTTGCGCAGAGTAGGAGAGATGGGCTGACATGTCGCGTTGTAATTATGCCCCAGGGTTTGCGGAAACCGTTGCATATGGAGCAGGGATTCGTAAGGATTTCTCAATCGGCACGGTGACGCGGTGCTGGTAACGAGTTCGATGACGAACAGGGAGGAATCCTGATATGAAGCGGCTGATCAGGTCGGTGACGGTTCTGGCGTTGCTGCTCGGAGCGGGACGGCAAGCGACGGCCAGTCTAATCACGTACAACGCCTCCTTTGGCGTGACGACGCTTTCGTCGGTGGAGATCGACAATCCGTATTTCGCGTACGCGGCACCGGGTTCCGTGTCGCCCGTACCGGCTTTCTTCTCGATCCCCTGGGCCCAATCACTCGCGAACATCCCCGCCGGCACGCTGGACATGCAGTCCTTCCTTCAGGAGGTTCCCAACCAACCCTCCGCTTACACACAGTACTCAACGCTGATCGGCACATACGCCAATGCCAGCGATCCGGGTGGCATCGGCGTTATCCTGATGTTCGATAACACAGTCGCGGCCGACATCCTCCTGAATAACAAGTCCTGGGATACGCTGTTCCCGGATTTCACCGAGGGAGATATGATCACCGCCCTGCAGGGCAATCAGACACAGACCATCGTTTCGTTCTTCACCACCTACCTCGCCGATTTCCCGACATGGACGCAGGTTGGGCCGAACAATTATGCCACGACGGGGACACTTCTGGGTTTCAGCGACCCGACGTCTTTGGGAACTTCGGGCTCGACGGGCACGGAACTCCGACCGGTTCCGGAGCCCTCGGGCCTCGCCTTGGCCGGGATCGGGGGCCTGATCGGCCTTGGGGGCTATGGTTGGAGTCGCAGGAAGGTCGTCCAGGTTTGAGAGGTTCCGAGGCTCGTCGAACATCCTCCCCGTCCGGTCGCACTAACGTGGCCAGGCGGGGTTGTTTTTCGTAACCTGTGAGATTCTTGCACGACGGTTTGCCCCAAGTCCCCCTCTCAGGCTCAGGATCTCGATTCCTTGAATATCGCCTCTCGTTCGCCTCGTGAGGAATACACGCGGCGCCTGGTCGTTGCACGCGAGGTAGAAGCGGTCCAGGACCGGCGTGATGCGGCGATCGCAAATGGAAGGCTCGTACTGGTCCTGCTCGCGATCCCACTGGCCTGGGCGTCGGTTGTGGCCGGTTGGCTCTCGGCATGGTGGCTCCTGATCCCGGCGGGAGGCTTCCTGGGACTGATCCGCCTGCACGAGCGAGCCGGACGGGCTCGCGATCGGGCGAAGAAGGCGATCGCGGTCTATGAGCGAGGGCTGGCGCGGGTCGACGACCGGTGGATCGGGCTTGGCGGGGACGGATCTCGGTTTCTTGATCCGACCCACCCGTATTCGGCCGATCTCGACCTGTTCGGGAAGGGATCGCTGTTCCAGAGGCTTTCGACGGCGCGGACGCGCAAAGGCGAGGCTGTGCTGGCGTCCTGGCTTCTCGCGCCCGCGGATCGTGCGACCATCGCGCTGCGCCAGGAGGCCATCGCGGAATTGCGTGAGAGGCTCGACCTGAGAGAAGATCTCGCTCGACTCGGGGAGGGCCTGGGCGACGTCGTGGATGTCGAGGGCCTGGCGGCCTGGTGCGCGGAAAGGGTACCGATCCCGCTAGGGCAGGCCCGGTCCGCCGCCGCGATTCTGGCGATCGGGGCAACGGTGGCCGTGGTGGGATGGCTTTTCTTCAACTTCGATGGTCGAGCCGTCCTTGCGGTGTTCGTGGCCGAGGCGGCGTTCGCCCTCTGGCTGATGAAGCGATGCAACCGAATCCTTGAGCGGGTCTCGCGGCGGGCCGATGAACTGGCCATGCTCGCGGCGACGTTGGACCGGATCGAACAGGAGTCATTTGCCTCCGCCCTGCTGACGAGGTTGCGCTTCGCTTTGATGGCCGATGGCCAGACAGCGTCATCGCGGATTTCAGCGCTGCACAGAACGGTCGATCGCCTGGAGTGGCGGAGAAATATGTTCTTCGCGCCGTCCTCCTTGCTGTGGCTCTGGGGGACTCACGTGGCGCTGGCCGTCGAAGGGTGGAGGAGGCGATGGGGCCGCGACGTGGCCGGATGGGTGTCGGCGATGGCGGAGTTCGAGGCGATCAGTTCGATCGCGGCCTACAGCTTTGAAAATCCCGACGACCCGTTCGCCGAGATTGCGGATCCGGCCGGGACGATCCTCGAGGCAACCGCCCTGGGACATCCGTTATTGCCGGACTCATCTTGTGTCCGCAACGACCTCCGATTGGGAGGCGAGCCGTGCGTCTTGATCGTGAGCGGCTCGAATATGTCGGGCAAGAGCACGCTCCTCCGCTCCGTGGGTGTGAATGTGGTGCTGGGGCTGGCCGGCGCTCCGGTGAAGGCCGAACGGCTCCGGATCTCGCCGGTGGCGATCGGCGCGACGCTGCGAATCCAGGACTCGCTTCAGGAGGGAAAATCGCGATTTTACGCGGAAATCCTCCGACTACGACAGGTCGTGGATCTCACCGGCGGCCCCTTGCCGTTGATGTTCTTACTCGATGAGATCCTTCACGGGACGAACTCGCACGACCGGCTCGAAGGGGCTTCGGCGATCGTTCGCGGCCTGATCGATCGCGGGGCGATCGGCCTGGTCACGACCCACGACCTCGCGCTGGCCGAGGTGGGCGAAACGCTTACGCCTCGGGCCGCGAATGTCCACTTCGAAGATCACTTTGAGGACGGAGTGATGCGCTTCGATTACACCATGCGGCCTGGGGTCGTGAAGAAGAGCAACGCCCTGGCCCTGATGCGGGCGGTCGGACTGGACGTGTAGGACGGCCTGCGCTCTTGATCGGAGCGACTGCGGCGAGCCAAGCTCCGGCGCATCATGGGCCGGTCTTTGGTTCCGTCGGTTTTCGGGGGCGGACGTAGACGATTCCATCCACGTTTTTCAAGCCCATCGAGCCGACATCGATCACGCTCGCCGTCTCGGGGTTCACGCGCACGAGCCTTGAATCTCCCCCGAAATGGGTGGGAAAGGTCGAAGCGTAGAGCGTGCCGTCGGGGGCAAACGTCATCCCGCAAAGGAAAGGGCCGAACGGGCTCAGTTTGTTGTTGGTCGCGTTTGGGACGAGGACGTCCGTCTTCGGAGGCAGGTCGCCGATCTTGGTGGCCTGCCCGGAGGACAAGTCGATCCTGACGAGTGCGGGGCGGGTGTGAAATTCGCGAAAATCGGGCCCGATCAGGGTGCCGATGTCCGCGCCGATCAGACCGTGACGAGGCGAGTAGGCCATCGCCTCGATGTTGAGGAAATCGGGGCCGAAAGTGCCGATCTCGCTGGCCTTGCCCGTGGCCAGATCCAATTTGATCAGGTGATTCGCACAGTCACCGCAGTAACTGTCGTCCGAACTCGCCGAGGCGTAAAGAACTCCGTCAACGAACGCCATGGCTTCGAGCACTTTATAGGTCTTCGATGCACCGGAAATGTCCGCGATCTTGACGGTCTTTCCTGTTTCCGGAGTGACCCGAAAGAGATAGCCGGTGAGGATTCCCGCAATGCCGAAAATGCGTCCCGAAGGGTCCATCACCAGCTCTTCGACGCCCAGACGTAGACCCATCTCGAATTGGCGGGTCGCCGTGCCCGTCCTGGGGTCGATCTTGACCAGCAGATCATCATCGCCACGAGCCCCGTAGAGGAAGTCGTCGTCGAGCACCTGGGGCAGTTGCGATGGTTCTACCGGCGATTCGGCCATCGGCAGGGGAAAAACCGGCGTCTCTCCGCCTCCGAGAAAAAGGCTCGACCACCAGCCGAGAGCGAGCAGGCTTGCAGAGATCAGGCCGATCCCGATCCAGCGTTGCCGGGGCCATTGACGCACGTTCAAGCGAAAGCGTTGCGCCATGGGACGAGGTCTTTCTCACGGGTCCGGAAGATCGAGGGACGTCCGAATGTGCCATGAGTGGCCGGACGGGTCAAGCAAGCGCGCAAAGAAACGCGTCAGGCCAGCCGCGATGGATGACCTGACGCGTTTCGGGACTTGTCGAGGACGATCAGGAGGTACGCTGGGGCGAATTCGATCGCTTGCGGCGAATCCCGCTGCCGACGGGCAGGCCCTGACCTCGGCGATGCTGCGGGGCCGCGGGTGCCATCCGACGGCCGCGACCGCCTCCCTGGAACGGACGGCCCTGCTGGCCGCGCTTCGGGGCGGTCATCGGCCTCAAGAGCGTCGGAACCCCCTCGACCTGGTCCTGATCGAGTCGACGAGAGATCGACTTCTCAATCTGGTCCAGGAGCTTACCCTGATCGGGCAAGATGAAGGTGAATGCCGCGCCGTCCTTGCCCATCCGGCCGGTGCGGCCGATGCGATGGACATAGTGCTCGGGGTCTTCCGGGATATCGAAATTCACGACGTGAGAGATACCCGGCACGTCGATCCCGCGGCCGACGACATCGGTCGCAACAAGGGTCGTGAGCCGTCCCGACCGGAAGGCCGCGAGGACACGATTTCGCTGCCCCTGCGACAGGTCGCCGTGCATCGCCTCGGCCTTGAATCCATCGTTACGGAGCAGATTGCCCACCTTGTCCGCCCCGTGCTTGGTGCGGCAGAAGACGATGGCGCGAGTTGGCTGCTCGCGTTCCAACAATCGAAAGAGCAGCTCGAGCTTTCGCTCGGGGGCGACCATGACGAAGGCCTGGCGGATGGCCGGGATCGTCGCGTCTTCGTCCTCATGAATCAGGCGGACGTCGGCCGGGTCGACCAGGTAACGTCGCGTCAGGTCACGAACCTCGCGCGGCATGGTGGCCGACAGGAGGAACGTCTGCCGGGGCGTCGGGCAGGCGTCCATGATCGATTCGACGGCCGGGCGGAACCCGATGTCGAGCATCTGGTCGGCCTCGTCCAGGACCACGAAGCGGGCCTTGTCGAGCCGGATCGCGTTCCGATCCATGAGATCCATCAGCCGGCCCGGGGTGGCGATCACGATCTGGCAGCCGGACTGCAAGAGCTTGATCTGCTTGAACATAGACTCGCCCCCCACGATGGCCGCGGCGCGGAGACGCCGGCCATGGGAAAGCGTTTCGAACTCGCGGCCGATCTGATGGGCGAGTTCTCGCGTCGGCACGAGGATCAGGGCCTGAACCCCGCGTTCGCGGTCGTCGAGCTTCTCGATGATCGGCACGAGAAAGGCGGCCGTCTTGCCAGTGCCCGTCGGGGCGTTGCCAAGGCAGTCGCGACCCAGCATCGCCGGAGGGATGAGATGGGTCTGCACGGGGCTCGGAGTTTGGAACCCGGCGCGTTCAAGCGCGAGGAGCGTCACTTCCGAGAGACCGAGCTTGGTGAATCCGGACGGAGTTTCCGTCGTCTGCGTCGTCGTCTGCAACCTAACTCTCCTTCACACCCCGACTTGTGGCGCGGCGGCGACGACGCAATCGGTCGTCCCGCGTTCGGAACGCGGCTTCCGTGTCAGCCTGGTCGCGCCACAACACACAGGATGGCCTCGCCCAAGGCAGGATGCTGGGCTTGGCAGGGGGAGGTCAGCGCAGATAGACCAAACGAACGGTCAAACGGCTCGCGAGGGAGCAATCGGCCTCAAGCCGGCGGGGATAACACAAAAACTTAGAGAACAGAAATAGTGTATCATGCGGGTCAAGCTAAGCGAAGGCCGTTCCGTGAGAATTGGCGATAATTTGCCGGATTCGATCGATTGGAGAGTCGCCGAACCCGGCCTGGATCGATCGGAAATCCAGGGAGGGTCGATAATCCAGGGAGGGTCGATCCCCGGTCTCCTTTCCTTCGGGGAATTTACGCACGTTTTATTTGGCCCTTGAAGAACTATCGTGGCGACGCACCGGGACGATTCGCAATTTGTACGATCGAAGGCCGAATCCTGGATTCGCGATGGTACCACGTCGCGGATTCCTCGGCTGGTCATCGACGGCCGGCGACTGACCGCCCATCGGACGGGCGTCGGCCGCTACCTGGAATGCTTGCTTCAGGAGTGGGCACGATCGGGTCTACCCGCGACCGAGACCTGCGTTGCTCTTGCCGGTGCCGCGGGACAAGACCGCGTGCCGGCTTCGGCGGGGCTGCGTACTGAACTGGTCGCGCCAGGGCTCCCGGGTCTGCTGTGGGAGCGGTTCGGATTGGGCAGGACGCTGCGTCGGGGGGATCTGCTGTTCGCTCCAACGAACCTGATCCCGTCGAACTGGCGGGGACCGACCGTACTGGTGATGTTCGACGCACTCCAGGAACGACGGCCCGACGAGTTCTCGCGACTGGTCCGGCTGCGATTCGGGCGCCGGTACCGGAACGCGGTCGCTCGGGCCGATCGGGTCATCGTTCCTTCCGAGGCCACGGCCGCGGACCTCTCGCGAGTCTACGGTCTGTCTCGCGACCGGATGACGGTGATCCACCCGGCACCCGAACCCGCGTTCCGTCCGCTAGCGGCGGACGCGATGGAGGTCAGGCAGGCACGGGAGACGCTCAAGCTGGGCGGAGCCCCGTTTTTCCTGTTTGTGGGCAAGCAGTCGCGGCGAAGGAACATCCCGGCGATCCTGGACGCGTTTCGAAGGCACCGGATCGGGTTTCCATCGCATCGGCTCGTCTTCGTTGGCGAGGTGGCGGACCGGGGCCTGCCGAACCGATGCGAGGGAGACGGGGTTCTCAATGCCGGTCACGTCTCCGAGCCGATCCTGCGTGGGCTGATGGCGACGGCGAGGGCCGTACTCTATCCGTCCGAACATGAGGGGTTCGGGCTGCCCGTCGTCGAGGCGATGGCCAGCGGTTGCCCGGTGATCACGCTGCGGCGCGATGCCCTGATCGAGGCGGGAGGCGACGGACCGGTATATCTGGATGAGGCAACGGCCGAATCCCTGGCGGCGGCGATGTCTTCCCTGGCGACGGAGTCGTCATTCCGCGCAGAGCGCGTCGCGATCGGCCTGGAGCACGCCTCGCGGTTTCGCATGGAGGCGTTTGCCGCCGCCGTCACACGCGAGCTTCAGCGCGTCTGGGACGAGTCCGGGCTCGGGGAATCCGGGCGCCGTCGATGAGGTCGAAGTAGCGTTTGAGATGCTCCTCCTCGGACCAGATTCCATTCCTGGCCGCTCGCCCGTTCGCGCCCAGTTCGTCCCTGAGGACGTCGTCGCCCATGATCCGGTCGAGCGCGTCCACCAGGCCGCCCGGCGTGTCGAAAACGAGACCTCCGCCGCTCTCCGCCACGAGCTCGGGCAGGGCGCCGAGGTCGCGAACGACGACCGGCGTTCCCTCGGCGAACGCCTCCAGGACGACGTAGCCGAAGGTCTCGTAGACGAGCGAAGGTACGACCACGGCTCTGGCACCTCGGAAGAACGCGGCGAGCTGGGCGGCGTCGAGGCGGCCCTCGAAATGGACGTTAGTCAGGCCCTTGGCCCGGGCTCGCAACTCGCCCTCGAACTGACCGGCCCCGGCGATTCGCAGGTCCAGACCCGGCAACGACCGCATCGCGTCGATGGCGTCCTGAAACCCCTTGATCTTCTCCAGTCGGCCGGCCGCCGCGACGTACGGTCGAGCGTACCTCGGCGTCGGGGCCTCGGGCATGCCCGTGTAGTCTTCCGGCAGAAAGTAGGGGAGATGCGTGGTCGGAAACCGGATGCCGCGGCGGGCATGCTCACGTTGAGTCGATCGACTCGGGCAGATCAGAGCGTCTAGGTGGCGTAGCGAGCGTCCCGTGAGGTCGGTCTTACGCCAAAATTGCGGAGGCTTACGTTCCCTTACGCAGCACTTCACGCATTCGGGCGTCTCGCAGACCTCGGAGCCGAACTTCCAGAGGACATGGAGCGGGCAGACCAGCCAGTGTTCGTGCGTCGTCATGAGCTTCATCGCGCCCGGCATGGACATTGCCAGCAGGCCGGGTCCGCCAATCAGCGACAGGTTGTGAAAATGCACCACGTCCGGCCGGATTTCTCCGATCAGCTTCTGGATCGCGCGAGCCTTGAACGCCGGGTGACCCGTCTGATGCGTGAGCAGGGGCGATAAGGGGCCGGCCGGGCTCTCCAGCGGGTGAATCGTGACGTCGCGAGGAGCCTGGTACGGCCGTGGTGTTTGCTCGCCGCGAACCAGGTCGAAGGCATCTTTGCAGTAGATCACATGCACCTCGTGCCCGTGCCTGGCCAGGGCGCGGGACAGACGATCCACGAACGCGGCATCGCCACCGAAACTGTGAGGGCCGAAGAACGTCGTCAGCATGCAGAACTTCACGCGGCCCTCCCCGGCGCGCGGCCGGCATCCAGAGAATCGAAGCATTCCAGCAGCGCGGAGGCCGCCGCCGACCATGTGAACAGCGAGGAGCGATCGAGCGCCTTCGCCGCGAGGTCCCGTCGCCGCTCGGCCGAGCCGAGGAAATCGCGGATTGCGTCCGCCATGGCCCCCACGTCGGTCGGGTCGAAGAAGATGCCCGCCTTGCCCACCACTTCGGGGAGGGAACCAGCTCGGCTGGAAAGGATGGGGGTGCCGCAGGCCATCGCCTCCACGGGGGGTAGCCCGAACCCTTCCATCAAGGACGGTTGCACCAGGGCATAGGCGCGCGAGTAGAGATGCGCCAGCTCCGCATCGGGCACGAATCCCGTGAAATTCACCCGCGATTGGAGTCCCAATCGCTTGACGGCCGCTTTGAGTGCGGGCACATGCGTCAGGAACACATCGCCGGTATCGCCCACAAGGATCAGATCGACATCATCGGAAGCGCCAGTCGCGAAGGCTTCGAGCAGCCTCGGAAGGTTCTTGTGCGGGCTCAATCCCCCGACGTAGAGCAGGAATCGCCGGGAGGGATCGATCCGATACTTCCTGAGGATCGACCTCGATTCCTCCGAGTCCCTCACAGGGCGAAAGACCGATTCCGGCCCTTCGGGCACCACGCCCACCTCGTGCGGTTCCAGGCCGAACCAGGCGATCAGGTCGTTCCGGGCCGCCTGAGAGACGGTCAAGATCCGGTCCGCCCACCGAACGGCCGCGTGCTCCTTGACGGCCCAGGCGAGGCGGCCTCTCCAGTTCGTAAACACGAGTTCCGGGTGCGCCAGAGCTAGTGTGTCGTGCATCGTCACGACGACCTTGCCGACATTCCATACGGGGAAGAAGCTGTACGAGGCGGGGAAGTACATCATGTCCAGGCGAGACTTCGCGGCCGCACGACCCATGGCGAGGAGGTCACGCACCCCGCGCCGGCCCGTTGCAGACGCCGCGCGGCTTGGCGCCTCGCGAACCTCGACGGGCCTGGTCTCGAACGCAGAGGGGATTTCCACCTGATCGAGCGAGGGCCGATCCACGAGCACGACGAACTCATGGGCGTTGTCGCCGACCTCGGCCAGAGCCTGGAGGGTCTGCCTCGCGAACCGGCCGAACCCGCGGCGATTGGACAGGCATCCCCCGTCGATCCCGATCCTCATCGGTGCCCCCCTGACGACGGAGCCACCGACCGTTTTTCCAGCATCAGCATCGTGCTATGACCCACGGGCAGAACGATTCGCAGCCGTCCGACGGCCATCGCTTCGGCGCCGCTGATCGCCCCCATCAGACGGTTTCGCACGGGACTCGCCGGCCTGATGCGCAAGCCGCCTCCCGAAGGGTGCCGCAGGTGCGAAGGCGTCATCCCCAGTTCCCGACGAAGGCGTCCCGCAACCTCCACGGCGACGGCCGGTAGACAATTGGCATAGGTCGCGGCGCGGACGCGGAACCCGACGCTGCGCATCAATTCTCGCAGTTCCCCAAGGCGGTAGGGTCGCGATTCGGACTGCGGATCGGGCCATAATCCCCTCCCGTTGGCCCGGATCACGCAAAGGCCCCCCGGCCGCAGGACGCGGAGCATCTCGGCGGCGGCCACGCGATCTCCGCCCGGGGGCAGATGCTGGAGCACGTCGAAGCTGGTCGTGACATCGAACGACGCGTCCGGGAATGGCAAGTTGAGGGCGGAACCCAGGACGACATCCTCTCGCCGCGCGTGGGCCAGGGCGTACGGGCTCGGATCGAGCCCCACGACGGTTGCAATCTCCGCTCGTGCCGAGAGCCGACCGAGTGTGCCCGCTGCCCCGCAGCCCACGTCGAGAGCAGCGAGGGCGCTGCGGCCTCTCAGCCAACGGTCGAGCCAGTGCGACGCGATCCGCCACATCCCGGCGGACCACCAATGATCGGCCTCGACTTCCCTGAGTCGATCAAAGTAGGCGACATCGTCGATGTGGAGCGCGGGAGCCATTGCCAGCCTCGTCATGATCGCCCCTCCCGCCGGGCGACGATCTGCCACAACGGCCCGAATTCGCGAAGCGTTTCGCCCAGGATGGGAAGGCACCGGACCCGATCATACAGACGAAGGAGGGTGCGTCCTCGCGATGGCCCCGGAACGGGTGCGGCCTGGACGTTATGAACCGTCCATCCCGAGCTTTGAATCATCCGCGCGGCTTCAAGAGCCGATCGGAGCTGGACTGGCCATCGGCATCCGCGTCGCGATCGCACGTAGGTCGCCTGGAGCGATCTTGGCAGCCAACCTACTCCCCATAAACCAACGTGCGGGTCCGACAGGAGCGAGAATCGATTCGGCGACCAGAGCAACAGTCGTCCGCCCGGCCTGACGACGCGACGCCATTCGGCGAGCGAGGCGAGAGGATCCTCCAGGTGTTCGAGCACGCTGTCCGCCACGACGCAATCGAAGCTCGAATCCGGCCAGGGCAACGCTTCGGCGTTTGCCGCGGTGAGGATGTCATCGGGTATCTGGTCGTCCCCGAGCGATGTTCGTGAGCCTTCCGCTAGTCGTTTCCTGCCGAAGACGAGCCAACGCAAGCCGATATCCACGCCCTGGATCCGAATCCCTCGACGGCGAGCCGCGAGGAGTAGTCCTCCCGTGCCGCAGCCAACTTCCAGGACGTGTTCGTCTCGTTGGAGCCGATCGGCCAGAGCTTCGCCACGATCCTCGGCCGCGAGAATGTGCGCCTGGAATCGCCGTCGGCGCAGGGCATCGACATCCTCCGTCATCGCGTAATAGGCCGAAGAGAGGCTGGAGAGGTCGCCGTCCCCGGCGATTGCGGCGAGTCGGTCCGCCTTGGCTCGCTCCGCGTTCATCGAAAGATAGCGGTCTGGAAACAATCTCAAATCTGGGATGCCGGCGATCGTCAGGAATGAGTGTCCGCAATGTCCACAGACGATCGACGACGAAACAACGTCGAGCGACGAGTGGCATTTCGGACATACTCGCTCGTCGAGATTCGTCCGATTTATCGAAGACGATGCCACTTGGACCGAGGAGGACATCACTCAGCACCTCCTCTCGAAGGTGGGACGCGCGATCCGATCTGCCCCGCGGCCGCATCGTCGCGCATTCGCGTCGTGGCTCATCGGGGCTCCTTCCCGGACGCATGCCGAGGCGACGCCTGGTGTGTCATCTCCGACCGTCTGGAGCCGAACCATACCCGCTCGCGGCCGATCGGGCAACGGCGATCGTCCGACGCACCGCCCTGGCCGTCCGGCGAGCTCGAAGATAGCCGCTCCAGCGACCGGAGATGAACCGCTCCAGATTGCGCGGCGAGCGGAGATAATAGGCGTCCACGCGGGATAAGCAAGCGTGATCCTCACTCGCCGGGGCAAACGCCAATCGCGTCCCGAATCCGGCGGAAAACCGTCGCTTCACGAGCGTTCTCGCCGATGCCGGCGCATCTCCGTAAGGATAGGAGAACAGAGGACAGGGCACGCCGGTGTGGTCCTCGATCGATTCCCGGGAATGGAGGATCTCACGTTCCATCTCGTTCTTGTCGCAGACGCCCAGATAAGGATGACTCATCGTGTGGGCACCGAACCGAATCCCCGCGTCACGGAGAGCCGCGAGATCGCTCCAATCGAGCAAGGCGAGGCTCGGGATGCCGCGGCGAACACCCGCCCAGCCGTTGTCTCGCCCCATCCGGCCGGCCACCAGGAAGGCCGTCGCCGAGAAGCCATGATGGGCCATCGTCTCGGCCGCAATCGTCAAGGACGCCAGCCCGTCGTCAAAGGTCAACGCGAAGCCACGCTCGACGGCGGGCCGGCCGGCCGAGATCCAGTCGTTGAGATCGACGCAGGCGAACCCCTCGGCGTGCAAGGCGGCCATCGTCGCCCGGAACCACGAGGGAGACGTCGAGATGACGCTCCCCGAGGTGTCGAGCGAATGGTACATCAGGATCGGCAGGCCCGTCATGCGAGACGGGAGGCTTGCAGGGTGGCTTGTTGCGACGGAGATCGAACGATCGGGGGAGTCAGAGCGACCTCCTCGCCCGATGCCGCCGCGCGATAGACGGCGTCGGCCATCTCCGTGGCCCTTGCGCCGTCCCAACCGCTGGCCGAGGCTCTGGGATGATCCGGATCGAGAGTCGCGAAGTCCTCCATCTCGTCGACGAGGGAACGCTCGCACCCGAACCGTCGCCGGTGAACTTTTTCGAGAAGCCTCTCCGCAATGTATCGTCGATCGAGGCTCGATCCGTCGGCCAGTCGCCCCGAGAGTCGCCAGGGTGCGGTCTCGAGCTTCACGTGCCCCGCGCTGCCGCGCACCTCGATCGTGAGATACCCGGCTTCCAGGGTCCAGCTTGAACGGACTTCGGCCACGCCGCGCTCGTGGTTGCGGAACAGGGCGAAGGCCTCGGACTCGATCCCGAACGGCAGCCCGATTGCGTCTCGCGTGTATCCTTTCGCGGCGACGACTTCGCCGAGGAACCTCCGCGCGAGGTCGCAACCGTGGACGCCGTTATCCATCAGAGTGCCGCCGCCGGAAACGGCGCGGTCGGCGTGCCAGCCCGCGAGAAACTCCGGGGTCGCACTATGGCCGATGGTCAGGCGCACGCTCTCCACGCGGCCTATCATCCACGAAGATACCAGCGCCAGGGCCTCGCGAACCGGCGAGTAGAAGCGATGGTTGAATCCGGTACCGAGACGGAGGCCCGCCACATCGGCCCGATGAGCCAGATCGCGGCATTCGTCGGGATCGATGGCCAGCGGCTTCTCGCAGAGCACATGCTTGCCGGCGTCAAGGGCGCGACGAACGACCTCCTCATGGTCCGCGTGCGGCGTGGCGACGACGACGACATCGACTTTGTCCAGCCCGAGGCCCTCGTCAACCGTTGGGACGGCCGCCACACCGAGTTCCTCCGCAACGCGACGGGCCAGCGACGCGTCCGCGTCGGTCACTGCGACGAGGTGCGTGTGCCGGGCAATTCTTGACGCCGAGGCCCGCTGTCGGCCGAGGAAGCCCACGCCGACGACCAGAACGCCGAGCCGATCCGTATTCGAACAATTCGCATCCATGCCAGGCTCCTCCGTGGGTTCGGCCGAGAGGCCGGGAGTCCTTCGGGTCCTGATCCGATCAATAGGCAAACGACGTTGTCACACGGCTATCCTTGGTCGGCGCCCGGCTCCGAAGACGGCCCCCGTGGCCTCGCCCAGAGACCAGGTCGAGAGCAGGACGCCCAGGCTCGGAATGGCCGACAGCCACGGGCCGATCGGCTCACCTCGCGAGCGTAGGTTCCTCACGATCCGGGCGAGCAGCAACGGCGGGACAGCCGGTGCCATCGCCATTCGTGCAAGCCGTGTCGAGAGGCGATCTCCTCGCGAACGGCCCGCTCCGAAATGTCGCGCGTGGGCCATGCGATGAGTGACGGCCGGACCCAGCGAAACACCCCCGATGAACTCGACGGTCGCGGCCTGAACCGCGACCAGTTCCTCGCCACGACCGCGAAGGCACTTGTGGACCTCGACTTCCCAGAATCCATCCCGCCAGGCGTGCTCCAGGCCGACGAGCCGCTCGCGACGATACATCGCGTTGTCCCCGGGCGGATCGAAGACCGGAGATTCCGGGACGGGCGGCAAGTAGTTCGCGTACCGCAGGAGGTAGAGCGCGCGATCTGTCGGCGAGAGCCCCCCGGCGGGCGAGATCGGTCCGCCCGCTCCTGCCGCCCCGGTTCTGCTCAATCCTTCGACCATCGCGGCGAGCCATCCGGTACGCGGCACCATCTGACAGGTCGAGAACGCGACGAGATCGGCGACAGTCGAATTCAGCCCGTCGCGCCAGAGTTCCGGCGCGAGCGATCCAGGGCGCGTCTCGATCACGCGGATTCGGGAGGAGAATTCGCCAAAGCGAGAGATCAAATCCTTTCCGGACGCGTCCACGACCACGATCTCGCCGTGATCGCCGACCTCGGCCAAGAAGCCGCGCACACTCGCCTCGAACGATGGCGACGCGTCGACGGACGCGAGAATCACGGCCACGGATTGCGATCGGAGATTCCTCATCGCGCCTCCACTGGGCGAGAGGACGTGACCCTCGCGTGCGGTCCTTTGAGGATCGCCAGGCGGTCCCAGTGTCTCGCGACGGCATGATTGGAATGGGGCACGAACCGCTGACGAACCTTCGCGATCGGGTCGCCGACGATCTCGATCGCGTCGAGATTCGCCGTCCCCAGCCCCGCCGCCTCGGCGTAAGTCAGGTAACCGATCTTGAGCGGATCGAAGCCCATCACGGCCGTTGCCACGGCATCCACGGCCACCGCGTCCGTGCCGGCGATCACGACGCCCAGATTGATGGGAGTGCCGTGGCGCGGCCCCTCGCGATGCATGCCGACGAACCCGTCCACGACGCTCACGTGTGGCTTGACCAGACGCGAGAGTGCCACGAGATTTCGATTCATGGCCTCGACCGAGCGGAGATATCCCATTTCCTTGGTCGAGAGCGTTTTCCAGGCGTCGCCCCCGCTTTTCCCGTCGAGATGATTCTTGGTGTTGCGGGCTCGACCCATCGCTCGGGTCAGGACGTTGACGAGCGCCGAGTCGCCCTTGAGGAACTCGACCGCCAGCCGTTTCCAGCCGGAATAGCCGTTCCCGCCCCCCTTGCTGCCGTGCATCATCACGCGGTCTTTGGGGTGGATGCTCGAGAGCATATTTTTCAGCGAGAGGGTCACGATTGACGTGACGTGGGTCTTGGCCAGCGAGAGAGAGACCCGGCAGCCGCTCTCTGCGATCGTCCTGGAAACCCGCGCGTCCAGGGGCGAACCGTCCATGGAGGACAGGCGCAGGGGGACCCACTCGGCCTCGTCGCGATTGACGTCGAAGAAGGTCACGGGTCGTCCGTGCAATTCGCTGTGATAACCGAATCGTGCGAAGCCCGCCGCGGCGTCGGACGCCCCCTCGGCGACGATCGCGGTCTTCGCCCCGGCGGCGAAGACGGCGTCCATCGCGGCCGAGAGCGTGTCGGCGTGCGTCGAGGGGAGCTGGCGGCGATGGCTTACCAGATTGGGTTTGATGAGCACGCGATCGCTCATGCACGTCTTCAGGTCGCTTGCGATCAGCGCCAGGGCCTGCGCGGTGGCGCCGCGGCGGTTGTCGGATCGGATGACCGCGACCTTCACGGGTTGCCGTTCCATGGCGAGGAGTTCCGTGTCTTGACCGAGGAAGGCGACGGCGAATTCGACGTCGAGGTCTTGGGTGCCGGGACCGCAGTTTCGCCCGGCTCGGTGCGGACGCTTGTGTTTCTCGGACGCATCTGGCCGAACCTCGGAAGGTTCTTGACCACGAGCGCGAGTGCGACCGAAGCGCCACAGCAGCAGAAGTAGGCGTAATGTAGCGGGAAGGCCGCGAAGGCGAAACCCCAACCACGTTTCCTCGCGAGGAAGCGATAGAAGTCGCGATTCAAGATCGCGATCCAGACCAGGGCGGCCAGCGGAACCAGTCCGGCGATCGGGCTCTTGATGGCGAGCGGAATCGCGGCCAGGCTCATCCCCGTCGCCGCCACGCTCGCGCGTTGCGATTGGCTGACGTTCAGGTCGGACTCGGCCGTGCGGGACCGGAGCATGAGGAGCATCCACGGCAATCCGCGATGGAAAATGTCGGTCATGAGGACAGATCTCAGCGTCCATCGCTTCAGATGGGTCGCCTGGATGTCGCGCACGAGATTGACCACATATCCGGAGCGGCTCAGGCGATAGCCGAGTTCGATATCCTCGATGGCGGGGCGGCGATAGAGGGATGGATCGAAGCCGCCGAGACCCAGGAACACATCGCGGCGGATCGCGCCGCAGCCGGTCCAGAAGGTATGCGCGGGGCGGGCCTCGTCGATGAATTCGCCCTGCTGGTGAACATAGTGATGCAACAGGTTGCGATAACGGCTCACCAGGCCGGGCGCGGCCGGTTGATCGTCGTACGAGCCGAAGAGGGCGTCGATGCGAGGGTGACTCTCGAACCGAGCCAGGGCCTTCTTCAACGCATCGGGATGGAGTTCGACGTCGGCGTCCAGGAAGAAGACGATCGGCGCGAGTGCAGCTTCGGCGCCGGCATTTCTCGCGGCGGCGGGACCGCGCGCCGTTTCGTTGCGCAGCACGCGTGCGCCGAAGCGTTCGGCGACTGCGGCCGAGCCGTCGGTCGAGCCGTCATCGACGACGACGATCTCGTATTCGATTCCGGAATTGGACCGGACGCCCCGGAGGCAGCGCTCGAAATCGGGACCGCCATTATACACGGGAATCACGATCGAAAGCGGCGGCCTCCGGGGCGCCGGGCTCGCCGGACCGGCGGGGAAATCTTCCATGACCCACCCTCACCCGTCGATTCCACACGGACCGGAATGCGTTCCCATCCATGGGTACGCCCGAGCCCGCGCGGGGACCCGATGAACACGCGAGCGATCGTCGGGTGAAGTTGAGGACTCATGGGGTGTCACGCGGCGTTGCGATCGCCCGTCGCCCTCGGGTCGCGACGTGCGGCGGTCTTGTACCCGGAACCCCCCGGGCTGTCAACGCGGGACCACCGGGTTTGCGAGCCTCCTTCGCCGTGCTCCCGGGATGGCGCCATGCGAAGGAGGCATCGCGAGCACGGCTCAGAATGAGCCTCCGATCGCGTGATTGAACGCGGAGCCGGGGAGAGCCGATCCTGGCCGGACATCGACAGGTGGCGGGTCCAAGGGCGGAGGGGCCAACGGCGCACCGACAGGGGAGCCGGGCTTGATCTCGAGCTTCTTGAGGAGCATGTCGAGTTTCTTCTCCATCGTGTCCATGCGCCGGTTCAGCATCTCGATCTCGTTCGATTCCGGCGACCGCGAACGGATCCGGGCCGCGGCCGGGGGTTCCGGCCTCACGGGATCGGCGGGGGCTGTTCGTGTCCGTCGCGGCTCGTCTGCGCCGGGCGGCGTGTCGCGGGTCGAGCGGGGATCGACGTCTCGGCCCGCGGGGTTGCGGGCGATCCGTCGCGCTTCGATCTGGTCCTGGAGAAACAGTTCCATGGCTCTCGAATGATGCTCGTTCGTTCGGATTTGAGAGATCACGCGGTCGATCTGGGCTTGCGTCTCCGCCACCTGTCTCTGCTGCTCCTTCCGAAGGGCTTCGAGCATCTTGAGCCTGTCCACCAAGGGTTCGGCGGGACGATTCTCCTCACCGGGATTACGTGCCGGAGTCAGGCGGGGTTCGCCTGGCGTTCGGACGTCCACGCCCGTTTGCGGCGGTGCCGGTGTCGGCGGAAGGACGGGAGGGGTCGGGACGGCCGGCACTGCGGGAACAGGCGTCCCGGGTGTTCCAGGAGCGACGTCAGGAAACGGTTTCGGATCAACGGGCGTGGAGGGGGGCTTCGGCGGCTCGGGGGCCTTGGGAGCGTCCTGCGCGAGTGTCCAGGACGGCAAGGAGAGCGCCGCCAGTAGTGCGACGGCGAGCGTTCCGCGCACGGGCAGGCGGCCGGAATCGTGACCATTCAGGATCATCAGGAGTCTCCTCTCCAGGAATCGGCCCTCGCTGCCCATGCCCAACGCGGGCGGGGCGGGCTTGGCCGAAATTGCTTCGCAGACCGCCACGAGGGACTCGGCGAACCGTCGCCGAGCCTCGGGATGCGATCCCACCGCCATCGCATCGCAGGCCAGTTCCGCCTCATGTTCCAGACGGCTCCGAACCAGCCAGTACAAGGGGTTCCACCACCAGAGCACGCCGGCCACAAGGGCGACCCGGCTCGTCCAGGCGTCGAAACGCTTGAGGTGCGCCATCTCGTGCGCGAGGATGCCGTCCCAGCACGCCGGTTCCAGCCGCCCGAGCAGGCCGGAAGGGACCACAAACGTGGCGCGACCCGCACACCAGAGGAACGGCGATCCGCCCGCATCGACGACTCGAGCCGGCGGAGGCCGGAGACCGACGTGGCCCGCGGCCTGGGTGATCGCGTCACCAAGCCACTCGGGTACGGGCTCCGCATTTCTCAGGACGTCCGCGAACCGTGCGATTCTCCAACCATGGATCGCGATGAACAGCGCCGAGCCGAGCAGCCAGGCCTGAAAGGCCAGGGGCTGAAGATCGATCAGGATCTCGCGGGCATATGTCGAGTAGGCTCGGATCCGTGTCGTGAGAGAAACCGCTCCGATGGCGGAGGGTTGAGCTCGCCTCTCTGGTACGACCAGGCCGTTCGAGTTCTCCTCCGCGTCGAACGGCCGTGTTGCCGAGGGTTCTTGCTCCTCGGCGGAAGACGGGGGTACGGGAAACTGGATCTCAAGATCGCTTCCGTACCCGACGTTTCCGTTGGATGGATCGTCGATCGAGACAAAGTCCGGATTGCTGGGACTCGCGGACGCACGGTCCGGAGGAGAAAATGAACGCCCCGGCGGTGCAGCCATCTGGTCCTGCGAGTGCGAGGAAATCCGTGGCACGGACTGCGAATTCGCGAACGGCCAGTGGAGAATCGGCGGCGAGATCATCTTGAGCAGGACGACCAGCCAGAGCGCATGCCTCCCGGCCGGCCCGAGCTTGCCGGAGCGTGAGGCAAATCCCGCAATGGCCGCGAGAAAGGCGGCCACGATCGTCGTCTCGGCGAACCAGGCGAACATGGCACACGCCTCCGATCGTCTCGGACAGATGAGGATAAGGACGCAGGACGGCGCCGGGGCCAATCACTTCGAGCCATCGTGCCCATCAAGGATGGCGCGAAATTTCGCGATCTCCTCGGGCGAGAATGCGTGGTTCTTGACCAGCGCGAGGACCAGAGGGGCCGAGGCGCCGTCGCAAAGCTCGCGGGCGAGAACCTGGAGACGATCCTGCAAGAGGTCGTCTCGGCTCGCCTCCGCCCGAAACACATGCGCGGAGCCCGAGGTATCGCTCGACACGCAGTCCTTGGCTAGGAGCCTCTGCAACAGGGTTAGCACCGTGGTGTAGGCCCAGGTCCTTCCGCGTGCGTTCAGGCGCGTTCGGATCTGTCGTACCGTGCCCGGTCCCTCATCCCAGAGCGCGCGAAGGACGTCGCGCTCGGCGTCGCTAAGATTCGGTCTCGCCGGCTTGTCCATCGAGGGCCTCCGTCCCTACTACGGGGTGTCGTTGGACGGAATCTACTACACTCTGTAGGAGTTCGTCAAGAGTCCGGGAAAATTGTTCCGAAATTGGGAGGACGAGGCGATATCATGTCCGTTTCGCGTGAAAGATCTGGTGACGGGCGAGACGGGACGGGGGGCGAGCAACCGATGCGACGATTCTTGATTGGTGCGGTGCTGGTGATCGCGGTGGGCTCGGGTTCGAGGGCCGCCGATCCGGCCATGGAGCGTGTGGAGGCTGTGCTTGGTACGCCCGCCTACAAGACGGGGCACTGGGGCCTACTCGTGGTCGACGCCAAGACGGGCGAGACGGTCTATGAGAAGAATCCGGATCAGCTTTTCTGCCCGGCCTCGGTCACCAAGCTGTTTTCCACGTCCGCCGCGATGTCGGATCTGGGCGCCGACTATCGCTTCAAGACGCCGGTCGTCCGTAGGGGAGACGTCGGGACCGATGGGACCCTCAAAGGCGACCTGATCCTGGTCGCTGGCGGCGACCTGAGTTTCGGGGGCCGCACGGGACCAGACGGGGCGTTGCTGTTCGAGGATAATGATCATTCCTACGCGGCGGGATCGTTCAAGGCCACGTTGGTGAACGGCAATCCGCGGGCGGGGCTGGAGCATCTGGCCAAAGGCATCAAGGAATCCGGCATCAAGACGATCACCGGCGATGTCCTCGTCGACGACCGCCTTTTCGAGCCCGCGGCGAGCACTGGCAGCGGCCCATCGCGGGTCGTTCCGATCATCGTAAATGACAACGTGGTGGATGTCGTCGTGACCCCCGCTTCCAAGGTTGGAGAGCCGGCGGTCGTGACAATCAAGCCGGAGACCGCGTTCGTCTCGTTTGACGCCCAGGTCACGACCGCCGCGGAGAAGACCACGGCGTCGATCGAAGTCGCGGCGATCGGACCGCGCCGATTCACGGTGCGAGGGCGCTTGCCCGTTGGTCATCGTCCCGTCGTCAAGATCTACGAGGTTGAGGAACCGGCGGCCTTCGCGAGGACGCTCTTCCTGGAAGCGCTGCGAGACCAGGGGATCAAGTTCAGCGCATCTCCTCTCGGTGACAACGCGGCGCTCTCCCTACCCGCTCGGCCCGATGTGGCCAAGCTGCCCATCGTGGCGGAATACACGTCGCCGCCGTTCAAGGAATACGCGAAGGTGATCCTCAAGGTGAGCCACAACCTTCATGCGAGCACCTTGCCCCTGATAATCGCGGCCCATCACGGCGAGACGACCCTGGATGCGGGCCTTCGTCGCGAGGGGGCTCTCCTGAAGGGGCTCGGGGTCGACATCTCGTCGATCGCATTCGGGGGAGGCGCCGGCGGGGCTCGCGCCGATCTGGTGACGCCGAGGGCGACGGTGACGCTGCTTCAGGCGATGGCGAAGCGCCCCGATTTCTCGGCGTTCGAGGCAGCTCTGCCCGTGCTCGGTCGTGACGGGACCCTGTCGCAAGCGGTCGCACCGGACAGTCCCGCGCGGGGCCACGCCCGTGCCAAGACCGGAACGTACTGGCTGAACAACGGCCTGAACGGGGAGGCGCTGCTGACGAGCAAGGCTCTGGCCGGCTATATGGAAACGGCCTCGGGCCGTCCGCTCGTCTTTGCCTTCTTCGTGAACAACATTCCGCTCAAGGGCGGCAACGTCAACGATTCCACGGCCGCCGTCGGCAAGCTGCTGGGATCTTTGTGCGAAGTTTTTTATGCCGACGCGGCTGCGAGCCCCGCTCCGGGCACGCCGAAGGCGAACGAGTAATTGTTTCCGATCGAGACGGCTATGCATTACCCATGATGTCGCGTTCGCCTCTTCAGCCCCGAAGGGGCTCAGGAATCCCGAAGAGAACCGGTGGGTAATGCATCGAGCAAGACGGTGGGAGAACCGCGACGACTCGGGCGGTGTGTCGTCGCGGTTCCGCCCTCCGAAGTACTCTCAGACCGTCAGTGTGAAGGACGTATTGCCACCAAGCGGGCGACCGGCCGTATCCGAGAGTCTGCTCATGGAGAGCGCGAGGCTTCCGATGGAACCGGCGGGCATCGGGCCGGAGAACTTCAGCGTCACCGTGTTTGAGCCGGCGGTATAGACGACCCTGCTGACCTTCGGGAACTTGCCCTTGCCGCTCACCTTCCTCAGCGTGTACGAATGCACATTTTTGGCGGCCTTGGTATTCATCGCTGCATTGAAATGAATCACGACGCCGGTGATAAGCTGCTTCTTGTTACGAATCGGCTGGGCATCGATGGCGACGAATCCGGCCGCCGGTGCGGGGCCACCGTCGTTGTCGAGAATCGAGACCGTCGCCTGGCTGGCTCCGGCGCGGGCCAGAGAGTTCGAGCCGGGGTCGATCCCGAGCAAGAGGTTCACGGTCTTGTCCGGGTTCACGGCCGAATTATCGATCGTCTGAAGCTCGACCGTGTGCGTTTCTTCGTAGGGATTGAAGGTGACGGAGATCGTTCCGTTATTGCCGAATGGAGTGAAATCCACGCCCGACTTCGCGGAGCCACTGGAGAGGATCGAGAGCAGGACGGTGACGGTGTCGGTCAGATCACCATGGCGGGCAATGACGATCTGGGCCTTGCCCCCTTCGGAGACGGTGATCGGAGTGACAAACTCGACCCGGGGCGTGACTAGCTCGTAAGCGCCGAGGTCCGGTAGCCCGACCCGGGGGTTGCCGTCGAGGTCCAGGGTTGCCGTGCTTCCGACGGATTGATTGACGGCCGGGTTTGGATTGATCTTGCGATCGAGGTGATAGTCCCAGTGCGGCCCGCCGGGTGAATTGTAAAGGGCCGGTGACGCCGTGGGGGGCGTGATGACCGTCGCGAGGCCGGAGACACCGGACTTGGTGAAAGGTCCGAAGAGAGTCGTGTTTCCTGAGTCGAGAATCCTCGCCAGGTTGAGCTGACTCCCCGGGGAGATCACGTCGAGCGCGCCGCCGGATGACCCGACGTGGCCCGAGACGATGCTGTTGGAGAGGTTCACCGACGCGCCGGCGAGGACCAAGATCCCCTGGCCGAGGACCTGACGGGGGTCGAGATGATTGTTGTCGATTGTCACCTGACTGAGGTTCGCGGTGACCCCCGCGAGCCAGATTCCACCGCCACCGCCGTCGTTGCCCGTGCCTTGACCGTCCACGACCGTGTTGTCTGCAACAACGGTGTTCGTGATCGTGGTGCTTGTGGTGCCGGTAAAAAGGGTGAGGAACAGCCCACCACCCCCGCCGGAGCCGACGGGACCTCCGTTGGTGGAACTGCCGCTCCTGGAGACGTTCGCGACGACGCGGGAACGGTCGAGAACGAGGCTCGCATTGTGGGTCTCGATGGCGCCTCCGCCGGCCAATCCCCCGGTGTGGCCGTTTCCGCCCTGGGCCACGTTACCCTGGAGGTAGGCGTCCGAGAGGTTCAGGAGCCCGTTCGGACCTTCCGCATAAAACGCGCCGCCGAAGCCGCCGCCGCCGTGGCTGGTGGACGAGCCCGCGCTGGCATTGGCGGCGGTCGCATTGTTGCCCGTCGCGATCACACGTGTCAGCGTCGCGTTGCTGTTGGTGACCAGCGATAAGGCGCCACCCAGAGCGTCAGACTGCCCGCTCGTGGAGCCCTCACCCTGGGTATCCGCCGCTCGCGCGGTATTTCCCGTGAAGGTCAGGTCGTTACCGACGACGTTCGAGTTGTCGAGGAACACCGCGCCGCCCAGGGCGCCACCACCAGAGGATGTGCCGGTGATGCCCTGGGCCAGGTTGGCGTCGAAGACGATGTGATCGAACGTGGCATTCTTCACGAAGCGGAACGAAATCGCTCCACCGGCCCCGCGTCCGCCATCTCCGTTGATCGCGCCGCTGGCGATGGCTTTATCGTTGCGGAAGACGAGGTTTTTCAAGATCCAGGGGCTGGTGTCACTTTGGTCACCGCCCAGGTCGGCGAAGAGGCCGCCGCCGAATGCGTATGCGGCCTCGGTTCCGCCCCGCTTCGCGATGCCCTGTGCGAGCGCGTTCTGAACCGTGAACCCTTCCAGGTCGAGGCTCGTCGCTCCGGGCCCGCCAAGGACGAAGATGCCCCGATGGCTTCCCTGTCCGTCGATGACCGTCAGGTTGTTCACCGGGTCGGGCACCGCCCAGTTACTCGTCGTGAACCCGCCCAGAATGTGGAGCTGCTTTCCAACGATGCTGACCACTGACGACGCGCCCAGGAACGCGGAGTAGCTCTGCTTCGCGGGGGCGTAGTTGTCCGCGCCCGGCTCGAAGATGTAGGTTCCCGCGGCCACCCGGATCTCATCGCCCGTATTCGCCGCGTTCACGGCGGCCTGGATCGAATGAAGCGGGCTACTGGTGGTGGTCCCCGAGCCTCCGTCCGATCCGCTGGGCGCGACGTAGAGCGTTGCCATCAGTGCCCGAGATTCCAGCCCCTCAAAGCCGTACCGGAGATGTATCGGCCGCTTTCCCTGGACCGGCATCCGCGATCGACCGAGACGCTTCGGCAAGAAACGCAGGGACATAGGGCACCTCGGGAGAGAGATGGGGCAGATGACAAATAATGATCGTCCCTGAATCCGACAACTCGAAAGCTCGAACCCCGCACGTTAGCCCACGGGTCATCGTGGGTCCGCAGCCAAACGACGACCATCCGTAGTCGGGGGTTTGTGAAAGGTAAGGATAAAAGAGAATAACTGAATTATTCCGTATGTCAAACCCCCTACTCCGAGGTTACTGTTCATTAAACTTGACTTTCGAATGCTCGGTGCACCTCGCCGTCAGAGGGCGATCCGCCTTCTCCGATTACTGCAATCCTGGTAAACCTCTGCCGCTTCGCGCTCGCTCGGGAAAAGCGTAGCACCGGTTGTGAGGGTTGAGGATGCGGATCGGGATCGACCTGCTCGCGATTCAGGCGACGAGCTGCCGGGGGCGCGGAATCGGCCGTTACGCGAAGTCGCTCTTGCGCACTCTGCTCCTCGAAAATCCCTCGTGGGACTTCATCTTCTATCGCCGGCCCGACCTGGAAATGGACTGGGACGAGAATCTCAACGATCGGGTGAGTGAGTGGGTCGATGTCGAGCCCGATCCCCGCTCGGAGCCAGACGGGACTCTGCAACGGGTTGTACAGAATAATCGGCAACGGCTGGACTGGTTCCTGGTGCCCAATCCGGTTGTCCAGCGTCGCGGATTTGCGCTTCCCGAGCCGGTGCCGGGCGGGCCGAAGTTGGCGGCCATCGTGTACGACCTGATCCCCAGCCTTTTCCCGAAGCACTATCTCGACGATCCGAAGTTGGCCATGGAATACCACCGTGACCTCCGTCGGCTCCGGTCGTACGACTTGCTCCTGGCCATCTCCGAGGCCACCGGCAAGGATCTGCGGACGTTGCTCGGCGTCCCCGATCGCCGGATCGTGAATATCCAGGCGGCGACCGATCCGGAGTACTTCCGACCGGCCGAGGATGCCGCGTCCGGTGACATCGACATTCAAATCCTTCTCGATCTCGGCATCACCGGGCCATTTCTCTATTACCTCGGCAACGTCGATTGGCGGAAGAACGTCCTCGGCCTGGTCGATGCGTACGCCCTGTTGCCCGAGTCGGTACGGGACGCGTATCCGCTGGTTCTGACGTTCGGCACGAACGCCTGGTTCTCGGCGGTCTTGCGAGAAAAGATCGACGAACTCGGTCTTGGTGGTCGGGTGATCGCGACCGGCCCGGCCAACGATGAGGCCGTCAGGGCGCTCTATCGGCGCGCCTCGATTTTTCTCTCGCCCTCGCATTATGAGGGCTTCGGCCTCCCCATCCTGGAGGCCATGAGCTGCGGCGCCGCCGTGGTCGTCGCCGACAATTCCTCTCAGCCGGAGGTCGCCGGCCCGGCGGGAGTGCTGGCCCGGACCGATCATCCGGCCGACTGGGCCTGCAAGATCACCGACCTGATTCGCGACCCGGACCGTCTGGCTGCGCTGAGAGGCGCTGCAATACTTCAGGCTCGGCAATTCTCGTGGAACAAGTCGGCCGAGGCCGTTCGAGACGCAATCGAGGCGTTCCCCAAACGCATGGCCGATACCGGCGATCGAATGGCCATCGTCGCGTATCCGTCTCGTTCCGGCCTGAGTTACGACCCCGGAACGGCTGCGATCGTCGCGGAGCTCATGGGCTCGAAGCCCACGATCCTCTTCATCGACGAACGTCGCGCACCGTCGCTGTTCCCCTTGCCAGATCGTTCGGGTTGGTACGAAAGGCGGCTCCTGGGACGAATTCTCCCGCTCGTGGGCAACCCGGAAATCCTCTACCTGGTCGATTCGCTGGACTCACTTTCGCCGCTGATCGGCGACCTGACGGCTCATGCCGGTGTCGTCGTGTTCGGGAACATCCACATCACCGACCTGACGGAGCACTCGACGCATGGTAATGCCGAGAATGACCTTCGCGAGGTCTTACGGTTGGCGATCGGTGTGACGTGTTATTCGCCCTGGTTGTACGAGCAGATGCGCCGCATGGCGAGCGACGACCCCGGGTTGCGAATCCCCACGTTCGCGACGCCGATCACGGCTTCCCACGAATCCTTGCGCCAAGCGTCCTGAGTCCTGGAGGCGATCATGTCGGGATTACGACAACTTCTCCTGAAGCCGATCCGGCTGGTGATTGACCGGGTCGAGCGTTTGGTCAAGCGCAAGCTCGCCGGCCTGATCGACGCGTGCCTTGAGCCGGTCCGGGATGACCTCAAGGTCCTGAACGCGAAAATGGATCAGATCCTGGATATCAATATCGCTCCCGAGGTCCTTCAAGATTTTCGGACCCACAACGAGACCCTGCGCGCCATCCAGGCCGACTGCGACCTGGTTCGCGAGATGAATCCGATGTTCAATTCCTTCCTTCGCGAGCTGACCCGCCTGCAACTCGAGTGCGAGGAGATGTCCTGGCGGCTCGAACAGCGTGAGCGGACCACCTCCGGCCGGGAACGCGAGGCCGCCTGAGATCACGCCGCCTTGAACGTGGCGGGTTCGACCCGGCCTTGCACGGCCTCGGCGAATCGACTGCCCTGCCAGTGGGCGATGACCTCTCGATAGAAGCTCTCGCTCCGGCGGGCGAACTCGTCGATCGTGAATCGGGATTGAAATCGCTCCAGGCCAGAGCCGCCCAGTCGATTTCGTCGCTCGGAGTCCGAGGCCAGCGCCAGCATCGCCTGGGCGAGTTGCTCGGGGTCGTTCGCCGGTACGAGCAGGCCGGTTTCCCCGTGAATGACGATCTCGGGGATGCCTCCTACGTCGGTCCCGATCACGGGCTTGCCCAGCCGCATCGCTTCGAGGAAGACGATCCCGAAGGACTCGTAGAGCGAGGGCGCGACGAACACGTCACAGTGGGCCATCAGGAGATTCTTGGCGTCCTCAGTGACTCGACCAAGGAATCGGACGCGGCGAGCAATGTCCGGGCCCCACATGGCGCGTAGGGTTTGCTCGTAGGTTTGTCCGGTCCGGGCGCGATGGCCGTCGGACTCGCTGTTATCGGAACCGGCAATCCAGAGGGTCAGATCCGCGTGCTGTTTGGCGGCCCGCAAGAAAGCGGCGCCGAGGTCGAGGATTCCTTTCCGAGCTTCGAGACGACCCAGGTAGAGGAATCGCACCCCGTTCATCTCGGGCGGATTCGCCTCGTCACCCGACAATACGCACGCGGCCGGCACACCGATCGGGATGACCGTCGAGAGACGGGCATGGGTCGCGAGTCGAACGTCATAGATTGCCTCGACCGTGCCGGCGATGGCCTGGCTGATCGCGATCACCCCCGAGGCATAGCTCAGCCCGAGCCGTTCCGCGCCGATGCCCGCGACCATGTCGGGCGAGAGGGGGAGGCCCGACATCTGGCGAACAACCTCCAGGGGCGTCTCCAGCCGCACGACCACCGGCGCCAGCCCCGAGAGGCCCACTGCGGCCCCCTCGCCGCCCCAGAGGGGAGCCTCAACGAGATCAAAAGGCGCCATCGCCCGGAGTTGCCGAAGGACACAAAGCGAGTGCGGCCGATCGGCTTCGGGAGGGATGCCGAGCACGCGATATCCGGTCGGCTTGGCGGAACCGGGACCATAGCCCGATCGGAAGACGACCACCTCATGACCGCGACGGGCGAGACCCTCGGCCAGATGCTCGGTGTAGACCGCGACTCCCCCGGGAGATGAGCCGCCAAGCTCGCCGCAAAGCAACGCGATCCGCATCGGCCGCGAGCTGTCGAGTGCGGGAGCCGTCCATGAGGAGACGGTGCGGATCGGCAGGAATTCCCGAGGAGCAGTCGCCGCGAGCGGCCGAGGCTTGATGATCCCCTGCCGCCACTGCCAACCGAGGCGAAGCCCCTTTGCATAGCCATTGAGCCACTGCCCGACGAACTTCGCGGCACGCCATGGCGTGATCCGGCACGTCAGCGTCCAGAAGGCGAATCGCTTCCAATGCGGGACATGAGCCCGGAAGACGCGCCAGGCGGTGGCCGGAAACGACTGTCGAGCGTGCTTCAAGGCGAAGTAGGTGTAACTGCGAAGTATATTGAAATAGCTGACGTCGTACGCATCGCGGCGAAAATGACTGGTCGCGGGGAAATGGTCCACCAGGCCACGGGGATGATGGGCGATGCGGTATCCGGCGCGGATGAGGCGGACGCAGAGATCGGTCTCTTCGTGCTGGTAGATGAACGTCTCGTCGAACCCGCCGACGGCCTCGATCGCGGCCCGACGAAAGGCCATGTTGCAGCCGTGAAGCCGGTTGAACCAGGGTCCATCGGCGTCGTTCAGGGTTCCCGGCTCCAGCCGAACGCTCTCATGGGTGTCGCCCAGTTCGTGAAGGATCGCGTTCCGGTTCTGCATCAAAGGACCAGGGGACGCGTTGGCATGGACCGTCGCCCCCCCGACCCCGCCGCAGCCGGCCCCTTCGCGATCCAGGGCTTCGACCAGCTCGTGAAGCCAGAGATGACTCGGCACAGCGTCGTCGTCGATGAAGGCAAGGATCTCGCCCGAGGAGAGGCCGATCCCGATGTTGCGCGAGCGCGCAAGGTTCAACTCCGTGATGAACTGGACCTTCACGTCATCCTGAGATTCCGCGAGCGCCCTCATGTCGTCGGGGCAGGGTCCGACGACCAGCACCACCTCAAGCGGTCGATAGGGCTGGGCGCGGAGTCGTTCCAGGAGCCGCTCAACATAATGCGCGGGCCGGTTCGCGGTGCTGATGATGACGGAAACAGAGGGGAGGCGGCGACCGGGGTCGGCGAGCATGGTGGGCGTGTCCCTTCCGTCCGCGAGCGATTTGTGAGAAGTCGTCGGGGCTTTCCGCCCGCTTGCCTGATCACTTTCCGGCGCATTCTCGCAGCTCTTCGATCTGTTCGCGCAGTTCCCCCAGCGCCACCTCAATCCGGCCGAGATGCTCGGCGAGCATGAGGTTGTATCGGATCTGGGGTTTGAAGAACGGTTGCATGAGACGAGCCATCGCCCGCTTCACCGACTTGAGGCGGCCGGTCTGGACGCGGTCCCAGTAGCCGCCATGCTCGCGGAGCATGCGGACCAGGTCGGCGACGGACCCCGCGGACGCCGAGCATGCCGCGAGTTCCCGATCCCAGTCTCGGAGGTCCTCATCAAGCTCCACGGCGGCCCGATGGCTCGCCGCGAGGTGCTCACGATCGAGAGTCAGCATCGCGCGGCCTCCCTGCCGATCGGGCCGAGAAGCGACCCGCGCGGGCCACTATAGCGGGAGTTCGGGCATGGTCAACCCGACCTTGGAGGAGGTGAAACGCTTGGTTTCTCGTCCCCCGATCGCATCCTTCACCTGTCCGCCGTCTCGCCGTAGCCGAGAACGCCCCTCTGCCAGGCCCGTTCCAGTCGACGAGACCCGAACACCACCGCCTCGGCGTCCGCACGCTGCCGGAGGATCGTCCAGGAACGCGAATCCATTTCCCGGTCGATGATCCTCGCGCCGGGCAACGATTCTCCTAGCATGGCGGCATCCTCGATCGCGCGGAAAGCCGGCTGATCTCGGAAGACTGGGACCTCGCTCCGAAGGGCGTCGAGGTAATCCTGGGGCAGTTCCAGCTCGCGAGGCAGGACGACCGAGATTCTCCTCTGAAGGTCTTCCCCCCGATGGGCAAGCACTCGCGAAAGATAGGAGTCGGTCGCCCTGCCGAATCCCAACCGGATCAGATCGATCAGGTTCAGGATGAAGGGGCGGCCAGGGCGGAGCACGACATCAATGGTCGCGAACGGATCGATCGAGAGCCGGCGTGTAAGGATCGACAAGATCCGATCCCGTGAACCGAACAGGTCCTCGCCCGAAAACCAGATGGCGACGTGTCGGGCGCCCGGTTCGAGCGGTTCACTCGCATCGGGGTCGTCCAGATCGATACGGAAGACGTCGCGAGGCCGGGTATGCTCATCGCCGTCGATGAGGTGGGGACGGGGATACTCGTCCAGGCGCCGGCCCAGGAGCTGTTCGGCGGAAACGAGGGCCTCGCGCCAGGCCGACTCGGTCATGGTCGGGGTGTTCCGAACACGATAGGGAGGCGACGGGTCGAACGTCAGTCCATCGCGTTCGGCCTCGGCACGCATGGCGGTTCCAGGCAGGAGCGAAAGCGGAAAGACCTGCGCCGAGTCGCCGAGATCGTTCTCCAGGAGGAAATCCACGCCGCGGGCCACGTCGTCGGCCGTATCGCCGGGTAGACCGACGATCAAATCCACGAGAAGGTCAATCCCTTCACCCTTGAGCATTTTCGCCGCGGTCGCGACACGTTGCGGGCTGCCACCGCGACGCACCGTCTTCAACGTGGCGAGGTTCACCGATTGAAGCCCGATCTCCAGCTTCGTGAATCCTGCCCTTGCCAGTAATTTCGCATGTTCAACGGTCAATCCCTCGGCCCGAACCTCGGCGAAGAACGAAAGTCGACGGTCCGCATTGACCTCGGCCAAGGCCTCGACGAGCTCGACGAAACCGGGTCGATGATTGAACGTGGGGTCGAGGAAGACGACCTCGCGGGCTCCCCTGGCCTTGAGGGTGGCGATCAACTCGGCGCTCCGCGCGACGTCGAGAGTTCGCAGGACGTTGCTGCTTCGCGGATAGAAGCAAAATGTGCAGTGCGACTTGCACCCACGAACAGTCTCCACGTAGGTCGACCTGGCGGGATCGACCTGAACGAGACCGTTGAGATAGGGCGAGGGATACTCGGTCAGGGCGAAATCGGCGCGAGGCGTTGCCCCAAACGGGGTCATCCGTCCGTCGATTCGAGAGGAGACCCCCTGAACGTCCGAGGGCTCGCGGCCATCGAGCAGACGGGAAAGGATTTCGGCAAAGGTCGCCTCGGCCTCGCCCGTGACGGCGACGTCGAACCCCTCCTGAGCGAGCACGAACGGGTTGTCGGCCGAGACCTCGGGGCCGCCGATCAGAACCCTGGTGCGGGGCGATCGCGTCTTGATTTCTCGGGCGAGGTGCAGGCTCCTCTCCACATTCCACAGGTAGAGAGACAGCCCCACGTAGGCCGGCTCATCCCGGGCGACGCGGTCCGCCAGGAGCGTATCTCCCAGGACGTCCGTCTCGTCGGGTGCGACCAGATCGATCGTCAGCCGCCGATCCAGTCCGTGAACCTGCGCCGCGACGGCGAGGCACCCGGCGGCAAGTGGGACGTTGCCCGTCGCCGCCATTGCGGCGGGAGGAGGGACCGGCAATTGAACCATGCGGAGCGTGGGCATGCGGCACTTCACCGGTGGGTCGATCGTCCCGATCCCTGTCGCGGGACGACCGTGGACCCATCATACGCTCGAAACCGGATCGATGCCGAGGAAGTAGGACAGCGGGATCGAGGATTGGCCTGATCGCGGGGCTCAAGGCGAGTCCGCCTAACGAAGCGTCGGCTCTCGCACCGCCTCGGTCGAGACAATCGGTAACATCACCCTGGCGATCGGTTCGTGTTCCGGCCCGAAGGGAGAGGGCGGGAGGATGTCGGGGACCGTGATCGGCACTCCGTCGTGGTCGCTATCGCGTTGACCCAGGGGGACGAGGATCTGAAAGACGACGTGGCTAGTCCCCAGGAAGAACAGCATCGACGGCCAGGCCTCACGATCATCCTTGAGTTTGGCCAGGGCGACCCAGGACGCGGGGAAGGCGGCGGGCACGACATGGACGGTGCAGGTCAGGTCACGGAAGACATTCAGGTCGAAATCGTGATCGGGATTACTGACCCATTCGACCGTGTCCTCGTGATCTTCGAGATCGGAGACCGGCATGACGGACAGGGCCAGCCGGACCAGCCCCTTGTACGCATCGACGGCAATACCCGCCGCGCCCGGCAGGGTCGAGGACGATCCGACCAGGAACGGCCGGACGAATTGAGCCAGCCCGGGATCGACCGTCTCGGAAAAGTGCGAGGCACACTCCTGGCACTGGTCGAATGCCACGGGGCTGCCAGGTCCGAGGTAATCGGGGATGATGCGGACGCGGCTGGAGAATTCGGCCCTCGGCGTCGCCTGCCGGCAAAAGCGGCATCGCCTTCGCGACGGATCGCCGATCGCTCGTGGCGCCTCCGAATCGAGGCGATCCGCGGTCAAGACGCGATAATTCACGAACAAGATTTGTTGCTTCTCGGCCGCGTTCCAGTCGGCCCGATCGAACCCGTGGACCCGGCCGCGGCGTTCCCAACGACCGTACGCCGCCGTGCGAATCTGATCGATTGTTGGCCTCATGTCCATCCCTGCGAGACTGGAGGAATCCCTGCGGTCTCGCGGATCTTACACGAATTGGCCGGACCCGGACAGGCGGGATGAAACCCCCGACAACGGCTCTTATTTTCCCGCGATCGCCCTGAAGGTGATCGTGAGGAAGATATGCAGCGGAGCCGAGGACCGAGCCGTCTTGGCCCGAAGTATCGCGCCTTGCCAGCTGTTGAGGAGGAATTCCGCCAGCTCTCGGACGTCCAGATCGCTCGGAATCTCGCCAGCTTCCTGGGCTTGAGCCAGGCAGTCGGCGTAGCGATCGACCCAGCACTCGAAGATCTCCTCCAGGCGAGCCCGGAAGACCTCGCTCTGGTCGGCCATCTCCTGGCTCAGGTTGCCAACCAGGCACCCGTTGCGGCACTCGATCGAGTCCAATCGGTCGATGATCGATTCAAAGTAGGCTCGCAGTCGTCCGAGAGGGCCGAGCGAGCTATTCGCGAGGAATTGCTCCAGTTCCTCGTTGTAGCCGCGGGCGAACTGATTGATGACCTGAAGGCCGAAGTCTTCCTTGCTCCCGAAGTAATTATAAAAGGACCCTTTCGGGACACCGGCCACCTGGAGGATGGCCTCAATCCCGGCGTGGTTATATCCCTTCTCCAGGAAGATATTACGCCCGGCTTCGAGCAATCGATGCTTCGTCTCACCCCTCGCCATCGCCAGAGTCCCCGATCCGACAGCGCATCCTGCCGATGCCTCATGGTTCCCAAATTCACGACTTCGGCTGGTCTAAGATTAGACCGGTCGTCTCACAAAATCAACCCGCGCCGAGGCGATGGCGCCCGACTCAACGTCAAAATCGAGTATTGATGGATCTGGTCGCCGCAAAGGCGGCGGTTCGACGACGAGGAACGCGCTGGTGATCCGCTCGCGGCTTGGTTGTGTCGAACGGTTGGGACGGCATGTCACCGTCCACCAGATCCGGGCCTTTCCGGCCGTTCCGACCCGAGGTCGATTCTTGAGCACACGACGCCCGTCGAACCGTATCTTACGAAGTTTATGCGGCGAGGTCGGACCTGGTGACGGGGACGACCCGCGACTGGCCCGCAAGGATACCCACCCTTCCCGGGCCGGCAGGAAGGCCAGGCAGCTTTGTGCCCAGGTTGCCGAGTCCCTCGGTCTCGCCCTGGCGGCGACAGCCGACGATGAGACACTCGCCAGCCTGATCGTCATCGCCGCAGACCCAGCGCCGGATACGTCGAGACTCCTGGTCACGGTCGCCCTGCCGAAGGGGGATCGAGTCGATCCGGGCGAGTTACTCCGCCGCCTCGATCGGGCGACCCCCCGTTTGCGAACGGAGGTGGCGCGATCGATCACCCGACGCCGGGCGCCGGCCCTGAGCTTTCGCCTGTCCCTCGTGGAATAATCATCGATGGGGCGAAGGGTAATGGGCACGCGTCAGGTGGTTGACACCGAAAGCTGGACTACTTATAGTCGGATGGGGGTTCGCGCTTGCATGCATATCTCTCGCGCGAGCATCCCCGCATCGTG
Organism: Planctomycetota bacterium; assembly: GCA_028291545.1. Lineage (GTDB taxonomy): Bacteria > Planctomycetota > Planctomycetia > Isosphaerales > Isosphaeraceae > JAQGHR01. The sequence goes on along the minus strand of JAQGHR010000040.1, from coordinate 91,472 downwards.
TGCAGCAAGGGATTGCGACTTGGGGTAACGATCGCCCCACGGCCCGAGAGATACGGCCGATGCAGGACTCCGACTCGAACCGCCCTTCCTCGACGAATGATGCGACCGGTTCCTGGAAACCTACCGATCCCGCGGCCCCTCTCTCCGGGGGCGACCCGCCGACGGTGAGGACGGGGCAGGCCGCCGGGGGCGGTTCGTCGTCATTTCGCCGCCAGAACGCGGGACTTCGGCTTCCTCAGCCGGGCGATCGGTTGGAGTCGTTCGAGCTTGAGCGTGCGATCGGCGTTGGAGGGATGGGGGCGGTCTACCTCGCGACCGACACCCGGTTGCATCGCGAAGTGGCGCTCAAGATCCTGCCGCCCGAGCAGTCGAACGACTCGGATGTCGTCCAGAGGTTTTACCAGGAGGGTCGCGCGGCGGCGAGGTTGGACCACGAGAACATCGCTCGCGTCTACACGATCGGTGGCGACAAGGGCTACCACTTCATCGCGTTTGAATACATCGAAGGCACGACGCTCCGCCAGCGGGTTCACGAGCGCGGGCCGTTGCCCGTTGATGAAGCGATCAACTATACGCTTCAGATCGCCGGCGCGTTGGTGCATGCGTCGGAGCGCGGGGTTGTCCATCGCGATATCAAACCCTCCAACATCATCGTGACTCCTCAGGGCCGCGCGAAGCTCGTCGACATGGGTCTAGCCCGGAAATTCGAGCGCGGGGACGATGACGGGGGGCTGACCGAGAGCGGCATGACGTTGGGGACCTTTGATTATATCAGCCCCGAACAAGCGCGCGACCCCCGCGACGTGGACGTACGAGGAGACCTCTATTCGCTCGGCTGCACGCTCTTCCACATGCTAACCGGCCGGCCGCCGTTCCCGGAAGGCACGGTCCTGCAAAAGCTCTTGCAGCATCAGGAGGAGCCTCCGCCGAACGTGCGGCTCGCCAACCCCGCCGTGCCCGAAGACCTTGCGGCAATCCTCGTGAAGCTGATGGCCAAGGACCGGGAGCGCCGCTACCAGACACCCGAGCTCCTCGTACGCGACCTGCTGACGGTCGCCGGTGCTCTCGGCCTCCGATCCCTCAGCCCGGAGGGGCTGGTGTGGATGGGACCGAAGGCCCCGCCCGCGTGGGAAAAGCACCTGGTCTGGGGAATCCCGGCCGCCGCACTTGTGGCGGTGGTGGCGATGCTGGTCTGGTCGGGGCAATCCGCCGAGACCAGCCAAGCGGTGGAGGCCCTGCCACCCGCCATGACGGGGAGACTGCCGATCGAGCCTCCGAAGCCGGCGACGGTCCTCCCCGAAAAGGCGGTTACCAAGCTCGTCGGCCCGCCGAGTCTCTCGCCGGCTCCCGGCTCACAAACGCCGCGCGAGCGTCCCCGCGAGCTGAGCGTGAAAACCGGCGAGCAACTCGCGGCCGCCATCGCCCGCGAGGCGTCCGGCTCCACGGTGATCCTGAGCGACGACGGACCCTACGTGCTCCCGCCTAGCACGTTACCTCCTCGGGGTCGCCGCGATCTGAAGATCCGGGCCGCCGCCGGCGTGAAGCCGGTCCTGAAGTTCGCCCAGCTCGACAAGGCCTCCGGTCCCGGTGTCGAGCCCGCCTTGCTCGCCTTTGGCCCAGGCTCGGTCTCGATCGAAGATGTGGAATTTTCGCTCGATGAGGCGGACCTCGACATTTCCGGAGTGGCGATTCGAGGCGAGGGGACCGATCTCATCCTGAAGCGATGTACGTTCCGGCGCGGATCGAGCCGAACTTCCTCCCTTCGTCACACCGCCGTTCAGCTGAGGCCTTCGCCAGGCCAGGTGGCGGAATTCGACGAGATGATCCCCATCTTCAGGGCCGAGGCCTGTCACGTCGACGGGGGAATGGTCGGTTTCTGGGTCAGAGGCGCGGCCGACCTGCGACTACGTGATTGCACTCTGGGGCCTCAAGAACCGTCCTTCTGGTTCGATAACGGCGGCTCGGCGACCATGGTGCCGGTCGACCTGTCGCTTCAGAACGTGAGCATCCAGGCCGATGCCGGGCCGATTCTCCAGTCGTCCCGGACAACGGCCCGTATCACCGTCGATAGCTCGGTCTTTGCGACCAACCGGGATCGGACCGCGACCCTCGTCGAGATCGACGGTCCCGACAACCTGGATTGGCGCGGCAAATTCAATCTCTATGCGGGGATCGAGACGTTCTTGAAGCTTTCGCGCGAGCTCCCCGGTCGTGAATCGATCCGCAGCTTCAGCGCCTGGTCGGACGGTCCGGCGGGGTTTCGCGACGTCCGCAGCCTCTCGGTCGAGGGACCGGTCTGGGATTCCGCCGACTTGAGGCCAGCGCAAGTCAAAGCCAACCCCTCACTGGCCTTTGCACTTCTGATCGGGGAACGACCGGTCGCCTCGGTCGGGGCGCGACGAGGGCCGCGCGGACGGATCGCCTCGAAATATGAAGGCCTGGCCGGGCTACTCGGACTTGCCTTTCCGGTTCGGCCTCGAACCGCTCCCCCGTCAGGCACGAACCCCGGGCCCAAGACCACGATTCCCGGGCTGGGTAAGCCCACCGCTTCGAATAACCCGGCGGTGGCTTCCCTGCCCGGCAAGGGCGCGGCACCGAACGGCGAGACGGAGCCGAAGGTCGCGGAAATCAAGCCGATGGCCCGCGACGAGGAGGTCGTTCTGGCTCCCATGGGTCGTGACCCGCTTGACGCCGCTCCGGCGGACACACCCAAGCCTCCCGCGCCGCCCGTCGACCTCCGACCGAAGCCCGAGCCGGTTGGGAACGAGCCGGTGATCCCCGCGGTCTCGGATGCGATCCGAACGCCCTCGGAGTTTCTGGCCGGCCTTGAGCGGCTCGGGACGAAGGGGGGTACGCTCAAGCTCGCGGCGGACGCGGACATCCGACTCTCGTCGTGCGAGCTTCGAGGCATGGGCAAGTGGGTCATCCAGGCCGAGGAGGGCGCGACGCGCCCTCGCCTCAGGTTCCGTCCGGGCGCCGCCGATCCCCGGCATCCGTCTCGGCGACCCGCCCTTTTCCACGTCCGATCCGGGAGTCTGGAGCTTCAAGGTGTCGACGTGATCCTGGAGGAGTCGGAAGCCCCGCCTCGCGGTGAGTGGGGAGCGTTCGCGGTCTGGGCGGGGACGGATCTCAGCCTCACGAGATGCACCGTCACGATCGAAGGCCGCCACGTGAAGTCCGCGATGGTGATCGTGCTGGCAAGCGACGACGAGCCCGAAAACGGCCTGGTTGCCGCGGATTCGTCCTCGTCTCAGGTTCGCGGGACCGATTGCCTGCTGCGGGGCGGCGGCGACCTGGTCGATGTTGCGGCGGGCCGGCGTCTGGACCTTGAGTTGACGAACGTGGTCGTCGGCACCGGCGGCAGTCTCATCCACGGCCACGGCCTCTCGCGAGGCCAGACCCCGGAGCCCGTCAAGATGATCCTCCGCCAGGTCTCGGCCCGGGCCGAAGGGGGATTGGCCTTCCTGGAGAGTGCGCCCGGCGAGCCCGAGCTACCGCAGGCCGAGGTGGTTGCGCGCGACGCCATCCTCGCCACCAAAGGCCCGGAAGCGCCCCTGGTGCGAGTGGATGGACAAGACGGGCTGGAGATGCTCCGGGATCGGGTGAAGTGGGAGGGGCATGGCGTTCTCTACCACGACATCGAGGTCTATCGGGTGGACCAGACCGCCCGGACCGGGACCCTGCCGCTTCGTTTCGACCGTCAGTCGTGGGATGTCGCCATCGCTCCGCGGGAGGAATCCCCCTTCCACGGGGACGTCAAGTTCCGCAATGACTGGGCCCCCGAGCGCTCTCCCGCCACCCTGACCCGCGACGATGCCGCGCTCGACCGCGACGGCCCATCGCCTACGGCCGGACCCGACACCAAGCGCATCCCGCCCGCCCCGGGAAAACGAGCGGTCACGACGTCTGACCCCGAGAAATGACGGTCACCGTTGCGAGGGAGCCAGCTCCTTCGCCCAGTCGGTCGGGTCTCGATCGTCGTTGGAGAGGAAACCTCGCATCGTCCGTAACGCCTCGATGAGTTCCCCACGGAACGGCACGCCCGAGCCAGGCTCGGGGGGCTCGGGGACGAGTCGCCTCGCGATCGCGGCGAGCAACAGGTCGAGCCCATCGCCTGTCGAGGCCGAGACGGGAATCGCTCGGAGGGAGGCGGCGTCCCAGGCGGGTGCGAGGTCGGTCTTGTTGGCCACCACCAGCCCGTCGGGATACGCGAGAATTACCTGCCGGTCTGCGTCGCTGATCGGAGCCGAGCGATCGAGCACGATCAGCACCAGATCCGCATCCGCGATTCTCGCTCGCGCCAGCGCGATCCCGAGGGCCTCGAGATCGTGATCGGTCGAATGAAGGCCGGCCGTGTCTGCGATCTCGACCGGCCAACCGTCAATCGCGGTCCGTGCCGTGACAACGTCCCGCGTCGTCCCCGCGATGGGCGAGACAACCGCGCGACCGAATCCGGCCAGGGCATTCAGGAGGAGACTCTTCCCAACATTCGGCCGGCCGGCGAGTGCGATCCGCCAGCCTCCGGACAGCCGAAGACCGACCTGCCCGCGTGTGATCAAGTCATCGAGTTGCTGAATCGTCTCGTGAGCCTCGGCGTTCGGATCACCACAGAGGTAGGCGATCTCGCGATCGAGGGCACCCTCGCACTGGTCCAGGAGGATTTGCGCGGTGCGCAAGGTCGGGGCTATTCTCAACTCGACGGCAGCCAGATCTGCCCAGGTTCGCCGCGGGATCTCGTCAGGAGCCGTGAGGATCTCAACGCCTCGCGAGGCCAGGGCATCCAGCACCAGGCGGGTTGCCGCAATCCCGCCGTGGCCGTGGATCTCGACCTGAGGGTGATGGCCGTCGACGATCAGGGCGACGACCTCGTCGCCTCGCTCCGCGCCGAATCGGCCGAACCGTGGGCGTCCGGCGGGCGTCTCGGACAAAGGACGGCCTCGAACAGGCTGAAAGAGCTCGCTGGCGACGGTCACGGCGTTCTCGCCCCGAACACGGATGACCGCGATCGCGCCCCGGCCGGACCCGGTGAGGACGGTGGCGGAGGGCCGCAGAGGTGAAGCTTGAGAGGCGTTCATGACGAAAGAGGCTCCGGAACGGCCCCGAACGCGGCGAGTGCGAGCCCGATCAGAACGAGGTCCGGGATGATCGGATTCGCCGAGCGATGTTCCTCGATGGACGGATGGAGCAGGTCGGCATCGCCGCCGGTCCAGAGCCTCCAGCGGGATTCGGCCCCGTGTTCGTCCTGTCGGCGGATCAGTTCGCGGACAGCCCCGACCATGCCCCAGAAAACCCCCGCCGCGAGGGCGGATTCCGTGTCCTCGCCCCAGCCGCGAGGGGCGGACCGAGGGATCACGAGCGGGAGCTGGGCGGTGCCGCGAGCCAGGGCACGGGCAGAAACGCCGAGGCCGGGAGCGATGGCGCCGCCCTCCCAGACGTGAGAGGCCGAGATCCGCTCGACGGTGATCGCCGTGCCGCAGGAGATCACCAGGCCGGGCCGTTGCTTCGCGCCGAGCGCAGTCGCGGCCAGCACGGCGAGCGCCCGATCCGCACCGGCAGCCGACGGGTTCGCCAGCGTCGAGCGGACGGGCACCTCCGCCGCCGATCGGAACCAGGAGATCGAGGGAGCGCTCTCGCGGCGTAACGTCGCTTCGAGGAGGGTCGCCACCGGGGAGTTGACCGAAGCGATGGCCCAGCACGACTCGGGGGGGATTCCCCATTCTTGCAGCGTCGCGACCCAGGTGGGCGAGCTGTCGAGCGGCAGGGCCGTGCGATGGACGAGTCGCCCGTGGGGATCGAGGGCGGCCCATTTCATCCGCGAGTTGCCGATGTCGGCGACGATCCGAGCGGGAAGGGGGACCAAGGGCGTTACCCGACAGGATGGGCCGATCAGGCGGTCGGAACGGGCGCGTCCGGGAGCCCCGCCGCGCTGGTTTCGGGCTCCGCGACCGGGGCGGGCACTTCGGAGGCTGCGAGCATGTCCGTGATCCGATGGATCAAGATCGGCAGTCCCTTGCCGGTCACGGCCGAGATGGTGAGCGCCTCGCGGCAGAGTTCCTCGGTGATCCGATGCGCCGCCTCGGCCGCGCCGGTCAGGTCCATCTTGGTCAGGACGAGCAATTCCGGGCGTGTGGCGAGGGCCGGCGAGTATTGCTCAAGCTCGGATCGGATGGTCCGGTAGTTGGCGACGGGGTCCGAGCCGTCCAGAGGCATCGTGTCGACCAGATGCACGAGCAGGCGAGTCCGATCCACGTGGCGGAGGAATTCGTGGCCGAGGCCGTGGCCGAGGTGGGCGCCTTCGATCAAACCGGGGATGTCGGCGACCACGAACGAGCGGTCGGAGCCGGCCGAGACCATGCCGAGGTTCGGGTACTTTGTCGTGAACGGATAATCGGCGATCTCCGGATGGGCCCGCGAGATCCGCGAGAGCAGCGTCGACTTGCCGGCGTTCGGTAGCCCGACCAGGCCGACATCGGCGATCACCTTCAATTCGAGTGAGATCCAGCGCTCTTCACCGATCCCCCCCTGCTCCGCCTGTCGCGGAGTCCGGTTGGTGGAGGATTTGAAGTGCGTATTGCCGTGGCCACCGCGACCGCCCCGGGCCACGATCACCTGATCGCCGGGCTCCTTGAGATCGCGCAAGACGTGACCGCGATCGCGATCCATGACGATCGTGCCGACCGGGACGTCGATGACGAGTTCCTTGCCTCGACGCCCGGTGCAATCGGCCGTGCCGCCGTGCTCGCCTCGGTTGGCGTTCCAGAATTTCTGTTGCGAGAGGTGGGCGAGGTTCGTGACGCCATCGACCGCGCGGAGCGTCACATGACCGCCATCGCCGCCATCGCCGCCGTTCGGTCCGCCCCGCGGGACGTACTTCTCCTTGCGGAAGCTGACGATACCGTTCCCGCCGTCCCCGCCCTTGACGAAGATGGTCACACGATCGACGAACATGAAAGCCTATCTCGTTCGAGGCAGGGGACGCGTTTGGATCCGGCCGCGAGGCGCTCCGAGCCCCGGTCGTCGCATCCCCGAGGCTCAGGCCTGCGCGGGGACGGCGGTCTCGACGACGAGCGGCAGGATATTGATCCGTCGACCGTTCTGGTCGAACTTGACGGTCCCCTCGATCAAGGCGAAGATCGTGTAGTCCCGTCCCAGGCCCACGTTCTTGCCCGGCCGCCACTTGGTGCCGTTCTGCCTGCAGATGATGCTTCCCGGCTTGGCGTACTGACCGCCGTAGAGCTTGATCCCCAGCATCTTCGGCTTCGAGTCGCGGCCGTTGCGGCTGGAGCCCTGACCCTTCTTATGTGCCATCGTCGTAACCGATCCCTTCAAACCCGACACTTGCCGTCAACCCATCAGGGACCTCAACGGCCCCGGGGCAAACCTCCATTATCCGCATTTCGCGGCCGTTCGCAACCTCGGTTTCGTCGATCCCGCCATCCTCCAGAGCCCAAACCCGATTCTCTGTCAGGAACCGGGTGCATTTCCGCCCATGATTTCGAGCGACAAACTGTGGACAGGGACGATCCTCGCTGAGATAACCATCGCGACCGTTCCGGTCCTTGATCATCGAATCGGTCCGTGGGGAGACGAATCGAGCTACTTGGCCGGCTTTACCGCGAGCGATTGCAGGAAATCGATCAAACCGGAGAATTCCGCCACGGTCAGGTCCTTCACCAAGCCCTCGGGCATCACCGAGACCTGGGTTTTCGTCCGTTGCTCAACCTCGGACGACGGAAGACGGATCTCTGTCCCCTCGCTGGTGCGAATCGTCACCGCGTCGGCCGCCTCCTGAACGACGAACCCGGAGAGCGTTCGGCCGTCGGTAAGGGCGAAGACGTTGGTCACGAATCCCTGGGCGAGGGTCTTGCTCGGCGACAGGATCGCCTCGGCCAGTTCTCGACGCTTGTAGGTCGCGGCGATTGTTCCCAGGAAAGGCCCGCGCGGCGGGTCTCCGGCTGTCACGGTGTGGCAGTTCACGCAGCTCAACTGACCGAAGATGCGTTCGCCCTCGGATCGCTCGTTCGTCGGGGTCTCAGAAGTCTTAAGAATTTCGTCGAGCGTCAAATCGCCGACCCTGGGCCCGGTATGGAGCCTGGCCATGCGCGCAGGGTCGAGATGCATCGAGGCGGCGGTGGACCTGGCTGCGGAGGCCACGGCCGCGTCCGGGTCCGTGACCGCCCCGGCGACTTTCTCGGCAAACGGCCGGTGATTGGCGAGAGCGACCGCCCGGAGGATCTGAGCGCGACGCGAGGGGTCGCTCCAATCGGCCTCGATCGCGCGATTGGCGTTCGCTCTCGCTTCTGGCGACGAAGAGGGGCTGGTGGAAACGACCAACATCGCGGCCTCCGCCCAGACCGCGGCTGGTTCGTCGAGTTTCGCCGCGCTATTTCGGAAGAGTTCCACGTGGTGGGATGCGGACGGAGCCGTCAAGAAGGCGTCCCGGGCGCGGGACAGATCGCGACCCTTGAGAAGAGGGAGGGATTTCAGGATCGCGCGAAAGGCCGCTTCGGTGTCCGTTCTTGACAGGGCGACGACGGCCCGGGAGCGGAGATCCGGATTTCCCTGGTCGCCCGTTGCGGCCCGGATGAGCAGGGCGATTGCGGAGGCCGGAATGGTCTCGGAGCCGGCCAGCCGATCGACGGCGAGCGGCACGAGCGAGGGGTCCTTCTCCGCCTTCCCGACGAGGGAATCGAGGCTGAAGTCGAGCCGGAGCTTGTGACGAGTGAGTTCCTTGTTGAAGAACGCCGCGTCGTCCCCGGCCGCTTTCAGGAGGGCGGCCTTGAGCGTGGCGACGATCCTGGGCGTCTCGGACCACGCCTCGGCCTGATAATAAGGGCCGGTCGTGTCCGGGCGCGTTCCCCAGCTCTCACCCTTCCATCGGCCCTCGCGCGAGTGGAGCCGGCAGAGAGCGGTGAACAGGAGCCGTCGCGTGGCGAGATCGGTCGAGGCTTCGAGCAGGGAGATCACGCCCGTGACGACCGCCGGTTCATGGAGCGATCCGACGACCCGAACGGCGGCGGCCTTCTCCGAGGGGGAGCATTCGGAGCGGTCAAGAATCCCGAACGCGACGTCGGAGGCGCGTAGTTCCGTCAGCGTGCGAGCGGCGGTGTGGGCGACGATCGGGTCGGTGTCCGCGAGAAGGAGGCCAACCGGCGCCGCGTGTTCGGCCTGCCCCAATCTTGCCAGACCGCGGAGGCCCTGGAGACGAATGCGCGGGTTGGGGCCGAGGATGGCGGAGCGGAAGACCTGCGCGGGGACGTTCACCATCTCGTCCGTCCTGTCGGCAAGGGCACGAAGGGCATATTCCCGGATCGTCGAATCCTCGGACAAGGTGGCGAGGAACGGATTCGCGTTCTCGCCTCGGCCTTGCTTGATGGCGAAGAGGGCGGCAATCCGAACATCGCGGGATTTCATCTTGTCCGCGGCCAGGGCCTTCAACGCCTCGACCGTTTTCTCGTCACCCAGATCGCGGCGCAGCAACGCCCGCTGGGCCTCGACGCGACGGCGGTGGCTGGGCGATTCAAGAAGCTTCACGAGGCCGAGGTTGCTCGTCGATCCGAGATCGGGCAACGGATCGGGCTGATAACCCCTGGGCGAGACGCGAACGAGGAACCCGACGTTTTCTCCCGCGTAATCGAACACGGCCCCCTTCCAGCTCGCCACGTAGAGGTGGCTCGACGCATCGACATCGAGGTCCGTCACGCGAGGAACGCTGATGAACTCGGCCTGATCAGCCGAGAAGGTCGCGCCCTTCGGCGTGACATGATGCCGGAAGATCCAGTTCCGGCCCCAGTCGGCCGTATAGAGTGCGTCGCCATCCTTGCCGGGGAATCCGGGCTCGGACAGATAAAGTCCGCCACAACCGGAGCCGCCGCCGTAGTCGGCCAGGGGGGCGATCGTCTCATCGCGAAAGTTCTGATACAGCGACGGATAGCCGTGATGTTCCAGGCCCGAGAAGTGATGCAGGCGGATATCCCACCCGCCGCCGTCGTTCGTGTTGTCGCGGGCAAACCCGTTGAGCCGGGGATCGACCGACACTTCGAGGATGTTCCGGGTACCGCGGGAGTAGATTTCCAGGTTCGTCCCATCGGGACGGACCCGGACGACGCCTCCCCCGCGAAGCTGGAGCTTCTTCCCATCCGTCCCTTCGGCTTCCATGAATCCGAAATCGCCGATCGCAAGGTAGAGCCAGCCGTCGATGCCGAGCGTCACGCCGTTGGACGTATGATCGGCGGGGCGGTCCTTGAAGCCGAAGGCGATGTTCTTGACCAGCACCTGCTCCTCGTCCGCACGGCCGTCGCCGTCGTGATCGATATAGGCGCTGAGGTGGGGCGGATGCATCAGGTAGAGGCGGTCGTGATCCCAGACCAGCCCGCGAGGCGAGTCGACGTCGGGGACGAACAGGTTCACCTCGTCGGCCCGGCCGTCGCCATCAAGGTCTCGGAGGCGGAAGACCGAGCCACGATGCGTGGCGCGGCCAAGCGACCCGTTCTTGTCGACCGAGACGAAAACGTCGCCGTTGGCCCCGGCGGCGACCGCAACCGGATATTGCACCGCCGGGGGCTGAGCGAAAACGGTCGCCTCGTAACCGTCGGGGATCTTCACCTCGCCCAGGACGGCGGCATCGGCCTGGCGCAGGAGGTCGTTGGCGTTGATCGTGACCGTCTTGTCGCCAAAGACCCGGACTTCCCGCAAGCTCCCCCAGGCGCCCGTGCTGCTACCGAGGTAGGTCACGCGGACGAATCGGAACGGTTCCTTGTTCGCGGGATAGTCGAGTTGGCGAGGGCCGGGTTTGTCATTCTTCGAGGCATCCGTGAGGGTCGTCCACTTCGTTCCGTCCGTCGATCCGTCCACCTTGCAACGATAGGTCGTGCCCTCGGTCTCCCAGTCGAGCGCGACGCCGGAGATCCGCTCCGGCTGGCCAAGATCGACCTGCAACCACTCGCCGGGATCGGAACGATTGGCGCACCATCGCGTCCCGAGGTCGCCGTCGACGGCGAGGCGGGCGAAGTTGTTCTTTCCGGATTCTTCGCTGGAAGCCAGGGTCGGCCGCCCCTTGGCAAGATTGACCCGTGCCTCGGCCGGCTTGGGAGTCTTGAGGTACTGGTCGTCGAGCTTGTTACAGGCCCAAAGGGTTCCACGCGTGAGCATGTCGAGAAATACGGGGCTGTTCACGGTCTCGTTGTGGTGCCCGAGCGTCGTTCCAAAGACGCGGCCCTTGCCGTACTGATTGGTCCAGACGCACGTTTCCTCGGCCCCCGTCTCGCGATTCTTGGAGACGCCCAGGGGATGGGCCGTGGGCCATACCTTCTCGATCCAGTAAAGCTCACCGGCCGGGTTCGCCCAGGCGGGACCGAACCCTTTCATGATCGGGTGCGTGGGATCGCGGTTGAGGACCTCGTGGGGATAGCCCGCGCCATGGCGACGGGACGTCACGCCGCAGAACTCGAACCACTGCGTCGTCCCGTCGCGATAACAGTGCATCGCGCAATGGATGACGACACCCGGCAGGCCCTCCTTGTGCGGCTTGAGGATTCTCGCCGTCCATTCGGGCTCCTTCACGTCCGAGAAACACTCGTCGTGGAGGACGATGTCGTAGCCCCTGGACCAATCCACGTTCTCATAGAGAGGGATCTTCGCATTGGTCCCGGTCCCGCCTTGCTGAACGACGGTCACCTCGATGTTGGCCCGCGATTCCAGGCCTTCCTTGATGATCGCCTTCTGCGCCGTGTAGTCGTGACAGCAGCCTCCCGTGACCAGCAGTGCCTTCAAGGGCTTCGGCGCGTCGGCCAGGACAGGGAAGGACACGAAGACGGCGGCTACGAAGAGCAATCGTGGTATGTGCATCATGGAGCCCGAAAAGGAACCGGGGTGGGGATCGGCGAGAAAGAACCCGCCGGGATGGATTACAGGTTACCGGATCTCGGGGGACAGGGTGAGGGCGCTGCGGGACGGAATTCGCCCGGGAGGTCGGTCCTTGTTTGAGGGACGCATGCCACACGATACGTTGCGAGTGACCGTCCGCTACCGCTCGATTTTCACGATCCGGTGATTGCTGCTGTCCGACACCAGGATTGCCCCCTTGCGATCGACCGTCACGCCGTGCGGTTGGTTCAGCTCCGCCGCCTCGGGTGCGCCGCCGATGCCTTTGGTGCCCTTTGTCCCAACACCTGCGACGCGAATGATCGTGCCGGCCGAGGGGCTATACTTGCGGATCAGGTGATTCTCGGTGTCGGCGATCAGGACGCCGCCGTCGCGGTCGATGGTCAGATCCTTCGGTCCGTTCAGGGTCGCGACCTTCGCGGGGCCACCGTCACCGGAGGCGCCCGCCTTTCCCGTGCCGGCCACGGTTCGGACCTTGCCCGAACGATCGACGACTCGCAGGGCGTGGCCGCTGCGCTCCAGGATGTAGATATTGCCGGACCCGTCGACGGCCACCGCGCGCGGGTCGACCAGGGGGGATTCGGTCGCGACGGCTCCGTCCCTGGGCACGCCCTTTCGGCCGTTGCCGGCGACGGTGGTGACAATATTGGTCCTGAGGTCGACGGCACGGACGCGGCGATTATCCAGATCCGCGAGAACCATCGTCGCGCCATCGGGAGTGAGCGAGATCGAGTAAATGCCGCCAAATTTCGCGGACATTGCGGGTCCACCATCGCCCGAGAAGCCGCTCTCGCCGGTCCCGACGACCGTCTCGATCCGCCCGGTCTTCGGGTCGATCTTGCGGACGCGGTTGTTCCAGGTGTCGGCAATGTATAGGGTGCCATCCTTCGCGACGGCGAGGGCATGCATCCCCTTGAACTCGGCCTGATTCGCGGGGCCGTTGTCGCCTGAGAAGCCTTCCTTGCCGGTACCTGCGATGGTGAAGAGAACGCCGTCGGGATGGATCGCGCGGACCCGGTGCCCCGTCATCTCGACGAAGACGACGTCGCCGGACGGGGCTTCCACCAGCCCGAACGGGCTTTCCAGGAGGGCACGCTTCGCGGGCGAGCCGTCGCCGAGCCGGCCGGAACCAGCCAGGAGATGGATCGTATCGCCTCGGGAAGAGGAGATGAAAAGCAGGGCGGACAGGAGGAAGAGTCGTACGGCGGTCATGGGGGTATCCTCGGCGGCGATTCACCATGGTTCGGGTGCATCCTACCCGAACCGCAAGGAAGCACGCCGCCGGTGGTGAGCGAAATGTTCCGGTGAGGAGCGCGATTGTAAATCTTCCCCGTGGCCCTTTCCAACTCCGTAGAACATGATACATAGAATCATGTGGGAGATCGCGGCCGCCCCGGCACGTCGCGTGCGCCTGACATGCTCGCGAAGAAACGCAACGGGTTTTTATCGATAGGAGCGGGCCGAATCGCCTGAATTATTCCGATGCCGACGATCAGGAACATCTTGCCCGGAGATCCGGAACCCCTCGGGGCGACGGTCAAGCCCGACGGGATCAACTTTGCCATCCACTCATCGGGCGCGACGCGGATTGAGTTGCTCCTGTTCGACAACATCATCGATCGTGAGCCGTCGCAGGTCGTCCCTCTCGATCCGGCGATCCACCGGACCGAAGATGTGTGGCACATCTTCGTGGAGGGGCTACCGAACCGTATCCTGTACAACTATCGCGCGGATGGCCCGTACGACCCGGCGGGATCGGGACAGCGATTCAATGCGAACAAGACGCTGCTTGATCCGTACGCGCGGGCGGTGACGGGCGACTTCGACTGGCTCGCGGGGGACGCCCTGGGCTATTCCAACGTGAAGCCCGACGATCCCGACCGCCACCTCCGGCCCAGCCAGGTCCAGAACGTCGGCGGGGCGGCCCGGTGTGTCGCGTACAAGAGCGATTTCGACTGGGAGGGTGACGCCCATCCCGATATCCCGATCGAACAGTCGATCATCTACGAGGTCAACGTCCGCGGGTTCACTCGCCACCACTCGTCGGAGAGCGACTTCGGCGGGACCTATCGAGGATTCGTTGAGAAGATCCCCCACCTGAAGGATCTGGGCATCACGGCCGTCGAGTTCTTGCCCGTGTTCGAGTTCGACCAGTTCGACGGCCCGTTCCGCGACCCCTTCACGGGGGAGCGGCTGGCGAATGCGTGGGGTTATAACACGATCGCCTTCTTCGCACCGGAATCGCACTACAGCTACTTTGGGAAGCTCGGAACCCAGATCGACGAGTTCAAATTCCTGGTCCGCGAGCTGCACAAGCATGGTATCGAGGTGATCCTCGACGTCGTCTTCAACCATACCCGCGAAGGCAATCACTTCGGACCGACGGTCAGCTTCCGGGGCCTGGACAACAACCTCTACTACCTGCTCGTCCCCGGCCAGCCCCAGTTCTACAACGACTGGACCGGTTGCGGGAATACGATGAACTGCAATCATCCCGTGGTGCGCAAGTTCATCCTGGATTGCCTGCGGTACTGGGTCACCGAGATGCACGTCGATGGCTTCCGGTTCGATCTCGCCGCCGTCTTCGCCGTGGACACCGACGGCCTTCAGAAGGGTAAGACGCCGCTCATCCATGAGATCGAGACCGACCCGGTCCTGTCGCGAATCAAGCTGATCGCCGAGCCGTGGTCGATCCGGCAGTACATGCTCGGCTCGTTCTCCGACCGTCGCTGGGCCGAGTGGAACGGCAAGTTCCGGGACACGGTGCGGAAGTGGGTCAAGGGCGACCCGGTGGCGGGTGACCTCGCCACGCGGATCGCCGGTTCCTACGACCTCTTCGCCGCGACTCCCGACGCCGAACGGTCGCCCTATCACTCGATCAACTTCGTCGCCTGCCACGACGGGTTCACGCTCAACGACCTGGTGTCTTATAACCAGAAGCACAATGAGCGCAACGGAGAGAACAACAACGACGGCTCGAACGACAACGAAAGCTGGAACTGCGGCTGGGAGGGCTTCACCGATCCGCTCCAGGCCCCCGACCTGACGGACGCCCGCCGCGCCGAGATCGAGACCACGCGCAATCAACAGATCAAGAACTTCCTGACCCTGCTGTTCCTGTCCCAGGGCACACCGATGCTCCTGTACGGCGACGAGATGCGCCGCACGGCGGAAGGCGACAACAACACGGTCTACCAGGATAACACGCTCAACTGGATCAATTGGGAGAACGTCAAGCGCCACGCCGACATCTTACGGTTCACGCGGATGATCATCGCGTTCCGCAAGCGCCACTCGATCCAGCGGACCTGGCGCTACCTCACCGACGAACGGGCGGAGGTGCCGGTCCTGCGTAGCATCAGTTGGCATGGCGTGAAGCCGAATCACGCCGACTTCTCGGATTCGTCCCGGTATCTGGCAGCCGTGCTGGAAGCGTTCCAGACCGAGTCTCGCGGCGACGTCCCGATCTACGTCGGCACGAACACCTTCTGGGAGCCCCTGGACGTCGAGTTGCCGCCGACTCCAGGAAAGCGCTGGTTCCGCGTGGTGGACACGTCCCTCCCCTCGGGAGAAGACATCGTCACGGACGAAGAGGGCGTATTCCTGACGGAGAGAGCCTACATGGTGCAGCCGCGATCGACGATCGTCCTGATCGCCAGGTAGGCAATAAAGTCACCGAGGCACAGAGTCGCTGAAGACTCTGTGCCTCGGTTCTCTGTCGTGACGTGCCGTCTTCGTGGGCGGACCTTGGCCCGCCCAAATCGCCCGACTTTTTACAGCCCGTTCAGTTCGACCGAGTCCACCACGGCCGTGGCTGCGGGAATGGGGGCCGTCGCGGAACGAACAGGACCGATGCCGAGGCCTTGCAGGGTGACCGGATCGCCCGCCTTGCCGGCCTTCAGCGTCACGTTGGCGATGGTCATCGGGAGACGGTTCGTGACCCGCACCGTGGTCGTGCCGGGAGTGCGACGGACGGGGACTACGGAGACATACGTCCGAGCCATCGCGCGGCCGACGTCAGAGGCGAGCGCGTCGGCCTTGAGGTCGCTCACGGCGGAGTCGGACGCGACGTCGAACTGGCCGAGCGAGCGCCATTCGCCGGTGGCCGTCGTGCTACGGACGGAGACCTTCAGCGTCGTGTGACCGGGCTTGCTCGCGACGATCGCTGCACTTAGGAAGATCGTGCCGGGACGGGCGTTCACGCCGTCGAGGCTCTCGACGACCTGGATCGGCAAGCCCATCATCCTCGTCCCCTCAAGCTCACCGACCAGACGCCTGGCATCCTTCGCGAACGGGCCTGTCCCGCCGACACGGAGGAGAATCCGGCCCTGCTGGAAGTAATTCGCATCCACGAGGTCGGACGACGCCAGGTCGAGCGCCTCCACGAACCGGGCGGCCTGCGCCAGCTCGTGAGAGTTGATCGGCTTCACGGACTGGGCGCCGATTTGACCGAAGCTCATACCGTTGCAAACGTTCCACATCGTCGCCTGGGCAACGCCCTGGCTCGTGCCAAGAGTGGCCAGGCTCTTGAGCGCTTTGCGAACGCGAACGTCGGGCGTGAAGGTCTCCACATCCACCAACTCGAAGACGTTCTTGGCGGTCGGGGTGGGCAACCCGAAGTTCAGGCAGACGGACGGCACGGGCAATTCGATCGTCTGGCCGGGCGAGACACCGATCCCATCAAGGGAGGGCGCGACGGCAGGAATTGAGCGGAAGCCCTGGCCATCTCGGCCCGAGCGGAAGGCGCCGAAGCCGCCGGGATTGGAGGTCGGCACGCCGAGGCCCATGCTCTGGAACCCCTGCCCCGCGCTGCTGGCGGCGACGAGGCCGGGCGGAATCACAACATTCAGCCGCCGGGCACTCTTGTTCTGGATGGTGAACTTGACGTGGTCGTCGCCGGCGCCGCGGACGGTCACGGCGAGCTCCCCCGCCTTCGTGGCGTCGAGGATCTGGACCGTATCGGAAGCCGCCGGAGCATCTCCCGCCTTGATGGAACCGGCCAGGCCGAAGGCCACGACCGCGAAAGACAGCAGGCCGGAAGCCGAGGCCCGAAACCGGCCGAGGTGTCGCATCGACATCGCGCTCTCACCTTTCTGGGCGATGGCCCGGCCGGACCGTGACAGGTAGGGTCGGTCGGCGGCCGGATGGCCCGAAGTCAGATCGAATCGAATGGTTTCAAAGGACGGCTATTCGAAGTTCGCCTGTGCGATCGGGGCGCGAGGCCGCCCCTAGACCGACGCCCCAGGTGGCGGCGATATTCGATATCGTCTCACTCACCATTTTCGGCGGTTCGGCTCACGATCATCGGCCGAATCGCCGAATCCACTCGGACCGGTCCCTGCGGCATCCGCGCGACCCCCGTAATCCGCACGGCGAACGGCTCTTTCAGCTCGTCCGTCGCGATCAGGACAATGTTCGCTCCCGGCTCCCCGGCCGGAACGGTCGCCTGGCCCTCGATCCGAACGCCCTTCGGCAAGTCCAGTTTCAGATCCACCGGGCCGTCGAACCCGCTCTCCCTCGTGATGCCGACCCAGAGGTTCGTGGGCTTACCTTTGATCAACTCGACGATCCCCTCGCGGGCAACTACCGAGATCGGTGGCCTGACGATCACGGTTGCTGTCCGCTCGATCGATTGACCGGCCTTCGTCTTCAGCGAGATCGATAGGGAATGTGCGCCAGGCTTCGCATCCACGGACGCGATTACTCGGATGATCCCGACCGGTCCTTCGGAGGCCGCCCCCGACGCATTCAATACGGGCTCGACTGTGAGGCCGTTGTCGGTTCCCAGCACTTTCGATTCCAGCATTCCCTCGCGAGCCGCCCGTGCGCGGGGCCGGAGGTCCAGTTCCAGGGCGAGCCGTCCACCCTGGAGGAGCACGCCCGGGATGGTGACCCCGCGAAAGGCCAGCTCGGTCGAGGAGTCGGCGGCCGTCACATCCGAGGAAGCGGCCTTCGATCCGCCGATCACTCGCAACGGCAGACTCGTGAGCGTTCGCATCACGGGACGGGGCGGAGCGCTGCCCGGCAGTGGCGTGTCGATCGCGATCGCGCTGACGGCGGTTCTCACGAGCTCGGGACTGTTCTCGGGCCGGGCGACGGCGACGATACGAAGCTCGCCCAGCGACGTTTCCGCGTCCATCTCCACTTTCAGGACGAGAGAGTCCGCGTTCGCCTGCCCCCGAGCGTTCCGCGATGGGGCGCTCGCGGTCGGTTTGATGACCTTGGGCTGGACGGTCACGCCCGGGGGCAGGCCCTCGGCGTGGACCTCGATGGGACCGGTCTTGCCCTCGGCCGTGATCAGGAAATTGATCGGAATCGACTGGCCGGCTTTGAGGTTGAGCGACCCGGTCGAGCCCGGTGATGTGGCCCTCCGGGGTGTCCGTGAGTTGACCTGGGCCTGATTCAGGGCCGGATTCGCGAAGAGCAGACTGATCCCGAAGTCGGGGCGAGCCTGGCCCACCTCCACGCGATAGCCGTAGCTGAGCCCGCCCTCTCCGTAACGATCCGCGACCTCGATCGTCAGTTCGCCGTCCGCCTTGGGATCGATCAGGAGTCGGCTGTCGGGGCTCGCCATCGCCTGATTCAGGGAGAAACCGTTACGTTGCGAGGTGTCGCTCCCCGCGTCGTCATTTTCGATCAAGACCGTTCCCGAGGCGTCGCGAACGGTCACGACCGAATCGAGCCACGAGCCCATTTCCCAGGCGCGAATGCGAACGGCGATCGGAGAACCCTTCTTGACGGCCACCGTGTAGCGATCCACTTCGCCTGGAGCCGAGATCCGGCCGTTGGCGGTCGCCCCCGCGGCGATCGGGGTCGTGGATTGTCCGGTCGCGTCCGCCGGGGAGTCGACGATTTCCGGGCCGTCTCCGACCAGGAGTTTCATCGGGGCGAGCACGGGGCCTCCGGGACCATCGAAGGGACCCGGATCGATGAGTCCACCCGGACGATCCGGCAAAGTCACGGACTTGGTTCTCGGCCCAGGGAGCGTGCCTCCAGAGACCGTGACGTCGATCGTCGCGCCACGGGGTCCGCCCAACGGAAACATGGCCGTGGCGAACGGGGCCTCCTCCACTCGAAGGCGGTAGGCCGCGGAATCGGCGCCGGCATAGAGGTCGTCTCGCACTTGAATCAGATAGTCGCCGTCGGTCGGGAAGGTGAAGGAGAGCCGGGCGTCATGGTCGATGCCGCGAGACTCTCTCGCCTGGGCGAGTGCCGCCCCTCTGGCGGTCATGAGCGTGAGCACCGGGATGATCGGTGTGCCGACTCGCTGGGCCTCAAGCTCGATTGTCAGTCGCATCCCAGCCTTCGCCGGGATCCGGAAATAGTCCAGATCCTGGGGCTTCAGCACGCCCCACGCGGCCGATCCGACTTTCAGCGGGCTGGCCTGCTCGGTCGAGTCGTTCGGCTCGGTCTCGGCCACCTGTTCGAGGCGATCGACGCGGATCAACCCGAGGTTCGAGATCCCGGTGGGACCGACCGCACGGACCTCGCGGTATCCCGTCTCGGCGTTCGGGTCAACCTGAACCTTCAGTTTCGTCGCCGCTCCGGCGGTGTTGGCTTCGAGAACCTTGACGCCCAGACCCGAGATTCGCCATTCGGAAACGCCGGCGAGATTCACACCCGAGACGGTCCATTCGGTCGTCTTCCCGGTTGTGGCCCCCGGTGGTGAGATGCCGGTGATGGCCGGCGTGCCGTCGGCGCCAGGGGCCGGCTGGGCGGCGGCTTTCATGGTCTGGCCGACCGCGTGATCCAACCCGACCAGCCCGAGCATCCCACTCAGGATCAAAATCGTCGTCTTGGGCGAGCGGTTCATGGGTGCATCCCGAACGGCACGAGGATCGCGGACCAGGACAACTCCCAAGATACTCGTTCTGAGATTACCCGCAACGAAATTCCTCGGATTCACGGTTGGCGCAACAAAGCGGCCATGCCCACGGTGTTAGGGCATGGCCGCTTTGAATGCCGGATGGCGAGCGAATTAATTCCCCGATCAGAACAGTTCGCTGATCGGCTGGGCGCCGTCGACGATTTTGAGTGGGCGGCCGCGAGGAGTGGTGTATTCTGTCGAGAGGTTGATGCCCATGCCCTTGGTCATGCTGGCGACCAGGTCCATGACGCCGACCTCACGGTCCACGACCTCGACGCCGTCCTTGTCGGTCTTGCCGACCACCTGGCCACCCTTCATGCCGCCGCCGCCCATGACGACCGACCAGGAGCGCGGCCAGTGGTCGCGACCGCCGTTCTGGTTGATGCGCGGGGTGCGTCCGAATTCGCCCATCCAGACGACCATGGTGTTGTCCAGCAGGCCGCGCTGGGCCAGGTCTTCCACGAGCGAGCCCATGCCCTTGTCGAGCTCGGGCAGCTTGTTCTTGGAGAGGGCGTTGAAGATGTCGGCGTGCATGTCCCAGCCGCCCAGGGAGACCTCAACATAGGTGACGCCGGCCTCGACCAGGCGACGCGCCATGAGGCAACCCTGGCCGAACGAGTTGCGGCCATACTTGTCACGCAGGGCGGCGGGCTCGTCGTCGAGCTTGAACGCCTTGGTGTAGGGGCCGGACATCATCTTGACGGTCTTCTCGTAGACGGCCTTGTGATCGGCCGCGCCCTGACCTCGCTTCTGGGCACCGAACGAATTCTCGGCCAGGGCGAGCATGCGGAGGCGACGATTCATGCGGTCGTCGTCCACGCCCGCCGGGGGCAACAGGTTGGCGATCGGCGCCGTGGGATTCTGCACCATGAACGGCGCGTGGGTCATGCCGAGGAAGCCGGGACCTTCGCCGGGGCCGTTGATCGCGATCGCGTGGGGCAGCGCGAATTCCTTGCCCAGCTTGTCGCCCAGCTCGTAGGAAAGCACGGAGCCGAACGAGGGATGCACCACGGTGGGGTTCGGGGCGTACCCGGTGTGCATCATGTACGTGCCGCGATCGTGGTTGCCTTCCTTCGAATTCAGCGATCGAACAATATTCAGATGCTTCATCTGCTGGGCGACCATCGGCAGATGCTCGCTGATCATCACGCCGGGCGCGGAGGTCTGGATCGGCTTGAACTCGCCGCCGTTCTTCTCGCTCTCGGGCTTGAGGTCCCAGGTGTCCATGTGGCTAGGGCCGCCGCCCATCCACAGGAGGATGAGGCTCTTGTTCGTCTTCTTGCCCGTCTGGGCCTGGGCGTTCATGGCGGACAAGAGCTGCATGGCCGGGAGGGCCATGGCCGTCGTCGCCATGTGCCCCATGAAGTGGCGGCGAGTCATGCCGCTGGGCGTGATCAGGCGGTCGAGCATCGGACGGGAACCCCCCAGGAAGAATGGTTTTCGAACGTTACCGCAGCGGCGAGGAAACGGGGTCGAGCACTTTCTCGATCTTCACTCAAGGGCGGGTCGCGCAGGTGGACTCCACCGTCTCGGCTCAATGATTCAGGACGAACTCGTTGCAATTCAACAGCGACCAGAACAGGTCCTCAAGGACCCCGATCGAGTCCGGGTTCATCTCAAGGAAGGCGCTGGCGTTGTTCAACTCCTTCGAGTTGGGGTAACGACCCAGGGCCGCGAGATAGAGCCGGTTGACGATGAAGAGGGCGGGCTTGCGCTGCGCCCGGGACTTGTCGAGCGTATCGTGCAGGAAGCTCCCCGCCTTGCCCCCGGTGGCCTTCGACATCAGGTCGCCGTTCATCATCATCAGGGCCTGGGGGATGGTGCCCTGAAAGTTGGAGTTCTCGCCCTCCTCATCATTCGCGAAGGTGACGGTGAACTGGCCGAGCCACTGGTTGCGGATCTGGTCGAAATTCCCGCCCGCCGCCTTGTGGGCCGAGGTCGCGGTGAGCAGGGAATCGAACAACTGTTCGGGGGTCATCGGCTTGAGAGATTGATGACTGAACAGCGTCTCGTCCTTCTCGTTCTCCTTCAACATCGCGCTCGTGAGCTGGTAGGCCTGGCTGGCCATGATCGTCCGGTACAGGTTCTTGACGTCGAATTTGGACGCGATGAAGTCCTCGGCCATCTTCTCGAGCAGCTCGGGATGGCTGGGCTTGTTGTGATCGCCGAAGTCATCAACCGTGTGGACGATCCCTCGCCCGAAGAGGCGGCCCCAGACGCGGTTCACGAAGGCGCGGGCGAGCTGCTTCTGGTCCTTCTCGGTGATGAACTTGCCGAGGACTTCGCGGCGGTCCACGTCCGCATTCTGGCTGATCTTGGTGCCGTCCAGGTAGGTCGGGAAGGCGATGCCGACGACGGCGTTACGCTTCTCATACTTGGAGTAGGCGTTCGACGGCTCGTCGCTCAGCTCGGTGTGATCGTAGACCTCGGCCCCGACGGCGTCGGTCTTCATCACGCGCTCGGACTTCACGCCCTTGAAGAACGCGTTGATCGACCAGAAATCCGCCTGCTTCCAGTTATTCGAGGGGTGGTCGTGACACTGAGTGCATTGGATCTGCTGGCCGAGGAAGATCCGCGTGGTGAATGATGTCAGGTTCACGGCCCCGTCTTCCAGGTGGGACATCGGGTAGTTGACGGCCCCGTTATCCTTGTTGCTCCCCTTGGCAGTGATCAGCTCATACGCCATTTCATTCCACGGGCGATTGGCCGTGATCTGCTTGCGGAGCCATGAACTGAGCGCCCCCTTGTCCACGTCGCGGCCCGCCGGCTTGCGGCCGACCAGGATAATCGACCACTCGTTGCCGAAATTCTTGGCGAAATCCGGGTGGGCGAGCAGGTACTCGACGAGCTTGGCCCGCTTGCCCGAATCCTTCATTTCCAGGAAGGCGGTCGCCTCCTGAACATTGGGGATGCGGCCGCAAAGGTCCAGATAGACGCGGCGGAGGAACTCGGCGTCCGCGGAGAGCGGAGACGACTTGACTTTGGACGACTTCCAGGAATCCTGGAGCATCTCGTCGATGTACGACGTCTTGGCGACGGCCGCCACGTCCTTCTTCGCTTTTGTCTTCGCTTTCGCGGAATCGTCCGGCCCGGCCGCCATTGCTGTTGCGGCGACAGCCAGGCCTAAAATGGCCGTGAGGGTCCAGAGCCCCCGAGAGGGTGCAAGGCGGCGTGACGTGGCCTTCATCGCGAGGCTCCACAAGGCCTTCGTGGCATCCCGAGAGTTCGATGTACGGCACATTTGCCGAGTCTGATTCTCAGGCTACGCCATCTTGACGGACTGCGTCAAAAGAAAAACTACCATCCCGCACGATTTTTTGGGTGCATGGAGGCGTTGTTGATTGCAGGGTACTGCTTTCCTTCGTCCAGATCAAGTGGGAAACTTGGGTGGATGTTGCAAATTTGCCACCCGCGGTTCGTCGTCGGAAGGATCAATGAGTGCCGTGTATGGATTTGACCGACATGTCCTACTCGGGTTGAGAGGGCGGGCAGACGTGTTGATGCGCGACGTCCATCTCAAGGTCGGGTCGACGTAGAGCGGAGATTGCGATAGGATTTCGCGCCATACCGGGCGGGCGTCTCTCACGGAGGAGAGCGGATTCATGCACATCGTCACCGGCGCGGCCGGGTTCATCGGCAGCAATCTGGTCCGTCGCCTGAACGAGGCGGGGATCGACAACATCCTCGCCGTGGATGATCTGACCCAGGGCGACAAGTTTCGGAATCTGCGCGACGCTCGGATCGCCGACTACATGGATCACCGCGAGTTCCGCGAGTTGATTCGTCGCGGCGCCGCCGGACTTCGCCCGACCGCGCTCTACCATCAAGGGGCCTGCGCGGACACGACGGAATCCGACGGCAGGTTCATGATGGACGTGAACTACGTCTTCTCCAAAGAGTTGCTCCACTGGGCCCTGGGATATGAGGCCCCGATGGTGTACGCCTCCAGCGCATCGGTCTATGGCGGGACGCCCCAGTGCCAGGAAGATCCGCGATGTGAGGCCCCGCTGAACGTTTACGCCTATTCCAAGCTCCAGTTTGATCGCTACGTGCGCCGCCTGCCTCGGCCGCTGCCGAGCACGGTCGTCGGGCTTCGCTACTTCAACGTCTACGGCCCGAACGAGACGTACAAGGGCAAGATGGCCTCGACGATCCATCAGTTCGCGAATCAAATCCGCGCGACGGGCGCGACGAAGCTGTTCGACGGCACCGAGGGTTACGGTCCCGGCGAGCAGAGGCGCGACTTCGTCTACGTGGGAGACGTGGTGGACGTTAACCACCACTTTGCCACCGGAGCGCTCGCCGACGGAATTTACAATTGCGGCACCGGCGTCGACCGGAGCTTTAATGACATCGCACGGACGCTGATCTCGCAGATGGGCCGAGGCCGCATCGAGTACATCCCGTTCCCGGAGTCGTTGCGAGGGAAGTATCAGAGTTTCACGCGATCGGACATCACCCAGCTTCGCAAGGCCGGTTACACCCGGTCGTTCGCGACGCTGGAAGAGGGGATTTCCCGGTTCCTCGACGCGACCAAGGAGGGTTGACGCCGATGTCTCACGCCAACGAACGCGACCTGAGCGCCCTGATCGGCGAGATTCGGCCTTCTCGCGTTGCGGTGATCGGCGACGTGATGCTCGATCGCTACGTCCGGGGTCAGGCCGGCCGGCTCAGCCCGGAAGCCCCGATCCAGGTTTTGGAGGTCGGCGGCGAAGACACCATGCTCGGCGGCGCGGCCAACGTGGCTCACAAGGCGGTCGGCCTGGGCGGTCGCGTGACATTGGTCGGCCTGGTGGGTGAAGACGCGGACGCCGAGGAGTTTCGCGATCTCGTTGCCGCCTCGGGCTCGATCTCGCCTGCCCTGGTGGCCGATCCGTCCCGATGCACGACGGTCAAGACACGGTTCATCGCGCAGAACCAGCAGCTCCTCCGCGTGGACCGCGAGGTGCGTGGGGTGCCATCTCCAAGGGCGCTTAAGAATCTGGCCGAAGCCGCGTTCGAGGCGGCTCGCGAGGCCGACGCGGTGATCCTGGAAGATTATGGAAAGGGTGTGCTGTCGGCCGCCGTGATCCGTGCCGCACTGGATGGCGCCCGATCGAGGAACGTGCCGGTCGTGGTGGATCCCAACGGCCGGGATTACCGGCGCTACGCGGGCGCAACGGTCCTGACCCCCAACGTCAAGGAAGCCGAGGTCGCAGCCGAGCGCCCGATCATGGATGAGGAGACCCTGGTCGAAGCCGCGGGGCTTCTTGTCGAACAGACGGAAGGTGCGGCGATCGCGATCACCCGAGACAGTCGCGGGATCTCTCTGTTTCGCCGTGAGGGGGATTCCGGGCTAAGACACGATCACGTCCCGACGATCCCGGTCCAGGTGTACGACGTCACAGGTGCCGGGGACGCCGTCGCGGCCACGCTGGCTCTTGCCCTGGCGTCGAACGTCGACCTGGAGGATGCCTGTGCCCTTGCCAATCTTGCCGGACGGGCCATCGTCCGCCAGTTCGGCGTCGGCACGATCTCCCTGGGACACCTCCGCGATGAAGTCTCTGCCGCCAACGGTCGGCCCAACAAAGTCGTTGGGGTCGACCGAGCGATCGAGCGAGTCCGGGAAGTGCGTCGCGGCGGTGGCAAGGTCTCGTTCACGAACGGTTGCTTCGACATCCTTCACTACGGGCATGCGTTCTTGCTGCAATACGCCCGTTCCGAGGCCGATTTCCTCGTCCTGGGCCTGAATACGGACGCCTCGGTCCGGCGCTTCAAGGGGACGGATCGTCCCTATGTGAGTGAGGCCGAGCGGTCGTATATGCTCTCGCTCTATCCGTTCGTCGACCTCATCGTCCTGTTCGATGACGACACACCGATGGATCTGATCTCCGCCCTCCGGCCCGATGTCCTCGTCAAGGGCGGCGATTATACGCCTGACACGGTCGTTGGACGCGATTTCGTCGAGTCGTACGGTGGTCGGGTCGCCATCTGCCCGAGGTTGGAGGGATTGAGCACGACGAATATCGTGAAGAAGATTCTCCAACGAGGGGCGGCGTAAGGTGGACGGAACCCGATCGAAGCCGGGTAGGTTGCAACCCGCTACTTCGTCGGAACCGCGATGATGGCTCGGAGGGACGCGACGAGGTAGACAATCACCAGGACGACCGTCGTGTACCCAGAATGCTGGTGGGCCTTGATCAGGTTGACACGCCCGCTGAGGATAAGCTGGCCCATCACGAGCTGCATCAGGATAAATATGGCGGCGAGAAGGCCGAGGATCAAAAGAACCGTCTTGGTGGTCGAGGACATGGATTCGGGTTCCTGAAAAATGCAGTCGAAGCGAAAACGAGCTCGACCAGCATAGTCGATCGTCCCTCGATCGTCTGCCTCCCGCCCTTGGCGCACCCAGGGCCGACCGTCACACTGGACGGCATGAACCTGGAACGGCTTGCCGAAAACCTGGAATCCGTCCGCTCGATCATGGCGGACGCCGCGGCCCGATCCGGCCGCGCGGCGGGCGCTGTCTCGCTGGTTGCGGTCACCAAGCGCCGGAGCGGCAAACTCGTCCGAGCGTTAATGGCCCTGGGGGAACGGGATCTCGGCGAGAATTATCCGCAGGAACTCTGGGAGAAGGTCCAGGATCTTGCGGACCTGACCGTCAGGTGGCACCTCATCGGCCACCTGCAGGGGAACAAGGCGAAGAGGACCATTCCCATGGTCCGTATGATCCACGCGGTCGATTCCCTCAGGCTCCTGAAGTCGCTCGATGAGATTGCCGCGGCCATGACGAATCCCCCGATTGTCTGCCTGCAGGTGAATGGCTCGGGCGAGCAGGCCAAGCATGGATGGTCGCCGGAGGCGATCCTGGCGGACGCGGACGAGATCGCATCGTGTCGCTCGATTCCGGTCGTGGGCTTGATGACGATGGCCGCGCTCGGGACCGATGCCGAATCGGCTCGCCCGACCTTCGCGCTGGTACGAGAACTGCGGGAGACGCTTCGCGCTCGCACTGGATTTGCCCTGCCTCATCTCTCGATGGGGATGTCGGGCGATTTCGAGGCGGGGATTGAAGAGGGTGCGACCCTGGTACGAATCGGTTCCGCGCTGTTTGAGGGGGTCGAGACGTGATCGCCCTGACGGCTCACACCCGAGGGGCCGTCCTCCCGGTTCGCGCCCAGCCGGGGGCGAAGAGGGATGCCGTTCTGGGGGAGAGGAACGGTGCCCTTCGCATCGCCGTCACGGCCGCTCCGGAGCGCGGCAAGGCCAACGAGGCCATCGTTGAAGTCCTGGCCAGAGCTTTGAAATGCAGGCGGTCTCAGATCACGCTGCTGACGGGCGAGACCTCTCGCGAGAAGACGTTTTTGATCGAAGGACTCACCCCCGACATGTTACGCCCCCTCCTGTGAGGCACGGAATACGTCGTTTCCCGAGTCGATCCCATCCCTGGTGTGTCGTTCACGCCCCACCCACGAGCCGTTGCCATCCGATGCCTGACTATCCGCCCGAAGTGACGATAACTCCATTATCCAAACCGCCGACCGCGACGGTGCGCGTACCCGGTTCGAAGAGTCTCACCAATCGCGCCCTCATCGTCGCCGCGCTCGCCGATGGCCCGAGCACCCTGCGAGGCGCGCTGGCGAGCGATGACACGCGGGTCATGGTCGATTCGCTGCGGACGCTCGGGCAGAAGGTCGAGCATGACACGAACGCGGCGATCATTCGCATCGGGGGCGGGTTCGGCCGGAAACCGGTCAAGGAAGCCGACCTGTTCATCGCCAACTCGGGGACCAGCCTGCGATTCCTCACCGCGATGATCGCCACCAGTCGTGGAGGCGGAGTTTACCGGCTCGACGGCACCCCCCGGATGCGGCAGAGGCCGGTGGGCGACCTGTTGCAGGCGCTGAACGGGCTGGGATCGGACGCCCGGAGCGACCAGAACAACGGGTGCCCGCCGATCACGGTCCGCGCCAACGGCCTGGACGGCGGTTATGCGTTTGTGAAAGGCGACGTATCGAGCCAGTTCCTGAGTGCCCTCTTGATGGCCTTGCCCTACGCGAAGGATCAGACGAGCGTGGAGGTCGAGGGGACGCTCGTCTCCAAGCCGTACGTGTCGATGACGGTCGACGTGATGGAAGCCTTCGGCGTTCGGATTGGCGGCCACGGATTCCGCCGCTTCAACGTCCAGCCGGCGCAGTATTCCGGCCGCGACTACTCGATCGAACCCGACGCCTCGGCCGCCAGCTACTTCTTCGCCGCCGCCGCCATCACCGGAGGCACGATCACCGTCGAGGGGCTCGGCACCCGCAGCGTGCAAGGCGACATGGGATTCGTGGAGATCCTGGAACACATGGGCTGCACGGTGGAACGCCGCAAGGATTCAACGACCGTGACGGGTGCCGGCCAGCTTCGCGGCGTGGACGTCGACATGAACGCGATCAGCGATACCGTGATGACGTTGGCCGTGGTGGCCCTGTTTTCCAAGGGAATCACCCGCATCCGCAACGTCGGCCACATCCGCCACAAGGAGACCGATCGCATCTTCGCCCTCGCGGCCGAGCTTCGCCACCTCGGGGCCACCGTGGACGAACAGCCCGACGGCCTGATCATCTTCCCTCCCGACCGGCTCGCCCGCGCCAACATTCACACGTACGACGATCACCGCATGGCGATGTCATTCGCCCTGGCGGGGTTGAAGAAGGAAGGCGTGACCATCCTGGATCCCGGTTGTGTGGCGAAGACGTACCCGGATTTCTGGGAGGATCTGGCCAAGCTGGCCTAGTCGAGATCGCGAGTTGCACCGAGATCGAGAGGACTCGTCATGCCCACCTATTCCTCACCCGTTGCCGGGCTGCTCAACCGTGTCGAGTGCAACTTCGGGGAGATCTGGCCAAATTACGTCGAGGAAGTCGGCCTTCGGCCGGAGGATGTACCGGAACTCATTCGCATGGTGGGCGATGCTCAGCTTTACGAGGAGGGAAACGACAACGAATACTGGGCGACGATCCACGCGCGACGGGCTCTGGGGCAGTTGCGCGCGGTCGAGGCGGTTGGCCCACTCCTGACCGCGATGGATCGATTCAGCGAGCTGGATGATTACTGGCTCGAAGAATTGCCGGCGGTCCTCGCGTTGATCGGTCCACCAGCGATCCCTGCGATCGGCGATCACCTCCTGTCCAGACGGCCCGACGAATATACGCGAATCGCCGCGGCCTCGGCGCTCGCAAAGATCGGCAACGCCTTCCCCGAATCACGAGGCGAATGTGTCGATTACCTGACCCGGCAACTCGCGCAAAAGGAAGACGACGAGGACTCGTGGTCTCTGAACGGGTTCGTCGCCTGGGATCTCGTGAAGCTGAAGGCCGTC
Source organism: Planctomycetota bacterium (assembly GCA_028291545.1). Lineage (GTDB taxonomy): Bacteria > Planctomycetota > Planctomycetia > Isosphaerales > Isosphaeraceae > JAQGHR01. The sequence continues at coordinate 62,376 of JAQGHR010000040.1, read as the reverse complement.
GAGTCTGCCACCGTGATCGAGGAGGCGTTCGCGGCCGATGTCGTGGACGAGAGCATTGCGGGTGGCTGGCCCTCGTTGCGGTACGAGCTCGGGCTCGGCCCGGAGCCGAAGGGCGAGACGATTCGGCCCCAGTGGAGGTTGGTGCTCGATCGGCCCCCGAAACGCCCGAACCTGGACAAGCTGCGCAAGAAGAAAAACGCCGCGAAGAAGGCCCGTAAACGAGGACGGACGTCTCGATAAGTCGATTCGTGGCGCTGCGCGAACCGGAACGGTGGCGGGACGTGTCTCATCCTGTGGGCCGCTTGACGCTTGCGCGCCTCGCGAGATAAGGTAAATCGCCCTGGCCACGCACGATTCTTCCCTCGCCCGACGACCCCGAGACCATTCATGCTGAAGCGGACGCATACCTGCGGCGATCTGGGAGCCGAGCACGCCGGGCAGACGGTGATCCTTAACGGTTGGGTCGATACCCGGCGCGATCATGGCGGGCTTGTCTTCATCGACCTCCGCGACCGCTACGGCTTGACCCAGGTCGTCTTCGACCCCGATTCCGGCCAGGCGTTGATGGATGCGGCGCACGACCTGCGCTCGGAATACGTGATCGGGGTCAAGGGAACCGTCGCCAGGCGCTATCATGGCAAGGAAAACCCCAAGCTGAAAACCGGCGCGATCGAGGTTCAGGCCACCGAGCTTGAGGTCTTCACCCGGACCGAAACACCGCCGTTCGAGATCACGGGCGGCTCCGAGCCGAACGAGGAATTGAGGCTCTCGCATCGCTATCTCGACCTGAGACGACCGGAGATGCAGCGCATCCTGCTCCTGCGTCACCAGATGCTCCAGGTCATGCGCCGGACGATGTCCGACCAGAATTTCGTGGAAATTGAGACTCCCATCCTGGGCCGGAGCACCCCGGAGGGTGCGCGGGACTTCCTGGTGCCGAGCCGGGTCCATGCGGGGCATTTCTACGCGCTGCCGCAATCGCCGCAGCTCTACAAGCAAATTCTGATGGTCGCCGGCTATGACCGTTACTTCCAGATCGCGCGTTGCTTCCGCGACGAAGACCTCCGCGCCAACCGCCAGCCGGAGTTCACGCAGCTCGACGTGGAAATGTCGTTCGTCGAGTTCGAGGACGTCATCGGCACGATGGAGCACGTCGTTGCGGCCCTGGCCAAGGAGCTGACGGGCGAGACGCTGACTCTCCCCCTCCCTCGGATCGAGTACCACGACGCGATGGAGCGGTATGGCGTGGACCGGCCGGATTACCGGTTCGGGATGGAGCTCAAAGACCTGGGCGACCTCGCGGGCCGGACCGAGTTCAAAGTGTTTTCGCAGGCCCTGGAGGCTGGCGGCCGAGTCCGCGGCCTCTGCGCGCCGGGCGGCGGTGAGAAGTACACGCGGAAAGACCTCGATGCGCTCACGGAATCGATCAAGCCTCTCGGGGCCAAGGGCCTAGTTTGGATCAAGGTGGAAGCCGAGACCTTCACCGGTCCGACCGCAAAGTTCTTCCCGCCGGACGTCCAGGCCGCGATGCGAGAGCGATTCGACGCCAAGACGGGCGACCTGATCCTGATCGTCGCGGACACACAGAGCGTCACGAGTCAGGCGCTCTCGACCCTCCGCATCCGCCTGGGCGCGGAGCTGAAGCTCTACGACCCGAAGACGTTCCACTACTCGTGGATCGTGAAGTTTCCCCTCTTCGGCTGGGACGCCGAGGAGAATCGGTTCGTCGCCGAACATCACCCGTTCACGATGCCCCTGCCGGCGGATCTCCACCTGCTCGATACCGAGCCGGGCAAGGTCCGGGCCCAGGCGTATGACCTCGTCGTCAACGGCGAGGAATGCGGAGGCGGCACGATCCGCTGCCACGACCCGATCATCCAATCGAAGATCTTCGCGCTGCTCGGTCTCTCGACCGAAGAGGCGAACGAAAAGTTTGGATTCCTGCTCAACGCGCTGAAGTTCGGTGCGCCTCCCCACGGCGGGATCGCGCTGGGCGTGGACCGAATGGTCATGCTTTACGCGGGCCTGTCGAATATTCGCGACTGCATTGCGTTCCCGAAGACGGCCAAGGGGACTGACCTGATGACGGGCGCTCCCGGCACGGTCGATCCTCGACAGCTCCGGGAACTCCATGTGAAGCTCGCGGAGTGACGACGTTCGGATCACTCGACGAAGTAATTCGCGAGATTGACGAAGAGATCGACCACGAGGATCGCGATGATGGCGATCTCAAGGGTCGATCCCACGGCGAAATTGCGGAACTCGTTGAGCTTCTCCGTGACGGATGCGTAGGCATCCTCGACGGCCTCGGCACGATCGTCGATCGCTTCGCACCACTCGTCCAGGTGAAGCTTTTCCACGAGCAGGCGATAGGATGCGACAGCGCGCTCTGTCGAAAGGTACGGGAGAGGATCAGTGATCGGCCCCTCGAAGTGGGGCAGATCGAGCAGCAAAGCACGAACGGACCGGGCGTGAGCTAAGAGGCGTTTCCGGTCCCATAAACTTGCAGGGACGGCCATCGCGGCGTGGTTGAGATCCCCCTCGGCCTCGACCGTGAGTCGGTCGATCTCGGTATCGAGGGCCTGGAACCTCCAGTACTGGCAGATCGCAAGTAGGACCGGCTCGGAGAGCACATTCCAGGTTGCGGGGGATGCGACGACCTGGGCGGTCTGGTCTCCTATCGTCAGGACAAGTTCCCCGTCCATGCCCTTCATGCGAACGGTTTGCACGGGCCGCCCAATCCTGCCGGTGCGCGGGGTTCCCGCGATTTCGTGGCCGGCCGTCGTTTCGGTGCCGGGTGGTAGGATCTGAATCTGGTGAGATCCGGCCGGGATCGTGGAACTGCGATCGGCCAGGTCCTCCAACCAGAAACCCATCGGCGAGGGCCAACCGGGGGCGCGGGCGGGGTTCAGCATGGCTTCCGCTTGTGCCGATCGCCGTCGTCGCCAGACGGGTCGCATTTCGGGAGAGGCGGTCATGTCGCGCGCCTGGATCGCCGAGGGAAACAGGTCTCGTCCCTCGGCCGCCGTGGGTTCGAGGACGAGCTGTGGGGAACTCATTGCGCCTCCTGGTGGGAACGATCCGCGGCAAAGCTCCGCGGAGAGGATAATCCTACGATTCGGATCGACGAATTGGCAAATTTTCCACTTGAATCGGGCGGGCGACACCCGCCCCGCCTAAACGGCGGCCTCGGCGACGACGGTTTGCGAGACCGACGAGGGCAGGCTCAGGATCGAGGCCTGGTCGCGACGGCTGTGGAAGCGCAACCCGAGGGCGTGCGGGGACCGGTAAGGAGACGATCCGCCGAAGGCGCGGGTTCGAGCTTGCCAGAGGGCCGTGGCTAACTTCCGGTCGATCGTGGCCGGCTGGAACCCGTGGCGACCGAGTAGGCCGGACCATTCTTCGAGCGACTTGAAAGACTGGACCCCGCGCATCATTTTATACTTATCAATCGCCTCGTTCTTCATGTCGGAGACGACCGAGCCCAGGATGACCCCGAGGCGGGCGACGCGATGAAGCTCCGAAAGGGCCTGGACCAGGTCGCCCTCGGGCACGCAAGCCAGGCAGGTCTCATGGACGAAATCGAACGCCCCGTCTTCGAACGGAAGATCGCGGACATCGCCCAGGAAGTTCTTGGGCTTCCATCGCTTCGGGGTCTGGGCGTGGATGAACGGGTTGCTCTCGACCCCGGTTGCATCGACTCCGAGCTTCGCCAGATCGCGAAGCGTCAAGCCGCTCGCGGACCCCGCGTCCAGCAGACGGTAGGGAGCCGTGGCACCCCAGGCCGTACGGATCAGCTCCACGAGGTGGCGGGCGTCGAAGGTTTCGCGATAGGAATCCTCGTAGCACTTTCCATCGACGTAGTCGTCGAAATAATCGTTCTCGACGATGGAGCGTGGAATCTTGAGCGAGTCAATCATCATTTCCGAGACGAAATCGGCGGAGTCGAGCACGCCGTTGATGGACGTGTCGAACAGGTAATCGCCGACGAGATAGAGGCGAGGGTGTCCGACCGGTTCCGGAAGCTGCCGTTCCTCCAGGCCCTTGATGAAGATCCCTCCGGGGCGGGCGCTGACCGATCCCAGCCACCGATGGACGTGTCCCTCAAGGAACTTGGCTCGCGCCGATCCCAACGCGATCGGAAGAGAATCGAGTGCCATCTCGATCAATTCCTCGTCGGAAAGGTTTGCGGCGGCAACCGCGTCGGCACCGCCGAGCAGCCATGCGAGGACGCCGTAACGGCCGACATCGTGGCGAGATCCCTCATCGTAGACGCAGCACCCGCCGAATGAGTCGAGCATGAAGAACGACTCATCGATCGTTGCTCGCCAGAACGGCTCATCGAAGAGTAGGGAAATGCGCAGGTAATGGGCGGGGTGGTCGTAGTGGGTCCGATGCGCGGTCATCGCGGCGGTCAAAGGCTCGCCGCCCCACTGCAATTTTGGCAGCCAGGCCATCGGGAGTGCGACGGCCACCGCGTCGAATTCGTCCGAGAGGACGACGCCTCCGCGTCGGTAGCTGACGCGATAGGATTCGCCGTCATGCGCCTTCTCAACTCGCTCCACGGGGGATTCCAGCTCGACCCGCGCCGTGATGGAGTCGCGGAGCGCGTCGATCAGCCGTTCCATGCCTCCCTGAATCGAGTAATACTTGCAATAGTCCGGGTCGTTGATCAGGTAGTTGTCGATGCCGTAAAGCGCATTCATGGCGTCCGGCTCTGCCGCCAGGTCACTGTGCATCATGACTTTCAAGTATCGGCGAGCATCGTGGTCGGGCACTTCGGCGAGGACCGACTCGAAACTGCGACCGAACCAGGGGTGTTCGTTATCGGCCGTCCAGGAGCCGTCGTAAAACGTCCGGTAGTCACGTACGGAGTGGGCGAGCTTGTCAAACTGCCGCAGTGCCCTGACGGTTGCCTTGCCGTAGTGAATGGCGACATCGTCCATGGACGCCAGGATGTGTCCATCGAGTACAACGGCTCGGCCGGCCATGCGTACGACCGGAAGCCCGAGAATTTCCTTGATGAGTAAGCGCAGGGGATCTTTGCCGTACTGATACAACTCGGCCGCCCCTGCTTCGTAGGGGACTGGCGCCACGTCGAACCGCTTCGTCAGGATTTTTCCGCCGACTCGTTCTGATGCCTCGAAGATCGTGATCTCGGGCATCTCGGCGCATCGTTGTCCCAGCAAGAACGCGGTGAAAAGCCCGCCGGGCCCCCCTCCCACAATGGCAATCCGCCTCATCGGTGACCTCTTGTCAATGCGCGGGTTCGTCCTCGTATGCCGCGACGGCATGCGTTTTCCTGGAGAGGCGGTATGCAACGATGAATTTTCGCCTCGCGCCGGTGGCCAACCGAGCCGCGCTGCAGACGGAGGGCGAGCGAAGTCCGACTCAGGGAGTCGGACGAAGCTAGCAAACCTCGCACGGTCTCGCAATCCGGGCCAAACCGCCCGGATCGTATCGGTGCCGGCCCCACGCGAAGGGTCGATGCTTTACAATGGACTGCGATGGTAGTTCGAGCGGAGTGCGTGGAATGGTGGGTCCGGTCGATGCACCGGGTCGGTCGCTGTCCGGGATATATTCTCATGACCTCCTCGGACGTGGCGAGGCGTTCCTCCGGCCGATCGCGACACGAAGTCACCCGAAACGATCGCGCGGGGCGATTCTCATGAGGATCACTGCTGCGACAGACTGTGTGACGACTCGATCGAGGAACATCGGCCACGACGTTCCCGAGCCAGGCCTCTTGGAATGGAACACCACGAGCGCCGATGAAGATCGCGCACCGCAGCCAGATCCTGGCTGGGGCCGGATCGTGGAGGAAGCGAGGATGCCTCGCCCGTGGTCCGACGGCGCGTCGTTTGCGTACATGGGATCTGCGTCCTTTCATCCATTTCCCAGCGCGAGCAGGTGACGAGCATGTCGTACGGCGAGGCGGATCGTCCGGGTATCTCGATCAATCCAAGACTGATCATCGCCGCAGTGATCGCGCTGTTCGGGATTGTCACGTATTTTGCGCGAACTCAGGTCAACCCCGTCACGGGCGAGAAGCAGCATATCGCGATGTCCGTGGACCAGGAGAAGGCACTAGGGCTTGAGGCCGCGCCCAAGATGGCGGCCGAGATGGGCGGGGACATCACGCCGGGGAGAGACCCGAGGGCCGCGCTCGTTCAGGAAGTTGGCCGTCGCCTGGTCGAAAATACCGAGGCCGGCAAGAGTCCCTATGCCGACAACTTTCACTTCCACCTGCTGAACGATCCCAATACGATCAACGCGTTCGCCCTGCCCGGCGGACAGATCTTCATCACGAAGGCCCTCTTCGACAAGCTTGATGATGAGGCCGAGCTGGCCGGTGTGCTCGGCCACGAAATCGGACATGTGATCCATCGACATTCCGCGCAGCAGATGGCCAAGGGTCAGCTCGGTCAGATCCTTTCGACGGCCGTCGGTGTCGGCACCAGTGACCGAAACGACGGTGGCCAGAGTGCGGCAATGGCCGCGCAAATGGCGAACCAGATGATTCAACTCCGTTATGGCCGTGGAGATGAGTCCCAGTCCGACTCTTACGGTCTTCGGCTGATGAACCAGGTCGGTTACGATCCGCGCGCCATGCTCGACGTGATGAAGATCCTCAAAGACGCGAGCAAAGGCGATCGCCAGCCCGAGTGGCTCTCGTCCCACCCGTTGCCGGAGACCCGAATCCAGCAGATCGAGGACGAGCTGAACCGCGAGTACGGAGGCGGTTCCAAGGGATCGATCGGTCGTGGTAGGACGCTCAGCGGCAATGACTACCGCTGACGCCTCGACCCTAGCAGACACTTGTAGGGTGATTGGAGCGGCCGACGGCGGCCACGCCTGCCACCCTACAAGGGCGAACCGGACCAATTACTTTGACTCGGCCAGCGCCTTCTCGATGGCCGCCGTCACTTTCTCCGAACCGGGTTCGACGCGGGGATCGAACCGGGCGATCACTTCGCCTTTGCGATTGACGAGGAACTTGGCGAAGTTCCAGCCGATGTCGCCGGCAAAATTGGGGTCGGTCTCCTTGCTCGTCAAGTACTTGTAGAGGGGGTGAATCTCTTCACCCTTGACCTTGATCTTGGAGAAGACCGGGAAGGTGACGTTGTATTTCGAGGTGCAGAAGGTCTTGATCTCGGCGTTCGTGCCCGGCTCCTGGGCGCCGAACTCGTTGGCGGGGAATGCGAGGACTTTGAAGCCCTTGTCCTTGTATTTCTCGTAGGTGGCTTCGAGCCCCTTGTACTGCGGGGTCAGGCCGCACTGGCTGGCGGTGTTGACGATCAGCAGGACGTCGCCCTTGTACTTTGCGAGATCCGCGTCCTTGCCGTCGATGTCCTTGACCTTGAAATCGAGCACGGACATGGCTTTCTTGTCCTCAGCACGGGCGGCCACAAAGCCGATCAGCAGGGCGGGAACGGAGCAAAGCATCAACATTCGGAAGCGTCGCGACATCGGGGCAGGCTCCAGGGAGTGGGAGTGGGGCGGGTTCGACCATTGCTTATCCTCTGCGCCTGACCGGGAGAATCAAGAGGGGCGCGGCGACATCGCATGGAAATCCGCCCGATTCGGCCTGAAATCGTCAAGGCTCATGATGGGATGCGGGGTGGTGGCGGATCGTCCCTCGCGATCCCCTGCGGTAGGTCCGACTTCAGTCGGTCCTGTCCCGGGATTCTTCTTGGGGACGGGACCGACTGAAGTCGGACCTACTTTTCCGAGGCCCTGCATCGCCGCCACCCGCAACCCATCATGAGCCATCGTCAATACGAGGTTGGGTCGTTTGGACCTGAGCGCGAACTCGGGTCCATCCTACGTACCGCGCTTCTCACCGGGCAGCCGGTGCGGGTGCGAGCGGCATATCCAGGAAGCCCTGGACCTTGAGCCAGGTCGCGCACAACTTGGGCCAGGCCTCGAACGCGGGATCACCTGCGATCCGTCCGGACCAGCCGGTGCCAAGACCAAGGCCGTGCTGACCCTTTTCGAAGACGTGAAGCTCGAACGGGACCTTGGCCTTGCGCAGGGCCATCGCGAACAAGATGCTGTTCTCGATCGGAACTCCCGTGTCGGCAAGGGTGTGGGCGAGGAAGGTCGGTGGCGTCTTGTCCGTGACCTGAGTCTCGTTCGAGAGGCTCATGACCAGATCCTTCGGCGCATCCTTACCTAATAGGTTGTCCCGCGAGCCATTGTGGCCAAACTCGGTGCCGATCGCGACAACGGGATAGACCAGGATTGCGCGGTCAGGACGGCTGCTCTCGCGGTCGATCGGGTCCTTGGCGTCGGCCTTGCCTTCATCGAAGTGGGTCGCGGCCGTCGAGGCGAGATGCCCGCCCGCCGAGAACCCCAAGATCCCGACTCGGTGCGGGTCCAGTCCCCACTCTTTCGACCGTGACCTCACCGTGCGAATCGCCCGCTGGGCATCCTGCAACGGGATCGGGTGCTTGTATTTGGGCGCCAGCCGATACTTGACCATCACGCCCGCCACGCCGAGCGAATTCAGCCACTCCGCGACCTGCCGACCCTCATGTTCCGTCGCAAGAAATCCGTATCCGCCCCCCGGACAGATCACGACCGATGCTCCGGTCCTCTTCTCTTTCGGGGGCAGGAAGACCGTGATGGTGGGCACATCCCCCGGATGATTGTCGTCACCGGCCTCCGTGCCCTTCGCTCCCGGAGCCTCCCCTACCCAGAGCGGATAGGTGGTGACCGGCTCACCGGCCATCGCGGCGGCAGGTAGGAGGAAGGAGGTACCGAACATGATCAAGATCGCCAGTCGCATCGTGGGCTCCTCATTCAGCCTGGGACGGGGAGAGTCTGCCGAACCGGCCAGTGTGTCGGGGCCGGAGCAGGTTGTCAAACCCCCCGAGAAAACGTTCCGGCGGGGCTTTGGGTTCCATGCCCATGGTCTCGTCCTCGAAGTGTTTCCGTCATGACAGACGACCCGTCCCGTCTGCCAAAGTGGCAGCATTGCCCGAGCGGCATCATTCCGGCGTGGAACATGTAACTGCAACTGAGATAGGGACTAAAGTCTAACAAACCACGCTCGGTACGCACTTTGCATCCTCCACCTGCGAAACCATCCCGGGGACCCGTCTGCCGGAGCGATCCATCCCGGGTTGTCTGCCCGCTGATCTGATTTGTTTGATACGAGGAGACTTCCACCGTGGCGAAGTTGTTGGCCTACGATGAGGAGGCGCGCCAGAAGCTGGCAAGCGGCGTCTCGAAACTGGCCCGCGCCGTCAAGAGCACGCTCGGCCCCCGGGGCCGGAATGCCGTGATCGACAAGGGCTGGGGAAGCCCGACCGTCACCAAGGACGGCGTGAGCGTCGCCGAGGAAATCGAGCTGTCCGACCCTTATGAAAATATGGGCGCGCAGCTCGTCAAGGAGGCCGCCTCCAAGACCTCCGACTCCGCCGGCGACGGCACGACCACCGCGACGGTCCTGGCCGAGGCCATCTTCAAGGAAGGCCTCAAGGCCCTGGCCGCGGGCGCGGATCCGATGGCGCTGAAACGAGGCATCGACAAGGCCGTCGAGAAGGTCGTCGAGCACGTCAAGGGCCAGTCCAAGAAGGTCGAAGGCAAGAAGGAAATCACCGAGGTCGCCGCCATCGCGTCGAACAACGACGTGACGATCGGCGAGAAGCTCGCGGATGCCTTCGAGCGGGTGGGGACGGACGGCGTCATCACCGTCGAGGAAGGCAAGGGGTTCGAGACGACCGTCGACGTCGTCGAGGGCATGCAGTTCGACCGCGGCTACCTCTCGCCCCACTTCGTGACCGATCCCGACCGCCAGGAAGTGATCCTGGAAGATCCCTATATCCTGATCTACGAAGAGAAGATCAGCTCGCCCAAGCACCTGATCCCCCTCCTGGAGCAGATCGCCAAGGGCAGCAAGCCGCTGCTGGTGATCGCCGAGGACGTGGAGAGCGAGGCGCTGGCGACCCTGGTGGTCAACAAGCTCCGCGGTATCCTCCAGGTCGCCGCCGTCAAGGCGCCCGGCTACGGAGATCGTCGCAAGGCCATGCTCGGCGATATTGCCGTGCTGACCGGCGGCAAGGCGATCTTCAAGGATCTCGGCATCGAGCTTGAGAACGTCCAGCTCGCCGACCTCGGCCGGGCCGGCAAGGTCATCATCGACGGTGAAAACACCACGATCGTCGAAGGCGCGGGCACCCACGAGGACATCAAGGGCCGCACCGAGCTGATCCGTCGCGAGATCACGCAGACCGATAGCGAGTACGACAAGGAGAAGCTCCAGGAGCGTCTCGCCAAGCTCGCCGGCGGCGTCGCCCAGATCAACGTCGGCGCCGCGACCGAGACCGAGATGAAGGAGCGGAAGGCCCTCGTCGAGGACGCCCTGCACGCGACCCGCGCAGCCATTGAAGAGGGCGTCGTCCCCGGTGGCGGCACCGCGCTGATCCGGGCGATCGCCTCGCTGAAGGATGACCTCGGCCTGACCGGTGATGAGGCGCTCGGCGTCGCCATCGTCCGCAAGGCACTTGAGACGCCGGCCCGTTCGATCGCGGAAAATGCCGGTATCGACGGTGCCGTGGTCGTCGCCAAGATCAGCAAGTCCTCCGACGCCAAGTTCGGCTACAACGCCGAGACCGGCGAGTGGGGCGACATGTTCGCCGCCGGGATCGTCGATCCGGCCAAGGTGACCCGCTCGGCCCTCCAGAACGCCGCCAGCGTCGCCGGCCTGCTGCTGACCACCGAAGCGATCATCGTCGAGAAGAAAGAGAAGAAGGCTGCCGCAGCCGGCCACGACCATCATGACCACGGCGGTGGCATGGGCGGCATGGGTGGCATGGGCGGCATGGGGATGATGTAAGGCGATTCGAGATGAGAGATTCGAGATTCAAGAGCACAGCGGGAAAACGCCGCGTATCGAGTTCTTTCTCGAATCTCGAATCTTGATTCTGAACCGAGAATCCGAGTCCCCGCCTACGTTCGCAGACATTCATTCACAATCCAGCATTTAGGAATATTCATCATGGCCTTGAAGATCCGCCCCCTCGAAGACCGCGTCGTGATCCAGCAGATTGAGGCCGAGGAGAAGACGGCCGGCGGTATCGTCCTGCCGGACACCGCCAAGGAGAAGCCCCAGCGCGGCAAGGTCCTCGCCGTTGGCCCCGGCAAGATGCTCGACAGCGGCGAGCGCGCCGCGATCGGCGTCGTCGCGGGTGACGAGGTCCTGTTCGGCAAGTATTCCGGCACCGACATCAAGGTCGACGGCGAGGAAGTCAAGATCCTCCGCGAGACCGACATCCTGGCGAAGATCCTCAAGTAAATCCGTCGTTCGTAGGGTGCGTGAACCGCACCTCTTCACGCGAAATCATGGTGCCTTCCGCGCACCCTACAGGAGTTCATAGACCGTGGCGAAGCAACTGCTCTTTTCCGACGCCGCCCGACGGAAGATGTTCGAGGGCGTCGATACCCTGGCCCATGCCGTGGGCACCACGCTCGGCCCGACCGGCCGCAACGTGATCCTCGCGAAGTCCTTCGGCGGCCCGACCGTCACCAAGGACGGCGTGACCGTCTCCAAGGAAATCGAGCTGTCCGACCCGTTCGAGAACATGGGCGCGAAGCTCGTCAACGTCGTGGCGTCGAAGACGTCCGACGTTGCCGGTGACGGGACGACCACCGCCACCATCCTGGCCCGCGCGATTTTCCGCGAAGGCCTGAAGCACATCACCGCCGGCGCCAGCCCCACGGCCGTCCGTCGCGGGATCGAGAAGGCCGTCGAGGCCGCCGTCGAGGAGCTTCACTCGAAGATCTCCCAGCCGGTTGTTTCGAAGGAGCAGATCGCCCAGGTCGGCGCGATCTCCGCGAACAACGACCGGACCATCGGCGACATGCTCGCCGACGCCGTCGAGCGGGTCGGTCGCGACGGCGTGATCACCGTTGAAGAAGGCAAGACGGGCGAGACGACGCTGGAGTTCGTCGAGGGCATGCAGTTCGACAAGGGGTATCTCAGCCCCTATTTCGTCACCAGCCCGACGACGATGGAAGCGATCTTCGACGAGCCGCTGATCCTCCTCCACGAGAAGAAGATCTCGAACCTCCGCGAAATGATTCCGCTTCTGGAGAAGGTCTCGCAGAGCGGCCAGCCGCTCGTGATCATCGCCGAGGATGTTGACGGCGAGGCGCTGGCCGCCCTGGTCGTGAACAAGCTCCGCGGCGTCCTGAACGTCTGCGCCGTCAAGGCCCCTGGGTTCGGCGATCGTCGCAAGGCGATGCTTCAGGATATCGCGGTCCTCACCGGCGGCACCGTGGTGAGCGAGGATCTCGGCCAGAAGCTGGAGAACATCCAGATCTCGCAGCTCGGCCGCGCCAAGCAGGTCAAGATCAACAAGGACTCCACCACGATCATCCAGGGTGCCGGCAAGCGCGAGGACATCCAGAAGCGCGTTGACCAGCTCCGCCGGCAGATCGAGGAGACCGAGTCCGAGTACGATAAAGAGAAGTTCCAGGAGCGTCTGGCGAAGATCTCCGGCGGCGTCGCCCTGATCAACGTCGGCGCCGCGACCGAAGCCGCCATGAAAGAGGTCAAGGCCCGCGTCGAGGACGCCCTCCACGCCACCCGCGCGGCCGCCGAGGAAGGCATCGTCCCCGGTGGCGGGACCGCCCTGCTCCGCGTCATCCCCGCCGTCGAGACGCTCGCCGCCACCCTCACCGGTGACGAGAAGGTGGGTGCATCGATCGTTCTCCGCGCCCTCGAAGAGCCCGTCCGCCACATCGCCAGCAACTCCGGCCATGATGGTGGTGTTGTCGCCGACGAGGTCAAGACCCGTGGCGGCTCGATCGGCTTCAACGCCAACACCGGCGAATACGTCGACATGATCAAGGCCGGCATCGTTGACCCCACCAAGGTCACCCGTTCCGCCCTCCAGAACGCCGCCTCCATCTCGGCCCTCATGCTGACGACCGAGGCCATGATCACCAACATCAAGGAAGACGAAGACAAGCACGCGGCCAGGGCGGAAGGCTCGGTGCGCTGATCGATCTCCGCGGGGTAAGTGCAAGCCACCCCGTTACCAGGAACGTCTCAAAACAGGCGGGGCGGCGACCTTTTCGGGTCCCGCCCCGCCTGTTTCTTTCGTCATGGATTTCCGTCAGTTTCGACGCTGAGGGCTTCGTGTCTCATCGAGGCGGTAGTTCCGCCGGCCTCGTGTTCGCTCCCGAATACACGCGGGCCAAGAACTTGTAAGCCTTTGGATGGACGCGAGCGAGTTGACTGGCCGAGCAGAAATAGGGCTCGGTGTCGAAATAGGCCTGGGTGAGCTCGGGGAAGAACTCATCGACATTCACCATCGCGTACTTGTTTTCGAAGAGGTGGCGGGTCCTGGCCTCCTGGTAGAGCGATTCCCATTCCGAGCGCTGTTCGGGGCTGAGTCCGAAGAGGTAAAGGGCGTGCCCGAATTCGTGGTGAAGCGCACTCTGAGCCGTGCCCAGGGGCATGAGGCGGAGGATGTCGTCCTCACCGATGGCGATCAGGGGACGGGAGCGCACGCCCGAACGGATCTCGTAGGTCGTCGCGCCGCGAAGGATGTCGTAACGCTGGTCGAACGCGTTCTTTTTGCCGGCGTAATGACGAAACTCCAACAGATCGGTCAGCTTCATTTCGAGAGGGATGATCGCGATTTCGAGGTGAGACCCGGCCAGTCGGTCGAGTATCTCCGCATCCGCCTTCTGCAAAATGCCGAGGATTTTCACCCGTGCGGTCCTGAGTGCCCCTGGCCGGACCGACGCTGGGGCCTTGATCAGGATCGACCCGTGTTGGAGAGGAACCGTCAATCGTTTGGGGTAGAACTCCTCGTCCTTCGACCGACTCACGGAGGAATCGATCAAAGGAATGACGTCCGGGGAGGGTTCCCCGTTGCGTTCCTGTCCGACACAGGCACTCACCTGGACGAGAAGCCAGAGACTTGTGAACACGAAGATTCCCGGTTTCATCTCGACCTCCTGCTGCGCATCGGCGATCAGGTTGCATGGATCGAGGGCGACGCCGTCGGGGCATGGTCGAAGACCGCGGGTCGGGGAACGGTCGCGAGGCGCGGCTTGCTGCCCTGAAGCCATCGGCCAACCCATGTCCTCCGGACGAGAACCTCGTACGTCAGCAGGCTCCAGCCCATCCCGGCGCCGAGAGCGAGGGCGAACTTGACCGGGTTCGGGATCGGGAAAAGGAACAGGTTCGCCTGTATCAGACCGACGATCGGGAAATGGACCAGGTACACCCAGTACGACGAGTCTGACAGATATTTTACGGTCGATCCGCCTCGTTTGCCAAACTGCCCGCAGACCCCGAGGAGCCCGTAAAGCGTGAACCATCCGAAGATTGCCGCCGATCCCGTGGAAAGCCAGGCCGAAACCCCCGAGAGCGAACTTGCGAAATCGCGAGGCAGGAAGGTCGAGCGGACTGTGAGCGCCAGCGCGGAGCTCGCGAGCAACACCCACGGAATCCATCCGCTCGTGAGCCGAGTCAGCCGGTCTCTGCCGCGATACCAGCCCACGCCCGCCAGGAAGAACAGGCCGTGGTGCATCCACCTCAACGGGTTGATGACGAACGAGTTCCTCAGGTCGAGGATTGGATCCAATCCATTGAACCAATGCCCCGCCCAGAGCAGGAAGGTGGTCGGAATCGTCAGGATCAATGGGGCCCAGGGCGACGTGAAGCGGCTCATTCCGTGATCGACCACGGGCAAACGAGACCCCGATCGCCAGCGGATCAGTACGTAAACTACGAGCATCCCCAACAGATATTCGAGAAACCAGAGATGCGCGGGTCCGTATCGGTTGGCACGGATTTCGGGGTCCGCGAAGGCCCAACTCATGGATTCCCCGAATGAGCAGCGGCCGGAGATCAGAAACCCGTACAACCAGATGAACGACGTCGGCACAAGCACGGCGGGGATCGCGGCGAGGAATGGTAGGCCGATGCGGCGGATCCGGTCGACAACGAACCCGCGCGCACCCTTCGCGTCGTAGACGGCGGTGGCGGCGAAACCCGCGAGGGCGAAAAATGCGGGCATGGTCGCCCCGTAGGCCCACCAGGCGAACTGCTCGACGACGGCGGAGCCCGCAGGTTCACGCACGACCCACAACAATCCGGGGATGTGAACGGTAAGGTAGGCCGCCGAGGCATGGAGCCCGACCACGGCGATCATCGCCACCACGCGAAGGGCATCCAACTCGCAACGGCGATGCGCCGAAGGCGTGTCCACGCGGCGATGACGCCCCTGGGGGAGGAGCAGGTCGTCGTCGGACGTTGGATTGCTGGAGAGACTCATTCGTCGTCCCCGGCCTGGGATCGCCGATTGGAATTCTTACACCGGTAATGCTTGGCTCATCATCGGTCGCAGATCAGGAATTATTTGGCAATACCGGAATTTGGGCTGATCCTGATCTCTTTGCCGATTTCTCCGTTTTCCCGCGAGACTTCGCCGTTGGCGCGGATATGCTGATGGACCGATTCTACCCGGTCGCGACGATCCGGCAGACATCGCGATCCCGAGCCCATCCTTCCCTGGTGAGGTGCCGCGATGACGACAACCGACGGGACCGGCGCGAACAAAGCCAAGGCCAAGGTTTCGCCCGCAAGGAACGTCGTCGGCCTGGTTCTCCTGGTGGTGTTCGGGACGACCGCGATCGTCGAGACGATGGCCAACCGAGGCTTCAACGCCGCCGCCACGGCCCTGAAGAAGAGGCTCCCCGAGGAAACGAGCGACTCCAATGCGGTCGTTGCCGAGTTGCCAACCAAGGAGGAAGCGGAAAAGATTCTCGGGAAGTCGCCCGACGGCCCCCTCGTCAAGGAAGACGGCATGAGGAAGGCGACGTACACCTGGCGAGGCGTCATCCGCAAGCACGTCATTACGGCCTTTTACACCGACGAGGCCAAGCCGAAGCTAAACAAGTTCGCCACAGAGTAGGGAACGCCCCTTCCTCGCCTCCGAAGGGGGCCGAAGGGGTACGATCGCGACGGCGTCACGACTATGATAGGATAGTCAGGCTCGCTGACACCGCCCGAGACAGTCCCCATGATCCGATTCGAGACCCATTGCCGATGGCGATGACCAAGCGCGATTATTACGAGGTGCTCGGCCTCAAGAGAGAGGCTTCGCCCGAGGAGATCAAGAAAAGCTATCGACAGATGGCCCTGAAGTTTCATCCGGATAAGAACCCGGGTGACGACTCCGCCGAGGTCCGTTTCAAAGAGGCCGCCGAGGCGTATGAGATCCTCTCCGACCAGGAGAAGCGCGCCCGGTATGACCGCTACGGACACGCGGGGCTGGAGGGTGCAGGAGTCCACAATTTCCGCAACGCCGAGGACATCATGTCGGCCTTCTCCGACATCTTCGGCGGGGGCCTTTTTGGCGACATGTTTGGACAGCGGAGGCGAGGCCCCCGGCCGGGTCAGGACATTCTGGCGAGGATCGAGATCGACCTCGTCGAGGCGGCGCGGGGGGCGACCAAGACGATTGAGATGAACCGCAACGAGGTCTGCGTTGACTGCAAAGGATCGGGTGCCAGAAAAGGAACTGTCGCAACGACTTGCGACTACTGCCGTGGGCAGGGCCAGGTGGTTCAATCCCGAGGCTTCTTCCAGGTCGCGACCGTCTGCCCCGCGTGCGGCGGTGAGGGTACACGAATTGCAGACCCGTGTCCGACCTGTCGGGGGGGTGGAAAAGTTGCCTCGCGAGCGACCGTCACGATCAACATCCCGCCGGGTGTGGATAATGGGACGCAGCTCCTGCGACGAAACGAGGGCGAGCCGGGTGACCCGGGGGCCCCTCGGGGCAACCTTCGCGTCCAGATCCAGGTGCGAAAGCATCCGTTTTTCGAGCGGGCGGGTAACGACCTCTTCTGCCGCGTCCCGATCAGCTTCCCCCAGGCTGCACTCGGTAGCGAGATTGAGGTCCCGACGCTGGATGGCCCCGGCCACTTGACGATTCCCAAGGGGACGCAGAGCGGCGAGGTTCTGAAGCTCAAGGGTCGTGGCATGCCGGACGTCAACGGCCGGGGACGGGGCGATGAACTCGTCGAGGTGGTCGTCGAGACCCCGCATCGCCTCTCGCCTCGACAGGAGGAGTTGCTCCGCGAGCTGGCCGAGATTGAGCACGAGGACGTTTCTCCTCGCCGCAGGGGATTCCTCGAAAAACTGCGAGACTTCTTCACGGAACCCGACGATGCCTCCCCGCATGTGGCGGGATGACCCATGAGCGATGATGAGGATGCGACCATGAGCGATCAAGCCAAGCCGCAGGACGGCAACGGTCCCGGAGTTCAGACCCCGCCGAGTCCCGACGAACTGGGAGAGGTGACCAGGCAACGAGACGATTACCTCGATCAGCTCCAGCGTGCTCGTGCCGAGTTTGCGAACTATCAGAAGCGTTCCAAAGCCCAGGCCGACCAGAACCAGGCGTACGCCGTCGGCAATTTGGGGCTGGACTTGCTAGCTGTGCTCGACAACTTCGAGCGCGCGATGGAAGCCGCGCGGGGCTCGGGGGCCTCCGTCATCGTGGACGGCCTGGACCTTGTTCACCGGCAGCTCCTGTCCGCACTGGCCAAGCATGGGATCGAACCGATCTCGGCGATCGGCCAGTCCTTCGACCCGAATCACCATGAAGCACTCGTGCAGCAGCCCTCGGCCGAACATCCCGCCGGAACCGTCGTGGCCGAGCTTGGCAAAGGCTATCGTTTGAAGGATCGGGTGTTGCGGCCGACAAAAGTCGCCGTCTCGATCGCCCCCGCCGAATGATCGAACTTGGATTGAGGTCCATTGATGCCCACGTACGATTATATCTGCGATTCCTGCCACCACGAATTCGAGGCCTTCGAGTCGATCAAGGCCGACTCGCAGACGCTCTGCCCCGCCTGTTCCAAGGAAACGCTCCGGCGCAAGATCGGTGCAGGGGCCGCGATCCTCTTCAAGGGCTCGGGCTTCTACCAGACCGATTATCGCAGCGAGTCGTACAAGACGGCCGCCAAGGCCGACAAACCTCCTGAGGCGCCCAAGGCCTCCGAGTCGTCGTCAACGCCCGCGAAATCCGACTCGGGATCGAGCCCGAAACCTGCGTCTAGCAACGGGACCACTTCCTCATGATCCGGGCGCGCTGCCCCATCTGCGGTAAGAACTTCGAGACGGCGACGATCGACGCCTGGCCCGGCTTCCCGTTCTGCTCCGATCGATGCAAGCTCATCGATCTGGGCCGGTGGATCGACGGAAATTACGCGATCCCCGGCGCCGAGGAACCGAAAGAGGACGAGCTAAACGCGGACGACGCAGAAGACCACGGCTGATTCCGTCGAAGGCGACGGAATCAGCCGTGGTCGTCTGTTAGTCGTCTGTACTCAACTCATGTATCGATCGGCTCGACCGATCAATTCCACCACCGGCAGGCCGTGCGGGCAAGCTTTCTCGGCGGCGGCCAGATCGGCGGCGGCGAGGTCGCGGGCTTCGGCCGGCAGCGCCTGGTAGAGCGCGCGGGCCTCGGCCCGCTTGCCGTAGACGGAATAGTAACGCAGGTATCGCAGCACGGTGGCGACCGGCACGCCCTTGGCGGCCGTCTCGCAGAGGTGGCCGCAGCCGTGGCAGTAGAGGTGGGCCGTCTTCTGCTTGTGCTCTTCCAGCAGCAGCGCAGCCTTCTTGTCCAGAGGCTCCCGCGTGGCAGCCATGTTGTCGCGGAGCATGTCGCGATTCGTCATCTCGCTGACGACGACGTGGAATCGCTCGTCGGCGAAGACCGATTTGATCGCGGCCTGCTCCTTCTTGAACCCCTTCTGGACGAACTCCTTGAACCTGGGCGAGTCGCTCTTCTCCTGGAACGAGCCGGCGCCACCCTGGGTCTTCATCGCGACGAGGCCCAGCTTCGCCTTGGACGCCATGTCCACCGCACGCTTGACGCTGTCGATGTCCATCGTGCGATAGTTGAACTGGATCATGATCTGGTCGAGCCATCCGCATTCGGCGGCGGCCTCGACGACCTGGACCAGGCCCTTGTCGTGGCAGGACAGGCCGGCGAACTTGATCTTGCCCGACTTCTTCATCGCCTCGAACGCCGCCTTCACGCCCTTGTCGAACAGCATCGGGATCTGTTCGCCCGAGATTCCGTGAATGTAATACGCGTCGGTGTAATCGGTCCGCAGCCTCTCCAGGCTCTTGTTCAGGGGGCCTTCGAAGACCTCCAACGCCCGTTCGCCCTTCGCGTTGCGGTAGCTGGAGTTCTTGGTGACCAGGAAGACCTCCTTGCGCTTCTTGGTCCGCTCAAGGACTTCGCCGATGGTCTTCTCGGAGTTCCCCTTTTCGTAACCCTCGGCGGTGTCGATGTACGTCACGCCCGCGGCGATCGCGGTCTGAACGAAGCTCGGCTGAACGGTCCAGCTCGTCCCCATCCCCAGGCGAGTGACCTTGGTGCCGGTCTTTCCCAGGGTAATCGTCGGAAAAGCATCCGCCGCCAGCAGGGCCTCGGGCGAGAGGGCCGCCGCCGCGGCTCCGGTCACGGCCGCCGCCTTGAGGAAGTGCCTTCGGTTGCCGCCGCCGCTTCCACCGCACGGATTGCTCATCGGGTGTTCCTTCGTCGATCCGCTCAGGACATCGTTCCGTACGGCGGCCCCAGGACGCCGAGTGGACTCATTCTCGCCGTGCCGATCGGTGCGGTCAACAAAGATTTGATTTTCCTGAAGCCTGCTTCTCCTTCCCCTTGTGGGCTCGGATCTGGGATGATCGGTGATGAACGCCAATTTGGGGAGTTCATGAGTATGCCCGACGTGACGATTGGCGAGGTCTCCTGGGAAAGGATGATCCGCGCGGTGGAACGAGTCCGCGAACGGTTATTGCGCGCCGCCTCGGCCCTGGAGAGGCATCACATCCCCTATGCGGTGGTCGGTGGTAATGCGGTCGCCGCGTGGGTGGCTCGCGTGGATGAGGCGGCCGTGCGGAACACGCAAGACGTGGACATCGTCCTCCGTCGAAGCGACCTGGAGGCCGCGACACACGCTCTGGCGGAGGCCGGGTTCATCTATCGTCACTCGGCGAGCGCAGACATGTTTCTTGACGGCCCCGACGCGAAGGCCCGAGACGCCGTCCACGTCATCTTCTCGGGCGAAAAGGTCCGCCCCGATCACGTCCTGCCCGCTCCCGACGTGACTGAGTCGGAGGCAACGGGGACGTTTCAGCTTCTCAGACTCGACGCCCTCGTAAGGATGAAGCTGACCTCGTTCCGCCGCAAAGACCAGATGCACCTGACCGACCTCTTGGACGTGGGTCTGATCGACGCGACCTGGCTTTCACGCCTGCCGACGGAATTGGCGAGCCGGCTCCAGGAGATACTCGACGACCCCGAGGGCTGAGCAGCGGGGCGCGGTTGGGCCAAAACGACTCGGGGTCGTCCCTCGAAACGAAGGACGACCCCGGTGTTGTCTCGGACGTTTTTTTCGCCGTCAGGAGCCCGGAAGGGGAGGCAGTTCGTCTGCGGCGGGTGCGGGTGAGGAGGCCGGTTTGACTTCCGGCTCTCGCGGACCCGGGGCGAAGTTGCGGCCGAAGACGTTGGGCTCCAGGGCGGGCAGTGTCGGGGGTGCGGGGATCGGGGCCGGGCCGAGGTTGCCGCCGGGGGCGGGCAGCGGAGGCCGGGTGTTGCCGGGCGGGACGTTCGGCGGGAACATCGGCGCGACCGGATCAGTCTGGGCCGGTCCGTTGATCGGGCGAGGCTGGTAAGGGCCACTCCCGCCGGTCGGGTGCTGGTTATGGCCGGCCTGCTGGTCGCGAGCCTGAGTGTAGGCCTTCGCGGGCCAGGGGCCTTCGGCAAGGGCGATGTTGTCGTAGGCGAGAAGGGTGCCCTTGGCCTCTTCGAGGGCGACAATCGCCGTGTTGTAGCGGGTTCGGAAATCCGCTTCCTGAGCGACGGCCGTGGCCCAGCGGTTCACAGCGTCGAGATAACGGTCGATGGTGATCGTCCCGTTCTCATAGAAGGCCGCCTGGGCGTCGAGCCGCTGCTTGGCCGCGGCCTTGAGCCGGCCGGCGGTCTTGAACAGTTTATAATTGCTGTCCACTTCCAGGAAGAAGCGGGCCAGGGAGTGACTGGTCTGGTGGACGACCTGCTGGAGGAAGGCTCGCTGCCGCAGGAGGGCATACTGGGCCGAGCGGTTGTTCGCGAGCGGACCTCGATACCCGAGCGGCATCTGGAAGGTGAGGCCGACTTGCCAGGTGTTGAAATCGCTATAGCGGCCCGGCTGCGGGTTCAAGCCCGCCGCCCTCTGCTGGGCCTGCAAGAGCGGGTTGATGGCCTGAATGGAGCGTCCGGTCATGACGGCCTCGGCCTGGTCCAGGTGGTGGCCGAGCCCGTTGAGCTGATACAGGGCGTCCAGGTTCAAGACCGGCAAGAGCTGGTTGCGAGCGATGAGCAATTGAAGCTCGGCCACCCGGACGAGGAGCTGATTCTGGACGATGTCGGGCTGGAACGTGACCATCTGGGCGAGGCTGGCTTCCCAGTTCGGCTCCAGCCGGGCCTCGGTCGGGGCGGTCACCGGGATGATCCGGCGATTGTCGGTCGGCGGCATGCCGAGGATGTTGCGGAGCTGCCGCTCGGTCGTGATCAGGTTGGCCGTCTTGTCCACGAAGTCCAACCGGAACCGTTCGAGCTGCTCGGCGGCCTCGGCGACGTTGGGCAGGGCACCGTTGCCGACCAGGTACTTGGCCTCTTCTCGCCTGAGGATCTGCTCTCCCAGGTCAACGGCCGTCTCGCTGGCCCAGTATTGGACCTGGGCCTGGGACAACGCCCAGTATTGCTGTTCCACCGACCGGATACCGGCCATGACTTCGGCCTTGAACCGCCAGACGGAGACGTCGGTCTGAAGCCTCTGCACCACGATCGGCGCCCGATTGGCTTCCAGCCCGGCCGGCGTCGGGTTCGGGTTGAAGGCGTTCGGGGCGGAGCCCAGCAAGGGCTGGCTGAAGCGGAACTGGGTGTTCGTGGTATAGGCCGACGGGAACACGTTCGTCGGGCTGTTCGAGAAGTTGTAGACGATGTTGTGGGCCGCCGATAGCGTCGCACCCGTGGCGGTTCTCTTCTGCAAGGTCAGGGCGGCGTTGGACGACTCTTGCGTGAAGACGACCGGGAACTTGGCACCGGCGAGGAAGGTGCCGGCGGTGATGGCGTTGTTGAACGGGGCGACGTTCTTGTTCCAGAAGATCGTGGCGGACAGGCTGGCGTCGAAGACGGAGAGCGCCTGGGCGATCTGAGTCTCCTGGACGGCCGGGTCGTAGACGGTCGTCAGGGTGCCCGTGCCGAGTGCGCCGCCGGCCCCGGTGTTCAGGGGCGTCGGTTCGAAGCCGCCGACCGGGATGCCCTGGGCACCGAGGGCGATCACGCGGATAACCTCGGAGTTGTCCAGGTAGATCTTGATGGCCTCGGGGAGCGTCATCTCCCACATCTCCTCGCCCTCGGGATTCGAGGTGGTGCGAGGGTCGGACATCTTGGGCAGCGGCATCGACAGGTTGTCCTGGAGGAACGACGCCTGTTTCACATCGGCGTCCTCCTGGGCAGTCATCCCCATCTCGTGGGGGACAACCTTGGCCGGGTCGATATAGGGTCCGCGACGGCAGCCGAGGCCGGGCGCAGCGACGCCCGCTAGTGCCGCCGCCAGAGCCAGCCGGTTCCCGAGAGAGGTCAATCGCATGGCCTGACCGTCCTTGACTTAGAGCGCCACGAGACAGGATTCGGGTCAAACCTCGCGGATCACTCCGCGCAATCCAACCCTGGGCCGTCCACGGCGGAGACCCGCGCCTCGGTCGGTGGCCGGCCGCTTCCCTGCGGCACGGCTCGCATCGTTCCTCGGCACCAAGCGACGGCCCCATCGAACACTTCCACCAACCTGGGCCGCCGCGACAGTCCTGACGTTTGCTGGTCCTTGACCCCCCCGAGACTCGCCCATGCCGCAGCACGAACTCACCTTGGTGGGCTCTTCGGATCGACCTGCTAGACTTTATCGGTAGTAGCGGATGTGCTTCTTGAGGTGACGCGGCGGATTTTACGGATTTCACCGGAGCCGCCTAGTCCAATTGCCGAGAGGTCCCCCGGCAATGGGACGAGACGACGCGATCCGCCCCATCCCCACGACAAAGGGACATAATGGAGCGGAGACTTCCCGGAGGTCTCAATCAAGACCTCCCCGTCATTCGGCTCGTCTTCTCAGCGAGCGACCCCACTCGATGCGGGCGGGTCGATCAAGAGCCAGGGCCGACGCAAGAACCCGGCGACCCAGATCAGCAGCAAGAAGATCGATGGCCCGACGTACGATTCGCCGTGGGACATGTGCGTGACGATCGCACCGCCCATGTAGCCGGAGAGCAACAAGACGCCGAGGGGATGCGTCTTCGGGATCAGGAACAGCGCGGCGCTGGTGAGTTCACCGGTGCCGATCAGGATCGCTTGATCCTTGAGCCCGATCTCGGCGAATTGCTTGACGACCATCTCCGTCCGGAGCAGCTTGAAAATCGCGCCGGCGATGAAGAATAGCCCGAGGAGGCCCGTGAGCAGCCATCCCGCGATCAGACGCCATTTCGGCATGAATTCGACCTCTCGTTAGTTGCGCGATCAAGCGACGGGGCCGGGGGTCTGCCTCGCTGCCGTCGCGGCGATCGTCTTCCGCAGGCGCTTTCTCAGCGAACGGACCAGCTTCTTCCGCAAGTACAGGATCTCGCCCGGCTCGGTTCCTTCCAGCGCATGGCCGAGGAACTGGATGAGATAGCCGACGACGAAAAGCGACAGCGAGAAGAGAAAGATCGGCCGCGAGAGCAGCGCGACGTAAACCGGCACGAGCAGCGCGCCCATCAGCGTCAGGGGGATACCGATCAGGTGCATCACGAGGCTGACGGGCCGACGGTGCCGGGCGAGCCAGTCCAGGACGACCGGCGCGGGCGTCAATGGCGGGCAAATCATTAGGAACGTCGTCCTTCGATTCCAGAGTGTGCATCGGCCATGCGCCGCTTGACGGCACATCGGCGCGTCGTGTAGGGTTGGACACGTCCAGCCGTAGGACATACTTTACCGCAGCCGCATGGTTCGCCGCAACCCGTTTTCCCAACGAGCATTCGAGACGAGATGCTGGGGGCCTCCGGTCGTGATTGACGACGCGACGGGGTCTCGCGTCGCGTCGGGAGAGATCGCCCACGATGGCCCACCAAGTGACCTTGATCCCCGGCGATGGCGTCGGGCCCGAACTGGCCGAAGCGACCCGCATGTGCATCGATGCCACCGGCGTGGCGATCGATTGGGACATCCAGCACGCCGGCGTGGACATCATGGAGACGGCCGGGACGCCGGTGCCCGACAGCGTCCTGGAGTCCTGCCGCCGCACCGGTGTTGCCCTCAAGGCCCCGATCACCACCCCGGTGGGAACCGGTTTCCGCAGCGTCAACGTCTACCTGCGGCAAGCCCTGGACCTCTACGCGTGCGTCCGCCCGTGCAAGCAGTTCGAGGGCGTTCGTACCTTCTTTTCGGACACCAAGATCGACATCGTGATCGTCCGCGAGAACACCGAGGACCTCTACCTCGGCTGCGAATTCGAGCAGGGCAAGCCCGAGACCAAGGATCTGATCGCCGACATCAAGCGTCTCAACGGCAAGACGATCCGTCCCGACTCGGGGATCTCGATCAAGCCGATCTCGATCACCGGCAGCGAGCGAATCGTCAAGTACGCCTTCGAGTACGCCCGCGAGCACAAGCGCAAGAAGGTGACCGCCGTCCACAAGGCCAACATCCTCAAGTTCTCCGACGGCCTCTTCCTTGAAGTCGCGCGCAACGTCGCCAAGGGCTACCCCGACATCGAGTTCGAGGACCGCATCGTCGACAACATGTGCATGCAGCTCGTCCAGAAGCCCGAGCTATACGACGTCCTCGTCCTGCCCAACCTCTACGGCGACATCCTCTCCGACCTCGGTGCCGGCCTCGTCGGCGGCCTGGGCGTCGCCCCCGGCGCGAACATCGGCGAGAACGGCGCAGTCTTCGAGGCCACCCACGGCTCCGCGCCGAAGTACAAAGGCCAGTGGAAGATGAATCCCACGGCCCTGATCCTCTCGGGCGTCCTGATGCTCGAACACCTGAAGGAATCGGCCGCCGCCCAGAGGCTCGAAGCGGCCGTTGCCAAGGTCATCAAGGAAGGCAAGCACGTCACCTACGACATGAAGCCCCACCGCGACGATCCCACCGCCGTCGGCACCAAGCAAATGGCGGAGGCAATCATCAAGGCCATGGGGGCATGACGAAGTTGCCGAATACCGAACGGACTCCACGTCCCAACGGCCGATAGATCAAACTCGTTGAACGAATACAATAAGGCTCATGATGGGATGCGGGGTGGTGGCGGATCGTCCCTCGCGATCCCCTGCGGTAGGTCCGACTTCAGTCGGTCCTGTCCCGGGATTCTTGTTGGGGACGGGACCGACTGAAGTCGGACCTACTTTTCCGAGGCCCTGCATCGCCGCCACCCCGCAACCCATCATGAGCCTACAATAAAGGCGGCGTTCGCGGGGGCCTTCCTCAAGCTAGTGGGAGTGCCCCCGTGAAGTCTACCTCGAAGTTCTCAAGGACTCGGCAATACCGCGGGGCCAGATGACCATCGCCTCTCGGGGACGTATCGCGTGAACGAGGCCGACTATCTTCGCCTGGTCCGGGGTGACATCCGGGGTCCGGCCGCGAATTTGGGCCGAGTGGCGTTGAATGGAGCTTCCAAGCTCTATGGAATCGGCGTCGGGCTGCGCAACGTCGCCTTCAATCGCGGCTGGAAGAAAACCCACCGCGTCGGCATCCCCGTCATCTCCATCGGAAACATCACCCTCGGCGGGACGGGTAAGACGCCGATGGTCGAGTGGGTGGCGAGGTGGTTCCGACAGAGGGACCTGCGAGTTGCGATCCTCAGCCGAGGCTATGGGCAGGATGAGGGGATCAACGACGAAGGGCGGGTCCTCGAAGAGAACCTGCCGGACGTGCCGCACCTGCAAAACCCCGATCGGGTCAGTCTCGCGCATGTGGCCGTGGAGGAACTGGAATCGCAGGTGCTCGTCCTGGACGACGGCTTTCAGCATCGGAGGCTGGGCCGGGATCTCGATATTGTCCTGCTCGATGCGCTGGAACCATTCGGACTGGGGAGAATCTTCCCGAGGGGATTGCTCCGCGAACCGGTTCGATCCTTGAAGCGGGCGGTAGTCGTCGTCCTGTCGAGGGCCGACCTCGTCGAGCCGGAGAGACGATTGGAGATTCGCGCGGAAGCCGAGCGGCACGCCGGGCCGTTGAGGTGGGTCGAGGCTCGGCACGCACCGCTGGATCTGGTCGATTCTCACGGAGACGCGGAACCTCTCGCCAGCTTGACTGGGCAGCGCGTCGCGGCCTTTTGCGGGATCGGCAATCCGGAAGGCTTCCGAAAGACGCTGCAAGGTCTCGGCGTCAATTCGGTGGGATTCCGTTCGTTCCCGGACCATCATCCTTATTCCGCCACGGATGTGGACGATCTGGCCAGGTGGGGTGCATCCGTCGGGGCGGATCTGATCTTGACCACCCAGAAGGATTCCGTAAAGCTGCGCACGAGCACGCTCGCGGCGACACCGCTCCGCGCGCTGAGGATCGGCCTGGACATCACGGAAGGCCGCGCGATCCTTGATGAGGCGCTCGGCCGGCTCCTTCCGCCAGATCCGACGTAGACCTCGGCTGGAATCGGGCGTATCTTCAAACATGACAGGAATGGACGATGCTGATCAGCGCCACTCTCAACGCCGCGATTAACAGCCAGATCCGCGAGGAATTGGGCAACTCGAGCCAGTATCTCGCCATCGCCTCGTACTTTGATTGCGAGGGCCTGAAACTTCTGGCGAAGATCTACTATACGCAGTCGGCGGAAGAGCGCGAGCATGCGATGCGGTTCGTCAAATTCGTGATCGACTCCGGCGGTAAGGTTGAAATCCCCGCAGTGCCCGCGCCTCGCAACGATTTCCGATCCGCCGAGGACGCCGCGCAGCTCGCTCTCGACTCCGAGATCCGCACGACCGAGCAGATCTACGACCTGATGACGCTGGCCATCGGTGAGAAGAATTACATCGCGACCAACGCGTTGCAGTGGTTCATTAACGAGCAGCTTGAGGAAGTTTCGAGCGCCCAGGCTCGCCTTGCCGTGATCAAGCGATCCGGCCCGAATGTACTGATGGTCGAAGCCTACCTGGCTCACGGTGGCGGTTGATCGAACGTCCGTGACGGACGAACGGACCGATTGCGTACGCACGGAAGCGAAATACGCCATGCGAATCGTCGTCTTCGCCCCGAACCTGATCGGCGACACCGTCATGGCCACGCCGACCCTGCGCGCCCTTCGTGCGGGTCATCCCGGCGCGGAGATCGCGGTGGTCATCAGGCCGAATGTGGCACCGACGCTTGAAGCCTCGCCGTGGATCGACCGGATCATCCCGTTCCATCATAAGGCAGCCGACCCGTCGCATCGGACCGGCCCCCTGCTCCGCCGGATGCGCGCGGATCGCTTCGATCTGGCCGTGTTGCTGCCGAATTCGTTCCGCTCCGCCTTGCTGGCCAGGCTCGGGGGCGCTCGTCGTCGCGTCGGGTATGCTCGCGGGGGTCGAGGGGTTCTGCTGACGGACCGGCTTGAACCGCGACGCGACGCGAAAGGCGACTACATCCCGACTCCGATCGTCGAATACTATCTCGCACTCGCGAAACACCTCTCCTGCCCGGTCGACTCCATGCGCCTGGAGTTGTTCACGACCGATCGCGACGAGCTAGCCGCCGATCGGGCCTGGGAGCGGCTGGGATTTTCGAGTGCCGATCCCGTCGTCTGCCTGAACACCGGAGGAGCCTTCGGCCCGGCCAAGAGCTGGCCGACGGGGCACTTCGCCACGCTCGCCCGACGACTCGCCGAGGAGCCCGGCGTCTCGGTCCTTGTTGTTTGCGGCCCCGGAGAGCGAGACGCGGCGCGTGAGATCGTGGCGAAATCCGCCCATCCCCGGGTCGCGAGCCTCGCCGACGAGCCGATGAGTCTGGGCCTCTCGAAGGCCTGCGTGAAGCGGTCGGCGCTGATGGTGACGACCGATTCCGGCCCTCGCCATTTCGCGGCGGCGTTCGGCGTCCCGGTGGTCAGCCTGTTCGGGCCGACGCACATCGCCTGGACGCGGACGCATCACCCGCACGCAATCCACATGCAGCAACCGGTCCCGTGCGGGCCTTGTCAGAAGGGGACCTGCCCGCTGGGTCATCACCGTTGTATGATCGAGCTTTCACCCGATGCCGTGTTTCGCGCGGCCGTCGGGCTCCTGGATCGTTCGCTCGCGGGGAGGCGCAACCCACGATGACCTGGCTCATCACGGGAGGCACGGGGTTCCTCGGACGGTACGTACTTTCCGCACTCGCGGATTCGTCCCGCCCGGCGAACCGTGTCGTCGCCCTCGGTCGCCACCATCCTGGGGGATGGCCGCTGGAAGACTTCGTCCGGGCCGACCTCGACGATCTCGCGGGCCTGTCGCGAGCGATGGATGAGCTCTCCCCCAAGGTCGTCATCCACTGCGCGGGGCGGACCCCGCCGGCTCCGTCGTGGCAGCTCTACCGATCGAATACGCGCGCGACCGCGTTCCTTCTGGACGCGCTCCGCGCGACCGGACGGCCTTGCCGCGTCGTCCTGGCCGGATCGGCGGCGGAGCTGGGTCGCGTCCCGGTCGAGGCGCTCCCGGTCGGCGAGGATTATCCTTGCCGACCGACCGACGCCTACGGCCTGAGCAAGTGGGCGGCGTCGCGGCTGGGCTTGCAGGCGACTCCACCGCTGGAAGTCCTGGTCGCCAGGGTGTTCAACCCGATCGGCCCCGGCCTCCCGCCAAGCCAGGCTTTCGGCCGGTTTGCCTCGACCCTCTCCGAGCCGGGGACCGGTCCGCTGACCATGCGGGTGAGCGACCTCGATGTCCGTCGCGACTTCATCGACGTGCGCGACGTCGCCGCGGCCTTGATCTCACTGGCGGAGCATGGACGATCCCGCGCGATCTATCATGTCGGCACCGGCCGATCTCGATCGGTCGGGGAGGGATTGCGAGAACTCATCCGACTGAGCGGTCGGCTGGTTCATCTGGAAGAGAACGTCTCGCCCTCCGCTCGTCATGGCCCTTCGGATTCTCGAGCCGACATCGCGCGTCTGGTCGGCGAGACGGGATGGTCCCCCAAGGTTTGCTGGGAATCCAGCTTGACCGACCTCTGGGCGGATGCGTCGCGTCGCAGAATCAACCGTCGCGTGGCGTGAGCGTGATTCGGCCCGAATTAAAATTCCCCGATAGGAATCGAAACTCCTTTCCGGGCATTCTCGGGCGGTCCACCGAGAGTCGAGAACGCACGGCCGTAGACATCATCGCATCGGGTCGAGGATTTGATCACGAAACCTCCACAAGAGCGTCGGACTCGCGATTCCCCTTGTCCAGTCGCGGCATCCCGTTAGAATGCGGCCAACGGCCGATGGATCGCGCCGCGCTCGGCTCTCAGGGAGGGGTCTCCGCGTCATGGCTCGCCGCGTGTTGCCGTCGATTGTCTTGCTGGCGGCGATCCTTCATGGCGTCGGCATCGCCCGATCCAGCCTCCCGGCCCAAGATGGCCTGAAATTCCTCCGGGTGGCCCGCCAGTTCCATGCGGAGAACTGGATGTCGGTGGTTCGCGGCTCGGATCAGCATCCGCTCTATCCGGCCTTGATCGCCGTGGCACAACCGTGCGTCGCACTCGGGATGGGGCCGTCGCCCGACTCCTGGCGATTGTCGGCCCAAGTCGTTTCGGCGCTCGCTTCGATCGCCTTGCTGATCCCGCTGTTTCTGCTGGCGCGAGCCCTCTTTGGTGGCACGACCGCCGCGATGACGGCGTTACTCTACGTTCTCCTCCCCCTGCCCGCCGAGATCGGGCACGACACGCTCAGCGACCCCTTGGCCCTGCTCGGATTCACAACCGCGCTCTGGCTGGGGCATCGGACTCTGCGAACCCGCGGCGTCGGCTCGGCGATCGGCTGCGGGTTCGCGGCGGGCCTGGGATATCTCGCTCGGCCCGAGGTCGCCATCGTGCCGCTGGCCGTGGTGGTCACGGCCTTTACTCAGTTCGCGATTTGGACGGGTTCCGCCGCGCGATCGGTTCACGCCCCGAGGGTACGAATCGCGATCCCGGCCCTGTCGATCGCTTTCCTCACGATGGTCGGCTCCTATGCGATCGTGAAGGGCGAGGTCTCGGAAAAGCTGGCGCTCCGGCGAGGCGTGGCGATCCCGTCACCCCATGACGCCGCATCGCGAAACGAGAGGCGGTTGCCGCCGGGCCTGGATGACGCGCGCTGGGACTTCTCCGCCAAGGAGGAGTCCGGTCATCCCACGCGCCTCAGCTTTCCGCAAGCGGTGACGAAGCTCGGGGCGCGGTGGTCCGAGGCGATGGGCCTGTTACTCGTACCATTGACGATCTGGGGCGTATGGCGGAGTCGATCGATTGCCGGATGGCGATTGCTCGGCGTTTATTCCGTCCTGTTCGTCGTCGTCCTCGTTCGTCACGCGATCACCTTCGGTTATCTCTCCTCGCGACACACGCTCAGCCTCGTCATCGTCGCCTTGCCCTTCGCCTCGGCGGGAATTCTCGCGTGCGTCAGGACGGTGCGCGATTGGCGAGAGTACCGGTCTCCGGGATCGGTGACGAGGACGAATTGCGTGCGAATTGCCGCCCTGATCGCGATGATAGCCATAGCGATCTCGGTGCAATTTCACCATTCTCTGCACCCCAGCCGTTGGGGCCACGGGGAGGCGGGTCGATGGTTGTCGGCCCATGCGGGGACGGCGGAGAAAGTGCTCGACACTCGGGGGTGGGCGACGTTTGTTTCGGGTCGGACGGGACATGATTACTGGCACGTGAAGCAGGCCCTCTCGGACCCGGCTCTCTCATATGTGGTCGTCGGCGAGGACGAGAGGAACGCCGCCAGTCCTCGCGCCGAGACCTTGCGAGCGATCCTCGCCTACGCGGCCGAACCGATCGCCTCGTTCCCCGAGCGAGAGGGCGGCACCAACGTCGGTGTCCGGGTCTACCGCTTCCAACCGCCGGCCGACTGGAAGGGGATGCGGCCATGAGCCGATCGCATGGCAATCTCCTCGATCGCCTGACGCGCGGGGTCCGCTGGACCTGGCTGAGCGAGGACTATCGCGCCGCGCTGCCCGAGGATCTTGATGCCACGGTCATGGATCTCGAATCCCGGGATCGTCTGCACGCCAAGCAAGGTCGTTCGACGGCCCGCATTCGCTTCGATTCGCCATGGGGGCCGCTCTCGGTCTACCTCAAGAGACACTATCGTCTGCCGTTTCTGGCACGGCTCGGTGCGCTCCTGTTCCCCTCGCTCCGCTTCACGCCCGGCGCGAGCGAGCTGGCCCATCTCGAACGCGCGCGATCGCTGGGTGTTGCCGTGCCCGACACCGTGGCCGCGGGGGAGAGGATTGGCCCGTGGGGGACGCTCCAGAGCTTCCTCATGGTCGCCGAATTGACCGGATGTCGCGAGCTGAACGAGGTGTGGCCCGGATTGAGAGCGACGATGACCGAGGACGCGTTCGCCCGTCTCAAGCGCGAGTTGATCGTCGAGATGGCGGGGATCGCGGCCCGGCTTCATGCCGCCAGCGTCTTCCATAAAGACCTCTATCTGTGCCATTTCTTCCTGGACACGACCCTGCAATCTCCGCTCGGCGGTCGCCTCACGTTGATCGATCTCCATCGCCTGGCCGAGCACCGCCTCCTGGGGTTCCGCTGGCGGTGGAAGGACCTGGGCCAGTTGCTCTATTCGAGCTACGAGGTGGCGGGCATCGACGATCGCGACCGCCTGCGATTCTGGAGGCATTATCGCGAGGCGACCGCCCTGCCCTTCGCCGGATGGCAGATGCGGCGGGTCATCGCCAAGGCGGAACGATATCGCAAACACAACAGCGGCGATTGATCGAGGGAGCGCGTCATGCGGCTGGCCATCACCTTTCAGCGAGTCGATCCGTCCAAGGGCGGTGCCGAGACGTATGTGGCCGATCTCTGCGGCCGGCTCATCGCTCGCGGACACGAAGTCACGTTGTTTGCCAGCGAATGGGATCAAAGCGCGCTGCCTCGGGAGCTGATTTGCCGGCCCATCGCCGCGCGAGGGGCAACCCGGTCGCGGCGGACCTGGAACTTCGCGAACGACTCACATCGGGCGCTGCTCGTCGAGTTGATCGCCCGCGCACCGTTCGACTGCGTTCTCGGATTTATCAACACGTATTCGCAAGACGTGCTGGTCCCCCAGGGTGGCGTGCATGAGGCCAGCCTCGTGGCGAACGCGATGCGCTTTCCGGCCGGTTGGCGGCGTGCGCTCTATATGGCCTCGAAGCGGCTCAACCCCAAGTCCTGGGGCGTTTATCGTCGGATCGAGCGTGCGCAATACGACCCGGCGCGGTCGACCCGGTTCGTGGCCGTGAGCCACATGGTGGCCCGGGATCTTCAGCAGTACCGCGGAGTGGCGCCTGACCGGATTCGCGTGATCCCCAACGCCATCGACGCCGACCGCTTGAGGGTGGCCGATCCTGCGGCGTCGCGGCGGGCGATCCGCGAGAAGCACGGGCTGGCCGAAACGGATCTTGCCGCACTGTTCGTCGCGCACAACTTCCGGCTCAAGGGCCTTCCTCCGCTGCTGGAAGCGCTGGCGAAGCGCTCGCGAAACGATCCGTCGGTCCGCCCCATCCACCTGTTCGTTTGCGGCGGGGGCAAGCTCCCTCCGATGCGGACGCTGGTCGATCGATTGGGGTTGGCGGAGACGGTTCACCTCGTCGGCTTTGCGCCCAGCGTGAAGGATTACTTCCATGCGGCCGACTTCTTCGTGCTGCCGAGCTACTACGACCCGTGCTCCCTGGTTGTCTTCGAGGCGCTGGCCTGCGGCCTGCCGGTCATCACGACGGCGAAGAACGGCGCGGGCGAATTGATCACCGAGGGGCGTGAGGGGTTCGTCGTCCCCTCCCCCGATGACCATGAGGCGATGATCGCCGCGCTCGAACACATGACCCGCGACGCCGCTCGTCGCGAGATGTCCCGTCACGCGATCGAGCTAGGCCGGGCGCAATCGTTCGATCGGCATGTGGATCAATTGCTGGACCTTTGCGAGGGCGTGGATTCCTGGACGAAGGCCGTGAACCAGAAGCATCGGGGCGTCGCGGTCGGGTCGGGACGCGAGGTCAGGGCCTAGTCGCACCCCCGGTTTTTTCGTGAGGAGGCGGGCATGCAGGCGATCGTCTTGGCAGGCGGCAAGGGCACGAGGCTCCGGCCGTTCACGCACGTATTCCCCAAGCCGCTCATGCCCTTGGGCGACGATAATCCGATGCCGATCCTGGAGGTGGTGCTCCGCCAGCTCGCGAGGTTCGGGTTCGACGACGTGGCCATCATCACCGGTTATCTGACCGAGTACATCGAGACCTTCTGCCGCGACGGCCGCCGGTTCGGCACGCGGATCATGTACCGCCGCGAGGTCACACCGCTGGGAACCGCGGGCGGGCTGACGCTGATCGATCGCCCGAGAGAGCCTGTCCTGGTGCTCAACGGGGACATCCTCACGACGCTTGATTTTTCCGACATGTACAAATTTCATCGTCAAAGCGGCGCGACGGCGACCATCGCGGCCTATCCACGCACCGTGCGCATCGACTTCGGCGTCCTGGACTTCGCGAACCCGCCCCATGTCTTGACCGGCTACCGCGAGAAGCCCGAATTCTCGTTCGAAGTCAGCATGGGTCTGTACATCCTCGACCCCTGTGCCTGGGACTACCTCGCCCCCGGCTCACCCCTTTCCATGCCCGAGCTTCTCGAAGCCATGCGCCACGACGGCCGGCCGGTCCACGCCTTCCGCCAGGAGTGCGAGTGGCTCGACATCGGACGGCACGACGATTACGTTGCGGCAAATGAGATCTTTCAGACGAAGCGATCGGCTTTCCTGGGCGATATCGATCGGCCCAAGCTGAAGATCGGTTGAGACGCCTCGCGGTGAACTCCTACCCCACACAGGACGGCACGCACCCATGAGCCCGAATAGCCTGGCCACCGCGGCCGTCGTCCTGGCCTACCTGATCGGCTCGATCCCGTTTGCGTACGTGATCGTGCGGGCGGTGAAGGGGATCGACATTCGCACGGTCGGCTCGGGCAACGTGGGGGCGACCAACGCAAGTCGGGTGCTGGGACTGAAGGGGTTCCTGGCCGTCTTCCTGCTCGATCTGCTCAAGGGATTGCTGCCGACGATCGGCTTCCCGGCCCTCGTGAGATATTACGGGGGCCACGCCGCCGGCGACCTGCCGATCCTGATCGCGCTGGCGACGATCCTCGGCCACAATTTCCCGGTCTACCTCCAGTTCCGGGGCGGCAAGGGCGTGGCGACGAGCCTCGGCGCGTTGCTGGGCCTCGACTGGATGGCCGCCCTGGTGGCGGTTGTCGTCTTCGGCGTTTCCTTGAGGGTCAACCGTTACGTCTCTCTCTCGTCGGTCGTCGGGGCGCTGGCGTTCGTGGTCGTTCACTTCGCGGAAGTGATCTTTCTTGAGAAGAAAAGCGCGTGGGACCGCGATCACCTCGCGTTCAGCGTGCTCACCCTGGGGCTGTTCGCCATGCTGATCTGGAGGCATCGGAAGAACTGGGCACGGATTCGCGAGGGGACGGAACCGAAGATCAGCCGCCGCAGGCGCGCGCCTTCGGGCCGAGCCGCGACCTGGCTCCTGGCGTTCATGGCCGTCGTCGGGGTGGTCGCCCTGCTGGCGATGCGTCTGACGCGGACGGCGAGCGTCGATTGCGGCCCGTTCACCCTGGTCGATGTCGGCCGGGTCAAGACGGGTCATCAGCGCGCCATCCGTCCCGTATTCGCCGAAGGTGGGCGCGTCCTGGGTGTCCTTTGCCCCCGATACAACCGCCTCATGATTTACCGCGTCGCCGACGACCGTTCGTTAACACTCACATCGGATGTTATGCTCGACGGCCAGCCGATGGCCCTGTCCGCAACGCGTCAAGGCTTCCTCGTGCTCGAACGGCCTTCGGGCGATTCGCGCCACATCATGCCGGGCAATCTTCAGGGCTACGATTTCGACGGCAAGAAGACGGGCGTCAACGTTTCTGTCGGCTATTATCCGAGCGAAATGGCGGTGATCGACGACGCTTCCGCCGCCCTGGTTCTGACCACGGGTCTGGCGGAAGGGAACGCGAAGCTTGGCCTGCCGGCCCTGGAGGTCGTCGACCTGAAACTCGGTCGCGTCGTCTCCCGCGTTCCGTTCGATCGAGCCGGCGACAATCCCTGGCGGATCTCGGTCGCGTCCAACGAACGCAACGTTGCGGTGGCTCTCCAGGGATCGAACGAGGTCGCCGCGATCGACCTGACCGACCGTTCACAACCCGTCCTCCTCGGCCGGACGCCGCTCTCGGCCGGACGCGTTCCGTACCCGTCCATCGCGGGCGACGAATGGATCTTGATGCCGGTGGAGTCCGACCGTGATTTCGCGCTCGCCCCCGCGCCAGGACTGGCCCGGCCCGTGAACCCTTTAATCGACTATGTCGTCAGCGTCCAGGTTGATGAATCGACGCTGGAAGTCCGCAAGCTCGCCTCATCCGCGACGCTGGGCACCCTCCCCCTCCGCGGTTCCGGCAACTTCACGGAGATCCGCCCCACGGGAGTCGCCTGCTCCCCCGAACGCGGTCTGATTGCGGTGACGAGCCGGTCCGGCGGGGTGCATATGATCGCCATGCAGCCGAAGGACGGCGGGTCGGTAGGGAAGATCGCGGGCCACGTCGAGGGCCATGCCGAATCTCGCCTCAAGTAGCCTCTCCAGTCCGGCCAGACCCTTCCCCGCCCCTGGAGTGATCGACTATCCTTGCCCTCACCGCTCGATTGTGCGTGAGGAACGCGAGAGATGGCCGACTGGGATGTGATCCAAGACAAGCCGTCCTGTAAGCGGCCACGGTTCTGCCCTCGCTGTAAGCAGGCCGGCCCCGATGGTCAAACGCTTTGCCCCGAGTGTGGCGAGGCGATGGTGGATCGCGGGTACTGCGCGGTCTGCAACCGATTCTGGCTGATCGCGGCGGGCGAATCGTGCCCGAAGCACGAGATCCCCCTCGATGACGGGCCGCCAGCGACGCCCGATCTGGGAGAGGGACACTACGTCGATTGGGTTTCGATCGCCGCCTATCCGCAGCCGATCGCGGCTCAGGCGCCAAGGATTCGGCTGGAAGCCGAAGGGATACCGACGTTTCTGGAAGGCGAGCACATGGGGGGCCACGGGCTGTATGCGGTCGCGACGGGAGGAGTGAGGCTCCAGGTGCCTCGAAACCTCGTCCATGACGCGAGGATCGTGCTTTCGCAGACGTGGGTGTCCGTGGCCGAGGCGGATGACGATCTCGACGACGCCTGGGACGACCTCGCGCCCGAGCCGGGTTCGAGGAGGCGAACGGTCATGCGAGCGATCATTGTATTGATCTTGGTGCTGCCCGTGATCCACCTCCTGGTGAGGCTCGTGACAGGGGGTTGATGTCGCTCGGGCCATGAAATGAGAATCCGGGCGTTAACTCTCTTCGCAAATCCCGCAAAGATGCTATTCTCGAATCCTCCACTGTCGCCGCAATCTACCCGGATGCCAGGCCAGGAGCCTTTCGAGATATGGCCGACATCGTCCTGATCAATCCGAGGTTCGAGGTCTCCTACTGGGGCATGGAGCACGCGCTCCCCCTCATGGGCAAGCGGGCCAACCTGCCGGTCGCGTGCCTGCCCCTGCTGGCGGCGCTCACGCCCGAAGGCCATACCGTCACCTTGATCGACGAGAACGTCGAGGCCATCAACTGGGAGCGCTGCGCGAAGGCCGACATCGTCGGCGTGACGGGCATGAGCGTCCAGCGATTCCGCATGAAGGAGATCCTCGCGGAGTTGAAGAGCCGAGGCGTCTTCACCATCGTCGGCGGCCCTCTCGTGACGGTTCAGGAAGATTACTTCGACGGCCTGGCCGAGGTCATCTTCATCGGTGAGGCGGAGCAGACCTGGCCCCAGTTCCTCAAGGAATGGGCCCAGGGGTTACACCAGTACCGTTATGAGCAGATCGAAAAATCGGACATGACGCAGGTGCCCACGCCCCGGTTCGACCTGCTCAAGATGCGCCACTATGCCTTCGGTTCCCTCCAGTTTTCTCGGGGCTGCCCGTTCCAGTGCGAGTTCTGCGACATCATCGTCACGTTCGGCCGGAAACCCCGGATCAAGACCTCCAAACAGGTCATCGCCGAGCTTGATGCGATCGCCGCGCAGAAGATGCGCATCGTTTTCATCGTCGATGACAACCTGATAGGTAACAAGCGAGCGATCAAGGAACTCCTCAAGGACGTGATCGCCTGGCAACAGGCCAACGCCTATCCCCTGACCCTGTTCACCGAGGCGTCCATCGACCTGGCCGACGACGCCGAGTTGATGGACCTGATGGTCGAGGCCAACATCATCTCGGTCTTCGTCGGGATCGAGAGCCCGAACGAAGATTCGCTCCGCGAGGCGAAGAAGTTCCAGAATGTTCGCTCGGGCGGGACGCTGGTTGAAAAAGTGCGCCGGATTCAGGACGCCGGGATGGAAGTCTGGTGCGGGATGATCGTCGGGTTCGACAACGACGATTCGTCGGTGTTCGAGGCCCAGATCGAATTCCTCAAGCTCTCCCGGATCGCGCTTTCGATGTCGGGCATGCTCTACGCGATCCCGAAGACTCCGCTTCACGCTCGCCTGGCCGAGGAGGGGCGACTGGACCCGGCCGACGTCTCCGAGTTCGGCACCAACGTCATCCCCCTGAAGATCGGCCGCGAAGAGCTTCGCGAGGGCTACGTCAAGGTCATGACCGACCTGTACGCGCCCGACGCCTTTTTCGAGCGGCTCGACGACCTCTACCTCGACGGTAACCTCAACGTCGGCCGGGGCCGGTCCCGCTGGTGGAAGACCCACCGCTGGGAGATGGTCAAGACCGAAGGCATGTGGCTCGCCCAGGCGATCGGATTGTTTTTTCGATTGATGACGAGCGTGCCCGAAGCCTACTTGCGGAAGCAGTATCGCAAGCAGTTGTGGAAGTTCCTCAAGCGCCGCCGGAACCCGGGGACGGTGCTGCTGTACGTTATTCATATGTCGCAGCATTACCACGCGCACACGATGGCCAAGCAGATGGCGAGCGGGATGTCGCCGGTTTATAACTCGTATTGAGGCGCTCAGGCAGCCGACTCCAGCAGCCAGAGCACCGAGCGCGGTCGCAGATAGGCCTTGCGATCGTCTGATAACTGGACGACGAGCCACCGACTGTCCATGTATTCGCCGGTCGTCTGGTCCCGGTCGCTGGAGAGGTAGCCCAGAATGCGGACGCCGGTCAGTTTCTCCTGATTCGGGCCCGCTCCATACACGATGTCGTACCGCTTACTGAGGTCGATGCTAGCGTTCATCACAGGCAATTCCGCCCCCACGATTTGGGGAGGCCTGGATTTCCTGAATCGTTTCACGACTCCAACCACAGAGCATACGGACGCGGAGAGGATGGCTGATCCAAGGAAGAACCAGCCAATGAACTGAGCAATTTCATTCATTCAAGCAGCTTTCTCGCTACAGATGCCCCTCAGACTATCGTCGCCCAGTCCCTCGCATCAACGAACCGGGCCAGGTGGCGGACGTTCGAGGTCGCGACGATGACGGAATCGCCCGGATTGCCCATGAGCATCGCTTGCGCCGCGAGGATCACATCGGCGTCGAGGGCGTGAGGATCGGCCGTGGGAAGCCCCTTCCGCCGACATTGGGCCCAGCAGGAGGCGGCGAGATGCAGGATCTCCCTGTTCAGAGGGTCGTACTCGAATTCAGCGCCGAGGGCGTTCAATCTCGTGATAGCGACTGTAACCCCACGCCGTATCAGGTCGCGCCGGACTTCGTAATCGGTGATCGCCGGGACGATGACGCGGGTACCCGAGCGTTTCAATCGATCGAGCCATTCCCGGCATCGGATCGTGATCGGGCGATTCCCAGGGCCGACCGCCGCGCCCAGGGGGCTACTATCCAGGACGACATAGCGATCCATCGTTCAATATTGTCCTTCAAATAGCGTTCTCATGCCGGCGCTACGCCTCTCGTCGTCGATGTCTTGCATGAACTGCTCGAACCACCCCGGCGGATCTTCCGGCACCGGCCCCATCCGGGCGTGCTTCTCCTCCAGCAACCGTTTGTACTCGGCGCGGCGGGCCTGGTAACCCGGGTCATCGAGCGAGTACATCCGGCCCGATTCATCCCTGCACGAGGGCGGGATCGGCCCGAGATCCTTCAAACATTCGGCGACCAGCGCCTCGCGTTCCGCGGCGAGTCTCGCCTCTTCCGCGGGCGAAAGATCCGGCGAGGCGTGTGACTTGCGGACGGTGCTCATGAAAATCCTCCCCGGCTTCGGCGGCCATTTCATCGTATCCGAATCACCGCCGACCGCGTAGTCGGCTGATGCCGGATTGATTTTCGCACCTCCAGGCTACAATGTTGAGTCTCGTCGTTTCCGGTGCGGGAACCGATTGTGGTCTTGCGGACACCCATGCATGCCGATTATCGAAGCCAAGGGATTGACGAAGACCTACCGCGTCTTCCAGAAAAAGGACGGCCTGCTCGGTGCGCTGAAGGGCCTGTATCGACGGGAATACAAGACGGTTCGCGCGGTCGATGAGGTGAGTTTCACCATCGAGCCGGGCGAGATGGTCGCGTTCCTCGGGCCGAACGGGGCGGGGAAGACGACGACGCTGAAGATGCTCTCGGGGCTGATCTATCCGACGAGCGGATCGGCGCGGGTGCTGGATTTCACGCCCTGGGACCGGCAGGATGCGTTTCGCCGCCAGTTCGCTCTGGTCATGGGGCAGAAGAATCAGCTCTGGTGGGACCTGCCGGCCTCGGATAGTTTTGAACTCCATCGGGAGATCTACTCCCTTCCCGCGGCCCAGTTCAACGCGACGCTGAACGAGCTGACGGAACTGCTCGGCGTGCAGAAGCTCACGAAGCAGGCGGTGCGAGAGCTGTCGCTGGGCGAGCGGATGAAGATGGAGTTGATCGCCGCATTGCTGCATCAGCCTCGCCTGCTGCTACTGGACGAGCCGACGATCGGGCTGGATGTGGTGGCTCAGGTCGCGATCCAGAAATGCCTGAAGGAATATCACGCCCGGCGGGGAGTCACGATCCTCCTGACGAGCCACTACATGCGGGACGTGGAGGCGCTCTGCAGCAGGGTGCTGGTGATCACGCACGGAAAGCTCCTGTACGATGGGGAGCTGAGCGGGCTGACTGAGCGATTCGGCGATGAGAAGATCGTGAAGCTGGAGTTCGCCGAGGGGACGCCCGACGATCTCGCCCGGTTCGGCGAGGTCACTCGCACGGATGAGTTCACGGCCGACCTCAAGGTCGAGCGCGTCAAGATCGCGGAGATCCTGGGCGCGATCCTGGACCGGCACGCCGTGGCGGATCTGAGCGTGCAGGACCCGCCGCTGGAGCAGGTCATCGCCCGCGTCTTCCAGGAAGGAAAGGACGCCCATGACGCCGCCTGAGCTGGCAACCGCCGCCCCCTCGGAGATGGAAGTCCCGGCGTTTTCCATGCCGGTGGAATCTAACCCGGCGGGGTTCGCGGCGACCTTGCGGAAGTACACGAAGATCTTCCGCGCGTCGCTGGTGGAGCGGCTGACGTATCGCGCCGACTTCCTGTTCAGCACGCTCCTCCGGTTCCTGCCGATGCTGACGACGATCCTGCTATGGCAGGCGATCTACGCGACCGCCACGCCGGATGAGACGTCAACGCCGGGGCACAAACGCCTGTCGGGCTTTCAGTTCGATGAGATGATCGCCTATCTGCTCATGGTGAACATCAGCCGCATGTTCTCCAGCATGCCGGGGCTGGCCGGGGGGATCGCGCGGGACATCCGCGAGGGGACGATCAAGAAATACCTGCTCCAGCCGCTGGACCTGATCGGCTACCTGCTTTCGTACCGGGTCGCCCACAAGGTCAGTTACATCATCTCGTCGGCCCTGCCCTATGCGGTGCTGTTCTTCATATGCCGCGGCTTTTTCCGCGGCCATGTTCCGACGGAACCCACGGTGTGGCTGGCATTCGCCACGTCGCTGGTCCTCGCCTTCGCCGTCGGGTTCTTCTTCGAGGCGAGCGTGGGCATGGTGGGTTTCTGGTTCCTGGAAGTGACGTCGATCCTGTACATCGTCATGACCCTGAACTTCTTCATCTCGGGCCACATGTTCCCGCTGGATCTGCTCCCCCGACCGTGGTCCACAATCTTGAAGTCTCTTCCTTTCCAGTACATGGCGTATTTCCCGGCCGTGATCTTCCTGGGAAAGGTCCGGGGCGCGGCACTGGCGTACGGGCTCTTGCTGCAATTGTGCTGGGCGGGGGTCTTCATCTGCCTGGCGCGCTGGCTTTACCGCCGGGGCCTTCGTCGCTACAGCGCCTACGGAGGATGATCGCCCGATGTCGTCCGCGACCCGCTATTTTCGTCTCATCGGCTCGCTGGGCCGCTATGCGCTCGCGAGGGAATTGTCCTTCCGGGGTAACTTTCTTGCGAAGGTTTCCGTCGAGGTCTTGTGGCTCGGAATCCTGCTCGCGTTCTACCGCACGATCTTCGCGCGAACCTCGTCGATCGCCGAATGGTCCGAGCCGCAGTACCTCTTCTTCGTGGGCTGCTTCTTCGCGCTGAATGGGTTGATCGAGACGCTGTTCCTGGAAAACTGCGACGGCTTCGCCGAATTGGTACGGACTGGCGACCTGGATTTCCTGCTCCTGAAGCCGATCGACGAGCAATTCCTGATCACCTGCCGCCGGGTGGACTGGTCCACGGCTCCGAACGTCGTGATGGGCGCGGCGGTGATGGTGCTCTCGCTCTGGCAGATGCACTGGGCGTTCGAGCCGGCGCGGATCGTGGCCTTCTTCGTGTCATTCGCCTGCGGGGTGATGATCGCGTATTGCTTCATGCTGATGCTGACCAGCGTCTCGGTCTGGATGGTTCGCAACCAGGGTTTGATGGAGATGTGGTGGCTCTTCTCCAGCCTGGCTCGCTATCCCAAGGAAATTTTCTCCCACACCTGGGCAGATCCGATCGGGCGATTTTTCACGTACATCCTGCCGATCCTGCTGGTCGTCAACGTGCCATCGCAGGCGATGGTCAGGATTCTCGATTGGCGGATGGTCGGATTCACGCTGCTGGCAACGATCGTCCTGTTCTGGGTGAGCCGGAAGTTTTTTCAGAAGGCGTTACGGTCCTACCGAAGCGCCAGCAGTTGACGGCCGATAGGTCGGCGTCCCTCGAATCTTCTCTTGCGAGGAATCGGGCTCTCGCATACGTTGCGCGACTCGACCCCTAAAGAGACGCTGCGATCCATCGATCACACGGAGGTGATCCCCATGGCCGGACCGATGAATCCGCTGCCGACGAGCGCCGACGACCCGCGTCTACGCGGCTGGTATCACACCATCGAGCTGGCGCCGGGGATCACGACGTCGGACGCGGTCTATGACCTCCGGCCGATCGCCTCCCGATCGGGCCTGCCGGAATCTCTGGTCGGTAAGACCGTGCTGGACGTGGGGACGGCCGACGGGTTCTGGGCCTTCGAGATGGAGCGTCGTGGGGCCGATCGGGTCGTCGCCTTCGATATCGCCCGGATGGGCGAGAGCAACGTCCTGCCGCGCTATCGTGCCACGCTCCCCGATTGGTGGGCGACGTCCGAGAATTACTGCGCCGAGAGATTCTGGACGGCGCATGCCATGCGACAGAGCCGCGTCGAATACCGAACCGGCAGCGTCTACGACCTCTCGCCCGAGACGATCGGCACGTTTGACCTGGTTTACTGCGGGTCGCTGCTCGTCCACCTGTTCAATCCCCTCGAGGCACTGATCGCGATCCGATCGGTCACGCGAGCGATGGCGGTGATCGAGGCGTGCTCGACGGACCCGGCCTACAACCCGGTGGATGAGGCGTTCCCGGATCAACCCCTGATGAAGTTCGGCAGCCTCGACGGCGACGGAGGAGAGCCGGGCCGACAGTGCATGTACTGGTATTTCACCGAGAAAGCCCTCTACGACATGCTCGTCTACGCCGGCTTCGGCGCGGTCGAGCCTCGCGGCCAGTATCGCATCACCGGTCCCGGTGGAGGGAATTGTCCGGTCGTCTCGGCGGTCGCCCATGTGGGGCAAGGTGCATGTCCCTCGGCGGAAGGTCCGGTGAGCACGACCGGCTATGTGCGGCTCAAGGCCGAGCTGGAGGACGCACGCGCGGAGATCGCGGCCCTCAAGACCCGGCTTCACCCGTTCGAGGGGCTCGGCGCCCGGTCCGTCGGGACCGCCCGACGGCTCCAGCGCATCTCCGGTCGGTTTCCCAGGATCGCGTCCGCTGTTCGCAAGGTCGCCGGAAGAAAGTCGGCGGGCGACTGAAAGGACGGTCGCCGCCATCGCGCGGATGGGGAGGAGTTCTGCCCAAGATCCGGCGGGACTCCCCAACGTCGCGACCACGCCGTATACTGGCCGCATGATCCACATTGCCAGGATGCGGAGGTCCGGCCTTGGGTGAGCCACATGCGAAGATCGTCATCGTGGGCATCGGCGACGATGGCCTCTCGGGCCTGACCGAATCGGCGAAGAAGACCGTGCTGGGTGCCGATGTTGTTCTCGGAGCCGAGGCGACGCTGCGGCTGCTCGCGGATTTGCCCGGCCGAAAGGTCACGCTCGACCCCGAGATGACCGCGGCGCTGAGGCAGGTTCGCGAGGCGCTCTCGGCCCGCGCCCCGGTCCTGGTCAATTACGGCGACCCCCTGTTCTACGGCGTGGCGCGGTACCTGTGCGACCGACTGGGGAAGGACCAATTCGAGGTTGTTCCCCACGTATCGAGCATGCAACTTGCCTTCGCCCGCGTGAAAGAGAGCTGGGAGGACGCGTACCTGACGAGCCTGGCCGGGCGGCCCATCGAGTCGGTCATCGACCGCATCCGCACGGCCGAAAAGGTCGGGCTGTTTTCGAGTGATGCCTACCCGCCCGCGCGTCTGGCTCAATCGCTGCTCGATCACGGCATTGACTACTTTCGGGCCTACGTCTGCGAGAACCTCGGTCAACCCGATGAACGGGTCACACAGGCCGAGTTGCCCGATCTCGTGGAGATGGATTTCGACCCGCTCCATGTCC
The DNA here is from genome assembly GCA_028291545.1 of Planctomycetota bacterium. Classification (GTDB taxonomy): domain Bacteria; phylum Planctomycetota; class Planctomycetia; order Isosphaerales; family Isosphaeraceae; genus JAQGHR01. The sequence continues at coordinate 18,161 of JAQGHR010000040.1, read as the reverse complement.
TGATCCTCGTCCGCAAGCCGAACAGGCCGGACCGCGCCGCCAAGCTGGGTCGCTACCGCCTGTTCGGCAACCCGGACGACGTTTTCGCTCAGAGCCAGCCCAAGCGCGAGCTGATTACCCAGGCCGAGGTCCGATCGATCGCCCTGGCGCAGCTCGACATCCGGCCGACGAGCATCGTCTGGGACATCGGTGCTGGCTCTGGCTCGGTCTCGATCGAGGCGGCGCAGCTCGCCAGCCTGGGCACGGTCTTCGCGATCGAGCCCGATCCCGGCGACCTCGCGTTGATTGCCGCGAACGCCGAGTCCTTCGGCGTCCCGAACGTCCGGCCCATCCCCGGCCGCGCGCCCGAGGCCCTCTCCGGGCTCCCCGATCCCGACGCGATCTTCATCGGTGGCACCGGCCGGCAGGTCGAGCCCGTCCTGAAGGCCGCCTACGATCGTCTGGTTCCCGGCGGTCGCCTGGCCCTGAATGTCGCGGCCATCGACAGCCTCGCGGCCGCGCACAAGACGCTCAAGGAACTGGCGGGCGAGGTCCTGATCTGGAACATCGCGGTGTCTCGTGGCATCGACCAGATGGAGCGCGTGCGATTCCAGGCCGTGAACCCGACGTTCCTCCTGGCCGTGGCAAAACGGGCCGAACCCGGAGATTGAGCCGCCGCTTGGGCGGGCAAGTCGCTAGGAAATCTTGAGCGTCGCGTTGGTCCCCGCGCGACCCGTGCGGCTGCCGTCCAGGAAATTGTTCGAGAGGTCCCGCAGGCCCGAGGGCGAGGCACCGACCGCAACGAGCTGGAGTCCTTTCGGGAGGGTTTTCGTGACCCCGAGGGTCATCGTCACGACGTTGCGCGTCGGGTCGTAACTGATCGAGCTCAACCCGAGCGCAACTCGCGGCCCGGGCTTGCGTCGTCGGGCCTTACCGGGCTTCGAGAGGCTGAAATTGCCCGGAAGTGACGCGGTTGCGGGGTCGAGGGCCTCGCTGAACGAGAGGGTCAGTGTGAAGGTCTTCTTCGCCTTCTTTCCGCTCGACGTCAGGCTCACGTTGGCGATGAACGGAGGCGTGGTATCCACAAACTCGGGCGGCGACGATGAGGCAATGGAGACGAGTGTCGTGGCCGTCGTGACGTTGTTGGACGCCACCGGATCGGTCTGCAGGGCGTGAGCGGAGACCGAAAGCCCCAGGCTCCCCACCGCACCTGGGAGCACCGTGACCTGAACAGCCGCCGTCGCGCCTGGAGCCAGTGACCCGAGAGAGATGAGGAGCGTACTGCCAACCAGGCTGGCGGTCCCCTGGCTCGGGTGGACGGAAACGAGCGAGGCCGAGGCCGGTAGCAGTTGGGTCAGCGTGACCGGATCGGCCGAGTTGGGGCCATTGTTCGCGACGCTGAGTGTGAACGAGAACGGGACGCCGACCGTCGCCGTCGCCGGGGCGCTGAGGCCGCTCGCGAGGTCCGCGGCCGAGGAGCCTCCCACGACGCCGCCCTTGCCGCCATCCGCGTCGTAGGTGAGGGTGTAACCGCCGGTCGGTCCGGCCAGGATCTGCTGGTATGGGTCGATCACGGAGTAGCGGGTATTGCCCGCAGCCGAGATGCCCAGGTAGTAGCTCCCCGCGGTGTCGAACTTGAACGATAGCCTGGTCGAGCCCGCGCTGGAGTGGGCGAGTTCGGCGGCGGCCTCGTTGAAGATGCGCAAAAAGGTCGAGGCCGGCCCGGCGTCAAAGGTGATGGTCACGCCGGCGTCGACCTTGAACTTGTAGAGGTCGACCTGTGTGGGGTTACTGATGAAGAAACCGGTGTCGACCCCTCCGGCGGGGAGTCCGGCGATGCCGTGGATGTCCGTCACGAGCGCCGTGGTTAGTTGCGCGTGCGGCTCGGCGAGGAGTTGCCAGCCGAGATCCTGGAGGCCCGCGAAATCCAGGTGGGTCATCAGCTTGCGAGTTCCCTGCAGGATTGTCGGGGTCATCACGGGCTGAAATCCGCCGTCGGTGATTCCCTGGGCCAGGTGGCCGCCGTCGGGGGAGACGGGAGGACTGCCCCCAAGGTCGTAATTGATCGTGGAGCTCAGCCCTGTGAATTTGCCGAGGACGATCTTTTGCCTCCAGGATTCCGCGGTGCCAAAGCCGAGGATGTGACCGATCTCGTGCTCGGCCACGGAGAGGAAATCGTCTTGCTTAGACCCCAGTCCGGCCGCATCGATCCCGAAATACCAGTTCACCTTGCTGTCGAAGGCGATCGACCCGCCCCAGGGTCCGAAATCGGTTTGCAGGATCGACAGGGCGCCAACCTGCCCGCGGGCCAGCACAGTATCGTTCCACAGGTCGGTGCCGAAGGAGGATTCGCCGCCGGTCTCCGCCAGCCCCAGTTCCGATCCCCCAAGTGCCCGACTGCCGACGAAGACCACGATCGTGTCGGCCGGAATCATCGGATTGTCGAGGCTCACCTTCGCGCCGCTGGCCGGATTCGTGAAGTTCGCGGTCCAGCTATTGCCGCCGGCCGGGACGATGGGGGTCAGGCTGTCGGTCAGTTCCGAGGTGAGAGTATTGGCCGCGATTTGCAGCAGGTCCCGCTTGGCCTGGGTGTTGAAGAAGTTATTCGAGTCCAGGCTGTAGTCGAACTGGATGGTGACGCTCGGACAATCGCGTCGTTCGAGGGCTTCCAGCAGGAAAAAACGGCGACGGCTCCTGGGTCTGACGGCTCGAATCATGGATTTCATGCTTGCCTGTTTCTGCGAAGTCTGGCGCGGTTGTCGTTCATGGCTGCGGTACTTCAGGCTCCGTCGTGGGGGGCGTCCCTGCCCTCGCGATTGGGAACCGCGACAACCCAGCGCATCCCACCCAGGTTCAACGCTTCACCAGTCGGGGTGAGGCGGCCTTTTGATGCAATGCCTCGATGGTAGATAGTATAGCGTCCTTATATGCCCGGTGAGAGTCGGGGTCTCGTGAATGACGCGAAAACGCACACCCCGAGGATTCACCGCCGGTCCCAATCCATGGCCGCGTCTTTGGACGCTCTTTGCGTGGAGGTGCCCGGCGGGTATAGTCCGATCGTGTGATCGCCTCGCGTCGGAGGTGGGCGGGCTTGCAGCGTTCGGGGACGAAGCGAAAAAATGGCCAAGGCGAGCGAGATCGAGCCGGAACAGGAGCTGGACCTGATTGCCGTCGGAGCCCACCCCGACGATGTCGAGATTGCCTGCGGGGGAACCCTGGCCCGGCTGGCTCGGAAGGGCTACCGGGTCGGGATCGTGGACCTGACCGACGGCGAGCCGACTCCGCTCTCGCCCGGGCCGGACGTGCGCGCGGAGGAAGCCCGCCGCGCCGCGGAGATCCTGGGCGTCCACGTCCGGATCAACCTGAACCTGCCGAACCGCCGCCTGTTCGACACGTTCGAGCATCGCCTGGCCCTTGCCAAGGTCTTTCGTCGCTATCGCCCCAAGGTTGTGCTGGGCTTCGGCGGCAAGACGGTGATGGCCTCGCCCGACCACTACCAGGCGATGTTGCTCACCGACGCGGCCGTCTTCTACAGTCGCTTGACGAAGTGGGATGAGTATTTCGACGGACTGCCGGTCCACTCCATCACCAACCAGCTCAGCTTCGCGATCGGCCTGCACGGCCTGGACATGCCGGAGGCCTCGGGTTTTGTCATCGCCGACATCAGTTCGACCCTGTCGATCAAGCTCGAAGCGATCCGCGCCTACGAGACCCAATTCCCTCCCCTGAAGGCCCGGGTCTTCGGAGCCGTGGAGGCCATGAACCGTTACCACGGCCTGACGGCGGGGTTCGAGGCCGGCGAACTCTTCCTGACCTATCGCTCCGTGGGTGTCGAAGATTTGATGCATTGGGCCAGTCCGAGGCACAGTCGGCCGTGAGGTGCCGGCCGGGAACGCCGGAACTTTGCGAATTCCCCCTCGGATTTTTTTCCATTGCCGCGGCCGCACCGATACTATTGAAGAGGGGGCATCTCGGCCCCCAGGGCACGATTTGTCCGGGACGGGCTTCCCTACCTCCAGGATTCGACGTAGAAAGAGGCGGGGAAATGGATCTGGCCCACCCTGGTCGTGATCGGAACTGCCCCGCCCCTTCGATGAAGAAAAGGCGAACGCGGTGAGTTGGTACGACTGGATCCGCAATCTCTGGCGCAACGACACATCGGACTCGGGCCTCCCGATGCGGCGGCTTGACCCGGAATCGACGCAAGACTATTCCACGCCGCCGGACGGGAACGTCGCCCCGACGACTCACTCGACCGGAGGCGCCGGCGGCTTCCCCTTGCGGGTGGGTGTGGTTTCGACCACGGGCAATGTTCGCGAGCACAATGAGGACAATTTCTACGTACCCGGCCGGCAGTCCCTCAACAACGACGTCGAGATCCGGGCCGGGGCATCACCCCGGAAGGACGACACATTCAGTTCCGGGATCACGGCCGACTTCGCCATGCCGGGTCCTCCGGGCCTGTTCATCGTCGCCGATGGGATGGGGGGCCAGCTCGCGGGCGAGAAGGCGAGCCAGATGGCCGTCGAGCTCATCCCTCGCGAGGTGGCCAAGCGGCTCGGCCCCGACCTCGATGAGAAGGCCATGCAGCGGGCTGTCCGCGATTCCATCGCGAAGGCCAACGACGAGATCCTCGCGCTGTCGCACATGGGGACCGAGTTTGCCAACATGGGAACGACGGTCGTGCTCGCCCTGTTTCAAGGCGACCGTGCCTACGTTGCGGGGATCGGCGACTCGCGCGCGTACAGGCTCCGTGGGGAAAAGCTCGAGCAATTGACCCGCGACCACTCGCTCGCCAATGCCCTGGGCGAGGCCGGGACGATCCGTCCGGAGGAAGTCGAAACCCACAAGTTCAAGCACGTGCTTTACTTGTATCTCGGAAGCAAGGATGCTCGCGACGGCCCCGAAGAGGTCCGCGTGGTTGACCTCAAGCGTGGCGACCAGTTCCTGCTAGCTTCCGACGGCCTCAACGGCGTCGTTCGCGACGAGATGATTGCCGAGATCCTCAGATCGTACGACGACCCGCAGAAGGCCGCGCAGGCGCTGGTGGAACGGGCGCTGGAACTGCGATCGAAGGACAATATCACCGCGGTTGTCATCCACTTGAATTGACGGGCCGGTCGGAATCATCCAGCATGGGAAATTGGTCCCGAACCACCCCGGCTTCCGGAGCCGGGTTCCGCCCTTGTGAGCTGGTCTCGACCCGGGCGATTCCGCTCCGCCGGGCGGGCGATCGCCCCGATCCTGTCGCCTTTTGAGGTTGGCGAATGACGCGGATTGACGACTTCGCGGAAGACGTCGTCAAGAGCGGCCTGGTCTCTCAGGCCACGCTCGATCGAGTTCGCGCCGCGTCTGCCAAGCCGGAAACCGAGGATGAGCCGACGGCGCTGGCGAAGCGACTGGTCGAGGAAAAATTCCTGACCAATTACCAGGCCAAAAAGCTGCTCGGTGGGATGACCAAGGGATTCTTCCTCGGCGGTCATCGGATTCTGCGGCGGCTGGGCCAGGGCGGCATGGGCAAGGTCTATCTGGCCGTGAGCGAGCCGGACGGGTTCAAGGTGGCCATCAAGGTCCTCCCCCCGAAGCTGGCGAGCGAGGGCGGCCAGCCGCTCAAGCGATTCCGCCGGGAGATGGACCTGTCCCAACGGGTGAAGCACCACAACCTCGCCCGCACGATCGACGTCGGCGAGGCGGACGGCGTGTATTTCATGATCATGGAATACGTGCCGGGCGATAGTTTGTACAACGTCGTCAAGGCCGGCGGCCCGTTTCGGGTGCCCGACGCCGCCCGTTACTTTCTCCAGGTCCTCGACGGCCTGAACGCTGCGCACGACGGCGGTCTCATCCACCGCGATATCAAGCCCTCGAATCTGATGATCACTCCCGAGGGTGCGGCCAAGATCCTCGACCTCGGCCTGGCCCGAGCGTCCGACGAGGAAAGCGCCCTGACACGGCCGAACTCGGTCATCGGCACACTCGACTACGCCAGCCCGGAGCAACTCTCCAACGCCTCCTCGGCCGACCGCCGGAGCGACCTGTACAGCCTGGGCTGCACGCTCTATTTCACCCTCGCGGGCCGCGCCCCATTCGAGGGGGGCGATGTCATCAACAAGATCTTCAAGCAGAGGATGGAAGATCCTCCCCCGCTGGAAAAAATTACCCGAGGCGTCCCGGCCGCCTTTGCCGCCATCGTCAAGAAGCTGATGGCGAAGGAGCCGAACGAACGCTACCAGACCGGCGCGGACCTCCAGGCCGACCTCGCGCGCTGGACCGACCCCAAAGTCGTCCGGTCCATCCTCGGGGCCGAAGCCGACGCCGCAATGGTCTTCCGTCCGCCGCCGCCGGAACTCGAAGATGACGATTTGCGGCTTCTGAGCGAAGAAAAGGCGGGCTCTGTCCCCGGCATTCTGCTCCGCGACCTCGGCGAAGCCGAACCCGGCGCGGCTCCGGGCCGCCGCGTGGTACCACCGGCGCGCCCCGCCGTCCTCGTGGAAACGCCAAGCCGATCGGCCGAGATCGACCGGTCTCCCGGTGGAGGCTCCTGGCGGGAGGATTCCTCCTGGCTCATGCCGTTCATTGTGGTTGTGTGCATGCTGGGTGCGCTGGCCATTGTCCTGATCGCCGCGCTCGGTCGCTGACGGGATTGGTCCGGGTTTTGCTACCTCCGCGATCCCAGGTGAAGAGGCGAGCAATTTTACCGGGCGGCACCCGCCGGAAGTGGATGTTATGGCCCCGTTCATCGGCAGAGACGTTTCCGCTCCCCAACTGAGCCCTCGCATCGGTGACGACGTCGTCGAAATCGGCCTCCTCCTGCCCGCGAACCGAGCGGAAGCCCTGCTGGCGCTCTCGCGACGACGCCATCAGACTGTGGGCCAGATCCTCCGCGGCCTGATCGACCAGGCCATTACAACGTGCGATGCTTGACGCGTTTACCGCCCATCTGTACACTCGGCCTTGCGATCAAGCTTCTACGCCCTGAAGGCAATGGAAACGTCCCGAGGCGTGGGTTCGAGTGAGGATAGAGGGCGTGGATGACAGCGACGGCCTCGACGGCTTCCTCCCTGCCGTTTCCGGCTGGTTTCGCGAGACATTTGGCGAGCCGACTCCCCCTCAGCGCCAGGGCTGGCCCGCGATCGCCTCGGGCCAGAATACGCTCATCTTCGCCCCGACGGGGTCCGGGAAGACGCTGGCCGCATTCCTGGCGTGCCTCGATCATCTCTGGCGGACCCCTCGGACCGCCAAGGGCGTGCGGATTCTCTACGTCTCGCCGTTGAAAGCCCTCAATCAGGACGTCGAGCGCAACCTCCGCGTCCCGCTCGAGGGGATCTTGGCGTGGGCGTCCCGCCATGGTTTGACGATGGAGCCGCTCACCGTCGCGGTTCGCTCGGGAGACACACCCCAGGCGGAGCGACAACGTATCGTTCGCCGACCGCCGGACATCCTGATCACGACGCCCGAATCGCTGCATCTGATGCTCACAAGTCGGGCACGCGACGCCTTGCGGACGGTCAGTCACACCATCGTCGATGAAATTCACGCCCTCGCGCCGAATAAACGCGGCGTTTTTTTGGCGATCCTGCTCGAACGCCTGGACGCCATTGCCTCCGATTTCGTTCGGATCGGCCTGTCGGCCACCCAACGCCCCCTCGAAGAGGTCGCTCGTTACCTCGGCGGCTTGCGCAAGGTTGCTGACACGGGGCTCACCGCAAGATACGAAGCCCGCCCGGTCGCCATCGTCGATGCCGGGCGACGGAAGGATCTCGACCTGGAGGTCTCGTTTCCGTCTCGATCGGCCGGACCTCAACCTTCCGCCTCGATCTGGCCCGCGATCGAGCAGCGACTTCTTGAATTGATTCGGGGACACCGCTCGACCATCGTCTTCGCCAACAATCGCCGGGTCGCCGAACGACTGACGGCGCATCTGAACGAACTGGCAGACGCGGAACCGGGTTCTCCGATCGCGAAGCCCGACGCACCTGCTGGGCCGATCGCCAGGTCGCATCATGGGAGTCTCAGCCCCGAGGCGAGGCGACAGACGGAGGAGCTTCTCAAGGACGGCAATCTCCCGGCGGTCGTGGCGACCGCGTCGTTGGAGCTGGGGATCGACATGGGCGCCGTCGATCTGGTCTGCCAGGTCGAGTCGCCCGGCGGGATTGCCCGCGGCCTCCAGCGCGTCGGCCGCGCGGGCCATCTTGTGGGGCGCACGAGCAAGGGGCGGATGCTTGCCAAGACGTCCGGAGACCTCGTCGAGACCGCCGCACTCGCGCGCGCGATGCTGGATGGACAGGTGGAGGCCCTTCGGGTCCCGAGCAACTGTCTCGACGTCCTGACGCAGCAAATTATCGCGTGCGTGGCCGTCGACAAATGGGAGGTGCCGGCGCTCTTTGACCTGATGCGCCGCGCGTATCCCTACCGCGACTTGACGCCCTCCGCGTTCGAGAGCACGCTCCGGCTGGCGTCCGGCCGGTTTCGCGTCGAGGCGCTTCGCGACCTCAAGCCGCGGATCAGTTGGGATCGCGTCCACAACGTGCTCCGGCCGCTCCCCGGCACGAAGCAGCTCGCCGTCGTGGGCGGCGGCGCGATCCCCGACACGGGTCAATATCCCCTCTACCTGGGCGAGGGCGGCCCGAGGTTGGGCGAGCTTGACGAGGAGTTCGTGCTGGAACGCCGCGTCGGCGAGACGTTCGTCCTCGGCACTTCAACCTGGCGGATCACGGCGATCGAGCCGCAAAAAGTCGTCGTGGCCCCCGCCGAGGGCCGATCCGCGATGATGCCCTTCTGGCGAGGGGAGGGTGCGGGCCGGACGGCCGAACTCGGCGCGGCGGTCGGCGTGATGTGTCGTCAGATCGCGGAACGTCGCGAGGACCCGGACGTCCTCCCCTGGCTGATCGATCACTATCATCTCGACGACGAGGCCGCCCGATCGCTGCTCGGTGTCATTTCGCGACAGATTCGTCAGGCCGGAGCCGTACCCGACGATCGCACGGTGCTCGTCGAGACCTTCACGGACCCGTCCGGCGAGACCGGGCTGGCGGTCCTCACCCCGTTCGGGCACAAGCTGCATCACGCCTTGAAGCTGGTCCTGGGCGCCACCCTGCGAGCGCGCCTGGGGATTGAAGTGGCCGCGCTCCATGCCGACGACGGCGTCTTGTTTCGCCTTCCCGGCATGGACGATCCGCCGCTCGACGTGTTCCGTGGTGTGACCTCCGACGCGGCCTTCGATCTGATCCGTTCGGAACTCGCCGATAGCGCCCTGTTCGGTCTCCGGTTCCGGCAGAACGCTGGCCGCGCCTTGTTGATGCCCCGGCCCGATCCCGGCAAACGGACGCCGCTCTGGCTTCAGCGACTGCGCGCGAAAGACCTCCTCCAGGCCGTCCGCAAGTTCCCCGACTTCCCGATCGTGATCGAGACCTATCGCGAGTGCCTCGACGAGGACCTGGACCTGCCCCGGCTGCGCGAATTCCTGGACGGTGTGGAATCCGGCGCCATCCGGGTGGCGAGCCGGTCCGGCGAGATCCCGTCGCCTTTCACGTCGGAGTTGATCTTTCGATTCACCCTGAAATACCTCTACGAATGGGACGAGCCGGTCCGGGCCGCGCCGGATCGGAACGGGTCCCTCGTGAACGATGCGGACCTCGATCCGGTCCTCAATCCCTCATCAAGGCGGCTCTGGCTCGACCCCGATGCCGTCGGTCGTGTGGAAGGCCGATTGCGGGGCGTGGGACGGCCGCCGCGCTCGGTCGATGAGATGGCCGAATGGCTGCGAGAGGTCGGTGATCTCGCCCCCGGCGAACTCGCGGGACCGATGTTGGGGTTCGTGGAAACACTGCGTAGCGAGAAGCGTTCCGCGTTGATCGAGCTACCCGGAACGACCGAACCCTTGCGCTGGATCGGAGCCGAGGAACAGACGGCTTACGAGCACGCGTTCTCGGTCGTTTCCGGTTCCGCGGAATTCGCCCGAGGGAGGGACGGCGCACTTGCCGACATCGTTCGACGCTACCTGCGCACGCGTGCGCTGGTCGATCTGGATGACTTGACGTCGCGCTATCCAATTGACTCGGCCACGGCGTGCGACCTCCTGGAATCGTTGGCGGACGAAGGTGGGATCGTCCCCCTCGGCCCGGACGACGCGGGGCGGGAGCAATGGGCCGACGCACGCAACCTGGACGAGGTACGTCGGATCTCGATCGCGATCAAGCGTCGCGAGGCGGTGGCCGTCTCGCCGGAAGCGTTCGCTGCGTTCGTGGCCCGCCGCCAGCACGTACATCGCGACACGAAACTGCAGGGCGAGGCGGCGGTCTCGCTCATCCTGGAGCATTTGCAGGGCTATTCCGCAACGGCCGAGATCTGGGAAAAGGAGATCTTGCCTCGCCGGGTCGCCGACTTCCGGCCATCCTGGCTCGATGCGTCCCTGACCTCCGGCGTGTGGCGATGGCGTGCCGAAGGCGAGGGACGGGGGGAGCCCGCGTTGGCAATCGTGCCTCGCGATTTCGCCGGTCGGTGGCCCGTCGTCAACCGCGATGGTCCTTTGAGCGAGACGGAGGCCGCCGCGCTGGCCCATCTCCGCAATCGGGGAGCGGCGTTCGTGATCGAGATTGCCCGACTGCTTGGCGAGCCGCCGTCATCGGTTCATGAGGCTCTGCGCGGCCTGCTGCGTCGTGGCCTGGTCGCGAACGACAGGCTGGACCCCCTCCGGGTCGGAGGCGATGCCACGGCGACTGCGCTGGCACGGGCCTCCGGCGTCCCCACGTCATCGCCCCGTGGGCGACCGCGACTGGGCGGATTCCGCAGGCCGTTATCGGACAAGGCCGAGGGTCGCTGGTCGGAGATCGTCGACCCCGGCGCGGACGACGAGACATCGCTGCTGGCCTGGTCGTCGGCGCTGCTGGATCGCTACGGAGTCCTCGCCCGGGAGACCGCCGCGCTCGACCCCTGGGCTCCGCCGTGGCGCGAATTGCAGCCCATCCTGGCCCGCTCGGAGTTGCGCGGCGAACTTCGTCGCGGCTATTTCGTCGAGGGCCTCTCGGGCGTCCAGTATGCTCTGGCGGAGACCGCCGACGCTCTCGGTCGAGCCCCGGTCGAAGATCGTGAGCCGGTGCTGCTCAACACGCTCGATCCGGCCAACCTTTACGGGTCCGGCGCACCGTTCGACGTGCCCTTGCTGGAAGGCGGGACGGCTCGGCTGCCCCGCTCCGCGACGAATTACATCATCGCCATCGCCGGCCGCCCCGTGCTGATCTGTGAAGGCCTGGGGAAGCGATTGACCGGACTCTCGTCCGCCTCCGAGGCGGAAATCCGTGCGGCGATGGCCCTGCTCCCGTCTCTCGCGGGGCCTTCGCGGCGTGTCCTCAAGGTGGAGTCTTACAACACGGCGGCCCCCCTGGCCTCCCCCGCCGAGCCGTGGTTGGCCGAAGTCGGGTTTGTGCGCGACCCGCCCGGCATGGCATATTATGCGGGCTGGTGATGCCCCGATCGGGCGCGAGGAGCACCCGATGTCCGAACCTTTGCCCTGTCTCACAGTCGAACGATCCGGGCGTATCGCCACTGTTACTTATCTGACGGCAGCGTATGCAAACCGGTTCGAGGAGTGGAGCATCGGCGCCGGACGCGTTTTCGATGAGTTGATCGAAGAACGGCCGGGAGTGTTCGTGATCCTCGATCTTGAGGAAAAGACCGTCCCCTTCGACCATCTCGCCCTCAACCAGATCGCCAGACTCGGCCGTCGGTTGCCGTCGGTGGGCGGGGCCTTATGGCTTTGTGGAGTGAATCCCGAGATGACGAAGATCATGCGCATGCTCAGGATGGAAGTGATGGCACCCATCGCCATCGCCATCGACCGCGCCGACGCGATGCGTCGCTTCGGACTCGACCTTCCCCCGAACCCGGCCCTGGACTTGCCGCGATGATCGAAGCGCTTGCGACCACCGAGGACCCCAGATATGACTGCCTGGTCATCAGCGACCTCCACCTCGGCAGCGACATGTGCAACGCGAAGCTCCTGGAGGAGTTCCTGGAGTGGGCGCCGTCGCATGCGAAGCAGTTGATCATCAACGGCGACATCTTCGATGACCTCAATTTCAATCGCCTCAAGAAGTCCCATTTCGCCTGCCTGCGCTCGATTCGGCGCAACTCGGACCGCGACGACTTCAGCCTGATCTGGATGCGTGGCAACCACGACGGGCCGGCCGACATCGTCTCGCACATCGTCGGCGTGGAGATCTTGGACGAATATATCTTCGAGAATGAGAAGATACGGTTATTAATCCTCCACGGGGATCAGTTCGACACCTTCATCACGAAATTCGTCTGGCTGACGGAGATCTCCTGCGCGATCTTCTACTTCATCCAGAAGTACGCGCCGCACCGGGCGTCGCGCTGGATCAGGCGGGTCACGAAGAAGTGGCAGAGGAACAGCCAGCTCATCGAGCAACGCGCCATCGAGTTCGCCAGGACGCGGAAGTGCCGTTACGTGACGTGCGGCCACACGCACCTGCCGCTGATGTCGCAGAAGGATGGCATCACGTACGTCAACAGCGGCACGTGGATCGAGTCGCCCCCCTGCCCGTTCGTGTCGGTAAAGGGCGACGAAGTTCGACTTCAATTCTGGCCACCCGCGCTGCCGGCCCCGGAGGCCCCGCTTGCCGAACCGGCGAGCGAGACCTTACGATAACGGCTTACGGTCCCTCCCGAAGGGCGATTGCGTGCCTGAATCCGGAACGCGCACGATCGCGTTCCGCCCGGGGGAGACCCTCCGAGACCGACTCGATTTTCTGGGACTCCTCACTTGGCGACGACCCGCAAAGAACGTGACTCGATGGGCGAGATGGAGGTCCCAGCCGATGCCTACTACGGCGCGCAGACGGGCCGGGCCGTGCGGAACTTCGCCATCAGCCCGTTGCGCATGCCGCGCGCCTTCATCCGTGCGATGGGGCTGATCAAGCGAGCCTCGGCGCAGGTCAATATGGATCTGAAGCTGCTGCACCCCGACCTAGGCGCGCCGATCGTCCACGCCGCGATGGAAGTGGCCGACGGCCGGCTCGACGATCAGTTCGTGGTGGACGTGTTCCAGACCGGCAGCGGCACGTCGACGAATATGAACACCAATGAAGTGATCGCCGGACGAGCCAACGAGCTGCTCGGCAAGGGTCGAGGCGGGAAGACGCCCGTCCACCCCAACGACGCGGTCAACATGGGCCAGTCGTCGAACGACGTCATCCCGACCGCCATCCATGTGAGTGCCTCCGAGGGGATCACCAAGACCCTGATCCCGGAACTGGAGCGCCTCCAAGCCGCGCTCGCAGCGAAAGCTCGCGAATTCGACGCGATCGTCAAGATTGGCCGAACTCACCTTCAGGACGCGGTCCCGATCCGCCTGGGGCAGGAATTCTCGGGCTACGCCCAGCAAGTTGCCAACGGTGTCAAGCGGCTGCACGATGCCCTGCACCGGCTCAACGAGCTCGTCATCGGCGGGACGGCGGTGGGCACCGGCATCAACACCCACGCGGATTTCCCCATGAGGATGGCCGCCCAGTTGACCACCGACACGGGCATCGAGTTTCGCCCGGCCGCGAATCCCTTCGAGGCCATGGCGAATAAGGACGCCGCCGTGGAGACGTCTGGGGCGTTGAAAACGGTCGCGATCAGCCTGTCGAATATCGCGAACAATCTCCGCTGGCTCGCGTCCGGACCGCGTTGCGGCGTGGGCGAGATCAAGATTCCGGAATTGCAGCCGGGCAGCTCGATAATGCCGGGCAAGGTGAATCCGGTCATCCCCGAGGCCGTCCTGATGGTCGGCGCCCAGGTGGTCGGCAACGACGCGACCATCGCCTGGGCCAACGCGCTCGGCTCGAACTTCGAGCTCAACGTGATGATGCCGGTGATCGCCTACAACCTCCTGCAGTCGATCGAGCTCCTGGCCAACGCCGCCGGCCACCTCGTGGATAAGTGCGTGGCCGTCGCGCCCGACGTCAAGGTGTTTGGTTCGGTGACGGGCGTGGTGGCCGAGACCGAGAGGTGCAACGAGCTGATTGAGTGGAGTCTCGCGATGTGTACGGCCCTGGCCCCTCGGATCGGCTACGATGCGGCCGCGGCGATCGCCAAGAAAGCCTATGCAACGGGCAAAATGGTCCGGCTGGTTGCCCTCGACCTCGTGGGCCGGTCCCCGGAGGAGGTCGCGGCTTACCTGGAACTCGACGAGAACGCGGCTTCAACCCTCAAGACGCAAGGCGTCCCCTCGGCCGAGGAAATTCATCGCCTGCTTGATCCGCACGGTCAAACGGTCCGAGGGACCGGGGTCGGCGGGTCCGGTGGCGGCTGATTTGCATCACGATTCGCGGACTCACGCGCGGGAGGTATCATGGACGGAAAAATCGACATCCCGGATCGAGCGGAGGAGACCAAGGAAGGTGAACCCGCGCGCAAGGCCGTGGTCGTCGTCCAGTATCGCCGGACCTGGATCGCGACCATTTCCACACCCTTGCTGATCCTGATCGCGGCCGGGGCTGTCCTCTCGCATCGCGTGAAAATGGACGATTGGCGGGGACTGGCCGCTTACTTCTCCGCGCAGGATGCTTCAGCCCCGCCGGTCAGGGTCGAACGCGAGGCACCCATCGCGCCGATCGTCCTGGCGGTCCCCGATCGTGTCGTTTCAGGCGATGCGCCATTGGGGGCGGTGTCGCGACCGCCGGACCCGCCGAAACCCCGGATCGGCCCGCCCATGCCCATGGCCGCATCGGTCCGGCCGATTGCTCCGACGGATTCCAAGGCTCAGGCTGCCCGGGTCTGGGATGATATCCGTCAGGAAGCCGCGAGGACGCAAGTTCAAACGGTCGCGATGGAAGCGGTGAAGGCCCGCGAAGGTGCCGAGGTCGAGCGACTGGCTCCTCTCGTGGAGCAGGAGCGCCTGGCTCAGGTCCGCAACGAGTCGGAAGCGGACCGCATTTCCTTCCTCAAAGACCTGCGTAAGGCGGTGGGCGCGCCTGCGGGGCGCGCCGGTCAGGCGATCAAGGATCTCTGCGATCGTCATGGCGTGTGGCTTGGCCCCGAGCCCAAGCATTCGACGGCGGACAGAATTTCGGGGCTTACTTTTTCGGGGCGCCGAGAGCACGTCGAGTCGATGCGGTCGAAAGGTGTGACCGAGGCGATGATCCTCGACGACCTAGTCCGGGTTGAAACGCGTAACCGCGTCGCCCGGTCCGGCCCGAAAACCGAGGAAGAGATCCTGATCCGGGCGGCGAGGAACCTGCTGGCCGTCCCGCCCTCGAAGAAGCCCCAGCCCCGTGAAACCCGCTGACTCGCGGCGGGGTAACCGCCATCACCTGCGATCCATCCCTAGCCCGTCCCACGCCTTCGGGGTCCCTTCATGAATGTCCGCTCGCTCGCGATCGCTGCCAGTCTCCTCGGATTGTTCGTCTGCCCGTGTTCCGCCGAAGACTTGAAGGCGGATTCCGCGGCGGGCAAGAGGCTTCTTGCGGAGGGTGACAAGCTCGCCGACAAGGGCGACACCACGGAGGCCCAGCTTCGCTACAAGCTGGCGTTCGAGCAACTCCTGCCGGGCATGCGGAAGATTTCTTTCAAGACCGAAGTTAAGCGCGACGTCACGGCCAGGGACGATCTCAAGGGCTACCTCCTGAAGGAGCTTGATGAGGACAAGACGTCGGCCGAGTACCGGGGCGATGAGCTTGGCATGAAGGCGATCGGCTTCATCCCGAGGGAGATGAACTTCAAGGATGTGATGGTCCGGGTTTACTCCGAAGAGATCGCCGCCTTCTATGATCCCAAGACGAAGACGATGCATCTGATCCGCGAGCCCGAGAAGAAGAAGCCTCGCGGGTTTCTCGAATCCCTGCTTCGGGGCGGCGAAGGATTCAACAAGGACGAGAACAAGACCGTCATCGCCCACGAGTTGACCCATGCCCTGGCCGACCAGAATTTCGACCTGGACAAGATGCAGCACGCCATCAAGAACGATGACGATCGCTCCCTGGCGCTCTCATCTCTCATCGAGGGCGAGGCGACACTGACCATGATGGCGGCACAGATGAACGACTGGGACGGCAAACAGATCGTCCAGATACGCGCGGAGGATCTCGACCGGACGTTTTCGATCATGGGGCCGCTCATGATGATGGGAAGCGGCGCCGCGTTGAAGGATGCACCGCCGATCCTCGCCGAATCGCTCCTGTTTCCCTACCTCCGAGGTCTCGTGTTGTGCGCCCGGCTCGTCAACGACGGCGGCTGGAAGGCGCTCGATGAGGCTTACAAGTATCCCCCGCTCTCGACGGAGCAGGTCCTCCACCCCGAAAAGCTGATCGCCAAGCCCGACCCTCCGATGGCCGTGGACCTGGGAAAACTTGATGCCGGGCCAGGATGGAACGAAGTCACGCGCAATGTCGTGGGTGAGATGCAGCTCGGCGTGCTCCTGAAGAAGTTCTCCGGCAAGATCGCCGCCGCCGGTTGGGACGGCGACCAGTTCGCCGCGTTCGAAGGTCCGGACCGTCGCCTCGGTCTGGTCTGGCTCTCGACCTGGGACTCGGATGACGACGCTCGCCAGTTCGCCCGCAGCTATCTCCAGTACCAGACCTCCAAGCTTGGCCCGAACGCCAAGGAACCGGACGCCTTCCCCGATTCGACACGTCGCCCCAGCGGCCCAACGGTCTTCGCCCTCGAACGCCGAGGGGCGGATGTCGCCGTGGTCGAAGGGTTCCCGTCCGAAGCGGTCGAGTCGCTGATCGAGTCTGCGTTCCGGTCCAAGAAGACCGAAAAACAGCATTCAAAGGCGGTAGTTCGCTAGGACGCGATCCGGCATGCCAGGTTCGCGATGCGGGAGCGCGCGCTGTGCCGGGGGAGGGTCCTCCTCGGTCCTCTCGAATCTTGGCTCTCGAATGCCCGTAGCCGGATAGCCTCCCCGAGCGAGTGTCAACCGAGGTTGTCCGCTCACGCGGCTCACATCCCGTCCCGCGTCAGGGATCGAGCGTCGGTGCGTCAATCGCTCTTTCGCCCCGGGAGACATTCCTCGATCGTGTTCTCGTCGAGAAATGTGTAGGAAATGCGGCGGAATGGACACCTTCTCGTGACTCTAGGAGTAAGGGTCCGAACTCCAGGTCGATCAGTGCTGTCTAGAACACAACGATGGATTCCGTGAGCTTCCTCGTGGAGTGCCTGAGGGCGCGGTACTTCGGTCGTTCGACGGCGTGGGCCACGTCTGCTTTGATGCGGTAGGACGTGGGAGGTTCGACCTCACGTTGAGCGATCAAGCGAATAAATTGGACCTGGACCCGAACTAGGGACAGAAGCGTCGTGATCGACTGACGAGCAGCGGCCGTGGTCACGGTTCTCAAGCGGAGACGCGGGATGAATGAGCCAACAGTGGACTGCCTGGTCGAACGACTCGACCGATTGGAACGCGAGAATCTCTGGCTGAAGAGGATCGGCGGCGGCGCGATTGTCGTGGCCTTGGCCGTCCTGGCCCTCGGGACGAATTGCTTCCGCGCTCCGCAGCTCGCGGCCGAAAAATTTGTCCTGAACGATGCGCAGGGCCACCCCCGGGCCAAGCTGGAAATTCGTCCCGATGGCAGCCCGGCGCTCTGTCTTCTGGACCCGCAAGGGCACGAGCAGGTCCTTCTTCAGGCGACGGCCGACGGATCCTCCCGACTCGACTACTACCATAACCGTTCATTACGAGCGTCTCTCGCCAATACCGTTGGGATCGGCTCTTCGATCCACCTGCTCAACCGCAGTCCCCATAGCCATGCCCAAATTTTCATGGCCGAAGATGGGTCCTCCGGCCTGAATTTGAACCGCGACGCTCGCGGGGTGACGATGAACGTGCAGAACGACGGGACCTCGAAGATCAGCCTGACCGACCACGATGGCGAGGACCGTGCCGGGATGATCGTGGCGCCGGACGGATCACTGTCGAACCTTTATGATCCCAATCGTCCCAAGAGCACATACACCGGGGCCAGTGAGGAAGAGCGAGAACCGATCCTCTCACGCTCCCGGAAGCATCTCAGGAGCCAGGTTCCAACCGAAGAAAGCAAGACCCACACGCCGGTCGGCGGCACCATGGGCCAGCGCGCCACCGGCGCGGCCTGATGCGACGGTTGCTGGAAGTCGCTTTCAGGACCCAGTCGAGCCCGGTCGCGCCGACGCGGGAGATCTCCTCAAGAGTCTCCCGCGTC